>NZ_AP014690.1:1050000-1790000 GCF_001547995.1 Asaia bogorensis NBRC 16594
CCTACAAGCAGTCGGAGCCTCTTATGGGGTGACGGCGTACCTTTTGTATAATGGGTCAGCGAGTTTCTGTTTGCAGCGAGCTTAAGCCGGTAGGTGTAGGCGTAGCGAAAGCGAGTCTGAATAGGGCGAATGAGTTGCTGGCAGAAGACCCGAAACCGAGTGATCTAGCCATGGCCAGGCTGAAGGTGCGGTAACACGCACTGGAGGGCCGAACCCACGCCTGTTGAAAAAGTCGGGGATGAGCTGTGGCTAGGGGTGAAAGGCCAATCAAACTCGGAGATAGCTGGTTCTCCGCGAAATCTATTGAGGTAGATCGTCACGTATTGCCCTCGGGGGTAGAGCACTGGATGGGCTAGGGGGACCCAAAGTCTTACCAAACCTAACCAAACTCCGAATACCGAGGAGTATGAGCGTGGCAGACAGACAGTGGGTGCTAAGGTCCATTGTCGAGAGGGAAACAGCCCAGACCACCAGCTAAGGCCCCCAAATCGTGGCTAAGTGGGAAAGGATGTGGGGATTCCAAAACAACCAGGAGGTTGGCTTAGAAGCAGCCATCCTTTAAAGAAAGCGTAATAGCTCACTGGTCTAATAGAAACCCTGCGCCGAAAATGTAACGGGGCTCAAGCCACGTGCCGAAGCTGTGGGTGCATATCTTTGATATGCGCGGTAGCGGAGCGTTCCGTAGGTCTGCGAAGGAGACGGGGTGACCCTCTCTGGAGATATCGGAAGTGCGAATGCTGACATGAGTAGCGACAAACAGTGCGAGAAACACTGTCGCCGAAAGTCCAAGGGTTCCTGCGCAAGGTTAATCCACGCAGGGTGAGCCGGCCCCTAAGGCGAGGGCGAAAGCCGTAGTCGATGGGAACCAGTTGAATATTACTGGGCCTGCCAGAAGTGACGAATGCGATATGTTGTCTGGTCTTATTGGATTGACCAGGCTTTTGGAGCATTCCAGGAAATAGCTCTGGCGTATAGACCGTACCCGAAACCGACACAGGTGGACTGGTAGAGAATACCAAGGCGCTTGAGAGAACGATGCTGAAGGAACTAGGCAAATTGCTCGTGTAACTTCGGGATAAGCGAGACCCGTCCGTGGGCAACCATAGGCGGGTGGCACAGACCAGGGGGTAGCGACTGTTTAGTAAAAACACAGGGCTGTGCGAAGTCGAGAGACGACGTATACGGCCTGACGCCTGCCCGGTGCCGGAAGGTTAAGAGGAGATGTGCAAGCATTGAATTGAAGCCCCGGTAAACGGCGGCCGTAACTATAACGGTCCTAAGGTAGCGAAATTCCTTGTCGGGTAAGTTCCGACCTGCACGAATGGCGTAACGACTTCCCCACTGTCTCCAGCATCGACTCAGCGAAATTGAATTCCCCGTGAAGATGCGGGGTACCCGCGGTCAGACGGAAAGACCCTATGAACCTTTACTGCAGCTTTGCAGTGGCATCAGAGACATCCTGTGTAGGATAGGTGGGAGGCTACGAACCCGGGACGCCAGTACCGGTGGAGCCGTCCTTGAAATACCACCCTGAATTTTTCTGATGTCTAACCGAGACCAGTCTAGCCTGGTCCGGGACCCTGCATGGTGGGCAGTTTGACTGGGGCGGTCGCCTCCCAAAGTGTAACGGAGGCGCGCGATGGTGGGCTCAGGTCGGTCGGAAACCGACTGTCGAGTGCAATGGCATAAGCCCGCCTGACTGTGAGAGTGACAGCTCGAACAGAGACGAAAGTCGGCCATAGTGATCCGGTGGTCCCACGTGGACGGGCCATCGCTCAACGGATAAAAGGTACTCTAGGGATAACAGGCTGATCTCCCCCAAGAGTCCACATCGACGGGGAGGTTTGGCACCTCGATGTCGGCTCATCACATCCTGGGGCTGGAGCAGGTCCCAAGGGTTCGGCTGTTCGCCGATTAAAGTGGTACGTGAGCTGGGTTTAGAACGTCGTGAGACAGTTCGGTCCCTATCTGCCGTGGGTGTATGAGACTTGAGAGGATTTGTCCCTAGTACGAGAGGACCGGGATGAACATACCTCTGGTGTACCGGTTGTCGCGCCAGCGGCACAGCCGGGTAGCTAAGTATGGACGGGATAACCGCTGAAAGCATCTAAGCGGGAAACCCACCTCAAAACTAGGTCTCACAGGGCCGTGAAAGACCATCACGTCAATAGGCCGGGTGTGGAAGCGTGGTAACACGTGAAGCTAACCGGTCCTAATCGCCCATATCGCTCACACAACGCTCTCCAAAAGAGAGCATACACATGCATAGCAATCATCCACGCAATCACACTCATCATACACAAACACCAACCTCCACACCGACACACAGTTGTCGGGTGGATCAGAAGACCTGGTGGCTATGGCGGGAGACTTCCACCCGATCCCATCCCGAACTCGGCCGTGAAACGCCCCAGCGCCTATGATACTGCATCTCAAGATGCGGAAAAGTCGGTCGCCGCCAGGTCCCCTGATCCACCCCACAAAACACACCACCACCCCCGCGGGGTGGAGCAGCCCGGTAGCTCGTCAGGCTCATAACCTGAAGGCCGCAGGTTCAAATCCTGCCCCCGCAACCAAAATACCCACACAATACAGACACGACGCAGCTCTCGCCCTAGCTTTAGTGCGCGAGGCGTTTTTCGCGTTCAAGGCGCCAAACCCCATCGTGCTCTGGTGCATCACGCACAACACACTTTGCAGTCTCTCCAAAGATACATCTGTGCGTGCGCCATCCGGCATGCGCAGCGTCAGTCACGGGGCAGACTGGTCTTTTAGGTCGACAGGTCCGCGGTGACGGCCTCGATAGGGGCGGGGGAAAGCAGAGAGGTGGATCCAGACGAGAAAGATCAACCAAGTGTTCATCCGCTCTTATGATCGTCTTACTCATCAGCCCGTCGTTTGGGCCATCCAAAATCATTCCAATAAAGGCAGGGACCATGCGTCAGTCACCAGCGTCTGGCTGGCCACGTCGGCAAACATAATGGTCCGGGACAAACCTATCTCCGCCTGAAGACCGTCAGATTAAACACTACCTGAGTTCGTGCAGGCTTTAGTCTGGCCGCAGCACAGATCGGAGGAAAAGCCTGAGCCTAGACGTACAATATTCTCCTCCTAACGCCCCGATCAGATGCACATCTCCTCACGCAATGCCTCGCACGAACTCACGCCCATCAGTGACATGTCGGTGTGCACTTCACGCTGCAGAAGACCGATTGCATGACGGATCGACGCTTCACCGCCCAGGCAGGCAGCATAGAGGAAGGGGCGGCCTACAAGCACTGCCGAAGCGCCACGCATCAGGGCTTTGATCACATCCGTGCCACGTCGAAAGCCACTATCGACCAGCACGGTCATATCCGCGCTTTCAGCCTTTACCGCGCTGAGCACATCAATCGGAGAGACTGCACAGTCGAGCTGTCGCCCGCCATGATTGGATACGACGATACCATCGGCGCCGAGCTCTCTGGCTAGCCGCGCATCATGCGGGGAGAGAATACCCTTTATGATGAGTGCGCCTCTCCAGTGTTGCCTCAGCATCTCGACATGCTTCCAGCTGAAGCTCGGATAACCCGTTACAGCATTGATCTCGCGCGAAAAAATCGATGGTCTGGCAACCGGGTCGATATTGCTGATCGCGGGAATCCCGCGCTGTCGCAACGTGCGCCATCCCGTTTTGTAAAGCCAGGAAGGATGACCGATCATATCCGCTACAAGGCGTGCGGTCGGTCTGAATGGCATCGTATAGCCATTGCGCTTGTTATTCTCCCGGTTCGACCCGACAGCGACATCGGCTGTGAGCATATACGCGGAAAAACCAGAATCGGCGACACGAGCGGCCATACGCCTAATGTTGTCCTCATCGGGTTTTTGATACCCGGCAAACCAGCATCCCGGATAGGACCGTCCGATTTCTTCCATGGGCGTGATAGCGTTCGCGCTCAGAACGTAGGGTATGCGTGCCGCCCTTGCCGCACGGGCCATGGCGTTATCCGCATCATAGCCAACGACGGCTGAGGCGCCCATCGGTGCGATCATGAACGGGCTGGCGTACTCCTGACCGAACAGCGTGATTTTCTGACTACATGAGGACACGTCGCGCAGAACACGCGGGATTGTCCTGATCCGAGCCAGCGCCGCGAGGTTGTGACGGACCGTAGCGCCGTCATCAGCTCCGCCCGCGACATAGCCGAAAATCGCACGTGGCAGATGACGTCTTGCAAGATGCTCGAAATCGTTGAGGTTCAGGATAGACGAGGCAGATCTCAGCATGGCTCATGTCTCACGTTTACAGGCTGTCGCGCTCTTGCGTCCTCGAATCTTTTGTCCAGCGGGAGAGGGGCAATGGGGCCGACAATGAAAAGATAGGACAGGGCCCCGAGCAGGCCGAAGAACCCTGTCGCGCAAAGCGGGACGAGGAATGAACCGTGGGTCAGACTGACCATTAGCCCCGTGAAGCTCGCAATCACGATACCGGCGATATTGGCCGCGCTGTTCTGCATCCCACCAAGTGTCGCAACAAGGTCCGGGCTGGGGGCGAGGTCGGCCGGCAGCGACCAGATATTCGCACCAGTGAAGGCAATGCCCCCAAACGAAAGTGAGAGGAGGGTGATGCAAAGCCATGTCTCGGTCACGAAGGCGGTCAGGGCAATGACCGACGAGAGAAGCAATCCACCAACGAGGCAGGTTTTGCGTGCGGCAGTAAGGCTCCACCCATGGTGATGGAGGCGATCGGATGACCATCCCCCGAGCCAGGCAGCCGGAATGGCGATGACACCCGGGATCATGCCGATCAGCCCGAGATCCTTGAGCGAAAAGCCGTGGGCTGAAACGAGGTAGCTCGGAAACCAGGTGGCGAAGAAATAGAATACGAAATTGGCGCAGAAGAAGCCCAGCATCATACCCCAGACGGAGCGGTGTTTCAGCAGGGCTTTCCAGCTACCGGGAGAGGCTTTCAGGGCTGGTGGCTGGGCGGCTTTCAGGCGCGCAAGCTCGTCTGGCCTGACCCTCGGATGGGCATCCGGGTCGTGATAGAGACCAAACCATACTGCGACCCAGACAAGCCCGAGTGCTCCTGCCGCCACAAAGGCGAGACGCCATCCCAGCCATGCGATGAGCAGCGCCACGACAGGCATCGAGAGAGCCGCGCCGGCGCGGGAGCCGCTATCAAATATGCCGGCTGCAAGGCCTCGTTCCGCCTTGGGAAACCAGAGCGATGCGACCTTGGCATTGGAGGGATAGCTGCCGGCCTCACCGACGCCAAGCGCCAGTCTGAGCCCCAATATGCTCAAGGGGCCGCGAACAAGCGCCGTCAGAGCCGTGCAAACCGACCACCAGATTACGGCAAAAGCATAGGCAGAGCGCACACCCACCCGATCCACGATCATGCCGAATGGCAATTGCATGAATGCGTAGGTCCAGAAGAACCCACCCAGAATAACGCCAAGGACAGCCGGATCGATATGAAGTTCGCGGGCCATGAACGGAGCGGCAATCGCGATTGTCGCCCTGTCGATATAATTGATGGTGGTGGCAGCAAAGCAGAGGATGATCATTAGCCAGCGAAGTCGGGGCATGATCTCTCTCCGATCATGAGCGAGGAAAGGAGTGTCAGTGTGGCAGACAGGCTGGGCCGGCTGACCGCCCAGTTCTCTGCAGGCCCAAAACGGTGGGGCCCGCAGAGAAGGGGAAGGTTCAAGCCTTGCGGGGTAGAACCCGACGCAGATACTCGCGATTGGTAGCGCTGACGCTCAGGCCATCACCGCCGTAATGCTCCACCAGGAAAGCGCTTTTGAAACCATGAGCGAGGGCCATCTTGATGGCCGCGCGATAGCTGATCACCCCGAATTCGAGGGGTGCCGGGGCCGTGACGACCATGCCGGTGGTTGCGTCTTCCGTGCGGTAGTAATTCTTGACGTGCCAGTAGCGGGCGAACGGTGCGACTTTCTGCATCATCGAGGCCCAGTGCTCGACAGGGCGGTGCAGCCGGACCAGATTGCCCAGATCGGCATTGATGCCCACTGAAGGATGATCGACATCCTGTACGAAGCGTACCGCGCTGTCTGCCGTGCCCAGATAGGTATCCTCATACATCTCCAGCGACAGACCGACCCCGACTTCCTGCGCATGACGTGCAAGTTCGCGGATGCGATCAACCGCTTTCTTCCATACGGACGGGTCATCGGGATTGACGCTGCCCTGCGCGGTCCAGAACCAGAGCGCCGCCTTTTGCGGGGGCGTAAGGGGATAAAAGAGGCCGAAAGAGACTTCGGCGATGCCAAGTCTGGCCGCTGTGTCGATTACCCTGTGGCTATAGGCCAGATTCTCGTCGCCAGCCTCGGGATCGATGACCGAGCGCCGTGCGGTGGAAAGGCCCGGCATGGTCAGGCCCGCTTCCCGGACGAGATCAGCGAAGATTTTAAGGCGGGATTCCGGCAGATCGGCGAGTCGTATCCAGGAGTCCGTGGGGTCGATTTCCGTAAACCCTGCATCAGTCACTTCAGACAGCGTGGCGGCCCATTGCTCCGACGTCTGGTCCTGCACGCTCGATCCATCTGGCAGGATATTGGCATACTGGATCATGGCGGCGGCGATGGGCCAGTTGGCGCGATCATAGGTGGTCGACATGGTCGGTTCCTTTATGATGAGGGAAGGCGAGAGGCCCTGACATCGGGCAAGGCGCACGCGAGGGCGCTTAATGCACAGGGCGATGCCGGGGGTGATGAGGTGGCGTTTGCTCGGGGTTGTTGGTGCGCGGCAGGAACGCTGCGATGACAAGGCCGATCACGCCGGACAGGGCGACGGCGTAAAGTCCGGCCATGGGGGTGTGCCAGAACCCGGTGGCAAAGCTGCGGATGTTCGGGGCGGCGAACCCGCCGAGATTACCCAGCGCATTGATGAGCGCGATCGCGCCGGCGGCCTGAACCCCGGTGAAATGGGCAAGCGGGAAATTCCAGAACACGGCCTGCACCGTGACAACGCCCGCTGCGGCAATGCACAGACCGATCAGAGCGACAGGGCCGTAGCCGGAGCCTGATATCACGAGCCCGATCGCCGCCGCCGCGAGGCAGCCCAGAAGGCCGAAGCGCGGGGCATCGTGCCTCTGGACAAGTTTCGTGACGACATAGGTGGAGAGAATGGCGCAGGCCCAGGGAATGGCACTGACCAGTCCGACACGCAGGCCGATTTTCTCATGCAGGATGGTCGAGACCTGCTCGGGCAGGTAGAAAACCACGCCATAGCTGGCAATCTGCATCACCATATAAAGCGCCAGAAACTGAAGCAGCTTGGTGGAATGGAGCAGGGCACCCAGTCTGACACTATGGCCCGTCGCCCCGGCCTTGCTGGCGGCCTCGCGCTCGAGGACGGTTGAGAGCGTGGCTTTCTCTTCTGTCGTCAGCCATTTGACGTCCTGCGGCCTGTCGGGCAGCACGAAATAGGTGGCGATCCCCATGGCTACGGCGAGTCCGCCCTCGAGCAGGAACATCCATTGCCATCCGGCAAGACCGAAGGCGCCATCAAGACCAAACAGCGCACCCGAGAGCGGATTGCCGAAGGTCATCGCAAGCGGATAGCCGAAATAGAACACGCCGAGGACGCGGGTGCGCTCTTTTTCGGGAAACCAGAATGTCAGATAGAGCATGATGCCGGGAAAGAAGCCGGCCTCTGTCACGCCCAGCAGCGTACGCAGCAGCACAAAGGACAGATTGCCCTGGGTGAACATCATGGCGGCCGAGACAAGCCCCCATGTCACCATGATGCGGGCCATCCAGCGTCTGGCCCCGACGCGATAGAGAATGAGATTGCTCGGGATTTCGAACAGGGCATAACCGACAAAGAAGATACCTGCACCGAAGGCAAACATGGCATCCGAAACGCCGACATCGGTTTGCAGCGCCTGCTTGGCCGATGAGATATTCGACCGGTCCAGAAAGGCCACGATATACATGAGGATGAGGAAGGGCAGCAACTTGGCAAAGGCCTTGCCGGTTGCTCGGGCGCGCAGGGTGTCTTGCGACGGCGCTTCGGCGCGCGGACTTGTTTTCTGATCGGGGCTCATGGTGCATGTGCTCCTCGCTCGCGCCGGTCTTATGAGACTGGCGCGATGCTGGTCAGGCGGAAGAGAGGGTCAGGCGATCCGCCCTGCGAGTTCGTCTTCGATGTGAGCCCGGATGATCTCATCGAAGCTCTGCTCGGTCGTGAAGCCCAGCGAAAGGGCCCGGCTCGGGTCAAAGCCTCTGGCCCATCCGGCCACGATGCGAGCTATGGCCTCGTCGGGCTCCCGGCGGATGAGTGCGACCGCTTTTTCTCCGGCAACGCGGCGAAGGGCGGCAATCTGTTCTCCCACCGTGATCGAAAGGGCGGGCAGGGAGAGATTCGGTCGCTCGCCCAGCCGGTTCAGATCGAGCACTGCGGCATGACGCAGGAATTGCACAGCCGAACGAGGGCTCGTCATCCAGTGGCGTGTGGTGTCAGGCACGGGCAGAGTCGCCTCAAGCCCGACCAGCGGCTCGCGTATGATGCCGGAGAAGAACCCGGAGGCCGCGCGGTTGGGTTTGCCGGGGCGGACGCAAATGGTCGGCAGACGCAGGCCGATACCATCGAAAATGCCTCGGCGGCGGTAATCGGCCAGCAGCAATTCGCCCATGGCCTTTTGCGTGCCGTAGCTGGTTTGCGGTGTCAGGATGTAGTCATCGGGAATGACATCGGGAAAGTCACCGCCGAACACGGCGTTGGATGAGGCAAAGACAACGCGGGGTTTCCAGCCCTCACGCGCGCCATGATGGCGAATAGCCTCGAACAGCGCCCGTGTCCCATCGAGATTGACGCTGTATCCCTTTTCGAAATCGGCCTCGGCCTCGCCAGAAACAACAGCAGCGAGATGGAAGATGATGTCGGGGCGACCGCTCAATAGGCGGTCGGCGGCGCCCGGCTGGGTGAGGTCGCATGTCATGGTTTCGCATCGTCCCGAGAACCCGGCTGGCGCTGAAGGTGCGATCACATCCGCGAGCGTCAGGATTTCGGGGCCGTCCGTGCCGGGGAGGGGATTTGCGACCAGGCTTTCAGTGAATTTGCGCCCGATCATGCCTGCGGCGCCAATGACGAGGATATGCATCTGTGTCACCTTTTCGTTCGGACTGGGCCGAATTAAGATGAACGAAACCTATCCGAAAGTTAATGGTGCGCTAGAAGCAAGATTGAACTGACCGATCAGGAATTCTGATCGACTCCTGTTCAATAGCGCTGAAAACCAGCTGTGCCGCGGGGGAAAGCGGTCGTCCCGGCTGGCTGATGAGTGAGAAGGGCCCGAGGAAATCGGGCATGGCAACTGAAAGACGGCGTATGAGCCCGGCTTTTTCGTGATGTTGGCTCACGCTGCAGGGAATGACCGCCAGCAGGCAGGAATGAAGCAACAGGTCGATGGTCGCGAACATCGAAGACGCTTCGATGGGATGGGCGGGCAAGGGCAGAAGTGCGGTGGTGAATGCGGCTTCTATCGCCCGTCTCATGGGGCTCGGTGCCGTCTGGAGAATCCATTTTTCGTTCGCGACGTCCTGCAGTGTCAGGGTGCCGGGGTCGGGCATCGGGTTATGGATGCTGGTCACGACGCAAAGCGGCTCCAGGGCGAGCTCACGACAATCGAGCGCCATCGGGCCGTGCAAGCCGAGTGCTCGCCCAATGACGAAGTCGAGGCGACCCGTTTCCATACCCAGCAAGAGGCCATCGCTTGTGTCGATGGTCAGTGAGAGACTGATGCCCGGTTGCGTCTGGGCGATGCGGGCAAAGACGGGCGAAATGATGTCGGGCAGGGCGGCCACAATCGAGCCCACGCGCACCGTGCCATAGGTCCCTTCCTGCATCGCGTTCATATCGAGCTGGAGCCTGTCGATATCATTGAGCATCAGGCGGGCATGGCGCGCGGCCAGAACGCCGCTTGGGGTGGGAAATACCCCCTGTGACGAGCGCTCGAAAAGACGTGTGTTCAGCGCGTGTTCGACCTCCTGCAGCAGCTTGGACACCGAAGGCTGGGAGAGATTCATCCGCTCGGCAGCGCGGTGCAGGTTATTGGTCGCTTCAAGTTCCAGAATGAGCCGGAGATGACGCAGCTTGAGACGGTTGATGAGAGAATGGGCGGTCATGAGATGGATATCCGCGTCACATAACGAGTGGACAGCCGCTGGGGCTCAGGGGCGCGCATGGGGCTTCAGATGCGCTCTCGCACCATGACAATAGCTGAAACATACGCTGTATCGCGTGCAACGGCCGGGGCCTGACCCTTGATGTCATGAAACGGCCGCACCTAGACCTGCTGGCTCAGCGATATCTGCGGGATGCACTGGCGCAGGAGTGTCATGACGGTAAGGGCTGCCGGAGTTGGCGCGCGTTCACGCACGGTCATGATCCCCCACGGGGCGACATTGAAGGAAAAATCGATCGGCAGAATTGCGATCTGACCGAAATCTGATTGCAGGGCGGCGGCCGGGGCCGAAAGCAGGGTGAGCGCCTGGCTGCGCGTGATGTAGGCGAGTGTCATCATCCAGGAATCCGATGAGACGATGCGGGTTGGCAGGGGCAGTTCGCGCTCGAGAAAGAGTTCCTCTAGGCGCTGGCGCGACCGGCTGCCGCGACGCTGGAGAATCCAGGGAAATTCAGACAGGGTTTCGAGCGTATGCGGCCCCGAAACAGCGAGCGGATGGTCTGGAGCTGCTGCCACAACGAGTTGCTCTGATGCAATCTCCTCATAGCTTACAGGATGAGCCGACGGAATGACGGGGCGACGGCCCAGCATGATGTCGATCTGTCCATCGATGAGCATCTGGAAAAGACTGTCGCTTGGGCCACTGCGTATCTCGAGCTCGATTTCAGGATAATCATCCTGTGCAATGCGCAACATGTCGGCGAGCGACTGCACCACCGGGCCATCGATGGCGCCAATCGAGACATGGCCAATCCTGCCATCGACAAGGGCGTTCAGTTCAACGCGCGTACGCTCGAGTTCATCGAGCATGACCAGCGCATGGCGGGTCAGGACCTCGCCTGCAAAGGTGGGGATCATCCGTCGCCCCTCCAGCCGGAACAGCCGGATTTTCATCAACTCCTCGAGATCGCCGATGAGTTTGGAAGCGGCAGGCTGGGCCATGCCAAGGCTCTCGGCCGCGGCCAACAGCGTCGAGTGGCGCGAAAAAGCCGCGAGAAGTTGCAGATGCCGAAGCTTGAGACGCGACGCGATGAACCAGAACGGGCCAAGATGGGAATGTGACATGGCAAGTTTCATATTAAAATAGGTATGGATTGTATCGATACGAGTATTGGACGCTCCCCGTTCCGGGTGAATATTTCTACGTCCACGACATCGCTGGAACATCCCGTTTCCAGCGTCCATCAAAATGATCGTGAGGAAATATCATGGCCGTTCAGACAATCAGAAGCGCTGCTGTCATCGGTGCGGGCTATATGGGCGGCGGTATTGCGCAAAGCATGGCGGCGGCCGGTATGCGTGTCACGCTGGCTGATATTTCGCCCGAGGCCACGCAGCGTGCCCATGAACGCCTGCTGGGTGAGGCGCGCGCCTTCGAGGATCAGGGGCTCATCCTGCCGGGCAGCTATGATCGTATCATGACCAATCTCACCACAGCCTCCTCAATCGAGGATGCCGTACGCGACGTCGATTTCATCGAAGAGGCCGTCTTCGAGCGTGAAGACGTCAAGAAAGAGGTCCTGGGGCGTATCAGCGCGGCGGCGCGGCCCGATGCCATTATCGGGACCAACACCTCCACCATTCCTGTGCATGTGCTCGCCCCGTTTGTGACCGGGCAGGCCCGTTTTCTCACGGTGCATTTCAGCAATCCGGCCCCGTTCATTCCGGGTGTCGAGCTTGTATCGGGTGTGGAAACGACAAAGGAGGTCGTCGCAACGGTCAAGGAGATGCTGGGCCGCGTGAATCGCCAGTCGGCCGAGGTGGCAGATCGCCCGACCTTCGTGCTGAACCGCCTGCAATATGTGCTGTTCAAGGAAGCGAACACCATTGTGGAAGAGGGGATCGCCACGCCGCAGGATGTGGACACGATCGTGCGCTCCACCTTCGGCTTCCGCCTGCCTTTCTTCGGGCCATTTGCCATTGCCGACATGGCGGGTCTGGAAGTGTATGTGAATGGTTTCGTAACGGCCGAGAATGCGTTTGGCGAGCGTCTTTCATGCCCGGACACGGTGAAGAAACTCGTCGCGGAGGGCAAATACGGGGTCAAGAACGGCGCGGGATATTACGGGCAATATACACCGGAGGAGGCGGCAGCGCTCGTTGCCTACCGGAACAAGGCCTATGCCAAGATGGCGGAACTGCTGCGTGAGCTCGGCCCGTCGCCTCTCGAAAAGAAATAATCCTCGAAGCCCAAGCCTTTTCACAGCTCTTACGGGGCACCGTAAGAGCTGTTTGCTGGAAGGCTCTCAAAGAGCAGAGGCACCGTAACGTGGTGTCCGGAACATACTGAGCACATATTGCAAAGTAGAGCCTATCGGAAAAACCTCTCCGATACGGTGTCAGGACCTCCCCGTGGGACGTGATTTGTCGCGTGGTCACCAAGCCAAACTACATCTCGGCCTTAGTCCCCATCAGGTCGAAAAGGACGATGTCCGGCACAGGGCTGCGGTTTATTGTGTGCAACGATTTATTTACGAACTTCGTTTCTCGTTAACTTTATACTTACAAATATTGCCTAAAAACGATTTCATGGTCCGGGCGGGAAAACTTCGAGTTTACATTGCGCTACAGAGTGATTTAAATGGAAAGTCATTCACGTTGGCGGAACGGAACTTCGAGGTCATGTCTGATAGGGTGAGTTTCCCGGGATTGTCGTGCTGAAGGCCGAAAGCTCCCGTCGTGTTGCGCTGCGCGCGCATGTGCATGAGGCGCACGAGCAGCTCGATCACCTTATCGGAGATCTCGCGTCAGTGGGGGGCTATCGGCGCTATGTTGCCGGTATTGCCGGTTTCCGCCTCGCTGCCGAAAATGCCATCCATGGGCAAATCTACCCCACATGGTTTGAGGGCTGGCGACCTGTCAGCATGCAGCGCAGCCTGTGTGAGGATCTGCGGTGTCTCGGGATCGTTCCGCCCGAGATGAGAGCGATTGCGGCGCCCGCAACGGATTCTGAACTTCTGGGTATGCTTTACACGCTCGAGGGATCAGCACTGGGCGGGCGGGTGATTGCGCGACGCGCTGCGGCCCTAGGCTTCGATGCGGCCTATGGAGCCAGTCATCTGGCCGAACAGACGGCGACGCCAGATAACTGGCGCAGCTTCCTGGTCCTTCTGGAAAATGCTCCCGACTTTGATGCGGATGAAGCAGGGCGCGCTGCTGCCACCCTGTTCCGCCATGCGCGTGATGCCGTGAAGCTGGTCGATCGCGCCGAGGAAAAAGTCGATGGCTGAGTTTGGTCAGGTCGATCTGACGAGTTGTGATCGCGAGCCGATCCACATTCCAGGGAGCATCCAGCCTCATGGCTGTCTGATCACCTGCACGATCAGCGATTTTGTTGTTCTGCGGCACTCGGCCAATGCACCGGCAATGCTGCATCATGAGGGGCTGGGGATCGGATCTGACCTGATCGCGCTTTTTGGTGCGGACGTCATTCACGACATCCGTAATGGCCTGACCCTGAGCGTAACGCAGCGTCGCCCGGTTTTCCTGCTCAATCAGGCGCTGGGACCGGATCTGTTTTTCGATCTGGCGGTGCATATTGTCAACGGAGAGGTGGTGCTCGAATGTGAGCCCGCCGCGCCGACGCACCGTGCCACCAAGTTTCTCACCCAGCTTCACGGCATGATGGACCGTGTACGCAAGACGACCGATATCACGCGCCTTTTCGATGTCATGACCATGCTCATGCGCGGCCTGCTCGAATATGACCGTGTGATGGTCTATCGCTTTGCCGATGACTGGTCTGGCAAGGTCGTCTCGGAAGCGCGGGCGCTTTCGCTGGAAAGCTTTCTAGGGCAGCATTTTCCGAGCGCCGATATCCCGGCCCAGGCGCGTGAACTCTATCGCCGTTCGCCCATTCGCATGATCGGGGATGTAAAGTTTGTCCCGGTGCCGCTGGTCGAGGGGGAGGGGCTCTCGCCGCTCGATATGTCTCTGGGGCAGCTCCGCAGCGTTTCACCGATCCATTGCGAATATCTGACCAATATGGGGGTTCGCGCCTCCATGTCGATCTCGATCGTCATCGATGGCGCCCTGTGGGGCATGATCGCGTGTCACCATTACGCGCCTCGCGTGCTTCCGATTGCCGAGCGCGCCGTCGTGCAGATGTTTGCGGAGTTTTTTGCGCTTCAGGTTATCGTCATCCTCAAGACGACACGCCTACAGGTTGCGGAACGAACGCACGGGCTGATCGAGAGCGTCCTGCGCAATGCCGCCTCCGTGTCCGACATGCCCGCCTATTTGCGCGGGCAGATCAGTCGCCTGGCACCGCTCATACAGTCCGATGGTATTGCCATCTGGATCGATAATGAATGGACGGGACACGGGATTGCAGCGCCTCGGGAGGTGCAGGACCGCTTTGTGGAGCTGGCCCGCACGAAGGCAGGAACACAGATCTGGCAGTCGGATCATCTGGTCAAGGATCACCCCTGGATCGCGGCGCATACAGCGCATGTTGCCGGTGTGTTGATCATTCCGATCTCACCCCAGCCGGAAAACTACGTTTTCCTGTTTCGCCGTGAAATCGTGCAGACCATCAACTGGGGTGGGGATCCGCAGAAGACTTATCAGCACGGGCCACACGGCCCGCGCCTGACGCCGCGCCAGAGTTTCGCGATCTGGAAAGAGCAGGTGCATGAGCGCTGCCTTCCCTGGTCCAGCTTCGATATCGAGGCCGCGGCACAGCTGCGCTCGGCCCTGATCGAGGTGATGGGCGTCTATCATCAGCAGCAGCTTTCCGAGCGGGCTGACGCCGATTTGCGCCAGCGCATGCTCAATGAGGAACTCAACCACCGCGTGAAGAATATTCTCGCGGTTGTGCAGTCTCTCATTGGTCGCCCTGTGGCCAAAGAGCGCACCATTGAGGAATATGTCGAGATTCTGCGTGGGCGTATCAAGGCGCTTGCGAGTGCGCATGATCAGGTTGCGCGCACCGATGGCGGTGGATTGCTGCGCACCCTGCTGGAGGCCGAACTCGAACCCTACCGGCATCAGCCCACCGCCGTCATTCTTGATGGCCCCAATCTGTGGCTCTCCGGGCCTGCCCTGTCGGTTGCCGCCCTGACATTGCACGAACTGGCAACCAACGCGGCGAAATATGGCGCGCTGTCGGTGCCGAGCGGCAATCTGCATATCCGCTGGTTTATTGACGAGGCTGAAGGCTGCTGGGTGCTTGAATGGACCGAGACAGGCGGCCCACACGTCAATCCGCCCAAAGGCAACGGGTTTGGCTCCATTTTGCTCGAACGTGCCATTCCGCATGAACTGGGCGGAACGGCGAAGCGGGAGTTCAGGCCGGAAGGTCTTTTCATCCGCCTGACTTTCCCGGCCCGTCATGCTGTTCTGGTGGCCGAGACAGCCACCGTGCCCGAAGCCGAAGGGCCGATTATGGCCGATACCGCCCAGACGGAGCGTCTGCATGCGGCCAATGTGCTCCTGGTCGAGGACCAGCTTTTGATTGCGATGGAAACCGAACAGGCTCTCAGCACCTATGGTGTGCGTCATATCCGTACCGTCTCGTCGGTCTATGAGGCATTGCAGGCCATCAAGGATCGCTGCCCGGATATCGCGCTGCTCGATTTCAATCTGGGCAAGGAAAACTCCCACGAAGTGGCGACGCTTCTGCGCAAGAAAAATGTGCCGTTCATCTTCGCAACGGGCTATGCCGACCGCACGATGATACCGGCTGAATTCAGGGATGTTCCTGTTTTGCGCAAGCCCTATTCAATCAAGAATGCCGTACAGGAATTGCTCCGTGTTCTCCCCGTGGGAGGGGACGCCTGAGGCGAGGAACTGTGGCCTTTCTGGCCAAAATTAACGGCGTTTACCGCACTCTGACGTTCTTGACTTGTTCCTGCACGATGCCCATTTCGGGTGTATGAAAAAGACCCTCGCCGCACGTCTGGAAATCCTCTCCGATGCCGCCAAATACGATGCGTCCTGCGCATCCAGCGGCGCGCGTTCGAAGAAGAAACCGGGCGAGGAAGGGCTGGGCTCCAAGGCGCCAACCGGGATCTGTCATGCTTACACGCCCGATGGGCGTTGTATCTCGCTGCTCAAGATCCTGATGACCAATTTCTGCATCTATGACTGCGCTTACTGCATCAATCGCTCATCGTCGAAAATCGAGCGCACGCGGTTCACAGTCGAGGAAATCATCTGGATTACGCTCGAGTTCTACAGACGTAATTATATCGAGGGTCTGTTCCTCTCTTCGGGCGTCATCCGTTCCTCCGACTATACAATGGAGGAAATGGTGCGTGTGGCGCGCGAACTGCGTCTGGTCCATCATTTTCACGGCTATATCCATCTCAAGACAATCCCCGATGCGGCACCGCACCTCATTGAGGAGGCCGGTCTCTATGCAGATCGCCTTTCCATCAACGTGGAAATGCCGACCGATGCCGGATTGGCGGCTTATGCGCCTGAGAAGGATGCGGGCCATATCCGGCAGAGCATGGGCGCGCTGCGCCTGCGTATTCAGGAGTCAGGCGACAAGACGCTGAGTGGCCGTAAGCCAAGACGGTTTGCGCCGGGTGGCCAGAGCACGCAGATGATCATCGGAGCCGATAAATCGACCGATCGCGATATCCTGCGCAGTAGTGCCTCGCTCTATTCCGGTTATGCGCTGCGCCGTGTCTATTATTCGGCTTTCAGTCCCATCCCCGATGCCTCGCTGGCCTTGCCTGCCCAGTCTCCCCCGCTCCTGCGGGAGCATCGCCTGTATCAGGCGGACTGGATGGTTCGGTTCTATGGGTTCTCCTTCGAGGAGATCGTTGCTGAACGGCAGGATGGCATGCTCGATCTGGAGCTTGATCCAAAGCTTGCCTGGGCTCTGCAAAACCGCGCCCAGTTTCCGCTCGATTTGAACCGCGCCAGCCGTGAGATGTTGTTGCGCGTACCGGGCCTTGGTCCGCGAAGTGTCGGTGCCCTGCTTTCGGCGCGCCGTCATCGGATCATCAGGCTGGAAGATGTGGAGCGTCTGAACGTGTCCCTGCGCAAGATCAAACCCTTTGTGGTGACAGCGGACTGGTCGCCCGGCCGTCTGATCGACAAGGAGAATCTCGCTGCATCGTTCCGCCCGCAGCCGCAGCAATTGAGCTTGCTGTGAAGTCGATTTCTCTCCCGGCAGATGCCGGGTTTGAACAGTGGCGCAGCACGGCGAGGGCTGCGCTATTACAGGGGTTGAGGCCGGACGAGCTCGAATGGGTCACCCCTGACGCAGACCAGCCGGAGCTGTTTGGAGCTGCTGAGCCGGTTGCTGCTTTTGAGCCGACCGCTGACGGCCCGACTCTCTCTGGCGCGCATGTCAGCAAGGCAGGGCTTGCCATGCTTCGTTCGATCCTGCGGTACCGCGATCCGAAGCGTTTCGCGCTTGCCTATCGCTTGCTTTGGCGGCTCCAGACAGAGCCCGCGCTTCCCGCAATCGCCACAGATCCGGATGTGCGTGAGGCCGCACGCATGGACCATCAGATCCGTCGCGACGCGCACAAGATGAAGGCATTCCTGCGGTTTCGAGAGGATAACGCAGAAGAGGGCGCGCGAAGGTGTTTTATCGCCTGGTTCGAGCCTGAGCACTATATTCTTGAGACGGTGGCCCCGTTCTTTGCCGAACGCTTTTCAGACATGGACTGGCTCATTCTGACGCCAATCGGGTCGATCCTTTTCGAGAACGGCAAGGCAGCCATTGAAAGAACGCCGTGCGAGCCGCCGGATCTGAAAGATGATGTCGAGACGTTGTGGCATCGCTATTATCAGTCAATCTTCAACCCTGCGCGCATCAAGACAAAGGCGATGCGTTCGGAAATGCCGACCAAATACTGGAAGAACCTCCCTGAGACGCGGCTGATTCCATCAATGCTTGCCAATGCCGGAAACCGTGTGGCAGCCATGGTTGCGTTGCAGAATGATGGTACAGCCCCCGGTTTTCATGAGCGCCATAAGGCGGAATGGCAGCGCAAGGCGGAGGAGGTCAGGGCAGCAAAGGGTGGCCTGACGGGACTGCCGGCGCTGGCGACGGCTCTGGAGCGCTGCCAACGCTGCTCATTGTGCCGCCATGCGACACAGGTGGTGCCCGGTATCGGGCCCGCGAACGCATCCCTCATGATGATCGGTGAACAGCCGGGCGATCAGGAGGATTTGCAGGGCAAGCCTTTCGTCGGCCCGGCCGGACAGGTTCTTGACCGTGTTCTTGCAGCTGTTGGCATCGAGCGCGAGGATGTCTGGATGACCAATGCGGTCAAACACTTCAAATTTGTCTCGAAAGGCCGCCGGCGAATTCACCAGACCCCGGACAGAACCGAAATCGTCGCCTGTTCGGACTGGCTCCGTCAGGAGATTGCCCTGGTCCAGCCAAAGCTCATCGTCACGCTGGGTGCAACCGCCTTGCAGTCACTTGAGGGGAAGAGTGCGAGGCTGAGTGCCAGCCGGGGGCATGTGCGCGGCGCCAATGGCCTGCGCCCCCCGGGCCTTGCAACCATTCACCCGTCCTATCTGCTTCGCCTTCCGGACCCGCAGCGGGCGCAGGAGGAGGAAGCCCGTTTCGAGCAGGAACTCGCCATCGCGCGCGACTGGCTCCGTGCGCAGCAGGCAGCCACGTAGTCAGCGCATTGCAGCAGGCTCCTGTCGAAACTCGAGGAGCGCGAAGGCTGTCGTCGCGCTCCTTATCCTCTCCCGCGTGTTGATGCCGCGTCCGCACCGCTCCCGGTACGCTTCAGCTTTCCTGTGTTTCGCGCATCCAGACTGCGGCATTGCCCGGCAGGAAGCCCGGCTTCTCGATAGGGTGGCTGGCCAGAATGATGTCGCCTTTTGGAAGAGAGACAGGATCGCTGCCACAGTTCAGCACGACGCGGATCGGGCCATTCGTGAACTCGACCACGTTGCGGCGTTCCTCCGCCCAGCTGAGTTCACCATGACCGAGCCCGGCGGCTTTACGTTCGGCAAGCAGTGCCCGATAGAGCGCGAGCGTTGAGTCAGGGGCCTTTTCCTCTACCGAGACCGCATAGTTCTTATAGTGATCGGGCTGGGGCAGCCAGAGTTTGCCTGTTTCATTGAAGCCGAGCGATGGCCCCTTGTCGCTCCACGGCAGGGGGATACGGCAACCATCGCGACCGATCTCCTTGCCTTCGGTGCGGAAAAAGGCGGGATCCTGCCGGTACTTCCGGTCCAGCGTGGTGTGATCCGGCAGGCCAAGCTCTTCTCCCTGATACAACGTGGCTGAACCAGGCAGGGCAAGCGTCATGAAGATCACGGCCCGTGCCCTGCGCAGGCCCAGCGCCTCGTCAGGCTGCTCGTGTGCCGCGTCGATTCCCTGCGGGCGTGCGCCGACGTCCTTTAGTCCCAGCCGTGAGGCATGGCGTACGGTGTCATGGTTGGACATGACCCATGCCGTTATGGCGCCAACCTTGTGCATGGCCTCAAGGGAGTCGGTGATGATTTCCCGATACTTGGCAGCGTTCCAGCGACAGAGCAGATAGTCGAAGTTGAACGTCTGCTGCATCTCGTCAGGCCGGACGTAGCGTGCAAGGCGTG
The DNA here is from genome assembly GCF_001547995.1 of Asaia bogorensis NBRC 16594. Taxonomy (NCBI): domain Bacteria; kingdom Pseudomonadati; phylum Pseudomonadota; class Alphaproteobacteria; order Acetobacterales; family Acetobacteraceae; genus Asaia; species Asaia bogorensis. Next base: position 1,069,724 of record NZ_AP014690.1, read on the forward strand.
AGAGCGGCTTGACCCAGGCCTCGGCAACCAGCATCCGGTCACCGGGGTAGCTGGCCAGAAGCCTGTGCCAGCTGCGATAGATTTCATGCACGCCGTCGCGGTCCCACATGGGGGCGTCGCTCGGGGTCTTGTCGTCATCCTCACCCACCATCGTGGCGCGCTCGGTATAGGGCGGCAGGCCTTTTTCCTTGATCAGACCGTGAGCCACGTCGATGCGGAAGCCGTCGACGCCGCGATCTAGCCAGAAACGCAGTACGGACTCGAATTCTGTCCGGACCTCGGGATTGTCCCAGTTTAGGTCGGGCTGGCAGCTATCGAACAGATGCAGATACCATTGACGGGGTTTGCCGTCCTCGCGCTCAGGTTCACGTGTCCAGGCTATCCCCCCAAAGACGCTCTGCCAGTTATTGGGTGGCTCATCGCCATTCTCTCCCTTGCCGTCACGAAACAGATAACGCGCACGGGCAACACTGCCGGGTTCGGAAGCCATGGCTTCCTTGAACCAGACATGCTGATCGGAGGTATGGTTGGGCACCATGTCGGCAATGACACGCAGACCATGATCATGCGCTTGCTTGATCAGGGTCTCGTAGTCATCGACCGTGCCGAAAATCGGGTCGATCTTTCGGTAATCGGAAATGTCGTAACCTGCGTCGCCCTGAGGGGACTGGAAGCAGGGCGAGATCCACAACGCGTCGATCCCGAGGTGCTCGAGATAGGGCATATGGCTGATGATGCCGGGTAGATCACCGATGCCATCACCATTGGAGTCTGCAAATGAGCGTGGATAGACCTGGTAGATGACCGCGTCTTTCCACCAGACAGGATTTGAACCGTTCTGAGACATCGCATTGTTTTCCATGAGATTAGTCTCAGGAAACATCTGGCTGGCAGCCGGGTTGGCTTAGTCACACTAAATTGCACCGATCCACCCACCCCGCAGGATGGATGGATCGCAGATTCCGGATCAATCGTCGCCGGGTAAAAGACGAAGACGACTTACTTCTGATACCCCGCCTGACGGATGACGCGATTGGTGGCGGCATTGGCGGCTGAGAGGCCAGCGTCAACGGTGGTTGAGCCTGCCAGAACAGAGGCGATTGTCTGGCCAACCTGCGTGCCGATGCCCTGGAACGGAGTGATGTCGACAAACTGAGCCCCGACATAAGGGCGCGGCTGCGCCGTCTGGCCTGAGGGGTTCGAGCTTTCGATGGCCTTCAGCACGAAAGACGAGAACGGTGCGACCTTCTGGTATTCAGCAGACTGATAGGACGAGCTGCGCGTGCCGGGGGGGATATTCACCCAGCCATCCGTCTTGGCCACAAGCTGGATATATTCTTTGGAGGTCGCCCACTGGATGAACGTGCTGGCGGCCTCGGCGTGGGTGGACGATGCCGGAATGGCAAGGTTCCACGACCAGAGCCAGGTCGGGCCACCCTTGAAGCTGCCGGTGGGCAGGGAGGCAAAACCGACCTTGTCAGCCACAGAGCTCTGCTTGGGGTCGAATACCGTGCCCGCTGCACTGGTCGCATCGACCCAGATGGCGCAATGCCCGGTGGCGAAGAGAGACAGGTTCTCATTGAACCCGTTTGCACTGGCACCCGGCGGGCCGAACTGCTTGAGAATGGAGCTGTAATAGGTGATGGCGTTATGCCAGGCTGGGGTATTGAGCGTCGGCTTCCAGCTCATATCGAACCACTGGCCGCCAAAGCTCGTGACCATGGTGGTGACCACCGTCATGTTTTCGCCCCAGCCCGGTTTGCCGCGCAGGCAGATGCCATAGGTATCGGTCGATTTGTCGGTCGTCTTGGCCGCGAAGTCGCGGATCTGGTCCCAGCTTGGCGTTTCGGGCATCGTGATCCCGGCCTTGGCGAAGAGATCCTTGCGATAAAGCGTCATGACGCTCTCGGCATAGAAGGGCAGGGCATAGACCTTGCCCTCATAGCTCACGCTCTCACGCACAGGTGCGATGATGTCCGGCAGATCATAGGCAGCAGACAGATTATCGAATTTGTAGAGCCAGCCCTGCTTCGCCCAGAGCGGAACCTCGTAATTGCCGATGGTGAGGATATCGAACTGACCGGCATGGGTGGCAATATCGGTCGTCACGCGCTGACGCAGCACGTTTTCCTCAAGCGTGACCCAGTTGAGGTGGATATCGGGATGCGCTTTCTCGAACACGCTCGACAGCTTGCGCATCTCGATCATCTGCACGTTGTTGACGGTCGCAATCGTCAGGGTCGTATCGGCCTTGGCCTGGGCGCCAAGTCCCAGCCCGAGGGCGGCGCTGGCCAGAAGCAGGGATTTCTTCATGTGGGCTGTCCTTGGAAAAACTCTGGTGAGGTAAGGCGCTAGGATCGGTTCTGGCTGGCGGCAGAGAGGCCTGCCATGCGGGACAGGCGGAGCCATGTTCCGCGAGGGGGCGGCTTAAATGTAACAGCCATTCCCGGTCGCCAGGCGCTCAGGGCACGGCAAACAGGGCAGGGTGATATCAGGGCCGTTGGTAGCGGGGTCGGTATGATGCCTGAGCATGGATCACGTAACTCTTGGCGTTCGGGTTCCTGCGTCCCATTCCTTGAGGAAACGCATCGGCACACGCTGTCATCCTTTCGGTAAATTAACAAGAAGATGACAAGCCTGTAACATGAATGTGTTATGCGTGTCCGCGCCTTGTAGGACGGGCAGGCATTGGCAGGTCGCGCCTTGCGGTGCGGGCGGTAGAGGCTCTGTAACAATCCATACAATCTGTAGTGCTTTCGCCCTAGTTCTCCGCATTCTTCTTGCTAATACGGAGGTCAAGGACATCGTTCTTGGTGTCTTCACAAATATAGGAAGATGACGAGCATGATCTCGAAGAAAACTTTCCGCATGTTGGCACTCGTTGCCGCGCCTTCTCTTGCGGCTCTTGCCTATGCACATCCTCCGGTTCCCGGTCCTGTTGGTCCCGTTCCCCCGCCGCCGGGCCATATGGGCATGATGATGCCCCCGCCGCTGATGGGCATGCTGCGCGGCGTTGATCTGACGAAGGAGCAGCGCGACAAGATCCATGCTCTCATGCATGCCCATCGTCAGGATCGTCGCGAGGCGATGCACCAGCGTCGTGATCTGGATACCCAGATTGGCGCCCTGCTTCTTGCCAAGGGGCCTGTCGACAAGGCGAAACTCGATGGGTTGATCAAGCAGAAGGAGGCTCTGAACGCCAAGGATGAGGAGGCGATGGCTGCCGATGCCGTGGCTATCCACGATGTTCTGACACCCGAGCAGCTCGACAAGGCCCGCGTCACGCAGGACAAACTCGACGCGCTTGAAGGCCAGATCCGTGATCTGCTGCGTCCCCCCCATGTAAAGGGCGCCGCCGACAAGGATGACGACGACGCACCCTGATCCCGCAACGCCACGAGGTGCTGCCGAGGGGGGGGCGGGTAGCTGCCCCTGAAGGTCGGGTCCATGACGATCAGTGCTGCTCACCCTGTGTGGGTCGGGCGGCCTGATTGATGTGTGATCGGGAAGAAGAGGGGCAGGTGGGGCGGATCGCTGTCCTGCCTGCCCCTTTTTCTTTCATCATGATGCTGAAGCGGGGGTAGGCGGGCGCAGGGCAGGTTTTGCCTTGACTTTGCCGCCCCACCGCTTTAGCTCCCTGTCCAGATTTGAAACGCCACCCCGCGAAGACTCGCGCAGTGGCGTCTTTCTGTTGCTTATAAGGGTTCAACGTGTTCGACACGCTTTCTGGCAAGCTTTCCGGTGTATTTGAGGGTCTGTCCAAGCGCGGCAGGCTGTCCGAGGCGGATGTTGCCGAAGCGATGCGCGAAGTGCGTCTGGCTATGCTGGATGCCGACGTGGCGCTCCCCGTTGTGCGCGACTTCGTCAACAAGGTGAAGGAAAAGGCCGTCGGGACGGAGGTGCTGGAAAGCATTTCTCCCGGTCAGGCTGTTGCCAAGATCGTCAATGATGCCCTGATCGAGGCGCTTGGCGGTGCGGGCAATGTGCCGCTGAACCTTGCTGCTGCGGCTCCGGTGCCCGTCCTGATGGTCGGTCTGCAGGGCTCGGGCAAGACCACTACATCGGGCAAGATTGCCCTGCGCCTTCTGACCCGTGAGCGCAAGCGCGTCCTGCTGGCCTCGCTCGACGTGCAGCGTCCTGCCGCGCAGCTTCAGCTTCAGCAGCTGGCCGAGCGCGTCGGCGTGGGCTCGCTTCCCATCATCGCTGGCCAGCAGCCTGTCGAGATTGCGAAGCGCGCTCTCGAGACGGGCCGTCGCGAAGGCTATGACGTCGTCATTCTCGATACGGCAGGTCGTCTGTCGATCGACGAAGCCCTGATGCAGGAAGTGCGCGACGTACGCGATGCGACCAGCCCGGTCGAGACGCTGCTCGTGGTCGATGCCATGACGGGTCAGGACGCGGTGAACACCGCGCAGCGCTTCAATGAGGCGGTCGGCATTACCGGTGTCGTCATGACCCGTATGGATGGCGATGCGCGCGGTGGTGCGGCGCTGTCGATGCGCGCGATTACCGGCGCGCCCATCAAGCTGGTGGGTCTGGGCGAAAAGCTCGAGGCGCTGGACGACTTCTATCCCGAGCGCGTGGCTGGTCGTATTCTCGGCCTTGGCGATATCGCCGGGCTGGTCGAGAAGGCCAGCGAGACGCTCGACCATGAAGAGAGCGAGCGCGTCGCCAAGAAGATGATGGCGGGCAAGTTCGACCTCGACGATTATGCCTCGCAGCTGCGTCAGATCGGCAAGATGGGTTCCATCTCCGGTATCATCGGCATGCTGCCCGGTATGGGCAAGCTGAAGGACAAGCTTGGCGATCAGGATCTCGATACCTCGATCTTCCGGCGCCATCAGGCCATCATTTCCTCGATGACCAAGGACGAGCGCAAGACGCCCTCGATCATCAAGGCCTCCCGCAAGAAGCGTATCGCTGCCGGTTCCGGCACGACGGTTCAGGAGGTCAACAAGTTGCTCAAGCAGTTTGACGACATGTCCACCATCATGAAGCGCATCGGCAAGATGGGCCTCGGTGGCATGAAGCAGATGCTTTCCGGTCTCATGTCGGGCGGTGCTCCCGGCGGGCGGCCCGGCGGTGGCTTTGGCGGCCCGCGTCGCTAACCCCAACCGGCATGATTTTCACATAGTTTTCGATACCCTGGAGTAAAAATATGAGCGTTAAGATCCGCCTTTCGCGCGCTGGTGCCAAGAAGCGTCCGTACTACCACATCGTGATTGCTGACAGCCGTAGCCCCCGCGATGGCCGCTTCATCGAGAAGGTTGGCGCCTACAACCCGATGCTGCCTTCCGACCATGCTGACCGCATCCGTCTGAACGACGAGCGCATCAAGCACTGGCTGTCGAACGGCGCACAGGCGACCGATCGCGTTGCCCGCTTCCTTGGCAATGCCGGCCTGATTGAGAAGCCCGTTTACAACGAGCAGCCCAAGCAGTCCGCGCCGAAGAAGCGCGCCCAGGAGCGTGCAGCCGCCAAGGCCGCAGCCTGAGCCATAGACCAGGGATAGGCTTCAGTATTCCATGACGACCGTCAGCGCCCCTTCGGATGTATCGAAAGATATTCTGGTCGCGACCGTGGGCAGGCCCCATGGCGTGAAGGGGCTCGTGCATCTTTTCGCGGCAACAGATGACCCGGCTTCGGTCGAGGATATCGGGGCATTGCATGACGAGAAGGGGCGCGTATGGCGGGCGGAATGGCAGGGTCATGGCATCGCGCGTCTGTTCGACGCGTCGGGTCGCCCCGTTACTGACCGCGATGAAGCGTCACGTCTCGTGAACCTCAAGCTCTATGTCGGCCGGGACTGCCTGCCCGATACGGATGAGGACGAGTTCTATCATGCCGATCTGATCGGGCTGCGCGCCGAAACCCGCGAGGGCACGGTGCTGGGCACGGTTGCGGTCATTCATGATTACGGCGCGGGTGTCAGCCTCGAAATCACGGCCGCAGGGCAGGATGGCAAGGGTCAGGATCTGATCGTGCCTTTCACCCATGCCTGTGTGCCCGAAATCCTGTTCGATCAGGGCCGGATCATTGTCGAGCCGCCGCATGAGGTGGAAGTCGAGGGTGATCTGTCGGGCAAGGCCGATGTGGCGGTGCGTTCATGACCTGGCGCGCTGACATTCTCACCCTTTTCCCGGACATGTTTCCGGGGCCGCTGGGGTTCTCCCTGGCGGGGCGGGCGCTTGAGGAAGGCGTCTGGTCTCTGGGTGTGCATGATCTGCGTGACTTCGGGCGTGGGCGTCATCGCGCCGTGGATGACACGCCCTTCGGCGGTGGTGCGGGCATGGTGCTTCGGGCCGATGTGGTTGCCGAAGCGCTGGACTCGATCGAGGCCGATGGCCGACCGGTCATCTACCCGACGCCGCGTGGCGCACGCCTGACACAGGCGCAGTCGCGCGAGTTCGCGTCGGGTGACGGGGTTGTGGTGCTGTGCGGGCGCTTCGAGGGCGTTGACGAGCGTGTTCTGGAGCGACGCAATGTCGTGCAGATTTCGCTTGGCGATTTCGTGCTGTCGGGCGGGGAAATCCCTGCCTATGCACTGCTCGATTCCTGCGTGCGCCTTCTGCCCGGTGTGATGGGGTCCGAGCTGAGCGATGCCGAAGAAAGCTTCGGTGACGGTCTGCTTGAATACCCGCATTACACCAAGCCAGCCTCATGGGATGGCATGGATGTGCCGGACATCCTGCTTTCAGGACATCATGCTGCGATTGCGGCCTGGCGTCACGAGCAGGCCTGCCTTGTGACACAGGCCAGACGCCCCGACCTCTGGGCGGCCTATGCTGAAGCCAAGACCAACAGATAAATTTTCGTTTTCTCGGAGAAGTACCATGAACATTGTCCAGCAGTATGAGGCGCGCGAAATCGAGCGTCTGACCGCCGCCCGTCCGGTTCCCGAATTCCAGGCCGGTGACACCGTGCGCGTTGGCGTGCGCGTCGTTGAAGGCACGCGTGAGCGCGTACAGGCCTATGAAGGCGTTGTGATTGCCCGTTCCAACAAGGGCCTGAACAGCAACTTCACGGTTCGCAAGATTTCCAACGGTGAAGGCGTTGAGCGTATCTTCCCGCTCTACTCCCCCTCCATCGCCGAGATCGCTGTTGTCCGTCGCGGCAAGGTGCGTCGTGCAAAGCTGTATTATCTGCGTGAGCGTAGCGGCAAGTCGGCTCGTATTGCCGAGCGTCCCCGTGACGTTGCCAAGACGGCTTCCTAAATCAGGATAGTCGAAACCGGTTCATGACAAAGGAGAGTACGGTGGCGCGAACATTGTTCGATAAAATCTGGGATGACCATGTGGTCGAACGCCTCCCGGACGGCACCTGCATCCTATACATAGACCGGCACCTTCTCCATGAGGTGACAAGCCCGCAGGCCTTCGAAGGCCTGCGGATGTCCGGGCGGCGCCTGCGTCGTCCGGATGCGACGGTAGCCGTGGTCGATCACAATGTGCCGACCTCGGACCGCTCGCTGCCGATCGAGGAGCCGGAATCCAGGCTCCAGATCGAAACGCTCGAAAAGAACGTGGCCGAATTCGGCGTTCCCTATTTCAAGCTGCGCTCGAAAGACCAGGGGATCGTGCATGTGGTGGGGCCCGAACAGGGCATTTCCCTGCCTGGCATGACCATTGTTTGCGGTGACAGCCATACCTCGACCCATGGTGCGATGGGGGCTCTGGCCTTCGGTATCGGCACTTCCGAGGTCGAGCATGTCATGGCCACGCAGACCCTGCTGCAGAAGCCGGCCAAGAACATGCGTATCACGGTGGCAGGCCAGGTTGGCCCCGGCGTGACGGCGAAGGACATCATGCTGGCGATCATCGGCAAGATCGGGACCGCTGGCGGGACCGGCCATGTGATGGAGTTCGCAGGCGACGCCATCCGTGCGCTCGACATGGCCGGGCGCATGACGCTGTGCAACATGTCGATCGAAGCAGGTGCCCGCGCCGGGTTGATTGCGCCGGACGAGACGACTTTTGCCTATGTTGAAGGTCGCCGCTTTGCCCCCAAAGGCGAGGATTTCGAGAAGGCCTGCGCCTATTGGCGTACGCTGGCCACCGATGAGGGCGCTGTGTTCGACACTGAGGTGACGCTCGATGCCGCCTCCATCCAGCCCAATCTGACCTGGGGCACCAGCCCTGAGGACGTGATTGCCATTGATGGTGTCGTGCCCGATCCGGCAAGCTGCAACGATCCGGCCCGTGCGCGTCAGGTACAGCGTATGCTCGATTATATGGGTCTCGAAGCCGGTCAGAAGATCGCCGGGACCAAGATCGACGTAGCGTTTATCGGCTCCTGCACCAATAGCCGCATCGAGGATCTGCGCTCAGCAGCCGCCATTGCCAAGGGCCGCCATGTGGCACCGGGCGTGCGCGCCATGGTCGTGCCGGGTTCGGGCCATGTGAAGGCCGCTGCCGAGGCCGAGGGGCTGGACCGGATCTTTCTCGACGCCGGATTTGAATGGCGCGAGGCAGGGTGCTCGATGTGTCTGGGCATGAACCCGGACAAGCTGACATCTGGCCAGCGTTGTGCCTCGACCTCGAACCGTAATTTCGAAGGGCGTCAGGGGCCGGGTGGCCGGACGCATCTTTGCTCGCCCGCGATGGCGGCGGCTGCGGCGGTCACAGGCTGCTTTGTCGATGTGCGGGAGATGGCATGATGGACAAGTTCACCACACTCACCGCCATTGCGGCTCCGATGCCGGTCGAGAACATCGACACGGACCAGATTATCCCGGCACGCTTTCTCAAGACCATCCAGCGAAGCGGCCTTGGCAAGAACGCCTTTGCCGCGCAGCGCTATAACGAGGACGGATCGGAAAAGCCGGAATTCGTGCTGAATCGTGAGCCATACCGCCAGGCCGAAATTCTGGTCACGCTGGACAATTTCGGCTGCGGGTCATCGCGTGAACACGCGCCCTGGGCGCTGCTGGATTTCGGTATCCGCTGCGTGATCGCGCCGAGCTTTGCCGATATCTTCTTCAATAACTGCTTCAAGAACGGCATCCTGCCGATCCGTCTGCCGCGCGAAATCTGTGAGAGCCTCATGGAAGATGCGCAGATGGGGGCCAATGCCCGCATCACTGTCGATCTGGAGAAACAGGTCGTACAGCGCCCCGATGGCAGCACCATTGCGTTTGAGGTTGATGCGTTTCGCAAGCACATGCTGATCGAGGGGCTCGATGATATCGGGCAGACCCTGCAGCATGACAGCGCCATCGCGTCCTTCGAACAGAAGCGTCAGAGAGACGAATCCTGGCGCCCCACCATTGTGATGGAGACGGTTTCGTGAGCCAGGCCCATAAGCTACTCGTTCTTCCCGGTGACGGGATTGGCCCCGAGGTCATGCGCGAAGTCGTCAAGATTGCGCGCTGGCTGGATGAGGCCAAGGGCCTCAAGCTGGACATGACGGAAGAGCTCGTCGGGGGGGCTTCGCTGGCTGTTCACGGCGTGCCATTACGCCCCGAAGTTGTGGCGCTGGCCAAGGAAGCCGATGCCGTGCTGTTCGGCTCGGTAGGCGATCCGAAATGGAGCGAGGTCTCGTTCGACAAGCGTCCCGAGGCAGCTATTCTGGGCCTGCGTCAGGAACTCGAGCTTTTCGCCAATCTGCGCCCGGCTCAGGTCTTTCCGCCTCTGGTCAATGCCTCTTCGCTTAAGCCGGAGCTCGTGGCCGGTCTCGACATCATGATCGTGCGCGAGACGGTGGGTGGCATCTATTTTGGCGAACCACGTGGCATTGAAACGCTGGCCGATGGCTCACAGCGTGGAATCAATACCGAGGTCTATACGACGTCGGAAATCGAGCGCGTGGCCCGTGTTGCGTTCGAACTGGCCCGCCTGCGCGATAATCGCGTCTGCTCGGTCGAGAAGTGCAACGTGATGGAAAGCGGCCTGCTGTGGAAGCAGGTTGTGACCGCGCTGCATGCGCGTGAGTACAGCGATGTCACGCTCAGCCATATGCTGGCCGATAACTGCGCCATGCAGCTGGTCCGCAACCCGAAGCAGTTCGACGTGATCGTGACCGGCAATCTGTTTGGTGACCTTCTCTCCGATCTGGCCTCCATGCTGACCGGCTCGCTGGGCATGCTGCCCTCGGCCACGCTGGGCCCGGTGCAGGAGAGCGGCAAGCGCCATGCGCTGTACGAGCCCATTCATGGTTCGGCACCGGATATTGCAGGGCAGGGTATTGCAAATCCGCTGGCGCAGATCCTCTCTTTCGCCATGCTGCTGCGTTATTCGCTTCAGCGTGAAGATGAGGCCTGTCTGATCGAGAAGGCGGTATCAAATGTGCTCGCCAGTGGCTTGCGCACGGCCGATATCATGTCCGATGGTATGAACCGCGTCGGCACCGAGGAAATGGGCGCCGCTGTTCTTCAGGAAATGCAGAAGCTGGCCTGAGAGCCAGCCGGAGGAAGATATGTCCCTGATCGCTGCCCGGCTCAACCGGATCTCCCCAAGCCAGACGATCGCCATCACGCAGAAAGCGCGGGCCCTGAAAGAAGCAGGGCGGGACATTATCAGCCTCTCTGCCGGTGAGCCGGATTTCGACACGCCGCAAAACGTCAAACAGGCCGCCTGCAACGCCATCGCCCGTGGCGAGACGCGTTACACGGACGTCGCCGGTACGGCCCCGCTGCGAAAGGCGGTTGCCGCCTGGCTGAACCGTGATTTCGGCCTTGATTACAAGGCCGAGGAGATTGTCGTCTCCACTGGCGGCAAGCAGGTCATCTATGACGTGTTCACGGCCACGCTCGATGCCGGGGACGAGGTGATCATCCCGGCACCGGCCTGGGTCTCCTATCCCGATATCGTGGCGCTGGCCGATGGCACGCCTGTCATCGTGCAGACGAAGCCAGAGAAGGGCTTCCGGCTCGACGCCGAAGCCCTTCGTGCAGCGATCACACCCAAGACCAAGTGGCTGGTGCTCAACTCGCCCTGCAACCCGACCGGCGCGGTTTACTCTGAAGCCGATCTGCGTGCGCTGTGCGACGTGCTGCTCGATCACCCGCGCATCTGGGTGCTGACCGACGATATCTATGCCAAGCTGGTCTATGACGGCCATGTGAGCAAGACACTGGTGCAGGTCGAGCCGAAGCTGCGCGAGCGCGTGGTGACCATGAATGGTGTGTCCAAGGCCTATGCCATGACGGGCTGGCGCATCGGTTTCTCGGCTGCACCCGTCGAACTCACCAAGGCGCTCATCAAGCTTCAGGGACAGAGCACGAGCAATCCTTGCTCTATCGCTCAGGCCGCAGCGCTTGAGGCCGTGACAGGGCCGCAGGATTTCATTGGTGAGATGGTATCTGTCTATCAGGGCCGACGTGATCTGGTGCTGTCCATGCTGGCTCAGGCACCGGGTCTGACCTGCACAAGACCAGAGGGCGCATTCTATGTGTTCCCCTCCATCGCGGGGCTGATCGGCAAGAAGACAACGTCCGGCAAGGTCATTGAGAATGACGAGGTCTTTGTCACTGAACTGCTAGAGGAGACGGGTGTCGCCGCTGTTCATGGCAGTGCCTTCCTGACGCCTGGATATTTCCGTATCTCTTATGCGACCGATACCGAGAGTCTGCGCGAGGCTTGCACCCGTATCCAGCGCTTCTGCGCCTCTCTGAGCTGAAGCAGTGAGTTTTCGTCTTGCGCAGCGCCTGCACGGCCTGCCGCAGCCTGCCACCATAGCCATGTCCGCCAAGGCGCGCGCCCTGCGTGCGGCGGGTGTGGATGTGATTTCTCTCGCATTGGGCGAGCCCGATTTCCCTTCACCGCCCGAGGCGGTGGAGGCGGCCTATCAGGCGGGGCTGCGCGGTGATACGAAATATCCGCCCGTTGGCGGGCAGCCCGCGCTCAAGGCAGCCGTCGCGAAGAAATTCCTCGACGAGAACGGGCTGAGCTACGCGCCGGAAGAAATCCTGATCGGCAATGGCGGCAAGCAACTCATCTATAATGCGTTTGCCGCAACCATCGACCCGGGCGACGAGGTGATTGTTCCCGTGCCCTATTGGGTAAGTTATCCGATCATCGCACAGATGATGGGTGGCGTTGCGGTGCCGGTACCCTGCCTCGAAAGCGATCGGTTTCGACTGCGTGCCGAAGCTTTGCGCACTGCGATCACATCGCGCACACGCTGGCTTGTTCTCAATTTCCCGAACAATCCCAGCGGGGCCATTCTCGAACGCGATGATCTGGAGGCGATCGCCGCCGTGCTGCGTGACGCACCGCATGTTCTGGTCATGGCCGATGAGATTTATGAGCATCTGACTTTCGACGGACGCCGTCATGTGTCACTCGCTTCTGTCGCGCCGGATCTGAAAGACCGCATCCTGACGATCAATGGCATGGCCAAGGCCTATGCCATGACCGGATGGCGCGTCGGTTTTGGTGGTGGGCCTCAGCCCTTGATCAAGGCCATGACGAGCATCCAGAGCAACGCGACGTCAGGCATCTGCACGCTGGCGCAGGCGGGGGCAGTGGCCGCACTGTCCACACCGGCAGCGCGACGCGATGCCATGCGCGATGTGTATCAGCAGCGGCGCGACATTGTTGTCACTGCCCTGCGCACCATGAAGCATGTCTCCTGCGCTATGCCGGAGGGCGCTTTCTATGCGTTTCCGGGTATTGGTGCGGCGCTGGGCAAGACCACAGCCAAGGGACGCGTTCTGACCGATGATGTCGCGTTTGCCGAGGCGCTCCTGGAAGAGGCGCATGTGAGTGTGGTGCCGGGCAGTGCCTTCGGTCAGCCCGGTCACATCCGTCTTTCCGTCGCCGCCTCAGATGATATGCTGCGCGAAGCCTGTCTGCGCCTTTCGCATTTTCTAGATACGCTGGGCTGACCATCTTTATAGGGGCAGTATCGCCGTAGGGGCTGTCAAACCGGGGGCGGATCAAACCTGCTCTGGCCAAAGGGGCACCGTCTGGACGTGCGCTCCGGGGGATGCGACCATGAGGCATGATCACACCCTTTCCAGAATTCAATACGCTTGATTTTCCCACCCCGAGCCGTGAGAGCCTCGATCAGGCTTACGCGGTTATTGGCGAGTCACTCGAGTCTGGCGGTATCGCTTCGGCCATCGCCCTGTTCGATACGCAGCGCCGCGCCTATGAGTCCTGGTCCGCGCTGGTTGAACTGCGGTTCGCTCAGGATACGCGCAACGCCGACTATGTGGCAGCACGCGACTATGCCGATACGCTGACGCCCTATGCGACCGGGCTTGAGACCGATATCAAGAAACGCCTGCTCGCGACACGAGAAGAGACTGCGAAGCACCTCTCCGCCCATGTGCTTTCCTTGTGGGAGGCCGATATCACCACCTTCGATGAGCGTATCGAGAGTATGCTGGCGGAAGAGGCCCGCCTTTGTGCAGAATACACGGCGCTCCTTGCGGCGGCCGAGATTCCGTTTCGTGGCGAGACGCACAACCTCTCCGGCATCGAGCCATTCCAGCAAGAGTCGGATCGGGCCACGCGTCATGAGGCTGAAGAGGCGCGCTGGGGCTTTTACGAAGCAAATGGCGAGACGCTGGACCGGATCTTTGACGATCTGGTGCGCGTGCGTGTCGCGATGGCCCAGACGCTCGGCTTCAACTCCTATGTTGAGCTTGGTTACCGCCGCATGCGGCGTACGGATTATACAGCGGCAGATGTGGCCCGTTTCCGCGAGCGTATTGCCACCCATGTAACGCCGCTGGTTCAGGCTTTGCTGCAGCGTCGTCAGCTTGAAATGGGGTGGGACAGTCTGAAGGCCTGGGATGAGGCTCTTGTTGATCCAAGGGGAAATCCGGCCCCGGCCGGCGATTATGATCTGATGATCACCCGTGCCCTCGAGATGTTTTCACGCCTCGATGAGAGCGGTGAAATGGCCGCCTTCTTCGCTGAAATGGTCGAGCGCAATTATGTCGATCTCAAAAACCGTGGCGGGAAGGCCGGGGGTGGCTTCTGTACGTCGTTTTCCACGCAAGGTACGCCATTCATCTTTGCCAATTTCAACGGAACACATGGCGATATCGGCGTCTTTACCCATGAGATGGGTCATGCCTATCAGAACTGGAAAAGCCGCTCACAACCGGTAATTGACATGCTCTGGCCCACCATGGAGGCAGCCGAGATCCATTCGATGGGGCTGGAGTTCCTGACCTGGCCAGAAATCGACTTGCTGGTGGAAGATGGGGCAGGCGAACGTTATCGCCGACTGCATCTGATCGAAAGCCTGTGCTTCCTGCCCTACGGCGCCTGTGTGGATCATTTCCAGCACGAGATTTACGCCCACCCGGATATGACGCCGCAGGAACGCCACGCAACATGGCGGCGTCTGGAACAGCAATACATGCCCTGGCGTGATTGGGGCGATCTGGCCTATCCGGCCAAGGGCGGCCGCTGGCAGGCCCAGCGCCACATCTATAATTCGCCGTTCTATTATATCGATTATACGCTCGCGCTATGCGTCGCGTTGCAGATCTGGCTGATTGCCCAGGTCGATGCACCACGTGCGCTCGATCTGTATCGCGGCCTCTGCGAGGTCGGCGGGAGCGAGGCCTTCTGCACCATCGTGCGTCAGGCCGGGCTGACTGTGCCGTTCGAGGACGATGCCCTGGCCGAGATTGTGCATGAGGCCGAGCAGATGCTCATGATGTGACGATGGTAAGATGATCCGGCGCGGCCGGATCAGGTATCGCGCCGACCCAGCCCTCAGCATCCGTGGTTCGGGGCAGGTCGGCGCGATCGGGCGCGTCAGCCGCGGCGATTCCATTTGTCCAGCAGGTCAAGCACGGCCTGTGTGGACATGGCACGGGCATTGCCCAGTGTGTTCGCCCCATCGGCATTGAGCAGCGTGCGCCCCGGTGTGACGATCAGGACTGTGGGTACTTCGTGAATGGTCACCCCGTATTGCTTGGCGATATCGAGATTCTTGTCGATGCGACCGACATTGACCGGCACGACAACGAATTGCGATTCGAGCCACTGTGCCACTTCGGGCTGCTCGAAGATGCCAGCAAGCATGCGGCAGTCAGGGCACCAGTTGCCGCCAAAATCGATCAGAACCTTGCGCTTGGTGCGGGCCGCAGTGGCGAAGGCTTCCTCAACCTGTTTCTTGGCCAGTGCGATATCGGGATAGACATCCTTCGCCGGGGTGATCTGCACATCCTTGTCGAGCACCGGCGGCGCAGGTGGCCCGTCCTCTGCATAAGCCACGTTGCTGGTGAGGGCAGGGGCCGCCACGGAAAGCGTCGAGAGACCGAGGGCAAGGGACGTCAAAACACCGAATTTGCGATGGAACACGAGGCGGGCCTTTCGGATGGCAGAGGCATTCGGGCAGGACAGCTGGACCAGAGGCCCGGAGATAAAAGCGCCTGTCCGATGGCGGGGGGTTGAAAGTCTGACAGAGTATGAAATGTTCCCTGTCCCGTGGGAATACAAGAGAGCGAGGAACGCATCATGAAACAGCGTCAGCCAGTGGGCGACCCGGTCACAGAGGTCTCGATCACCACAACCCTGCTGCGCACCATCGGGCTTGTTGGCCTGACGCTCGTCCTCGCCTGCCTGATTCGTTTCGTGCCCTTTCTCTCTCACGGCGTTCAGTTCATTGCAGGAACGCAAATCTGGCAGAAGCTCTATGCATTGCTGGGTATTGAAACGAGCCTTGGGCGTGAGCAGCTTATCCTGATCGGGATCATGATGGCCTGCTTCATTGTGGCTTTAGCTGTGCAGACCGGTCTGGTTTACGCGTGGTCGCGTTTCCGGCGCTGAGAGCGCCAGGCCAACACGGCGAGCAGCAGCCAAGACAGCATCGTGAGCGTGCCGCCCCAGGGCGCAATGAAACCGAGGGCTGGGCCGTTCAGGGCCAGCATCACCACCGGGGCAACGAACAGGACCATGCCGAGCGCCATGAGGTAGGCTGACCAGCGCAGGTCATTCCAGCCGCTCAAGGCAATGCCCAAAAGCGCGATGGCGTGCCACATGAGCATCTCGACCCCTCGTACCAGCATGGCTCTGCCGCCGGTAATGAAATGCGTATCCGGCAGATGGGCATCGAGCGCAGCCAGCATGACGCCGGCACAGCCGGACAGCCCGGCCAGGGTCAGAATCAAACGTTGCCATCTCATCATGGGAAGCACACTCTTCATTACTGCGCGGTTCAACCGGGAAAACAAACCTTTACCACGCGCGTTGCACCGCCGGGATAACGAGAAAGAGGGAACGCCCATGAAATTCGGATTAAGACCAGAGCTGCGTGTCGGTCTTGCGCTTTTGCCGCTTTGTGCCTGCACGCCGGCCTATCCGAAGCTGCCCCCTCTTCCAGACAAGGCCCCGCCTTTCACGACGGCTGATGCCGCCTTCCTTCAGCAGGCGAACGAGCATGACCTGACACAGATCGCGCTGGCAAAGCTGACAGTCGACCATGCGCGATCAAACGACGTGAAGACGCTGGGTCAGGACGCGCTGAAGGATTACGAGGCCCACCGCAAGACGCTCTCGACGCTGGCAGGCAAGCATGACCTTGCTCTTACAACCACCGTGCTGGCCGCCGATCAGGAGAAGACAGACCGGCTCTCGAAGCTGCACGGCCCCGCATTCGATCACGCCTATATGAAGGCGATACGCGACGACGCGCAGGCCAATCAGGCTTCCATCGGGACGGTGTTTACCACCACCAAGGACAGCGATGTGAAAGCAGTCGCGACCGATCTGCAGAAGCTCGATCAGCGCTATATCTCCTCAGCCTTCAGCTGGCTGCCGCAACTGGTAACGCGCAAGCACCGGTCCGGTACTCATCGATGAGTGTACGCCTCGATCGCATTGTGACGCGCGGTGGTGATAGCGGGATGACATCCCTCGGCGATGGCGAGCGCGTGCGCAAGGATGATCCGTTGATCGAGGCTATGGGCTGCCTCGACGAACTCAACGCAACCGTCGGTCTGGTGCGCCTTGCTGGTGCCTGTCAGGACCAGCTCGCACGGGTGCAGAATATCCTGTTCGATATCGGAGCTGTTCTGTGCATGCCAGGGCGCGACATGCCGCAAGCGCTCGCGGCGGATCAGATTGAATGGCTGGAGCGAGAGATCGAGGTGCTGCGTGCGAGGCAGGAATCACTCAGGAGTTTCGTGCTGCCCGGTGGGAGTGCCGGATCGAGTTGGGCGCATCTGGCCCGAACGATTACCCGACGGGCCGAGCGGCGGATCGTCTCGCTCGATCAGACGCGACTGGCTGGCGCAGCGGCGTTTCTGAACAGGCTTTCAGACTTCTTCTTTGTTCTCGCCCGTCATCTTAATGACGATGGGCGCAACGATGTTCTCTGGCAGCGCGATCCTGTGTGAATTGTGTCACGGTTCCAGCTTGTGCGCGTTCTGTGAGATTCTCCGCGCAGCTGGCCCCGGTGCACTCGCGTTGCGCCCTGACGGGGTGGGGCGGATAGTCCCTCATCCTGCCATTGAACCGCCGAAGCATTTGAGGGCGAGCGACGAACAAATGGTATGACGGAACAAATAACTGTGATATGCGTCGTTCCGTTACGCCATAAGCCCTCGGTTGCGAGGGAATGTGAATTTCTGTCATCGCATCCGTTATTATGACGAACTATGTGACGGTAGGCAAAATCATCTTGTGGGATGTAATAGAAGCCCGTCATTTCTGTTTTGCGCCCAAGTATTTCACAAAGCCGTATTTGTTACGCAGTCGCGAATAATGAGGCCGGATTACTTTCCGCGTGGTGACATAGGGAAATAATTGGTCTAGGAGCAGGGGCAAATATGAACGCCTCAGAAATTATCAGGGAGACTAGTTGTCTCCCGCGTCAGGATTATGACTTCAAGGTAATGGCAAAAGTAATATCTTTCTACCGGACGAAATAAAGTGGATATGAACCCGGACTTATCAAGTAAAGACGACCGCACAGAAAACGAAATCAGCGAGGACTCTCTCCGCCTCGCTCTCGAACGCCTGGGGGCCAATAATCGCAAGCGCCCCGGTCATGTCACCCATACCAAATCATCGCCCGAGCCGCGCCGCCGTCGTTTCGTGCAGGAAGGGCAGGTTGTCGTCGAGCACCATCAGGTGTCACGCACGACACAGCGTGCCGCGCCTGCGACGAGCGATGACCAGAGCGATGAGATCAATCGCCTGCGCAACCTCGTCAAACTCGAACAGCGCCGGGCAGAAGATGCCCAGAGGGAACTGAGCGACGCTCAGGTGCAGTTGCGTACGCTCGAGACGCATCTCGTGCACGAAAAACTGCATGTCAAGGAGCTCAAGACGCGCTGTGCCGATATCGAGCAGGCGCTGCTTGACTCTCAGGTTATGGTCGAGCGTCTGCGCGAGCAGGCACCGGCACCCAAAATGGCCGTTGAACGCGTTGCACCTTCGGGCGCGGAAGGCGTCAAAAAGACCCGCGGGCCTGGTCGTCCGCCCAAGGTCCGGCCGCCCGTTGATCCTTCCAATGAGCCTGAGCCGGTTCAGTGGTGGAAAGACTGAGGCAGCAAGCACCGCACCTGCCGGGCAGGATATTCGAATTGGCCGGGCGACAAGCCCGGCTAATCTGTTTTGGGGCTATGGGGTCTGAGGGTGGGGCAACGAGATGCGCGACGCTCGGACCAGGCCTTGCTGGCGCCCCAGGCCTGTAGCAGGCCCGCCCGTTACCCGGGCTTGCGGGACTGCGCCAGCTGACGCGCAAACCAGACCAGGCTTGCTGCAAACACGACGAGGCCGATGATTTGTGCTGTGCCTGCGCCGACCGGCAACGCAAGGAGATCGCCGTGGCCGCTCATGCCGCTCAGCACGGCAACCACGACACCGATCAGGCTTTCGCCAACGATGAAACCCGAGGCAATCATCGTGCCGGCACTGTCATCGTCATGCACGTCGTTACGATGGGCCTTATCAAATAGCCGACCGATAACGGCGCCGATGGCGATGGTGACCGATACATCGGCAGGAAGGTAGATGCCCATGCCGACAGCTAGTGGCGGCAGGGCAAGGTTACGCAGCCTGAACAGGCGGTCGATCACGATCAGGGCCGCGCCAATCGCAGCGCCGATCAGGATCATGGTCCAGTCGAGATTACGTAGCAGAATGCCGCGCGCCAGATCGACCATGAGGGCGGGCTGCGGTGCGGCGAGGGCGCGTGTTGGATCCATGTCCGGACGAGGCATTGTGCCGACAAAACCATAGGCCTGATACAGCACGTTCAATACGGGCGGGATGATCAGGGCGCCCACCACGCAGCCAACCAGCAGCACGACTTCCTGCTTCCAGGGAGAGGCACCGACAAGCTGGCCGGTTTTCAAATCCTGCAGATTATCGTTTGAAATCGCAGCCGAGCCTGTGAGGGCCGTAAGTACGAACAGGATATAGGCGATGGCGATGTGCTGGTCATGGGCCGAGAGTGCGTCCGGCACCAGATGAAGGGCCTCGAGCCCCATCAGGGCCATGCAGAGCGCCACAACACTGATGATCGAGATGCCGGAGATGGGAGAGGAGGAAGACCCGATGATCCCGGCCATGTAGCCGCAGGCGCTGGCTACAAGAAACCCGATGAACAGACAGGCAGCGAGGCCCAGAGCCAGCATGACCACCAGCAGGAAATCATGCGGAGTCACGGGCCACAGGAAGAGCGTGAACAGAGCGCCCAATCCGAGAACGAGCGCTGCGAGCAGGATGTTCATGATGGCGGGGGGCAGGTCGCGGTCCGTCTCGTCCAGCGTCTGGCGATGCGTGCCAGAAAAGGCTTCCCTCAGGCCACGCGCGACGGGGCCGAGCAGAGAGCCGACGGTCCAGAGTGCCGCGATGGCGATTGTGCCAGCGCCCATGAACCGCACCTTGTGCACCCATATACCAGTCGCGAAATCGGTGGCCGAAACGCCAGCCGGGTGGGGCAGAATGGCCGTGAGCCAGGGCACGGCAATTCCCCAGCCCAGCACAACGCCACCCAGCATGGCAAGCCCACCTGTCAGCCCGACCAGATAGCCCGTACCGATGAGCGCAAAGGAGTACGCCCCCTGCAGGCGGAAGATGGACTGACCGAGACTGAGCGTCAGGCTCCAGCCATCCTGCATCACGCGCAAGCCTGTGCTCATGAAGGTCACAACGGCAGCAAGCACGCTGCCGCGGATCAGGGATCTGAGCGCCTGCTGGTTCCCTTCCGGAGACGCAACGCGCAGGATCTCGGCGCAGGCGACGCCTTCGGGGTAGGGCAGGGCGCTATGGGTGACCAATGCGCGGCGCAGGGGGATTGTGAACAGGACACCCGTCGCGCCGCCGAGCAGGGTAATGAAGAAGCTCTGCCAGAACGGAAAGCCGCCCCAGAACCCGATCATGACCAGACCGGGGATGGTGGCAAACACGCAGCTCAATGTTCCCGCCGCCGAAGCCTGTGTCTGGACCAGATTGTTTTCCAGAATCGTGCTGCCACCGAGGGCCCGCAGAACGGCCATCGATATGACGGTCGCCGGAATGGATGAGGCAAAGGTCAGGCCGATCTTGAGGCCAAGATAGACATTGGACGCGGTGAAGATGACCGTGATCAGAGCGCCGAGAATGAGTCCTCTTATGGTTAATTCCCGTGTCGCCTTGCTCATGCTGTCTCTCTGTGTCGATGTCGTAAGGAACTGGTCCTACGACGAAGCGATCAGAAACGAAAGACGAAGTTGGACTGGTAGTAACTTCCGCTCTTGCCACCGGCTGCGCGCAACCCGTCCGAGCCGATGAAGCGCGCCCCATATTGGGTCCATGTGAGGTGACGATTGAGCTGCAGCGTCAGCGAGGCCTGCGGCACGATACCGATAAACCCGCCATGCAGGTTATTGAACGTGTAAGCGCCCGAGGGACCGTAAACAGCATCATCCGTTGATTCACGCCAGAAGAAGGGGCTCTTAAACTGAAGGCTCAGCCAGTTGCGTGGCGTGATGCGCAGCACCGGCGACAGGCTGACGAGATTGCTTGGCGCAATATAGGTCGTGGTATCGAGATAGTTTGTTTGCGGGTTGAACGGGGCGATGTAGGTGCCAATCGTGCCGTTATTGCTCTTTGAGGAGCCACCAGAATATAAATCGGCCTGCACACCGATGAAGGGATGCAGCGGCGAGGGTGTATGGCGGTAGCCAGCAATGGCGTTGAAGGCGTAAGCCGAGACGGCGCGGTTCTGTCCGGTACGGTTCAGTTCGAAACTGCCCCCCTGATAGAGCCCACCCACCGAGAATTCGAAGGATGGTGCGCCGCCATACCAGCGAAATCCGTAATCCTGACGCGCCGTCGTTCCGTTGAGCGTCGACCGGTTATAGGCGAGAGCCGCCGAACTGCCGCCCAGGCGAAACGCAATCAGGAACAGGTCGAGAAAAGATGATACGCGCTCTGCCCCAAGAGAGAAGGAGGGTGGCGCCCAGGTTAAGTCGATACCATGCAGACGCGTGCTCCAGTCGACGCGGTCATGGAACATCTTGTTGAACGTCACATTTGTGCCGACGAAATCGTAGACATCTGCGCGCAGGCGCGGCCAGATGGCATAGCCACGCACACCGTTCCAGGAGAGGGGAACGTTGGGCGTCTCACGGTTATAGAGAATATAGGACGGTGCATCGAGAAACTGCTGGCGGCCCACGATCACTCCAGCTTTTGCGCCAGCAAGCCTGGAGCGCAGTTCCACAAACCCCTGTTGCAGGTCGAGGCGCTTGCGATAGGTGGTATTATAGCCAAACCCGCCCCAGCCAGCCGCATCGCCATTCACGAGTTGGCCAAAGAACCGCACATGCTCGCCCAGATGAAGATCGGCACCGTATAGGTTGCGCACGGCAAATCGCCCTGAGCCTGCCGGGCCACGTGTCCCGAGAAACGGTGTCTCCTCCGACCAGTTACGCAGGCGGGTTTCGCCGGAAAAGCTGAGCCACCAACGGCCACTGGCATTGAGCGGGATATATTTGATGGCATCGAACAGGTCATCATGGCGCTTCCTGTCGCGCAGGAAAGACCAGTCTTCCGCCCAGGGGGCGACACCGTAACGGCCTATCGGGCCGAACCCGGCAGATTCACCGTTTCCCCGTGTGAAAACGCCCCAGTCGCCCTGCGTCCCGTGCGGGGGGCGGTTTTGAAGCGGGGTCACGCGTCGCGGCTGCCCCACCGGCCCGGCATGGGGAAAGTTCTGGATTTCGGGTCGGCTGGTGCCGCTTACCGTCACCTGTTCTTCTGCCGCTGTGGGATCAACCCGCGGTTTCTGGCGTGAAACCGATGGGGCGGTCGTCGCCGTGCGGCCTGTGTTGACCAGATTGATGGTTTCGCCATGCGCGGCGCAGGGAAGCGAGCCTGCAAGCAGGAGCAGGGCAGGCAGGGCAGGATATGGGCGCATGACGAAACGTTCCGGAGAAAGATGGTTCCCCAGCGTATCAGCATAAAACGAGAATACAAAGTGTTTCTATAGAAACACTATAAGTTTGTGTGGTTTAGTTCGTGTGGGCAGTGAACTTTGCCGGGCGCAGATGGGTCTGGTTGTAGTCGAGCTGCTCACGGCTGAGCTGGAAGCCGATCTTCAGGGAGTAGTTGGTCAGCTGCAGATCGGGCGACGCAGGCACATCGATGATGCGTACCGGCGTACGCAGCGAGACGGTGGACTGGTTGCCGGCAAACGAGACAGGAACCTCGAATTCCTTCTTGTCGATGATCTTGCCGTCGCGCATCACGGCCACGAAATAGGGCAGGACGATATCCTTGCCATCAGAGGCCGGGCCGCGCTCGACCGTAATGCCCAGGCTGAGGCGTGAGCGAACGGTTTTTTTGGGCGCACCTTCACAATTGCCGGTCAGACCGCTCATGGCCGCGTGGGTCACAAGGCTGCCTGCATCCAGTCCGTGGCCGTCATACTGATAATAATCGGCTGCCGAACTCAGGATTTCGACCGGAGGGCAGACAGGGGCAAAGGCGCTCTGATCGTCCTGATCGCACGCTGTGAGGGCTGTGCCCGTGCCAAGTATGGCGAGAAGAGGGAGGAACTGGCGGGCATATCTGGTCATGAACAAGGCTCTCGTCTATTCACCGGTGCGGAAACCGAGCCCGGTATGGTATGGTGGCGACACAACGCCAAATGATCATGCAATCACGGGCTCACATCAATCATGGGCTTGCATACTGGCAACGGGTTGCGTAGCTTCCATATGCGAGCCCATATCGCGAAGCGTTGCATCATCTGACATGCGTGCTGCCATGGGGCTTGTTCGCATATACCGCCTGCCGTGAGATTGGGGAACACCATGCCCGACACCTTGACCACTTCACGCCCGCAAGAGACCTCGGAGCAGGCGTCCGGGGCACAAACGCTTCGCGTTCTTCTGGCCGGGCCGCGTGGCTTCTGTGCTGGCGTGGACCGGGCCATCCGCGTGGTGGAAGAAGCCATCCGCCGTTATGGCGCCCCTGTCTATGTCCGCCACGAGATCGTGCATAACCGTACTGTCGTCGAGAATCTCGAGGAGCAGGGCGCGATCTTCGTTGAGGAGCTCGACGAGGTCCCTGCGGATGGCCATGTCGTGTTTTCGGCGCATGGCGTGCCGAAATCTGTGCCGGCCGAGGCACAGCGTCGCAACCTGCTTTATCTGGATGCGACCTGCCCACTGGTCTCGAAAGTGCATCGTGAAGCCGAGCGCCATTTTGCCGGTGGTGGTCCCGATGCCCGTCATATCCTCATGATCGGCCATGCAGGCCATCCTGAAGTGGTCGGCACGATGGGCCAGCTGCCCAACGGCGCGGTGACACTCATCAACGATGCGGAAGAAGCCCGTACCGTCCAGCCTGCCGACCCGACGCGTCTTGCCTTCATCACCCAGACGACGCTTTCGGTGGATGATACATCAGAGATCGTCGCGATCCTGCGTGAGCGTTTCCCGCTCATCGAAGGGCCGAAGAAGGAAGATATCTGCTACGCCACCACCAATCGTCAGGAAGCCGTGAAGGCCATTGCGCCAGAGAGTGACCTGGTGATCGTGATTGGTTCTCCCAACTCGTCGAATTCGCAGCGCCTGCGTGAAGTGGCCGAGCGCTCGGGCGCCAAGCGTGCGCTTCTGGTGCCCAAGCTGGCGGCGCTCGACTGGAGCGTGCTTGAAGGTGTTTCCACGGTCGGGATCACGGCAGGGGCCTCGGCACCTGAATCGCTGGTTCAGGAAATGGTCGATGCCCTCTCCACGCGCTACAAGCTCGATATCGAGGAGCGTATCGTGAAGAAGGAAAACGTGGCGTTCCGTCTGCCTAGCCCGCTCGGCGAACCCGTCTGAGATCTGGCGGAACACGCATGAACGCTTTTCTGTCCGCCTGAATCGATGGCGGTCTATACAACCATCCCGCCGGAGACGCTTGAGGCGTTTCTGGCGGAATACGATCTCGGTGCGCTCAAGAGCGTGGACGGAATCGCCGAGGGTGTCGAGAACACCAATTATCTGATCGAGACCGAAGCCGGACGTGCGATCCTCACCCTGTATGAAAAGCGGGTGAATGAGGCCGAACTACCCTGGTTTCTTGGCCTGATGCAGCATCTTGCCCGTCGTGGCCTCAAATGCCCGACCCCGGTGATTGCGCGTGACGGCGTTGCCCTGCGGCGCCTCATGGATCGTCCGGCAGCCATCACGACCTTTCTCACTGGTCGTCCGATCGTCACGATCACGGCGGGAGCGTGCTTCTCGCTGGGTCAGGCGCTGGCGCGATTGCATCTTCTGGGGGACGGCTTTCGGGCGCGTCGTGAAAACAGTCTCGGCCCGCAGGCCTGGCTACCACTGCTCGATTCCTGTCACGGGGCAGGGGACAGCCTGTATCCGGGCCTGACTGAAGAGCTTCAACTTGCCATTGCCGATGTGCTGAAAGCTTGGCCGCAGGAAGGGACCCTCCCGCAGGGGCAGATCCATGCGGATCTTTTCCCGGACAACGTGTTTTTTGAGGGTGGAAACGTCTCCGGGCTGATCGATTTCTATTTCGCCTGCACCGATCTCTATGCCTATGATCTGGCGATCTGCCTCAATGCCTGGTGCTTTCCCGACGAGCAGACGGCCTCGCCTGCGCTCATTGCCGGGATGATGGGAGGCTATCAATCCGTGCGGCCGCTCGCGGCTGAGGAAAGGGTGGCCATGCCAGCGCTCGTTCAGGGGGCTGCGATCCGTTTCCTGCTGACCCGGCTCTTTGACTGGATCAACACGCCAGCGGATGCAATCGTCACACGCAAGGACCCGCTGGCCTATCATCACAGGCTTCGAGCTTGGCGCGAGAATGCGAAGGGGTTGCTCCATGTCTGAGGCAACCAAGCCGCCGCTCCCCGAGGGCGCGCCGCATGTCGAGATCTGGACCGATGGGGGCTGCCGCCCCAATCCGGGACCGGGAGGCTGGGGCGCATTGCTCTGTGCCAATGGGCATGAACGTGAGCTTTCAGGTGGTGAACCCGAGACCACCAATAACCGCATGGAACTCACGGCAGCGGCTGAGGCGCTTGAGGCGCTCAACCGCCCCTGTCATGTGACGCTCCATACCGACAGCGAGTATCTGCGTAATGGCATCACGCGCTGGCATACTGGCTGGGTGAGGCGCAATTGGCGCAATACGGCAGGTGATCCGGTCAAGAACATGGATCTGTGGCAGCGTATCCTGGAAGCGGAAAAGCGCCACCATGTGACCTGGCTCTGGGTGCGCGGTCATAGCGGCAACGTCAATAACGAACGCGTGGACCAGCTTGCCACAGCTGGGCGCGAGGCTATCGAGCGGAGCTGATGGCCTCGGCCATCGCTGGCCGACACAGATCCCTGCTGAGTCTCTCTTTCTCGTCCCGTTCAGACAAGCGATTGCCCGACGTCTCGGGCTCTCGCCGGGTCACAACACTGTCGGGCATAGCGGGGCGTTCCCCCGCGTATCCACGCCTTGCGAAAACCCCGCATCAGACGGGTAGGCAGATACGATGGGCGATGTCGGTCGCGTTATCGGCGTCCTGCATCAGGCCGAGCAGCTTGAGTTCGTCCACATATTGCTCGACCTGCACCCGAAGCGGATGCCCTGTAACCGGATGGCTGGTGATTTCACGATCCAGCATGCCCTTCGCATCGTCCGGTGCGTCCTTGTCCTTGTCCCACAGCAACGCCAGTTCGTCGCGATGCGCGGGGAATTCGTGCTGGGCATCGCTGAGCGTGGCGGTGAGGGCGGCAGCGAGGCCGGGGTCCTGAGCCAGAGCTTTGGTTGCGATACCGAGCGTAAGGTCAATTCTTTCGCGTTCAGCCCCCGTCATGCTGTCGAGCATGTTCCAGCTGATCCCTTTGGTCTGTTGCAGGATTCGCCATCCCATCGGGTCATGCACGGCGACGGCATCCAGTTCCCCTGCGCGCAGGGCATCAGCCATGTCGTCTGCAGGAATCGCGACCCAATGGACCGAATCGGTTGGATGCAGCCCGCGTCGACGAAGCTGGATGCTGACGAATCGGCGGTCTGCACCCTCAAGGCTCATGACACCAATTTTCTTTCCGGCGAGGTCAGCCACCTTGTGCAGCTTCAGGTCGCGCCGCACCAGAAGGCGGTAGCTGCCGCCCCTGACGCCGCAGGCCAGTTTCGCCGGCAGATCTTCGGCGTCATCCTGATAGAGCGCAGGTAGCCAGTCGAGCAGGGGGCTCAGCGCGGCATCGGCGCGACCATTCTGCACGGCATCGATCGCACTGTTTCCGCCGCCGACCTCGACGATATCGACCTGCAGATTGTAGCGCCCGAAAAGCCCCTGCTGGCACAGCCAGAGCAGGGGATCATAATCGGATTCGGGCCAGGCGAGGCGTACGCGCCTCGGTTTTCCGTCTGTCGCGATCTGTGTGCGATGATGGAAAACATGCCGTGATTGCAGGACTGTAGCGAGAATGATGCCGCCTGCACCCATGAGAACAAGTCGGCGGGAGGGCGCTGCCATCAGAAGAAAAACTCCATATGCGAAAAAAATGACAAAGGGGGGTTTACCCCATGAAAAGCTTTCGCTAGATAGTGCCTCGCCGGTCCCGAATAGCTCAGTTGGTAGAGCAAGCGACTGTTAATCGCTGGGTCGTAGGTTCGAGTCCTACTTCGGGAGCCAGGCATTTTTCCTTCAGAATTCATGTTTCATCCGGTGTGATCGTATCAAGGCGATCCAGCGCCCACAGGCGCGGGAACATCCTGATCCAGAGCCCCGCGACGACAAGCGTGCCAATGCCGCCTGCCACAACGGCGGCTTCAGTGCCGATGGCTGTCGCCAGCATACCGCTCTCGAATTCACCCAGCTGATTGCTTGAGCCGATAAACAGCATGTTCACGGCAGACACACGGCCCCGCATGCCATCGGGCGTGGCAAGCTGTGTGAGGGCACCACGCACCACCACACTCACCACGTCGGCAGCGCCCAGCACGGCCAGGGAGAGGACGGAGAGGGTGAGGGAATGCGAGACGCCAAACACAATCGTGGCGATGCCGAAAATACCGACAGCGGCAAACATGATGGGGCCAGCATGAGATTTGAGCGGGTAGCGGGCGAGCACCAGCGAGCCCATGAGCGCCCCCACCGCCGGTGAGGCCCGGAGTATGCCCAGCCCTATGGGGCCGAGATGCAGGATATCATCGGCATAGACAGGCAACATCGCCGTTGCCCCACCCAGCAGCACCGCGAACAGATCGAGCGAGATTGCCCCCAGCAGGTCGCGGCGACGCTTGAGGAAGGCAATACCGCCGAAGAGCGATTCAAGGCTCATGGGCGAACGATTGCCCACATAGGGTTTCAGCCTGAGCAACGAGGTCGAAACCAGCGCGATGGCAAAACCACAAGCGCAGGTCAGGTAACAGAAATCCGCGCCCATGCCGTACAGCAAGCCACCCAGGGACGGGCCAATGATCGAGGCTGTCTGGAACAGGGAGGATGACAGCGCCGCCGCCCGCGGGAACTGTGCCGGGGTGGCGATTGAAGGCAGAAAGGTCTGCTGGCAGGGCCCTTCGAAGGACCGGAGTGCCCCGAAACACGCGACGAGCGCATAGAGCGCCCACGGGGCCAGCTGGCCCGTCATGGTGGCGAACGCCATGAGAAGTGCACCGCACACCTCGATCGCCTGACAGATCTGCACGATGCGCTTGCGATTATAGCGGTCAGCCACATGGCCCGAAATGAAGACCAGCGCGAGCATAGGCAGGAACTGGGCGAGCCCGATAAGGCCAAGCGCCGTAACGCTATGGGTCAGGGCATAGGTTTGCCAGGCGACCGCCACGGCGAGCACCTGTGCAGACAGGGCAGAGAGCGTGCGACCGGCGAGAAAGGGCCTTAGCCCGATGATATCGCGCAGCGCGTCGGAGGGAGGAGGGGGCGAAGCGTCGGGAGAAAGGGGCTCTGGCATGGCGCAATCACTATAGACAGCGCCCGCAATCCAGCAATGTTGTGTATGAAAATCGGCAGCACACCTTCGCGCAGGTTTTTGCCCCACAGCAAGCGTCAGAATGCCCGCGCAGCATGGTGATTGCGCGATTGCATTTCACGGGTTGCGCAGGCAGGTTCCGCCGCATGACTTCAGACAGCGACATTGCCCCCGAATCGTCTCCGGCCCCGGTGCAGGCAGGGGCCGTTCAGCCCGATATACGTGTCGGGACGATCGCCTCGGCGCAGGAAGAGGGGGGCAAGACGCTGCTCTGGATCGATTTCGGCGCCCATCTGGGTGTCCGTCGTGCCACAATGACCCTGGCAAGAAACTACAAGGCACCGCAGCTGGTTGGCAGGCAGGTTTGCGCTGTGGTTAACCCGCAACTGCAAAACACGACCGTCAATCAAGTGCTGGCGCTCGGCATGCCTGATCGCTCCGGCGACATGGTGCTGATCTGCCCGGACCACCGGGTGCCAGATGGAGGAAAACTGTTCTGATGGCTACCAACTACGCAACCGTCACCTGGGACCAGCTGCACCGCGATGCCCGCACCCTCGCCTCGGCCCTGATGGCGCGCGGCGAATTCAAGGGCATCGTGGCCGTCACAAGGGGCGGGCTCATTCCGGCGGCTATTATCGCGCGTGAGCTCGATTGCCGTCTTGTCGAATCCATCTCGGTCATCAGCTATTCGGGCGAAAGCGCGCAGGACCAGAAGGAACCCCGCGTGGTGAAAGCCCCGATTGCTGCCGGTGACGGTGAGGGCTTTCTGGTGATCGATGATCTGGTCGATTCCGGTGAGACGGCCAAGGTCGTGCGCGATGTGCTCCCCAAGGCGCATTTTGCCTGCCTTTACGCCAAACCCAACGGCAAGCCCCATACCGATCAGTATGTTATGGAAGTGGCGCAGGATACCTGGGTGCTCTTCCCGTGGGACACGGCGCCGCTCTTCGTGCCGCCCCTGGCCCGCAACCTGGGCGCCTGAACTGGGCACCTAACTTGGGCGCGCAACTTCTGGGCGTAACCTCGGATAATTCTTCAGTTTTTTCGAGAGTGCACCTTTCACCCTGCCGCGAGTTGCGGTAGGGTCCGCGCGTTCGGGGCGTGGCGCAGCCTGGTAGCGCGCTTGTTTTGGGTACAAGAGGCCCCCGGTTCGAGTCCGGGCGCCCCGACCACCACCACCAAGGGTATGGCGATACGCGCCCTTAGCTCAGTTGGATAGAGCAACAGCCTTCTAAGCTGTGGGTCGCTGGTTCGAATCCAGCAGGGCGCGCCATCCCCCTTTATCCGTATCTGGTCCTTCTCTCAGGTTTCAAAACTTGCATCTTCTGTCGTCAGGTCAGGAGATTATGTCAGTCTCGATCACAGAGCAGTCGACTTGTGCAAACATCGTCGAAACTTGCTGCAATCGCAGCGCCACCCCATCAGATCAGCTTTTTTCAGCTCCACCCGCAATGCTTCTGGCACGTCTGGCCGATAAATCTCCGGATCCGACTATGGGGATGGTCTTGCCATGAGATGCTGTTCGGATGCCTCATCTCAACCCCATCTGCAGCAGCGTTGCGAAAAGGCAACGTCGGGTTGCAGGATGCTCTCGATGCTTTTCCCCAGGCAGGGGCAAGGCTATAAGAATCGTACTCTGCCCGCATGATGAACGTGACAGATGACCAAGCCCGACGATCAGACAGACAGAACGACCCGATGCAAGGTATTGCGCTCATGGCCCGGCCCATGCGGTTGTTCATGTCTTGGCTGAGGTCCCGTACAAACCAGCCTCTCCTACACGCAGGCGCGATCGAGTTTCCCGGGTGAGCGAGATTCGGGCCGGGCTGTGCAGTCTGGCAATGCTCGCCTTGCCTGCCTTTTCGGCTCATGCAGCGCCCAGTGACGACGTCTCATCGCTGGGCAATTATGCCATCAAGCACTGGACCACGCAGGACGGACTGCCGCAGAATTCCATACGCGACATCGTTCAGACACCTGATGGCCGCATGTGGTTTGCAACGTGGGAAGGTCTCGTCTCCTATGACGGGCTGGATTTTCACGTGCAGAACCGCGGCAGTGATCCGGCCCTGCCCGATAACGGGATCGGCGCTCTCGCGCTCGATGCCGCAGGCGATATGTGGTTCAGCGACTCCCGTGGTGATGTTGGTCGTCATGACAGTGATGGCAGCTGGCATTTCTGGCCGCATGAGGCCAGTGCGCCCTCGACAATCGTCCAGTCGATGAAAGTGGACAGGCATGACGATGTCTGGATGCTCTATGAAAATCACGGCCTGGGCACCATGTCCCATTCCGGCAGGTTCCATTATCTGACGCCGGGGCATAACGAGCCGCTTTCAAGCATCTATCGCAACATGGCGTTCGATGCCTCGGATTCACTGTGGCTCGGCACCTATAGCGGTATCATCATACGCGACAAGGATGGCCATGTGCGTCAGCCTCCGGCGTCATGGGACCTGCCCCATGGGCTGTCATGGCCTTATCACGCGCCGGACGGCACATTCTGGATTGTCTCGGACAGCCGCATATTCTCCATCACTGATAACAAGCCTCGTCTGGCCTATGATCTGAGGGATCAGGGACGGGTCACCGCACTGCTTCAAGACCGGCATGGGTCGCTCTGGGTAGGCACCGAGGATCACGGTTTGCTGCGCCTTAGCGGGAACAGGGTGGAGGTCATGCCTGACACGCTCGACCCTACGGGCGGGCGAATCCTGTCTCTGGCCGAGGATACAGAGGGGTCAATCTGGGTTGGCACCAATGCCGGACTGTTCCGGTTGCAGGAAACTCCCTTCAGCAGTCTGCGCCGTCATAACGGGTTGTCGGGTGACTTCGTCCGTACCGTCATGGAGGATCATACGGGTGCATTATGGGTCGGCACGGATGGTGGATTGTCGCGTATCATCAACGGTGATTCGCCCGAGACCATGTATCTGCCGACGCGTTCCGGGCATCAGCCCGAGGTGCTGTCGAGTATCGAGGATCATGACGGCACGGTCTGGCTCGGCACCTATGCAGACGGGCTTTTTGCCGTAGCGCCGGATGGGACCATCCGCCATCTGGACAGCACAAGCGGCCTGCCTGCAGGCAATGTGCGTGCGCTGGCTTTTGACAGCAATCATAGCCTGATCGTCGGTACGCAGCGCGGCTTGTTCCGGTTGATGCCGGGTGACAAAGTAGAGCGATACGCGGCGTCCAAAGCATTGAGTGGCTTGATCACTGCCATTTTTACCAAGGGTGATACGCTCTGGATCGGCACGCTCGATGGTGTGCGGGTCATCCGTGACGGCAAGGTTCGTGCCACACGCTTCAGCGGGGTCGATGGGGCCCACACGATTTTCGGCTTCGTTGCCATTGGTGACGATCTCTGGCTAACCACTGATCGTGGGCTCTATCGCTATCGTCAGGGGAGAATGACCCATATCGGGCGTGATGCCGGGCTGCCTGTCGACTCAGTGTTTACCCTGATTCGGGATAACAGGGGTTATCTCTGGCTCACCAGCAATCGGGGCCTTTTTCGCATGGCGCTGACAGATCTGGAAGCCGTGGCCGATGGCAGACGCAAGGCCCTGAGTTATATCCAGCTGGACGAGACCAACGGGCTCAGCAGTAGTCAGGCCAGCGGAAGCGCGCAGCCCAGTGCCGCGCTTGCACGGGATGGAACGCTCTGGATTGCAACGGCCATCGGTCTTGCCAGAACCGACACGAACAGCTTCGACAAATTTCTCGTCAAACCACCCCCACCCCCTGTCGCACTCGATGGCGTGGCTCTGGACGGGCGCGATATCCATGATCTGCGCAAGGGGGACGTTTTGCATGTGCCGTCGCGCCATAACCTGACCATACGCTACACGGCACCAAGCTATATCGCACCCAAGGAAATCCTTTTCCGCACTACGATCACGGGGGCAGGGAGTGCCTGGACGACAACCGGACGTTCGCGCACGCTCGAACTGACATCGCTCCCCCCCGGCGCTTACACACTCACCACTTCGGCCGCACATCCAGGGCAGGTCTGGCCCCGACCTGTGACGCTGGTGCGCTTCGTGATCGACCCCAAATGGTGGCAGAGGCGCCAGTTCTGGGTCTCCTGTGCGGTAGCGCTTTGCATCGTCATCGCGCTGTCCTACTGGGGCATTGTCTGGAGCTACCGGGCGGAGGCAAATCGTCTGGCGCGCGTCATCCGGTCTCGCACGACCGATCTTGAGGCCCAGACGAGGGAAAAAGATGCCCTGCTGGCGCGTCTGGAAATCCAGATCGACCTGACTGCCCGACAGGCGCGTGAAGATGCCCTGACCGGGGTTTACAACCGTCGCGCCTTCGATGAGGCGGTGGAGAAAATGCTGACA
Organism: Asaia bogorensis NBRC 16594; assembly: GCF_001547995.1. Lineage (NCBI taxonomy): Bacteria > Pseudomonadati > Pseudomonadota > Alphaproteobacteria > Acetobacterales > Acetobacteraceae > Asaia > Asaia bogorensis. The sequence goes on from NZ_AP014690.1 coordinate 1,102,415, forward strand.
GGGGCCAACGCTGGTGGTCCTGATTTCTGTCTGGCGATTGTCGATATCGATCATTTCAAGGCGATCAATGACACCTATTCCCACCAGACGGGGGATCAGGTTCTGCGTCAGGTCGCCCACGTGCTCGAGACCCATACGCATCCGGCTGACATGGTGGCCCGTATCGGTGGGGAGGAGTTCGGTATTCTTCTGCCTGCCCAGACATTGGAGACGGCCATAGCTCGTCTCGACAGTGTGCGTGAGGCTTTTCATGAAAAGACCGATTGGGAAATCTCACGGTCTACCGGGTTGGTCACCTTCAGCGCAGGGCTGACCCGCTTTGAAGCTGGCGATACCATCAAGACGCTTATGAAGCGCGCTGATCTGTTGCTCTATGGAGCCAAGAACGCGGGGCGCGATCGCATCCACAATGGCTGATCACGGACGGGAGGCGAGTGGGGCCAAAACGTAAACAAACAATGGTTGTCCATCGGGCATGTAACACCGTATGGTCGCATTCCTCCGCTTAGTTCACTTGTCGCACAAGCTCGAAGCCGTAAGCCGGAATGATCCTGCGGGCATTCCGGACCTGAGGTGCATGGAACCGGGTATGGTTGATAAGATGGCGACACCGCATGGGCTGCGTGCCTATGACATTCTCGATACGCCACCTGAGCGTGGCTATGATGATCTGGTCGCGCTCGCCAGCCAGATCTGCGAAACCCGCTCCGGCGTCGTGAGCCTGATCGACAGGGATCGCCAGTGGTTCAAGGCCCGTCAGGGCATCGGCCTGTGCCAGACTGATCTTGACCATGCCATTTGCGGCATGGTGGTCGCCACGGACTCAATCATCGAGATCGAGGATCTCCGGCTTGATCCCCGCACTGATCGTAACCCGCTCGTGGTCGAGGCGCCCCATCTCCGGTTTTACGCGGGCGTACCTCTGCGGACCCCGTTTGGCACAATCGGGGCGCTGGCGGTGTTCGACCCGGCGCCGAAGCCAGGGGGGCTGTCCGATGTGCAGCGCGCGGCGCTCGAAAAGCTGGCGCGTCTGGTGGTCGATCTGCTGGAACTGCGTCGTCGGAGCATGGCCCATGATCGGGCACAGATGCATTGGCGCAGTCTCATCCAGACCATGAACGAGGGATATATTCTCGCAAAACTCATGCGTGATGAGGCAGGGCGGGTGTTTGACTGGCGATATCAGGAGGTCAACCCGGCCTGGGAGCGCCATCTCGGCATTGCGGCAGCCGATGCCATCAACAAGACATGTCGCGATATCTTTCCGGGGGTCGAGACACGCTGGATTTCCCTTGCGGCGCAGGCCGTGGACGAAAACCGTCCCGTGTCTTTCGTGCAGGAAGTGCGCCTGCTGCGTCGCTGGTTCGAGGGCACGTTCTACCCTGTGGGGCAGGACTTCTTTTCGCTCACCTTTCGGGAAACTACCGCTCAGGTCGCGGCTGACAAGCGTCAGACCGGCCTCATAGCGCTCGGGGACGTGTTACGGGACGAACGTGACGTCGACGTCATGATATGCCGGGCCATGGCGGTTATCGGTGAGGCGCTCGATGCCGACCGTGCCACCTATGGCGAACTCGATCACGACATCGAAACCCTGACTGTCAGTGAGGGATGGGCGGTAGAGGGGATGCCCTCCATCAAGGGGCGTTATCGCTTCGATGATTACGGCAGACTGCGCGAGACGCTTCTCGCCGGCGAAGCGCTCGTGATCAACGATATCCTGATCGATCCGCGTACAGCTGACGAGAGTGCTGGCTGGCTGGCCCTTCATGCGCGCGGCGTGATCAATATTCCGGTGCGCGAGGATGGTCGTAACGTAGCGCTCATGCTGGTGCATTTCTCTCACCCGCATGAGTGGGGTGCGGATGAGATTCACTGGCTGCATAACGCGGCAGACCGTCTGGAGGTGGCCATAGCGCGGCGTCGTGCTGACGAGATGCAGGCAGTGGTCAATGGTGAGATTGCCCATCGTCTGCGCAATACGCTGGCAATGGTGCAGGCGGTCGCCCGAATGACCCTGCGTGATGCGCTTTCAAAAGAGGATGCCACGCGCTTCTATGAACGGCTGCAGTCATTAGGGCGCGCGCATGACCTGCTGCATGGTGATGACCAGCGCGCCGCCCATCTGGGCGATCTGATCGCCAATATCCTGCGCGACGCCAGTATGGATGAGCGATGCCGCCTGTCGGGGCCTGTCATACGTCTGGGCTCGCGTGCAGCGATGTCCACGGCGCTTCTGATCCACGAAATGACGACCAATGCCTGCAAGCACGGGGCGCTTTCAGTGCCTGAAGGCGAGATCGAGATCGACTGGGAGATCGAGTGCCAGACCGGGGGCGGCGAGCTCGTATTGAACTGGCGAGAGCGTTACGGTCCACCTGCTGCCAAGCCCGTACGTGGCGGATTTGGCTCACGCCTTATTTCCTTTGGTCTGATTGGAACGGGAGGCGTTGCGCTGCGCTATGAGCCTGAAGGTCTGTCGGCCAGCTTCAGGGCCGATGCAGAAAAGATCATGAGGACATGATGGCGCACGCGATATCGGGCAAAACGTCAGGTTTCCCTACCGTATTGGTTGTGGAGGACGAGCCGCTGCAGCGCATGTGTCTGATGGATATGGTCGAGGAAGCCGGTTACGCTGTGGCGGAGGCCTCGGATGCCGATCAGGCCCTGATCGTTCTGGAAACCCGACCTGATATCCGTATCGTTCTGGCCGATGTGGACATGCCTGGCAGCATGGACGGATTACGTCTGGCTGCTCTCGTGCGTGATCGCTGGCCGCCCATCGAGATTATCGTGACGAGCGGTCGCGGCGTGCCTCAACTCGCCACTTTTCCGGCACGGGCCAGATTTCTGCCCAAACCGCTGAACGAGCAGCGCGTGAAGGAAGCCCTGACCCTCTTCGCTTGAGCGTACGCCGTAATTTTCCTGACGGATCAGCCGGACAGGCATTACATCGTCTGTTCGGTTACGGCCTCCGGGGCGGGGCGACGATGCGCCGCGACACATGACAGGACGCTGGCGATGATAAACAGGAAAGAGCCGATCTCCAGCGGGCGTGGCAAGCGCTGCTCCCATGCAAACCCGTAGATCAGCGCAAAAAGCGTCTCGAACAGGATCATCTGCCCGGTGAGGGTAAGCGGTAGCAACCGGCTCATGCGGTTCCACAAGGCATTGCCACAGACCGAAGCGATAAAGGCCACCCCGGCCGAAACCGCCCAGAACACAAGCCAGTCATGATGGCTATGCTGCCCTGCGTCGCTCAGTATAGCGGCAGGAAAGAGCACAAGAGCCTGGGCGCCAGTCATGATCCCCGTAAGTAGGTTCCAGTCATGCGCTGAGACATGATCGAGACGCGCAAGGGCGCGACTGTTCCCGACAGCAAAGCCGGTCCAAGAGGCGAGTGCAGCGCAGGCGCATGCAAGGCCGAGAACAGGGTTGTGCCCCGCAATTTCCCGTGACAGATCGACCTGAAACAGCGCCTGCCAGCCAATGCAGAAAGCCCCGATCATGCAGAAGAACAGCGATGGCGCGAGTTTCAGCAACGGTGGGGCATCGTGGTCGCGACTGCCGATAATCGTTACGGCCACAGGCATGAACCCTATGACAAGGGAAGTCAGGGCAATTCCACCCTTCTGCACGGCCATGGATAGCATGACATAGTAGAAACTGTTTCCCAGAAACGAGAGACGGAACAATGTGCTCCAGTCACGAGCTGCCAGAACCCGGCATAGCGCGGGCAATCGCGCGCCAATCAGGATGAGTGCGATAAGGCCGTAGGCGAGGTAGCGCCCGGCGGCGAGATAAAGCGGCGAGAAATGACGCACCAGTTCAGGGGCGAGAAAAACCAGCCCCCACAGGGCCCCTGCGCCTGCGCCACATAAAATGCCCAGGGGATAAGCTTGTCGGTCAGGCTGTGTGGCAGAAGGGGGTGTCATCCTGGCTCTCTTGCATCACGATCTTGCATGGCGGCGTGGTTTTCTTCCTGATCTGTTACGTGCTGCATGGTCAAGCCCCGCCGGGCTGTGGCGTCGATGCCGGCAGCGCTTCACGCCGATCCACAGGCCACACAGGCATATCAGGCTGACACCGCCGAGCAGGGGCAGAATGATCCGAAGCCGTGCGTCTGGCTGACGGAGCCAAGAAAAGAAATCGAGATCATGGGGACCATAGATGAGCCAGCGTGAGCCTTTTTCTGCTGTGTCGATACGTAGCAGCGCCTCGCCGGACCGGGCATCGAGATAGAGTCTTGCCCTGTCTTCTCCGATGAGACGAAAAACCGGAAAGACGCGGCGTTTGTGACGCGTCGAGAAATAATAGGCGTCATCGTTCTGCAAGAGCGTTACCTCAGCCCTTGTGCCCGTCTGGGCCATCGTATCGACAAGTTCCTGCCCGGTCAGGGGTGAGGGAGCGAGTGTCAGATCCAGACGCTGCGGGGTACCCTCTGCGTCTGTCACCGCAAGTCTCGTTCCACGCGCACCGGGCAGGACAAGAACGTCGCGAAACGACTGATGAGGTACGTGGGTAAGAGCAGCAATTGTCTCTGTCAGTGCCGATGCGGGCAGTGTGCCGCGCCATTGGGACATCCAGAGGGGGGAGGGCTTGTGAGCCATCAGCCCCGCCGGGTTCATGCTGAGAAACCCGGTCAGGATCCATGACAGGAGGAAGAGCCCGAAGACCGACCCGGCAGCATGATGAATGAGATGCGCGCCGCGATAGGGTGAAAGTCGACGCCCGACCCGGAAGCGGCGCAGACCGATCCAGAGTCCAAGCGTGGTCAGGGTGACGCCAAGGCCTGACAGGATGATGAGTGTGTCAGACCAGATGACGGGGTAACGGCGCAGTTGTGAAAAATACAGCCAGTGGGGGATAGCGCCGAGCCATGACCAGAACCGTGTCTTGCGGGTGGTGGCCTGCACGACATCGCCCGTCAGCGGAGAGAGATAGAGGATCGTGCGGCGCGGGCTGTCGAAATCAAAGCGATAGAACCCTGCATCATGGCCCTTGGTATTCAGGATCCATTGATCCACGCGGCGCAGCCCTCTGAAAACGGGTGGGGCGGTTTCGCCCTCCAGCGCAGCATAGCGGCCAGCGACCTCCGCCAGAGCGGCAGGGTCGGGATAAATATTCTCACGGCCCAGAATCTGGCCTGTGCGCAGGTCGAAATTCCGGTTTTCTGCCTTGTCGCCCATGACCTGCAAAACCGGGACAGATCCGGCCATAACCAGCCGGAACTGCCGATAGAAACCATGCAGATCCGGAAGCACAGGAGGGCGATCGAACCGGAGAGGCTCATGTGCCAGTCTGGCAAGCTGCTCGTCTGGCTGAGGCCAGGGCTTCCAGAGCATGACCATCCCGGACAGGCACCAGAGAAGCATCAGCGCGCCAAGGCCAATACCCAGCCAGCGATGAACCAGAAACGCCGCTCGAACGGCTTTTTTGCGCCATTGCTTCGCGCGATCAGTCATGATGAAGGAGGCGCGGGCGCATGGTTGATCCGGATAAAAGCAGAGGGAGGCGGCTTTTACCTGCCGCCTCGTGATCGCCCTGACAAGACGCCTGTGTCGTGCGGCGCTGCATCGATGCCGCCTGCTCAGGCCTCGATGAGGTTCACGCCAAGCATGCGCAGTTCCGTCAGGCAGGCAGCAGGGTCAGGGGCAATGCCGCGACAGCCAGGGAGCGCGATATCAGTTGCGAAGCCAAGCCGCCGCGCATCCCGGGCCGTTGCGGCAACACAGTAATCGAGTGCGAGGCCGCAAAGCGTGACATGCCCGATATCGAGCCCGCGCAGGAGGCCTTCGAGCCCGGTGGCGTGAACCTGATCGTTATCGAAAAAGGCCGAGTAGGAATCACAGGCGATATCCAGCCCCTTATGGACGATATGGCTGAGTCGGCTCTGGTTCAGGCGGGGAGAAAAATCGGCCCCTCTTGTGCCCGCTACGCAGTGAATGGGCCAGGGACCGCCATAGGGCGTGAAAGAGCAGTGTTCAGGCGGATGCCAGTCCCGGCTGGCGATAACGGCTGCAAAATCAAGAGACAGGAGCGTGTCGATTGCCGGTAAAATCGCATCGCCATTGGGCACGCCGAGTGCGCCGCCAGGTAGAAAATCGTTCTGTACGTCAATCAGGAGGAGGGCTTTTCGCATGGTCATTCCGGTGGCTCCCTGTTTCTCCAAAAGGCTAGGCGCCTGCGTGCCATCGCATCATTCCGCTTTCTTAATGGCCGATAACATGACGCATGTCGTCCCCGAAATGATGGAGCGCGTCCTTTGTGGACATGTGCCGCCTGTGGCCGTTTTCGGAGACAATCGTGACGGTGGCCGTCATGCCCGCTGCCAGATACAGGTCAGGCGGGAGCTTGTCGATATGGATACGCACCGGAATACGCTGGGCGAGCCTCACCCATGTATAGACCGGGTCCACCGATGGCAGGCCCTGTGTTGCAGTCGAGGCATTCATGCTTGAGATGCCGCGGGTAATGCTCTCGACATGGCCGAAAACAGGATGATGGCCGCCCATAAGATCCATCCGGACAGGGTCGCCAATCTCGATATTATGGACCTTGGTCTCCTCGAAATAGCCGTCCACCCAGTAGGAGGCGGAATCGATGATCTGAATATTCACATGGCCGGCTGTGGCAAAATCGCCGGGCCGCATGAGCAGGTTTGTCACGTAGCCATCGATCGAACTGTGCACGATCGTCCGCTCCAGATCGATGCGGGCCTGTCTGAGGGCTGCCTGAGCGGCATCATACTGGGCACGGGCTTGAGCGGCGGCGGCGGCATATTGCTGTTTTTCCTCGCCCGATACAGCAACCCCCGGGATGATCCGACGCCGCTGGAACTGCGAATTCCTGAAATCGAGATCGGCCTTACGCTCGGCCAAATTGGCTTCGGCGGAGGCGACACGCACCTTGAAGTCGAAAGGATCGATGACATAGAGCACGTCGCCCCGATGCACGAATTCGTTATCCTGCACCCGAACCTCGATAATTTCGCCTGAAACACGCGGCGCCATGTTCACGACCTGCGCGCGGACCTGCCCGTTACGGGTCCAGGGGGCTGCGGTATAGTAATCCCACAGGATCACGATAACGATCCCGGCGACCACAAGGATCGACAGGGTGATGAACCACCGGATCAGGCGGGAGGCGCGAGCGAGCACGAGCGGATTACCTTCACAAAAGCCAGGTATAAAGGCCAAGCAGACAGACAAGCAGGCCGAATTGCGCGAGTGGCGGATTCCAGAAAAAACGCCACAGATTGAGACGGCCGAAGCACCAGCGCACAATGGCCAGCGTGAGGAGAGCGAGAAACAGATTGGCGACAAAGGCCGAGACGAGAACGCCTTCGAGGTCGATGACTTCACTCATACCCATCACCCGTGTTGCGTGTGGAAATCCCGCCTACCATCGCCGACGCCCCAGGCCGAAATGGCGCAAGGTCGAGCGATTATCCTCAAGTGTGGACCGCACTGCCTCAAGACTGCCCGCGCAGAGCACGGCCAGATTGCGCTCATGGTCGCGCGCCGTGCGTGCGATATCGAGAAAGCGGTTGCTGATTTGTGGCAGAGCATGGCCAAGCGTGGGAAACGAAGCGGTGTTGATCAGCCCATGTGCTTCAGTGGCGAGAAGGCGCAGGCACGGCGAGGCCGCAGCCTCATCCAGATAGTGACGCACCCGCGCCAGCGTGGTGGCGAGGTCCTCCAGCATGACAAGGCGATTGAAGACATGGCGGTTGACGCGGCGATGCGCGTCCATGCGTTTTGTCCAGGTCAGCAATTGCGCGAGCCTGTCATATTTGAGGCTAAGCAAACGCGCCCCGGCTGGCTTCCCGTTTCCATACAACTGGGCCTCGAGATCCTGACCGATTGAGGCAGCGATACGAAAACGTCGGCTTTTGGGCGTGGGAGGGAAAAGCAGGACCAGAATGACGAAGGCAACGACACCCGAGATCAGATAGAAAATATTGCGCGAGATGAAGGCGAGCGGATCGTAATCCTGATGATTGCTCAGACCGAGGATGATTGGGAAAAACGCCCCGTAATTGAACCCGATGGCGCTTGTACGGGCGTTCATCAGCATGACGCAGGCAAAGATCGTGTGGGGCAGAAAGACCAGGGCCAGCGCACCGAAAGCAGCGATATGCGGGAGCACGAAATAATTCATGACGATGGCCACAGCCACGGCCAATGAGAGGCCGAGTATTGCACCCATGCCGAATTGGGAGGTGTCGAGTGCGGTGGACGCCAGCGTCAAGATCAGCGCGGCCTGTGACAGAGCCGCCATTGAGGCAGGCTGATCGCTGGCGATGCAAAGCCCGGCGGTGATCGAGAATCCCAGCAGGACCCGTAGCGCGTTGATAAACGCGGCGACATGATCGGCATGCTGGCCAAGCTGTGCCAGTTTGAGGGCGTTCCCTGCCGGGGTGGCGTGCTGCAGCGTATCGATGCCCGTCGCGATATGAAGCCGGTTGCTCAGCATGACGGCGCTGCGCTCCAGAAAATGCGCATCATGGGCGTCGGGGTGATAATCCGGTGCCTCCGCCTGCATGGCGTCCATCAGGGAGCCAACCGTCTCGTAGCGGTCGCTATTGTCCTCACGTAACTCATGCCATGCCAGCACGTGACGATGCGCGAGAGCCGAGACACTCTTGTGACGCAGGATATGGGCGATGGCGCGTCCCGACCCAAGGACGGTGAGCATACCGATAATCGCAAGACGCGCTCCGGCGCTACGCCGCGTTGAGCGGTCGATCTCGGTACGGGCATAGGTAATCTGGGCCGAGAGCGAAAGAATCTCGCCTGCGATGGCTGTGGTCTCCATCGCATCTGGCACGGAATCACCCCGCATGGCATCGCGTCCGAAAGCCCGGATCTGACCCGCCTTGGCCTCAAGACTATCCGCCAGTTTCTGCCACGCCTTAGGCGAGCCGGTAAGCATGTTGATGAAGGCTACAGAGGCGATGCCAATCGCCACACAGCTTGCGCGGGAAAGGGCGACGTCAAACACATTCTGCGGTGTGTCGATTACGTTGATGGCGACCAGAGCGATCGTGTAACCGGCGAGCAGTGCGCCATAGGAACGGAAATGGCGTTCAAGCGACCCGATATAGGTGCAGCCTGCCAGCCACAACGCGCATCCACCCAGCATCATGCCGCGATCCTGGCTGAAACAAGCGATGAGCAGGATGGAAGCGCCCACGCCGAGCGCCGTGCCAACCAGCCGGTAGAGCGCCTTGGAAAGGGCCTGTCCGCGCAGGGGCTGGGTAATGATCATGACGGTGACGGCGGCGCCAGCGGGGGAGTCGAGCTGCGCCCAGAAGGCGGTGGCAAGGGCGAGACAGACTGCCGCCCAACTGCGCAGGGAAAAACCGATCCATCCGGGCGGGAAGGGTGGGTTGGGCAGATCGGCGGGGACGGGCCACCAGCGTATGCGTGTTTCCACCCCCTCTGACATGTGCCTCCAACCCGAAATCTGACCCGCGCAACAGGAACGCCCCGAAGGCTCAGAAGGTCAAGCACGCAGGGGCCTGATGCAGACCGGGAAATCCTTTGTCAGATACGGGTCTGTAATGGTGCCCCCGTTGCGGGCAGACGTTTGTGGTTTTGGAAGGATATCGACAGGCTGTCCTGTGATCGAAAGCCGCCATGACGTCAGGCGATGTCAGGATAGACGCCGTGACGCGGACAAGCCGGCGACAAGCTCGGGGGATCACCCGAAGGGGGGCTCCGGCAACGCTACGGCTGTCTCGAAGCGTCAGGAGACGTTCGATTGCCGCCGTCTCGGATTGTCTTCTGATATCACGAGTACCCCCGACACCCGGTATGGCTATCCGTAAAAAAGGTGCTTACGCGTCACCTTGTGCCATACGGGAAACGAGAAGCTGGTTGATGCGGAAACCATCCACATCGACGACCTCGAAGCGGTATCCCGCAGCCTCGACCCGGTCGGCCTTGCGCGCCATGCGGCGCAGTCGATGCATGACGAAACCACCGATCGTGTGAAACAGATCGCGTTCGGCGTCGAGGTTGATATCGAGCTCACGGAACACGTCCCCGATGGGGGCCGCTCCATCGATAAGCCACGAATTTGCGTCGCGTCGCACAATGGCCTGCTCTTCAAACGGGCTTGCGAGTCCATCCATGAGCGCGCCCATGATGTCCTTGAACGTGATCAGACCGACCACGAGACCGTATTCATTCACGATCAGCGCGAAGCCTGCACCATGCGAGTCGAACTGCGCCAGTGTGTCCCACAAATTCAGCGTGTCCGGCAGCGAAAGCGTGTCACGACGCATCCGGAAAATCTGGTTGGTAATGGGCTGGCTCGGATCGGTGTAGGCCGGCACCTCATCCACGACCGCTACCAGAACGTCCTCGGCGCGGATCGAGCCAATCACGTGATCGAGGCCGCCATCGCAGAGCGGATAGCGCGAATAGGGCCGGATACGTACCTTGTCGCGCTGGGATTCAAGGCTCTCCTGCACGTCGAGAAAAACGATCTCGTCTCGCGGGGTCATGGCCGAGGTGACAGAGCGATCCTGCAGCGCCAGAACGTTCTGGATCAACTGGTGCTCTTTCTCCTGCAACACGCCGGATGCCGTGCCTGCGGCCAGCATGGCGTTCAGATCCTCAGGCGTGACGGGCTCAACGGCAGAGGCTGCCGGGATGCGCAGCAGGGTGAGCAGCCAGTCTGAAATCACCGAGAAAATCCAGACGGCGGGGTAGAGCACTCTCAACGCGCCGGTAAGGAACCAGCCGACACGCAGCGCCACACGGTCCGGATTGTTCAGGGCGATACGTTTTGGCAGCAGATCAGCAAACAGGACGAACAGGCCCGTCACGATCATAAAGGCCAGCGTTGCAGCCGTCTTGGTGGCGACACCTGGCGTCAGCCCGGCCTCGATCAGCGCTGTGCTGAAGGCCGGTGTGAGAAGCTCACTGGAGATGACACCGCCAAGAACGCCTACGGCATTGAGGCAGATTTGCAGGACGGTGATGACCTGCCCGCTATTACGCCGCAGCTTGAGGAAAGCCGCCGCACGGGCGTCACCCTGATCGGCCAGCGCACGCAGGCGAATGTCGCGCGCCGCGGCAAAGGAGATCTCGGAAAGTGATATCAGGATCGAGACGGCAATCGCTGCCACCATGGCCGCGAGGCCCAGAAGCAGCAGCATCATGTGCCTGACTCCTCATTCTGAATGGGCTGGAAGAAGAGCCTGCTTTGATGTTTTTCTTGGCTCATGGCGCAGTATCCGCCCTTAACCGGCTGGCGGCAACCCGGCGATTGCGCGCCAGCCCGCCTCGTCGCAGGTCTCAAGCCCAAGCTCGGCAGCTTTCTTTGCCTTCGATCCGGCTTTTTCACCCAGAACCACCAGCCCGGTTTTTTTCGATACGGAATCGCTCACCTGCGCGCCCAGGCGCTCAGCAATGGCCTTCGCTTCAGGGCGCGTCATGGTGTGAAGCGTGCCGGTAAACACGATGGTCTTGCCCGAAAGCGGGCCTTCCTCGGGGCGGGATTCCGGCTCGATTGTGAGTTGCGCCCGCAGATCAGCCAGCGCCTCCACATTATGCGGCTCGGCAAAAAAAGCGAGGAGATCGGCCACGATGCTCTGGCCGATACCCATGATGCTGCCCAGGGCAAGACGGTCGTCAGAACCGATCATGGCGGCAGCGCGCATGGAGTCGAACCAGGCTTCATAGGTCTGGTAATGGCGTGCCAGGAGCTGGGCATTGCGCTCGCCGATACGCCGTATGCCAAGCCCGAAGAGAAACCGGCTGAAGGCGATGGTACGGCGCTGCTCGATGGCATTGAGCAGATTGCGCGTCGATACCTCGCCCCAGCCTTCACGGTCACGGATGATGTCGGCCTTGTCCCGCAGGCGGAAAATATCGCCGGGCCGGTCGATCAGGCCGATCTCGTGGAACTCGCGTATGGAGCGCTCACCCAGCCCGTCGATATCGAATGCCGGCCGGGAGACGAAATGAATCAGGCGCTCGACAACCTGCGCCTCGCAGGTCAAGCCGCCCGTGCAACGTCGTACAGCCTCACCTTCGGGGCGCTCTGTCAGGGCGCCACAGACGGGACAATGCGTCGGGAAGATGAAAGCCGGGCCACGCGGCTTGTCCTCGGGGACAGGGCCGAGAATTTGCGGAATGACATCGCCTGCGCGCTGCACACGTACCAGATCGCCGGGGCGGACATCCTTGCGCGCAATTTCGTCTTCGTTGTGCAGCGTTGCGCGTGACACGATGACACCACCGACATTGACCGGTTCCAGATGGGCCGTTGGGGTAAGCGCGCCCGTACGCCCCACCTGTATCTCGATTTTTTCCAGCCGCGTGATGGCCTGCTCGGAGGGGAATTTCCATGCAATGGCCCAGCGCGGCGCACGGCCTGCAAAGCCGAGACGGGTCTGGAGGTCGATATCATCCAGCTTGAAGACGACACCATCGATGTCATAGGGCAGGGATGAGCGTTCGCGGGCAAGATTGGCGATATAACCGGCGATCTCGCTGGCATGGCCGATGCGTGTTGAAAGCGGATTGACCGGGAAGCCCCAACGTTTCAACTGCTCCAGCCAATCCCAGTGTGTTGCGGCACAGCGTTGGCTCGAAAAGCCCTGCGCATAGGCAAAAAGCGACAGAGGGCGTCTGGCAGTCACATTGGGGTCAAGCTGGCGCAGTGACCCTGCAGCAGCGTTGCGCGGGTTCGCGAAAACCTTCTGTCCCTGTACCTGCATCGTTTCGTTGAGCGACAGGAAATCGGCCTTCGCCATGAAGATCTCGCCGCGTATCTCAATCTCCTGCGGGAACTCTCCTTCGAGCTTTTGCGGAATGTCAGCAATGGTTCTCAGATTGGCGGTGACATCCTCGCCCACCAGCCCGTCACCGCGTGTCGTCCCGCGCAGCAACGCGCCGTTTACATAAGTGAGGTTGATCGACAGGCCATCGATCTTGGGCTCGGCGACGAAAGTGAGCTGATCGGCCGCCTTGGCATCCAGTCCGAGGAAGCGGGCGGCTTTCGCCACGAAAGCCTCGAATTCCTCGGTATTGAAGACGTTGTCGAGCGACAGCATGGGCACGCGGTGGGGCTGCTTGCCAAAGGCATTGTCCGGCGCCGCACCAATGCGTTCAGCAATGCCGCCCTCAGTCCTGAGGTCAGGGTGGGCTTCTTCAAGGGCAATAAGCGCCCTTCTGGTCTCGTCATATTCCGAATCTGACACTTCAGGGGCGTCGTCGCGGTAATAGGCGTCGTTCCAGCGCGCAATGAGCGCCGCTAATCTGGCGTGCTCACGGGCGGGGGTATCAGTCATCACTCTTGTTCCAACAGGCTGTCAGCGGCCGTACGCGCGGCATCCGTTATGGTCTCGCCAGCCAGCATACGCGCGATCTCCTCGCGGCGTTCCTCGGCGGAGAGTTTTTCTGCAAGGGTTTCCGTCCTGTCCTTTCGGATACGCTTGCTGATGCGCAAATGCTGGTCGCCACGTGCTGCCACCTGCGGGCTGTGGGTGACGACAAGTACCTGTACATCCTGCGCTACACGATGCAGGCGGTCACCGATGGACGAGGCCGTGGCCCCACCAACGCCGGAATCCACCTCGTCGAAAACCAGCGTCGGTATCGCCGAGCGTTCGGCAAGCACGACCTTCAGAGCCAGCATGAGGCGCGATAATTCGCCGCCCGAGGCCACCTTGGCCAGTGGGCCAGGTGGTTGGCCCGGATTGGCGGCGATCAGGAAGGACGCCTGCTCCTTGCCACGCAGGTTCCAGGCCTCCGGCGCAAGTGGCGTGAGCGAAACAATGAATTTGGCGCGCTCGAGCCTGACCGGCTTGAGTTCGGCCATGACAGCAGTCTCAAGCCGACGCGCAGCGCGCTCGCGTATCTGGCTGAGTTTCTCTGCTTCTGTGGCAAACACCTCGCGCGCGGCCTGCGTTTCCGCCATCAGCTGATCAATGCGGGCATTGCCTGAATCCAGCGCTTCAAGGCGGGCCTGAAGGCTCGCCAGCAGAGCGGCCAGTTCATTGACGGCCACACCATGCTTGCGACCCGCTGCGCGCAGGGCAAACAGACGTTCTTCGGTTTCCTCAAGCAGGCGGGGGTCGGTGTCTGCATCAGCGGCGAGACGGGAAAGCAGGGTTTCAGCTTCGGCAAGCGCCTCTTCGGCTTTTTCCAGAGCCTCGAGTGCCTCCTGCGCCTGGGCCTGCTGCGCGGAATGGGCAACTGGGTCGTCGCCGGGGGAGGGTAGCAGGCGGGCCAGCGTGCGGCTGGCATTGCGCAGGGCGGCGGCGGGGGTGGCGGAGCGACGGTCACGCGGTGTCAGCTCGGACAGGGCCGCTGCAATGGCCTCGCCACGTCGTTCGTTTTGCTGCAGGCCGATACGCAGCGCAGCCAGTTGCTCTTCCTCATCTTCCTGCGGGGCAAGAACGCTGAGATCATCAACTGCCTGTCTAAGCCAGTCCTCCTCACGCCGCGTTGCTTCCATTTCGGACTGCGCTGCGGCGAGGGCGGCAGTGAGTTCGATCCAGCGACGATAGGCGCGAGCCACGGCCTCGCGAGCACTGCGATCCACGCCAAAAGCGTCGAGCAGATCGAGATGGGTCGCTTGATCCGCCAGACCCATCTGGTCGTGCTGGCCCTGGATTTCGACCAGAAGAGCCGCGATGCGACGCAACAACCCAACGCCAATGGGCTGATCGTTCACATAGGCCCGCGACCGCGCATCGGCAGTGACCGTGCGCCGGAGCACAAGCGGTTCATGCGGGTCATCGAGGGCAATGCCCTGTTCGGCAAGAAGCTGATGGACAGGGTGACCATCGGGAATATCGAAACAGGCGGAAACGCCAGCCTGATCTGCCCCGGCACGGACCAGCCCGCCGCTGGCGCGGTCTCCCAGAGCCAGTCCAAGGGAGTCGAGAAGGATGGACTTGCCCGCCCCGGTTTCACCCGTAAGGACCGTCAGTCCCGGATGAAAAGGCAGATCGAGCCTCTCGATCAGAACGACATCGCGTATCGAGAGGTGAGTCAGCATGCAAGGCGGTCCTGATGTGTCAGTCTGGAAGCATCGCTGGCGGCGGCAGATCGCGCCAGCGTCCTTGTCTCGTCCGGATCAGAAAACCGAGTGCCACATGCGGCCAAAGAGACCGCGCTGCTTGCCACCCGGCGCGACGCTATGATCGGGCAACAGATCGCGGTTGCGTAGCAGGTTGTAGCTGTAACGATACCATTGGCTGTTGGGATAGTTGTAACCCAGAACCGAGGCTGATTTGCGTGCCTCGTCGACCAGACCCAGTTCAAGGCTGACCTCGACAATGCGTTCGAGCGCTTCAGCCACGTGATTGGTCGTCTGGAAGTCGTTGACGACGCGCTGGTAGCGGCCAAGAGCCGCCTCGTAGTTGTGCTGCTGCTGGTAGTAGCGGCCGACGAGCATTTCCTTACCAGCAAGATGGTCGCGGCAAAGGTCGATCTTCAGCTGGGCGTCGCGGGCATAGGCCGTCTGTGGGAAGCGTGTCACGACCTCCTCAAGTGCGTTCAGGGCTTCGATCGTACCCTGCTGGTCACGCTGCACTTCGGCAATCTGTTCGTAGTAGCAAAGAGCGCGCAGGTAGTAGGCATAAGCGGCGTCAGGGCTGGTGGGGTGCAGGAGCAGATAGCGCTCAAGCTGCTGGACCGAAAGCGCATATTCCCCCTGAAGGTAATAGGCGTAACCTTCCATCAGCTCGGCATTACCTACATAGCCCGAATAGGGGTAGTTCTGCTGCAGGAGTTCGAATTCGCCACTGGCCAACGTGTAGCGCTTCGAATGAAGGGCATCGATGCCATAATTATACAGCGTCTCGGCACTGGCGACCTTTGGTGCCTTGAACTCTTCCTTGTTGGAAAAGAGCGAGCAGCCGCTCAAAAGCAGAAAGCTGCCGGCCGTCAGGACGCTAACGACGCGCTGACGCTTCGAGGCAGGAGGTACGTGACGTTCTGTATTCTGGTGCATGCCGACTCTTCCACTGACGAACGGTCTTATATCACGCCTGACCATTCGCGGAAGTCCTGGGCGCACGAGATCGTTTCTCTTACGCTGCTGCGTGTATTTCGCTTCTGTTTCGAGCGGTCTGACCTGCCAGACGCCAGTTTTCACCGGAGGAAAAAAGGGAGCGCAAGAGACGGTTGTTCAATCCATGGCCCGATTTATGGCCCATGAAACCTGCCTTGAGCGTATGCCCGGCCAGATAGAGATCGCCAACGGCATCCATGAGCTTGTGACGCACGAATTCCTTGGGATGACGCAGCCCGCAAGGATTGAGCACGGTATCGCCTTCCACAACGATGGCATTATGCAGCGAACCGCCGCGGGCGAGCCCCATCTTCTGAAGGGTCTCGATTTCCTTACGCTCAACAAACGTACGGCAATACCCCACTTCCTGGCGGAAGCGGTCGAGGGTGAAGGGCATGGCATGGCGCTGATGGCCGATCGCGCCGGCCGTGAAATCGATCGACATGGCGAGGGCGAAGCCAGCCCGTGCAGGGCGAAGCTCGGCAAACGCTCCGTTATCGTCTTCCACACGAACGGTGCGGAGAACCTCGATCACGACGCGTGCAACATCCTGCTCGGTCTTGCCCGCGCACTGGATCAGGAAATCGAATTCGGCAGCTGAGCCGTCAAGTACCGGTGTTTCCGGGCCATCGATATCGATCAGGGCATTGTCGATACCGTTGGCGTGCAGGGCGGCCATCAGATGTTCGATTGTCGCAACGCGGATATCTGGCGCATCGGCACGGGCGATCACTGTGCTGAGCCGTGTGCACACCACATTGTCGTAGCGCGCTGGGATCGGCAGGGCATCGGGAAGATCGCTTCTGCGGAAAACGATGCCATGATTAACGGGGGCGGGGCGCAGGGTCATGCGCACCTGATGGCCACTGTGGAGGCCAATGCCGACGCAGGTGATGGGCTGCCTGAGCGTGCATTGGAGCGCGGTCTGCGCGTTGTTGCCAAAGGGGCTCAGAAAATCGGCGGAATTCTTGAAAACTGAGGGAGGCACGATCGATGCTTTGAACGGTGTTTCGGCCGTGATCTGCATGATGCAACGCTCTCCCAAATTACCGAAACGTTATGTTTCGGTCCTGCAGAAAGCTCTACCCGTTAAAGGGGCAGGCAGACCAGTCAATGTTTGTTGCCATTCATTACGGCCTAAGGCTCTGAAACTGCACGTAAAAATCAGTTTCAGAGCGTGGCTTTGTGTCAGATATCAGCGACCCTGATCGCGACGAAGGAAAGCAGGAATGTCGAGACCGTTTTCTTCGCTGTTGTCGTGGCTCGAAACAGGACGTGAAGGCTCGGCGCGTTCGACCACGGTGGGTTCGTTACGCGGTGCCTCGTTATGCTCTGTATAGCTCGACTGGGCCGGACGCCCGCGAAGAGCCCCCGTCACGATGCCAAACAGGCTGCGCGGCTGGGACTGGGGTTCGGGCGCGGGACGCTGTCCCTGATCAGAAAACAGGCCTGATCGCGGGGAAGGCGCAGGCTGCGGCGTCGCCTTTGCTGCCTGGGGCGGCACTGAATGGGGTGACGGGGCCGCGCTGGCGGGGGCCTGCGTTTCAAGACCATAATGCGGTTGCTGGCGCGCATAAGTCGAGGCCGGCTGGAAGGGCTGTTGGTTGGCGCTAGTCGTGACTTCTGCACCGTCCGGGACGACAGGCGCTTCCTGCACGGGCTCGACCGGCGGCTGGATCTCTTCAGGCTCAGGGGCACGGCTGCCATCAATACCTGTCGCGACTACCGACACGCGGATACGTCCATTAAGCGACGAATCGATGGCCGAACCCCAGATGATCGTGGCGTCATCGGCCACTTCCTGTCGGATACGCTCGGCAGCCTGGTCGACTTCATAGAGGGTGAGGTCGTCACCACCGGTGATGTTGATCAGCAGGCCGCGTGCGCCGGACATGGACGAATCGTCGAGAAGCGGGTTCGAAATGGCACGGTTGGCGGCTTCGAGTGCGCGATCTTCACCCTCGGCTTCACCTGTCCCCATCATGGCCTTGCCCATTTCCGCCATGACGGTGCGGATATCGGCGAAGTCTAGATTGATCAGCCCGGGTGCCAGCATGAGATCAGTCACGCCGCGCACGCCCATATAGAGCACCTCGTCAGCCATCTTGAAGGCTTCACGCAAGGTGGTGTGCATGGTTGCCATGCGGAACAGGTTCTGGTTCGGAATGACGATCAGGGTATCGACATATTGCTGCAACTCGGCAATGCCTGCTTCGGCCACTTTCTTGCGTCGTGCACCCTCGAAGCCGAAAGGTGTGCTAACCACGCCGACTGTCAGGATTTTGCGGTCACGCGCCATCTTGGCGATAACGGGTGCTGCGCCTGTTCCAGTGCCGCCACCCATGCCAGCTGTAACGAAAACCATGTGTGCGCCATCGATATGGCGGCTGATTTCCTCTGCGGCTTCCTCGGCAGCAGCCTTGCCAATTTCCGGCTTGGCGCCTGCACCGAGGCCCTGTGTAAGATGAGGGCCAAGCTGCACACGGCGTTCTGCCCGTGAACCTGCCAAAGCCTGCGCATCCGTATTGGCCACAACGAATTCGACGCCCTGCAACTGCATCTCGATCATGTTGTTGACGGCATTCATGCCACCGCCACCAACGCCGATAACGGTGATGCGCGGAGAGAAATCAGAGTAGTTGTATTGCGGGGCAGTGAGATTGAGCGTCATGGCGTAATCCGGATAGGGCTGGTATCAGTCCCGAATTCAGGGAGAATGACTGAAAAGCATAACCTTAATAGGTTAGTTTTTGGTCATGTGCGACCCCTAATGAAATGAACCAGGCGCTTTAACATGCCTCCTGGTCTTTGTTCAGGCGTATCGGCATCATGGAAACTGCGGTCCGCTCCGGCGACCCAGGCCAGCAGGCCGGATGCCGTAGAAAATCCCGCAGAGTTTGCGCCGATTTCGGGCAATCCCACAATGCCCAGCGGGCGGCCCAGACGAACCGGGCGGTCCAGAATGCGCGCGGCCATCGGCCCGACGCCATCCAGCAGGGAGGCGCCTCCGGTCAGGACGACGCGCTCGCGGCCGGTCCGGCTGAAGCCGGCATCGTCGAGACGATCGCGCACGAGCTCGAGTGTTTCCTCGATGCGCGGCCTGATGGCCGAAACCAATCTCGCGCGCGAGACGGTTGTCAGGGTGCCGGGTGCCTCGCCGATTTTCTGGAGCGTGATGAGCTCGCTGCTGTCCTCGGCGGAGAGTTCAGCGGCGCCGTATTTGGTCTTGAGGCGCTCGGCCTCGTCCAGCGAGGTCGAGAGCATGCCCGCAAGGTCACGGGTGACGTGCAATCCGCCCACGGGCAGGAAGGCCGTATGGCGCAGCATGCCGTCACCGAACACGGCAATGGAGGTGGTGCCACCGCCCATGTCGATGACCGTGGCGCCGAGTTCACGCTCGTCTGCATCCAGTACCGAAAGGCCGGAAGCGAGAGAGGCAGAAACAAGCCCTGTCATCTTGAGTTCGGAGCGCATGAGGACCGAATCCAGCGTGCGGACTGCTGTCGTTGCTGCATCGACAACATGAAGCCGTGCCGTGAGCTGTTCACAGACCTGGCCTCGGGGATCGACAATGCCATAGGTGTCATCCACCGCATAACCGATGGGTAGGGTGTGAATGACGGTGCGGCCCTCGGTAAAGGCGCGGGCCTGGCCCTCCGCTACCACACGGGCCATATCGCTCTCGCTGACCCCATGACCGCCGATGGGCATACGCGCATTGAACAGACGGCTCTCGGGGTGACCGCAGGAGAGGTTGACAGCGATATTGTCAAGGCGACGGTCGGCCGCATCTTCAGCCTGACCGACAGTGGCGCGTATGGCCTGCTCAGCCTCTTTCAGGTCGACGATATTACCGTTGCGTATTCCGCGCGAGCGACGCCAGCCATAGCCGAGCACGCGCAGCGTACCATCGGCCTCGCCGCGTCCGATGAGGCAGGTCATCTTGGTCGATCCGATGTCCAGCACACCAAAAACGCCCACGCGCCAGTGTCTGGGCATGGCCGGCTCATCTGCCGGGGGCAGGGCGAGAATATGATCTTCGGAGCGTTCGTGATGTCTCTGCCCTGTGCTGACCGGCAGGAGCGCGCGGCTGCGCACTGTCCGTCGGCGCTTCTTGCGCGGCGAGTCCGGGTCTGTGGCCACGAGGTCGTTCATTCTTCGGTCGAGGCTCCATCTGCGGAGGAGGGGGCTTGGCTGTCATGGCCGCGCTGAGTGGCAGCATGGCCCGGTTTGTGCGTTGATTGCGGCAGATTTCCGGCAGTTCCCGGTCCTGATTTCTGCGTTGATCCGGCTTGTCCGCCGCTCCTCACGGTCGCGCCATTACCCGTGTTGGAGGCATCGGTGCCGGGTTGTTTGACCTGGTTGGTATCCAACGAATCCTGCGGGGCATTCGGATCGGCAACCGGCGCGGGGGGCTGGTGAATGACCATACGATCCGGCAGGCGCATATCGATCGAAACGACCGGACGCTCCAGCAGGCGGAACTGACCCTGATATTGCGCAAGACGCGCAAGCGCCGCCTGTTCCTGTCCTTCCGGCAGCAGGACGGTTGCGCCATCACGCAGGGTCAGGTTCCAGCGACGCTGCCCGACGCGCACGGCCGCGACAACGAACTCCTTGACCGATGGATTAGCCGTCAGCGCATCAACCAGCGTGGAGGCAGCGATATTTGCGCCCTCGCCAACAACCAGCGGCAGCTTGATGAAGGCCTGACCATTCTTACCCTCAAGCCCCTGGTCCGGCACGCGCTCGCCAGCGCGATTGATCAGGATGAACTGCCCATGGTCCTGCCAGACGGCCACCGGGCTGCGTTCGGTGATCTTGATGACGATCGTGTCGGGCATATGCCGTTCGACCGTCGCATGATCGATGAAGGGCAGGGTGTCGATGCGATCACGCGCCGCCGAGACCGAAAACCCGAAAATCGGCTTGCCGACCGAGGTGCCGAGAGCCCGCATCAGATCGTCTTCCGGCGTGAGGTTGCGCCCCTCGACCCGGATCGTCTTGATCTGGAATGGCAGGTACTGAACGAGCTTTGCGCGATAGGGCGCAAAACGCGCCTCGGAGGCCGAAAGGCGCAGAAACGACGCTGCAATCCCTGCTACGGCCAGCAGAAAAAGGAAGGCCAGAAATACGCGCAGGCCCCGCTTGTGGCGGCGCATGAACAGTACGAGACGCGCTGGTCTGTCCTGCTGCACTGATCCGCGATACGGAGCTTCCGGCCGCCGATTTTTCATCTGGCCTGTTCGCCCCGCGTGGTTAGAGCATCACGCACGATCCAGTCGCAGAGTTCAGGGTAGGAAATGCCACAATAGGCGGCCTGTTCCGGCAGGAGAGAGGTCGCGGTCATGCCAGGTTGCGTATTGACTTCCAGCAGGATCAGACGGGACGTCTCCTCGTCATAACGGAAATCGGCACGCGAGGCACCCGAGCAGCCCAGCGCACGATGGGCATTCTCGGCCACGCGCAAGGCCTGGGTGAAAATGGCCTCGGGCACTTGCGCTGGCACGTGATGCACGGAACCACCGGGTGCGTATTTCGCGTCAAAATCGTAGAAATCGCCTGTGGGGGACGCCGCCACGATATCGGTTACGGTCAGTGCCCGGTCACCCAGCACGGCGACGGTGAGTTCGCGACCCGGAATATATTCCTCAACCAGCGCCTCGCGGCCAAAGGCCCAGTTCGCGGCAATGGTCTGACGGCGGTTGCTGCCGGTCCGGACAATCTCGACCCCGAATGATGACCCTTCGGCGATGGGCTTGACCACATAGGGCGTAGGCAGAGGATCGGCTGCCGCGAGTTCCTCCATCGTGACGACCCGCCCTTCGGCCACGGGCAGACCGGCCGCAGCAAACACGCGGCGTGAGGCTTCCTTGTCCATGGCGAGTGAGGAGGCTCGTATGGAGGAATGGGTGTAGGTCAGGCCCAGCCACTCGAGAACGCCCTGAATGGCACCATCTTCACCCAGCGGGCCATGCAGCGCATTGAACACGACATCCGGAGCCGCAGCGCGCAGGGCGCGGATCGTTTCGGCCAGATCGGGGCCGGCATCGACACTGACAACATCATGGCCGGCTTCGACGAGAGCCTGTGCAACGCCAGCGCCACTACGCAGACTGACAGGCCGTTCGCTCGAAATGCCTCCCTGAAGGACGGCAATCTTCAGACTCATGGCTGTTCTCCCGATGACGGTTTTCCAAGGCGTTTGATTTCCCAATGCAGGGCGATGCCGCTTTGGGCAAGGACGCGCGCACGGACTTCGTCACCCAGATCTTCCAGATCGCGGCTTGTCGCAGTGCCGAGATTGAGCAGGAAATTACAGTGCTTTTCGCTCACCTGAGCACCACCCCGGGTGAGGCCACGGCATCCGGCGTCGTCAATCAACTGCCAGGCCTTGTGGCCGTCAGGATTGCGGAAGGTCGAGCCGCCCGTGCGGGCCTTGACGGGTTGCGAGGCCTCGCGGGCAGCCTTGATGCCCGCGATATGGGTGCGGATCTGCTCGCGGTCGCCCGGTCGCGCCCGCAGCCGCGCCCGGAGCACGATGGCCCCATCAGGCAGGTTGGCATGACGATAGCTGAAGGCCAGCGCGGCATTGCCCAGACGCGTGATTGTCCCGTCGGGCAGGAGGATTTCAGCCCAGTCGAGCACGGCATTGATGTCAGAGCCATAAGCGCCGGCATTCATGACCACTGCCCCGCCAATGGAGCCGGGAATTCCAGCCAGAAATTCCAGCCCGGTCAGACCCGCTGCGGCAGCCTGCTCGGCCACGATCATGTCGAGCGCTGCAGCACCGGCCACGAGACCATCGGGCTCGATGACGATATCGGCGAAACCACCCGCCATGCGGATCACAAGCCCCTCGATCCCACCATCGCGGATGATGACATTCGAGCAGGCGCCAAGCACCGTGACCGGAACCCCTTTTGGGAGGGCCGCCAGAGTGTCGGCAAGGTCCTGCACATCCTTGGGCACAAAAAGGGCTTCGGCATTACCGCCCGTGCGAAACCAGGCGCGTGGGCCAAGCGGTGCGTCGAAACTCAACCGCCCACGCGGTGAAAGCTGATGCAGCTTCGTGCTCATGATGCCTTGCCATTGAGTGCGGCAAGCTGGCCCGGCAGTGCATGGGCCCAGTTGGTGATGGTGCCCGCGCCGAGGCACACAACGAAGTCACCCGGCTTGGCGATGGCATTGATCATCTCGGCCAGATGCTCGGGGCCGGGCAACGGCACCACGGAGCGATGGCCGCTGGCGCGCAGTCCCTCGATCAGTGTGTCGCGGCTGACGCCCTCGATTGGCGCTTCACCGGCAGCATAGACATCGGTCACGATGACCGTTCCAGCGTCGTTCATGCAGGTGCAGAAATCGCTGAACAGGGCTTGAAGGCGCGAGTAGCGATGCGGCTGTACCACGGCAATCACATCGCGTGCGCCAGCCTGGCGGGCGGCGCGCAGCACGGCAGCAATCTCGACCGGGTGATGACCGTAATCGTCAATAACCGTGATGCCATTGAAATCACCGCAACGCGTGAAACGACGCTTGACGCCGCGGAACCCGGCGAGCGCAAGGCGAATGGTTTCGTCACTGATATCCATCTCGCTGGCGACGGCGATGGCAGCGAGTGCGTTGAGCACGTTGTGCTGGCCCAGCATGGGCAGGCGGAACGGCCCGGCGCGACGCGTGGTCTTTCGCGTGCGGTTGGTGATCACCACCTCGAATGTGGCGCCCAGACGGTCGGTAATCAGCTTGTCCGCGCGGATATCGGCCTGCGGGCTGAAGCCATAGGTCACAATACGATGGTCCGACAGGCGCGGGATCATCTGCTGTACGGCAGGATGATCGATGCACAGCACGGCAAACCCGTAGAACGGAATGTTGGACACGAACTGGTCATAGGCCGCCTGCATGGCTTCTGCCGTGCCCCAATGGTCCAGATGTTCAGGGTCCATATTGGTGACCACGGCAATGACCGCAGGCAGACGCAGGAAGGAGCCATCGCTCTCATCGGCCTCGACCACCATCCAGTCGCCCGAACCCATGCGGGTATTGGTGCCGTAAGCCTCGATAATGCCGCCATTGATCACGGTCGGGTCGAGTTTGGCCTGTTCGAGCACGCAGGCCACAAGGCTTGTGGTGGTTGTCTTGCCATGGGTGCCGCCAATCGCCACCGCCCAGCGCAGGCGCATGAGCTCGGCCAGCATTTCGGCACGACGCACGACGGGGATCAGCCTCGCGCGCGCCGCCAGAACCTCGGGATTGTCCTTCTTCACGGCTGTTGAGGTGACCACAACCTGAGCCGCGCCCAGATTACCTTCGTCATGGCCGATCGCGACGACAATACCGAGCTTGCGCAGGCGCAGCACATTGGCATTTTCGCTGATATCCGACCCCTGAACCTTGTAGCCGAGCATATGCAGCACCTCGGCAATTCCTGACATGCCAATCCCGCCAATACCGACGAAATGGATGGTTCCGATGGAAAGGGGGAGTGCGCGCATGAACCAGGCTTTCAGAGTAACTGCGAAAAACAGGAAGATCGGGGTAAAGACAGAAGGAGGGCGTCAGGTCAGCGATGGATGTGAGCGAAGAGACTACCCATCACGAAACAGGGGAGCGGTAGTCCGAAATGCGGGCTTCGACAAGGTCGGCGAGCAATCTGGCGCTGTGGGGATGGGCAAAACCGCGTGCGGCCTTCGCCGCCATCGCCAGACGTTCGGGGTCGTTCAGCAAGGTGCCAAGAAAGGCCGATATCGTCTCGGGGGTGAAGTCCTTCTGGCGGAACATCCACGCACCGCCAGCATCGACGAGCTGTGTGGCATTGGCGCCCTGTTCGTCTGATGCGGCAATGGGTAGGGGAACGAGAATGGACGGACGACCCGCAATGGTAAGTTCCGCCACAGAGGAGCCTCCGGCACGCCCGATCACCAGATGCGCCTGCCGAAGCAATGTGGCGACATCACTGAAAAACGGCGCCAGTGTGCATTCTATTCCTGCGGCCTCGTAGGCGGCGCGTGTTTCGGCGATGTCCTTCTCATGCACCTGCTGCGTCACGCGCAGACGGGCACGGAACCCTGCAGGCAACTGGGCCAGAGCGGCGGGCATAGTGGTCGAGAACACCCTGGCGCCCAGGGACCCACCCCAGATCAGGAGATTGATCGCCTCTTCGGGCGGGGTATAGGGCTCATCGAGCAGCGCCTCGATGGCGGGCCGCACCGGCATGCCGGTCAGGGCCGTGCGCAGCCCCAGAGGCAGACGGGCGACGGTGGGGAAAGATGTCGCGATGGCACTGGCAAAACGGGCCAGCAGGGCATTGGCCTGCCCGAGCACGGCATTGCCTTCATGAAGGATCACGATCGGTTTGCGTCCGCCGGTCAGGAAACGACTGCCCAGAATGGGGGGCACCGACGGATAGCCGCCAAAGCCGATCACGGCGACGGGCGCGATCTGTTTATGCAGGCTGCGGGCCTCCCAGGCACCCCGCAGAAGCGAAGTCACACCGCGGAGCTTGGCAGCGATACCCTTGCCAGCTACACCTGTGCCATCAAGCACATATTGTGGCCTGTCCTGAAAGATACCGCTCGTTCTTTTACCGGCTCGCTTGTCGGTCATCAGCACCAGATCATGCCCGCGCGCCGCAAGTTCGGTCGCGAGCGCCTCGGCGGGGAAGAAATGGCCGCCTGTGCCACCGGCAGCAATCACGATGGGGCTTTTCACGAATTGGATCCTTCACGAAGCGACGTCCAGTGTCCCTGACCGGCATAGTGCGAGCTGATGGGGCTGGCCGAAACCTGATGGCGTGTCAGGGCCAGCACCATGCCAAGGGTCAGCGCGATGGAGATGGCCGAGGAGCCACCATAGGAAATGAGGGGCAGCGTCATGCCCTTGGTGGGGATCAGATGCAAGGTCGAGCCCATATTGATGAAGGCCTGCAGCCCGAACCCGGCAACCAGCCCCGACGCAGCCGTGATCACGAACGGGTCGCTCTCGCGCATGAGCTTGAGCAGCGTGCGCACTACGATGACCGTGAAGATCAGGATGATGAACAGGCAGATAAACAGCCCGTACTCCTCGCCAGCCACAGCAAAGACGAAATCGGCATGAGCATCGGGCAGGAGATCCTTCACACGGCCTTCACCGGGACCACGCCCCATCATGCCGCCATTGCCGAAGGCACGCAGCGCGGTGTCGATCTGGTAATGGTCACCCACATTGGGGTGCAGGAAGCGCTCCACGCGCGAGCGCACGTGCGGAAACGCGACATAGGCGCCCGCAAACGCCGCAATCATGGCTCCCACGCCAGCACCAACAAAAATGATGGGCAGGCCATTCACGAAAAGCTGGATGAAAAAGACCATCGTGATGACCGACAACATGCCGATATCAGGCTGTGACTTAAGCAGCAGCAGGATCAGCCCGAAACAACCGAAGGCGATGAGCATGCCGGGGAAACGGACCGAGCCGAAAATGACCCGCCGCCTTTGCTCGGCAAGCAGCCATCCGGTCACCACTGCAAAGAACGGCTTGAGGAACTCGGAGGGCTGGACCGACATCATGGGCAGCGCAATCCAGCGCCGTGCGCCCTTAATCTCGACGCCATGAACGAGCGTCATGAACGTAGCTACCAACGCAATCACACCGCCGATGAGTGCGAGGCGTTTGACCGCTTCACGCGACAGGCCGGAGACAAGCAGCACGACCCCACCCGCCAAAAGCAGGAAGATCACCTGTTTGAGGATGAACATCTCGCGCGACGCACCAATACGCACGGCGACGGCAGGACTGGCGGCCAGCATCAGGACATAGCCAAAAGCTATCAGCACCCCGACGCAGCACAAGGTGACGCGATCCACATTGCGCCACCAGCGCCCTATGCGGGACGTATCGACACGTGAAAGCCCTGCCATGTTCCCCTAACCCCTCGGCCCTTCGGATCAGGGCGTTTCTGAATCGCTGAGGCGAGTCAAGATATCGATAAAAGACGCGCCGCGCGCTTCAAAACTCGCAAACTGGTCAAAACTTGCACATGCAGGCGACAACAGAACAACCGGGACATCAAGCGCGCGCGCGGCCTCCAGTGCCGCCGACGTCGCAACATCGAGCGTCTGGCTGATTTCAGTGGCAACCCCGTGGGCCAGAAGAGAGGCCTGCAGGATGGGCGCGTCGCGGCCGATCAGAAAAGCCTTGGCAATCCGATCGAATAATGGTGCCAGTGCCTCGATCCCACCCGATTTGGCCGTACCCCCCGCAATCCAGATGACCTTGTCATAGCAGAGCAGTGCCTTTTCGGCGGCTTCGGCATTGGTCGCCTTGCTGTCATTGATGAAGCGAATACCATCAATGACGCCCGCCAACGCCTGACGATGCGGCAGGCCCGGATAGGTTGTCAGGCCGGTTTCGATGGCGCGGTCGTCCAGCCCCAGATGCTTTGCCATCGCTCGTGCCACGAGAGCATTTTGCAGATTATGGGCGCCGGGCAGGGTGGGCGCTGCTTCATGGACTTTCGCCACCGGCGCGACAAGCGTCTCATCGTGAACCGAGATCGTGACGACGTTCAGGCCTTCGGCAATCAGCGTTGATGCCTCGGCGCGGGTATAGGCGTCATCGACGCCGACCACAGCGAGATCATCCGGGGTCATGTTATCAAAGACGTGGCGTTTGGCAGCGGCATAGCCCGCCATATCCCCGTGACGGTCCAGATGATCCGGCGTCAGATTGAGCAGGCAGGCTGTCGCAGCATGATACTGGTCCAGACGCTCCAGCATATAGGACGACATCTCGATGACATACACGCCGTCATCCGGCAGGAGCGGCAGGGCGAGCGAGGCCGTGCCGAGATTACCCCCGGCCAGAACAGGCACTCCGGCCTTATCCAGCATATGGGCGAGCAGGGCGGTCGTCGTGGATTTGCCGTTCGTCCCGGTGATCGAGGCGAAACGGGCCTTCGAGCCCGCCTTGCGCACCGCACGATAGAGCATCTCGGCATCGGACAGAATGGGGATGCCAGCCTCACGTGCCTTTACGGCAACGGGGTGAGGGCTCGGAAGCCTGTGAGGGATGCCCGGTGAGAGAATCAGCGCCTCGAACCCGGTCAGGTCGTCCAGCGGGGCGGCGGTAAAGCGGCTGTTTTCGCCTTGCGCCCCATAAGCATCAGGGGCCGGGGGTGATTTGTCATCCCAGGCCTGAACTTCTGCCCCCATGCCAAGCAGGGCCTTGACGACAGCGTGGCCATTGCGGCCAAGACCGACCACAGCAAAGCGCGACCCGGCAAACAGGTCGGAGGGGAAGGGGCGACCGGTCATCTCAGCGCAGCTTCAGCGTGGCAAGGCCAGCCAGGCCAAGCAGGATGGACACAATCCAGAACCGGATGACGATCTTGGGCTCCTGCCACCCCTTCTTTTCGAAGTGATGATGCAGCGGGGCCATCAGAAAGACGCGCTTTTTTGTGCGCTTGTACCAGAAAACCTGAATGACCACAGAGAGCGTCTCGACCACAAAAAGGCCGCCCACGATGCAAAGCACCAGCTCATGCTTGACCGCCACGGCGACGGCGCCCAGAGCGCCACCCAGTGAGAGCGAGCCCGTATCGCCCATGAACACATCGGCCGGGGTCGCATTGAACCAGAGAAAGCCGAGCCCTGCGCCGATAAGCGCCGCGCAGAAAACCGCAAGCTCGCCGGTGCCGGGGACAAGGTGAAGCTGCAGATAATCGGCGAAGACGCGATTGCCGACCAGATAGGCGATCAGCGCGAAAACCAGCGAAGCGATCACGACGGGCACGATGGCGAGCCCGTCGAGGCCGTCGGTAAAGTTCACCGCATTGCCGAACCCGGTCATGGTGAGCATGGCAAAAAGCGGAAAGGCAAAGCCGAGCGGCAGCAGGAAGTCTTTCACGAACGGAAAGGCCACCATGTTGCGCAGTTCGGGTGGCATCAGGCTTTCCATCCAGTAGCCGGCAATCAGCGAGGCGGCGAATTCGCTTCCCAATCGGGCCCGCTTGGATACGCCTGCCGTGTTGCGACGCGAGAGCTTGAGATAGTCATCCGCAAACCCTACCGCGCCGAAAGCGGCTGTCACGAACATGACGGCCCAGACGAAGCCGTTCGTAAGATCCGCCCAGAGCAGGGTGGAGGCGAAAAGCGCGATCAGGATGAGCATGCCGCCCATTGTGGGGGTGCCGGCTTTTTCGAGGATATGGCGTTCCGGGCCGAGCGTGCGAATGGGCTGCCCCTCGCGCTGGATACGCTTGAGCTGCGCAATGAAGGGACGCCCGAAAACCAGCGAAATAACGAAAGCCGTCAGGCATGCACCGCCTGAACGGAATGTCAGGTAATGGAACAGATTGAAGAAGCCGCCATGGGTCGTGTCGTGGATGGCGATAAGATTATACAGCATCAGGCCTGCACGCCCCCTGCAAGAAGAGGGGTGACAATGTCGCGCATGCGACTGCCAAGACTGCCTTTTACGAGAACCACGTCACCGGCTTTCAGATTGGATTGGACGAAGGGGGCGAGAGATGCCGCGTCTGATTGCCAGACGCCACGCTTTTCTTCGGGAAGAGCGTCAAAAACATGGCGCATATGCGGGCAGCAGCAAAAAACCAGATCGGCGTTCGCTGTGACATCCGGCACGAGTGAGAGATGCTCTGACTCGGCAAAGTCACCGAGTTCGCGAATATCACCCAGAACGGCAATTTTCCGTTCGCCCGGCACGAGAGAGAGCGTCTCCAGCGCTGCACGGATGGAGAGAACCGAGGCGTTGTAGCTCTCATCCAGCAAGGCAGCCTGCCCGGCCATGATGGGCTGGATCTGGCCACGCCCCGCGCCGGGGCGCCATGCGGCCAGAGCCGCTATGGGGGGGGCAAGAGGCAGGCCGAGCGCCTGAAGGGTCGCAAGGGCCATGCCTGCGTTGCGCACGAGATGGGCTCCCGGTGCAGCAAGCGTCACGACATGGTTTGTCCCGTCACGACAACCGAGCGTGAATTGTGAGCCTTCTGGCGTGGTATGCACCCCGTTCAGACGATAATCGGCGTTCTCGCCCAGACCGACATGGGCCAGTCGGCACCCGGCCTGTGCGGCAGCATCCTCGAAAACGGCGTCCAGGCCTGTATCGTCTGGAACCAGCGCCGCTCCAGCGTTACTGAGGGCGCGGATCAGGTCGGATTTTTCCTCTGCAATGGCCTCGACACTCCCCATATAGCCCAGATGCGAGCTGCCTATGGTGGTGATGACGGCTGCATCGGGGCGCACCATCCCGGCCAGCGGAGCGATCTCGCCACGATGGTTCATGCCGATCTCGGCCACGCAGAATGCAGCATTGCGCGGCATACGGGCGAGCGTCAGGGGGACACCCCAGTGATTATTGTAGGAGGCGACTGCCGCATGGGTCGGCCCGAGCGCCGAAAGGGCGCAATGCAGCATGTTCTTGGTCGTGGTCTTGCCGACCGACCCCGTCACACCGATCATCACACCGGCGAAACGCGCCCGTGCGGCCTGTGCCAGGGCGCGTAGCCCCTGCATGGTGTCCTGCACATGCAGCAATCGCGGGTCGTCGCTGCCTGACGCACTGTGAACCATAACGCAGGCCGCGCCTCTCTCCAGTGCCGTTGCGATATGGGCATGGCCGTCGCTGGTATCGCCCACGAGGGCGATGAACAGGTCTCCTGGCTCGAGCGTACGGGTATCGATGGAAATGCCAGTGACGGCGACATCGGCGATGAGCTGGCCTGATGTGGCCTCACGAAGCTCGGTGCTGGTCCAGATCGGTGTCATGCCGGCACCCCTGCCAGCTCACGGATCACCGCACGGTCGTCAAACGGGCTCGTGACACCAGCCACGGTCTGTCCACTTTCATGGCCCTTGCCCGCCACGACCACCACATCACCCGGTCTGGCTTCGGACAGCGCAGCAGCAATGGCCGCGCGTCTGTCCCCGATTTCCAGAGCGTCAGGGCAGGCGGCAAGGATGGCAGCGCGGATCGAAGCGGGATCCTCGCTGCGCGGGTTGTCATCCGTCACGATTGCAAGATCGGCCAGTTTCGCAGCAATGCCACCCATGAGGGGGCGCTTGCCCCGATCACGGTCCCCACCGGCACCGAAGACGACAATCAGGCGGTTCTGCGCATGAGGGCGCAGGCTGTGCAGCAGATGATCCAACGCGTCGGGGGTGTGGGCGTAATCGACATAGACACTGGCGCCATTATTTAGCGTCACGGCCAGTTCGGCACGACCGCGCACGCCTTGCAGACGGGGGATGAGGTCGAGAATACCCCGCGCCTGATCGTCCTGCGCCCAGATCATCGACGCCGCCAGAAGCAAGTTATCAACCTGAAAGCGGCCCGTCAGCCCGATAGTGAGGTCGGGCAGTTTCTCACCGAACAGGGCGAGGGAGACAATCTGACCATGCGGCAATGGGGTGGCATTCAGCAGACGGATCGTCTCACCCTGTTCGCCCACGCTGCGCGGCTTGAGGCGTCGTGCCTGCGCCAGATCGCGCAGGGCGGTGACAGTTTGCGCATCCATATCCGCGTTGAAGGCGGCAATGGCCCCTTCGGGCAACAGGTCGGCAAAAAGGCGCAGCTTGGCGGTGCGATAGGCGTCCATCGTCCCGTGATAATCGAGATGGTCGCGCGTCAGATTGCAGAACCCGCCCGCGCCGAGACGCACGCCATCCAGACGATGCTGGTCGAGACCGTGAGACGAGGCCTCCAGCGCGACATGGTCGATCCCTGCGGTTTTGAGCTGCGCCAGTGTCTGGGCCATCGAGACGGCGTCTGGCGTCGTCAGCGGCGGCGGGGCCTCGACGGGAATATCGCTGATCAGCCCCAGCGTGCCGATACTGGCAGCCGGTTTGCCGCTCATGGACCAGAGCTGGCGCAGGAAATCGGCTGTGCTGCTCTTGCCGTTTGTTCCCGTCACTGCAGCAATATGGGCTGGCTGGGGCCCGGCAAGGACAGCTGCCATGAGCGCCAGCGCATGGCGAGGCGAGGGCGATGAGACGCAGGGCACGGAAAAAGCGGGGGTGACCGCGTCTGAGGCCAGCAGGGCCGAGGCACCTTGTGCGAGAGCCTGCGGAATGAACGTCGCGCCATCGACAGCAACGCCGGGCAGGGCGGCAAAGATCATACCCGGCCGCACCGCACGACTATCCGCTGTGATGCCATGAATTTCAGGGTCAACGACAAGAGGCGGGACCGTTAGTCCGGCCCGCTTCAGGATCTCGGAAAGACGCATGGGCTCAGCCTCGTTCGGGAATGTGGTGCGCGGCGCGATCGGCGGCTTTGGCAGCGAGCTTCGCCGCTTTCTCGGCAGCCTTGGCAGCTTTCTTCTCGGCTTCTTCCTTCTGCGCGGCAATGCGCGGGTCGCCGGGATCATTACCTGGCCCGAGAGCGCGACGCCCGGCGGGAATGCCGGGTTCAAGCGGTATGGCCATCTCGGCGTCGATACGGGCAGCGTTCTTGGTGTCCGGAAACAGGCCGAGCATCGGGCCGATACGCGCAATCAGCTTGCCGGTGGTTGGCGCCGCATTCCAGCCTGAGGTCACAAAGCCATGTGTTTTGGGCGTAGGATGCGGAGAGTCGAGCATGACGTACACGGCATAGCGCGGCGCGTTCATCGGGAAGATGGAGGTGAAGGCCGAGATATTGACGTGTTTGAGGTAACGGCCATTGGGGCCGACCTTCTCTGCCGTGCCGGTCTTGCCGCCCACGAAGTAGCCAGGCACCTCGGCGCTGCGTGCCGTACCCTGTGTCACGTCAAGACGCAGCATCTTGCGGATGAGTTTTGAATTTTCCTCTGACACGACGCGCTCGCCCTGCGGGACGGGCAGTGGTGCAGGGGCATCGCTGCTGGCGTCGGCATCCGGCTTGAAGGCTGCCGGAACGACAGGCGCGTGAGAGGGTGATGTGGTGGCAGGGGCCGTGTTCAGCGCGCCATCCTGCGATGCGGCGTTGCCTGCCGGCGAAGGTGCAGCATTCCCCGGCATCTGATCCGTCGCGGCGTTGGTGCCGTCATCCTGCTCACGGGCAAGGAGGGTTGGCTTGATCAGGATGCCGCCATTCACTGTCGCCGCCGTGCCGCGCACGATCGAGAGCGGTGGCTCGGCAACGCCATGCCCGAACCCGACCGTCATGACGGTCGATATGCCCCAGTTCTTCGAGGACGGTACAATCGGACGCCCGGCCTCGGGCAGCTCGATAGGCACGCGGTTGAAAAACCCCATCGTGCGCAGCCAGTCCTGCTGCCTTTTTGCGCCCACATCGAGCGCGATATGCGCAGCCGCCGGGTTGGAGGATTTTGCCAGAACGTCGGGTAATGCCAGCCAGGGGGCGAAATGATCGGTCTTGATGTCAGAGATGGTGAACCGGCCGATATGGATGGGAATGGTCGAGAAACGGTCCCAGATATGGGCAACACCGTATTCGATGGCCATGGCCGCTGTCTGCAGCTTGAAGGTCGAGCCAGGCTCATACATGCCTGTGACAGCGCGGTTGAAACGGGCATCGGCAGGCGCATGGCCGAATTCATTGGCATCATAATCAGGCAGGCTGACCATGGAGATGATCTCGCCTGTGTTCACATCCATGACAATGGCAGCCGCACCGATGGCCTGGAACTCGTCCATAGCCGCCTGGGTTACTTCGCGCGCAACGGCCTGGATACGCACATCAAGCGACAGGCGCAGTGGGGTATGATCCTTGTTAAGCCGCTCGTTGAAGTAGCGCTCGACGCCGGCCACGCCATGATCGTCAATATCTACGCCACCCAGAATCTGTGCAGCGGTGCGCCCCAGCGGATAATGACGCCGCTCGCTGGCCTCAAAATAGATGCCGGGAATACCAAGATTGTTGATCGCGATTTCCTGCACCGGCGAGATGTCGCGCGCGATATAGACGAACTGCTTTTTAAGCGAGAGGCGACGTGTGGTTTCGGCTTCATCCAGCTGCGGAAGCACGCTCTTGAGCTTTTTCGCCGCATCGGCCGCGTCGATCAGTTCCATGGGGTTCGCATAGACCTGCGCCACAGGCAGGGACAGGGCAAGCGTCTGACCGTTGCGATCGACAATGCTCGCGCGGTGCACGTCGGGAAGCGAGAAGTCACCGGCAACCTGACCCTTGGGATCACTCTTGGGGATTTCCGGAACCTGGGAGGCAATCTGGCGCTTCTCGGGCGCCATGGGCATAAACACGGTGGCAAGGCTGAGTTTGGCCGCGACAAGGCTGAAAAGCAGCATGAAGCCGAGCCCCACGCCAATCAGTCGCGTATGCATCTGGTCGAGCGAGGCCCGAACCCTCTTCGTGGTCTTTCCCTCGGCGCGAGACGATGCGCCGCTGCTATGGCCCGACCTGTTAGAGGGTGGGGGTGTCCTGCCAGCCATGCTCAGCCGCTTTCATATCCGCTCAGTTGGCGAGTGGGGTCGGGGGCGGCAAGGCATCACCATAGCCTGCCAGCGCCGATGAAGACCCGGAATCGCTCTGCACATGATGCGGCTTTGGAGACTGCATGGCAATGTCGTGACTGGTGCGCGCGGTATGAGAGGCCGCTTCACGTGCGCTGTGCCATGACGTCGCGGGGGTCGCCTGCGGGCGATTGCCACGAAAGCTGGCCAGACGCACGGCAAGGTCGGACTCGCCGCTTGATTGGGTTGCAGTGTCACGGGCGGCGGCATCGCGTGGCGACGCATGGACCACGGCACCATAGCGTGATTTGTGACGGCCTGTCTGGCCGAGTTCGTCAGACACGACATGGGTACGCTGGGTTTCCTGCGCGAGTTCGATGGCCGGGCGCGAAGAAACGTTCTGGGTTCGAACCGCATGGGGCGCAGAAGGTGCCGGACGTGCTGCTGTAGCCACGCGCGGCGTCACCGATGCGACCATGACGCGTGGTGCCACCACCGGGGGGGCGACAGTGGGTGTTACAACCGGCGCGTGATGGTGAGCAGGCTCGGCACTCGCTATGAGAGCCGCAGTGTCTCGTGGGGCCTGTGCCTTGGGGCTGCTGACCTTGGGTGCCGGCGCTGCAGGGGCAGGGGCGGGATCGGAGACACGAGCCACGGGGGCCGTCGGCGCCTGCGAGACCGCAATACTCAGGCTTTCGCGCGGATCATGAAAGGCCGCACGTGTGGAAGGCGCTGGCAGCGTTTCGATCATGCTGGCAAGCCGCACATATTGCGTCGGCGTCATGGGGTGAAGCTGTCCAAGAAAGCGCGATGACAAGGCGCTCAGGCGGTCCGGCTGGTTCAACAAGGCCCATTGCGTGCGCAGCATGGCGGTTTGCTGTCTCACGCGCTCGGTCTTCTGAACAACAGATGTGATGTTCTGGTCCAGGACCGTTGTTTCATGCTTCTTGGTATAAAGAAACATTCCCGAACCACCAGCGAGAAGCGCGCAAAGAATCGTAAACGGCCGGATCATGAAGAAGACCCCCTAACAGAGGCTGATGGTGCGGTACGGAGAAGGCTGCGCAGCTTGGCACTGCGCGAGCGGGGGTTGCGTCCGATTTCCTCGTTAGAGGCGAGAACGGGGCGGGTATGGGGCAGAACATAGTCGGGCGTGACGAAACGCTCGGCCATGGGCTCGTGGCGTGACGGGCGGCTTACCCGTCCGGCAGCCTGCGCGAAGGCACGCTTGACGAGACGATCTTCAAGGGAGTGGAAGGTCACCACGACCAGTTTTCCGCCTTCATCCAGAAGGGCGGGGGCCTCGTCCAGCGCACGCTGTAGCTCGCCAAGCTCGTCATTGACGGCAATACGCAGCGCCTGGAAGCTGCGCGTGGCGGGATGGATGCCAGATTTGTCAGGACGCACGACGCTACGCACGATATCCGCGAGGCGTGCCGTTGTGCGGATCGGCTCTTCCTGACGTGCACGCACGATGGCCGAAGCGATACGGCGTGACATGCGGTCTTCGCCATAGTGATAGATGATATCGGCCAGCTCGGCTTCATCCGCTTCATTGACGAGATCCGCAGCTGAGCGACCGGCACGTGACATGCGCATGTCAAGCGGACCGTCATGGCGGAAAGAGAAGCCGCGCTCGGCTTCGTCAAGCTGATACGACGAAACACCAATATCGAGCACGATGCCATCGAACGGCGCATCATCATTCAGAAGCTCGGCCATGGCGCCGAATGTTCCCTCGACAGGCACAAGGGCTCGGCCCGGCGCATGGGCATCCAGTTCTGCGGCGAGCTCGGCGGCACGGGCAATAGCCGTCGGGTCACGATCAATTCCCCACACGGTGCAGGCCGCACGCGCGAGGATGCCGCGCGTATAACCCCCACCGCCAAATGTGCCATCGACATAGCGTCCGCCATCACGCGGCGCGAGCGCATCGAGCACCTCTGGCAGCATCACGGGCACATGGCCGGGGTCGTGGCGAGTCAGCATGGCGAGCGGTGCAAGGGCGTTCATGACGCCACCTCGCCCTGCGTGACGGGGCGGCTGGTCATGCGTCGAGCGCGCGCACGCGCTTCCTCACGACGCCTGGCGCCGGCTTCGGGCTCCCAGATCTGGAACACGCGCCCCAGACCCATGAATGAAATCTCGTCGACGAGATTGGCGTGACGCTTGAGGACGTCTGGCAGGATAATGCGCCCTTCCTTGTCGGCGTCGATCGGGTAAGCGTCAGCGTAGAGACTGGCGGCCAGGTCATCATGATCGTCAGAGAAGATATCGAGCGATTCCACCGGACCTGCCAGCGTGGCGAACGCGGCGCTGGGCCACGCCTCGATGCAGGGATGAAGATGGGATGGGCGGAGAATCACAAGGCTCTCATCGGGTTGCGCCTGAGCCCTGAGGGCCGCGCGAAAGGAAGCCGGAATGGACACACGGCCCTTGGCGTCGAAGCGGTTCTGATGCGTGCCGAGGAACACACTCACGCCGTTCGATGCCTCCCCTTCGTCCTGGAGTGATTGCCGCAGATGTTTCGGACCCGACACGGGACAGGACTTCGAGCGTCATGTCGGAAAAGCCGCTTGGGATGGTTTTGGGATATCATGGGATTTCATGGGACGTCAAACAATTCGCAACAAGAAACGACGGAAGTTCCAAGTTTTTTAAACAGAGCAAAGATGAGTGTTCTTGATATGTTCTGGATCAAAATCAAAGACCAATGAATCAATTCATCGATGAGGCGTTTTTGTTATGTTCCTATTGTGGCAATCCGCACCGTGATTGAGGCATGATTGGGGCGAAAAGCGTAAAAGAAGCGTATATTTGGCGCTTATTTACATCACCCGACTATTTCGGAATATTTCTTCGGCAACGCCGGTATTGGTGCCGCAAGTGCGGCCGGTAACTAAGTGTCAGACGGTCTGTAAGCCGGGTTCTGTCCGCTAAAAGCGGGGCGATCATTCCTCTGGGACCGGTCTTGCAACCGGCCTCACGCAACCAACCCGAATGACAAGGCGGGAGAGCCTCTGATCCCATCCCGAGGGACGGATCCGCCACTCCTATTCGGTCTTGCTCCCGATGGGGTTTGCCCTGCCTCCCGCGTTACCGAAGGAGCGGTGCGCTCTTACCGCACCGTTTCACCCTTGCCTGCAGCCCGAGGGCCGGGCAGGCGGTTTGTTTTCTGTGGCACTTTCCCTAAGGTCACCCCCGCCGGCCGTTAGCCGGCATCGTTCTCCCGTGGAGCCCGGACTTTCCTCCATCACGACGGTTCTCACCGGCGCAACAGCGATCGCCCGACCGTCTGACGGGCGCAACCTGACCCAATAGGGCGAGTGGGTCAAGCGTAACACGGCGCTTTTTGGCCACTTCCGCCTTACGCAGCTGACATACGATCCCTGAAATCAAGGCGGCTTCTGGCAGGTACTGCACCCGGCATGAAGAGCGGGGGAGCCATATCATGGCGCCGTGAGGGGAATATCCGCCTCATCCCGATTATCCGTGTGATCGTCTTTCGCGAGAGAGTGAAGCTTGTCGCGCCAGGGGCTGTTGATTGAAGTCCGGCTACATGCAGGCATCCTGTGCTAGGGTCAGTTCATGACTGATTTTCCCGTTGCACGCCCCGGATTGCCCTACAGGATCTTCCTCGCATGGCTGAAGCGCGCCGCAAAAGGACATGATGGTCTGCCCATGCCAGACTACCTGACACCGGAATCGCTCGCTGCCCTGCGCCGCATGACGGGCATGCCGAGCTTTCCGCAGGGTCTCTCTGCCTTGCAGACAAAGGCGTGGCGAACTCTCTATATCCCGTGCGGCGATCATGTGCGTCCGGCGAGGTTGTATCGTCCGAGGGGCGAAGTGACGGGCGTCATCCTGTTTCTGCATGGTGGCGGGTTTGTCCATTGCGATCTGGTGTCGCATCACGGCATGTGCTGCCGTCTCGCGCGCCATGCAGGCGCGATGGTGTTGTCGCTGGATTACCGGCTGGCCCCGGAACATCCCTATCCGGCGGCCGTCGAGGACGGATGGGCGGCCCTGAAATGGCTCGATCAACAGGCCGGGATGCGTGATCTGCCCATTGCTGTCTGTGGCGACAGCGCGGGCGGAAATCTGGCAGCGGTGCTCGCGCGCCGTGCTGGAGTGGAGGGCATGCGGCGCGTGGTCGCCCAGCTTCTTTACTACCCCACGGTCTCGGGCCTCTGGTCACCTCCAAGCCGCGCTGTCTACGCGGAGGGGTTTATGCTCACGGCGCGTCTGCTCAACTGGTATGGCCGGCAGTATATCCGGCGCGACCGTGACATGCTCGACCCGGATTTTGCGCCAGTTTTCGCAGATGATCTGTCAGCGGCGCCTCCCGCCATGATCGTGACGGCCGGGTTCGATCCGTTGAGAGGTGAGGGTGAACTGTATGCGACCTTGCTGCGTGAGGCGGGAGTAAGAGTGCGCCTTGTCTGCTGTGCAAAAGCCATTCACGGCTTTCTCAATTTCTATGCTGTCGTGGTCGAAGGGCGACGCGCCTTGCGGCTTGGCGGGGCGTATCTGCGCGCGCAATTCGCGCGGTACAGGAAGGCGCAATAAAAAACCGGGCTCAGGGCCCGGCTTTCTTTATTGTTGCGACATGGCGTGGAACCGGCCGGGTGTGCCCTGATCGGTTGCCAGCATGCGATCGGCACGATTGACCTTGATGGTGAACAGGCGATCAAAAGTACCCGGCTTGCCGGGGCAGCCATCATTGCTGCGCTGCATGAAATCGATGCGTGTTGCATCTGGCGGATCATTGCCATTGAGAATGGGCACGAGGCATTTGGCCGGCACGTCGGTCATACCGTTATGCGTGACCATAACGCGCAGATGCTCGACCAGCTTTGTGTTGTCGAACCACGCCAGGCGGTCGAACTGGATCTTGTCCGCCGCCTGATCCAGCCACCCCATTTTCATCACGAGAATGGCCAGAAGCGAGGCGGGCACCAGCACGATCAGGCGGCGCAGCAGATGCTGCTTGAGCGTGCGGGGCTTGCGGCGGCCCGAACCAAGTCTGGGCGCGCCGGGCTGCGAGGGTGTTTTGGGTTCAGAGGCCAAGGGGATGCCTTATTCCATGTCTTCGTGCCAGATCTGCCCGTCACGGGCGAGCATCTGACGCGCTTCCTCGGGGCCCCAGCTGCCTGCCGCATAATGCGCCATCGGCACTTCGTTCTTGGCCCAGGCATCCATGACCGGCGCGACCCACTTCCATGCGGCCTCGACCTCGTCACGACGGATGAAGAGCACAGGATAGCCGCGCACCGCATCGAGCAGCAGGCGCTCATAGGCATCGGGGTAACGGACCGAGAATTCGCGCTCGAAATGCACGTCCATGTTGGTTTCCCACAGGCCGAAATCATCATCGAGCGGGTTCTTGACGTTGAACTGCCACGACACGCCTTCATCCGGCTGGATGCGGATCACCAGCACGTTCTTCTCCGGCTGGGAGGGGAACAGCTTGGTGGCAGACGGCTTGAACGTCACTACAATCTCGCTGACCTTGGCCTTCAGGCGCTTGGCCGAGCGGATATAGAACGGCACGTTCTTCCAGCGCGGGCTGTCGATTTCAGCGCGCAGGGCGACGTAGGTTTCGGTGTTGCTGTCATGGCCGAGCTCGTCGAGATAGCCATCGACCGTCGCGCCCTTGCTGTGACCCTTCGTATACTGGGCACGCACCGTGCTGGTGGGCAGCGTGCTGGCATCGAGCGGTACGAGCGACTTCAGGACGGCCACCTTGGCGTCACGCACGTCATCGGCCTGCAGGGAGTTCGGCTTTTCCATGGCGACCAGGCAAAGCACCTGCAGCAGATGGTTCTGCACCATGTCGCGCAGGGCGCCGGAATTGTCGTAATAGGCGGCGCGGCCTTCAACCCCCACGAGCTCACCTGCCGTGATCTGCACGGACTCGATATGCTCACCCGACCAGACCGCCTCGAAAAGCGGGTTGGCAAAGCGCAGGGCGATCACGTTCTGGACCGTTTCCTTGCCCAGATAATGATCGATGCGGAAAACATAGCTTTCCTTGAAATACTGACCAACGCCTTCATTGATCTCTTCGGCAGTCTTGAGGTCAATGCCGATCGGCTTTTCCAGCACAACGCGGCTGTCATCGGTGATCAGCCCCTCGTGGTGCAGGTTCTTCGAGATTGCGCCATAGAGGTCAGGGGCCGTGGCGTAATAGAACACGCGCACATGCTCTTCGGCCTTGTGGCTGAGCACCTCACGCAGACCTGCCCAGTTGCTGTCGGGCTTGGAGCCGTCGAGGCTGACATAATGGATCATGTCCAGGAAGCGATCGACAGTGTCTTCGTCGAAATCATCAGTCTTGACGAAGCGCTTGAGCGCATCGCGTGCACGCGTCTGATACTCGCTGCGCTTGAGCGGGGAGCGTGCCGTGCCGATGATGCGGGCCGTATTCGGCACCTGTCCCATGGTCAGACGGTAATAGAGGGCGGGCAGCAATTTGCGCATGGTCAAATCGCCGGTGGCGCCGAAAATGACATAGTCGAATGGGGCGACCTGGTGGCAGTTGGTCATCTTCCTGGCTCTCCGGTTCTGGGTGGGGCAGTGCGGTCTTATGACATGCGTGCCCGGACGGGGTAAAGGTAGCAAAGCAAAGCCGCCAGATGGCCGGTCGTTCCCTCGCAATATGCGTTGACCCGGCCTATACCGGCGCGATAAGCCGCCGTTCTTCGCAAGTGCCTGCAAAATCCAGCTGCGTGCATCTGTGGCTGTTCTGGCCCGACCGGGCCGTGTGCAACCCCTGTTTTCGAGGTCACCATGTCTGACATGCCTTTTGATATTGACGAAGCCGCCGCCAGCCGTGCGCGTCAGGCTGCCGATCCTGACTCGAATGTAGGGGGCATTGCCGTTGACCGCCTGCGTAGCGTTATCGAGCGCGTCGAGCGTCTGGAAGAAGAGCGCAAGGCGCTGGCAGGCGATATCAAGGATATCTTCAGCGAAGCCAAGTCAGCCGGGTTCGATGTTGCGACTATCAAAAACATCATCAAGCTGCGCAAGAAAGAGCCCAATGAGATTGAAGAGCAGGAGACGCTGCTCGATATCTATC
The DNA here is from genome assembly GCF_001547995.1 of Asaia bogorensis NBRC 16594. Classification (NCBI taxonomy): domain Bacteria; kingdom Pseudomonadati; phylum Pseudomonadota; class Alphaproteobacteria; order Acetobacterales; family Acetobacteraceae; genus Asaia; species Asaia bogorensis. The sequence continues at coordinate 1,143,929 of NZ_AP014690.1, forward strand.
GTCGAGCGCTTGGAATGTAAGGCGTCTGACTAACACGAACCGGGCATGTTTTTTTGATGCCCGTTTCCGGAGCCCCCGGTTTCACGAGGCCGGTTTCGCAGGCGCGCGACCCAGCAGGGCGTCAGCGCGCTGCTGTTGGGCCGCACTGTGATCCTGCTGAGTGCAGCAAGGGCCTGTGCCGGGTTTCATGAAGATTTAAAGACACGATCTATCTCTCCCTGACTTTGGCAACGGCCATTGATATGAAACGCCCCGTTCCGGTTGTTTCATTACGGTCAGGATGGCGATGTCAGCGGCAGAATGGTGCCTCAGACAGTCCGTTTGGACGTCTTTGCACGAGCGTATCCGGCGTCAGAACCGGCGCAACGATACAGATGATCTGCTTCAGACCGCGCTCATGCATCTGTTCGAGCGCGGGCTGGACGGCATCGAACATCCCGAAGCCTATGTCCTGCGCGCGGCACGCAATCTCGCCATCGACCGCACGCGGCGCGAAGCACGGCTGCGTGTGGGATCGCTGGACGATGATACCAGCGCAGAGCCCGTCTGTGCTGCGCCGGGGCCGGAACGTATCGTTTTGGGTCGCGAGCAACTGAGGCGCGTACGCACGGCATTCAATGCGCTCGATCCCCGCACGGCGCGTATCTTCCTCATGCATCGCCTGGATGACCTGACCTACAGTCAGATTGCCGCGGCCCTCTCGCTGAGTGTCAGCACGATCGAAAAATCCATGGCGCGAGCCCTTGCCCATCTGGCGATGGCGCTCCTGACCGATACAGCGGTAGACGCGTGACGCCCGCAGAAATCGAACAGGCGGCAAACTGGCAGGCGCGGCTTATGTCCGACCGGTGTTCCGACCTTGACCGCAGGCGTTTCGATGCGTGGCTTGAGGAAAAAGAGGCGCATCATCAGGCCTATAACCTCGTCTCACAGATCTGGCAGGGCGGGCAGTTTGCACGGTCGCGTCAGGGAAGCGTCTCCCTGCCGCTGTCGCGTCGCGGCGTCGTGGCCGGTATCGTCGGGTTTGGGGCGAGTCTCGGTGTTGCGGCAAACGTGGCAGATGCGCGGACGATCTGTACGGGCCGCGGCGAGCATCGGCGCGTCATGGCATCCGGGCTGCGCGTGGAGATGGATGCGTGCAGCTCTCTTGTTCTCGCGCCTAGCACCGGTCGCATGGTTTTCGAGGCGGGGCGCTATGAGGTGATGGCCGCGCCATTCGGGCAGCAGGCGCAATTCGGCTGTTGCTCGTGGGCTGTGTCGGGGCGTGGTGGACGTTATGCGCTGGATGTGACGAACGCTGCCATGACGCTTGCCGTGCTGGAGGGGTGCGCGAGGCTAGAGAAACCCGGCGCGTCGCATGTTGTGCAGGCAGGGCAGGTCTTTGCATATGATAGGCAGACCCGTCTGGTGACCCAGCGGCCCGCGAGGCTGGACGATCTGCTGGCATGGCGTGAGGGGCGCGCCGTGTTTCATGGCACGCCGCTTGCGCAGGCTTTGAGCGAGATGGCCCGCTACAGCGATCGTCCTGTCAGGCTTGTTTCGCCCTCGCTTGCCTCTTTGCGCATCAGCGGTGTCTTTCACACCCACGACCCGGCCCGTTTCTTCCGGGCGCTGGCGCATCTTCTGCCTTTGCGGGTGATTTTTGCCCCCGATCTGATCTCGGTCGTACAGCTCTGATTGTTAAGCTTTGATGAAACGACACCGAAACAGATGAGGGCCTGATCGTTCCTGTCGTCTCGCCAGGGAGAGACCAATCCGGTCGTACCCTGACGGAAGCCCGCTTCGATGATTCCCGCCCTGTATGCCTCTGATCGCCCTGCCTCATGCCCTGTTCCTGCCATGCAGCCGCGCACACGTCGCCAACGTTTGGCGATGGTGCTGCTGTCGCTAGGTGCCTGGCCACTCCCTGGCCTGGCTCAAACCCCTGCCTTACGGCACGCAGGGGCAGTGGATGCGGCCTCCGGGGAAGGGCGTGTGGTCACAGGGTTCAGTCAGCCTGCGGGACCACTCGAAGACTCCCTGACCGCCCTCGCAAGGCAGTCAGGGCGCGACATCCTGTTTTCGAGCGATCAGGTGCGCGGCAGGCATGCTCCGGCGCTGAAGGGGCGCTTGACGCTCGACAAGGCACTGGAGCGTTTGCTGGGTGGGTCCGGGCTGAGTGCGCATATCCAGCCCGATGGGACTGTTGTGATCGCCAATGCCGCCCGTGGCAGCAATTTCGCGCATGACAAACACGACGACAAAACCGGGCAGGAGCATATCACGGTCATCGGGCGGGCTGAGCGCCTTGCGCCTTCCACCGTGCCGCTGACCATTACAGAACCGACCTCGGTCATCCAGAAGCGCTTCATCACCAATAATATCGTGCCACTGGCAAGCGTGGATGACATTATCAAGTTCCAGCCGAGCATCTGGACACAGAACCCCAACGGCCCCGGCATGGGCAAGGCCGAGACCATGAGCCTGCGTGGCTTTCAGGATGGTCAGTACAACATGCTGTTCGATGGTATCCCCTTCGGAAATGCCAGCGATCTGCACCACACCACCTCGTCGCTTTTCATTTCGCATTTTCTGGGCGAGGTGCAGGTCAACCGTGGGCCGGGTACCGCCTCGACTATCGGTAATGCGACCTTTGGCGGGACGATCGGGTTTCAATCCCGCACCCCTGCGCAGCATTTCGGGGTCACACCCTATGGCACCTATGGCAGCTTCAACACCCGTGCCGGGGGTGTGGAGGTCGATTCCGGCAAGACCCGTTTTGGCTCGATGGTGCTCGATCTGCAGCATGAGGAGACGGATGGATATCTGACCGGCTCGGGAGAGCGGCGCAATAACCTGCTGTTCAAGGATGTCGCGCGGCTGGGGGAAAACACGACCCTGACCTTGCTGACCACCTATAATTGGGAGAACCAGAACACCACGCAGGGGGCCACGCTGGCCCAGTATCGTAAATACGGCAAGGATTACGGTCTCTGCTTCAATCCAGCGCTGCAATGCTATGCCGGGTATCAGCCGAGCACCTACACGTCGGATTTCGATTACATCGATATCAAGAGCAAGGTGCTGCCTTGGCTGACAATCGAGAACCGTCTTTATACGAACGGTTTTGAGCACGATTACACCGAGTCCACCGACGCCAGTTCGGATGACCCGGGCGCCAATGGCGTGACCTTCTATTCAACTGCAGGCAAGAAGCTGGCCACCTACAAGAATGACGTGCCCGGCAAATATGCCGATGCGAAATTCCGTGACTATGGCGACACACTGACCTTCAAGGCCCATACGTCGCAGGGTGATGTGCTGGTTGGCGCCTGGGCCGATCTGCAGGACGATCGGCGCTATACCTATGCCCTAGATCTGACAAAGGGCGGCATCATGGTGCCCGGCAAGAATGGCTCGGCCTATAGCTATGACATCTCGGATTTCAACACGACCGTTCAGCCCTATCTGGAATTCGACTGGAAGCCGTTCCGCAACACCATCATCAAGCCGGGCATCAAATACTCCTATTTCCGTCGTGATTATGATGCGGCGGTCAACAAATCGACGAAGGTACCCCTGAACGCGACGCAGCAATTCACCTCATGGCAGCCTTCGATCTCGGCAAACCAGATCATCCTGCCGGGCTGGAGTGCCTACGCCCAGATTGCCCGTGGCTTTCTCGCCCCGCCCATGAGCGTGTTCCAGACCCAGAATGTCGGCAATGTCAGCCCTGAAACCACACTGAACTATCAGATCGGCACAGTGGTGCAGCAGAAGCGCTGGACGGTCTCGTTCGACGCCTATTACATCAATTTCTCGAACTTCATTGCCTCGGCGCAAATCAAGGTGCCCGGCTTTGGCACGCAGAGCACTTCGGTCAATAGTGGTGGTGCCATCTACAAGGGGCTGGAAGTCGAGGGGCAATATGCCATCGGTCATGGCGTATCGCTTTATGGCAATTACAGCGTGAATGACGCGCAGTACAAGCACAGCTCGGTGCGCGTGGCAGCTACCCCCAATGTGCTCGCCTCCTTCGGTGTGCTCTATGACGATAATAAGGGCCCTTATGCTTCGCTTATCGGCAAATTTGTCGGCAATCATTATGGGCTCGACAGCACCACCGATAGCGCTGGCAATACAGTCTTTGCCAATCAGTATCGTATTGGCAGCACCACCACGGCCGATCTTGCTCTGGGGTGGCATTTCAAGAAGCTGGGTGGCTTCATGCGCGATGTGACGCCGAGCCTCAAGATATCCAACCTCTTCAATAATCGTGCCATCAGCGATTTTGCCGGTAACCAGTCTGCTGCCAGTGCGGGCTATCCCGATGGCGCACCGCTTTACTGGCGTCTGGCGGGTCGCTCGGTGTTCTTCAACCTGACGGTCACCCTGCCATGAACCGCGCCCTCATTCTTTCTCTTGCGCTGGCACTGGGTGGCGCGGGTACAGCACAAGCTGCCTCATCTCCTGTTTTCTCTGCGGTCGAGCCTGAAGCGCCAGCAAGACTGGAGCGCGTCGTACTGATCGCACGCCACGGGATACGCAGCCCGACGCATGATGCTCACAGCCTTGAACAGGAAACCGGGGTTGTCTGGCCTTCCTGGCCAGTGGCTCCCGGCGAACTGACCGATCATGGCCGCGCCACGCTCGATGCCATGATGCAGGGTGTGTCTCGCCATTATGATCTCGCCTGCACGCACAACACGTCTCCCTGCCTTGGGGCGACGCCTCCTTTCATATGGGCAGATTCTGCCGATAACCGCACCCGTGAGAGCGGGCAGATCATGGCCCGTGCCCTTTCGCCGGGGCATGAAATCGCGGCCCGCTCACTCGCCGCCGGGCAGCATGATCCGGTGTTTGACGCTGTGACGGCTGAATTCGTGAAACAGCACCATGATCAGATGGCGCAGGACGCGACGCAGCTAGCCCGATATGACAGGCTGGCGCGTCCTGACAGCGTGAATGCCGGGCTGGCGGCGTTGCAGCAGCTTTTTGCGCCACAAGCCTGTGAGACGGGGCAGGGGCCCTGTTTCAAGACCAGCCTTGTGGTCAGTGAGAAAAAAGGGCGACCTTCGCTGGGCGGAGGGATGACATTGGCAGCAACGCTCGCTGAAAACCTGATGCTGATCCATGCGCAAAGTTTTGACCAGACGGCCGATGCATTAGTCCGTGAGGCATGGGTCGGAAAAATCAATCCGGCTCTTCTGACAACCGTGCTCCCGGTTCATGACTATCTGTCCGGGCTCGTCCGCCGTCACGGTGTGGCTGTCGCCGCACGCAGCGCGGTCATGGCGGATATCATTGCGCGATTCATGGCAGGCGAGGCGATCACGCTGGGGGATGGTTCGATCGTCTCACCCGCAACGCGGCTTCTTGTCTTTGCGGGTCATGACACGACGCTTGATGCATTGGCGGCCCGATATGGGCTGGACTGGCATTTCAGTGATCAGCCGGACAGCACGGCTCCGGACACGACACTGGCTTTCGAGCAATGGCGCGATGGAAAAGAGCAGATCGTTTATCGCGCCCGGATATTCCATCAATCCCTGCAAGCTCTGAGGGAAGGCAAGAGCGGCGCCGAGCAACCGCTTGCCGTAACCCTCAACGCGGCAGATCTGCGCTAGAAACCCAGCGGCCGAGAAGGGCATCACTCTCGCGGTTGGAGACAGGAAAAGCACCGTTACGGACGCTGGAAGTCAATCTGAGCGCCTATCGCTGTGCGGCAAGGAGGCTGGCCGTAAAGATCGCTCTTGGCGGAGTCGGCAAAATTAGCATAGATCGCTGATTATGACGACCGCGCTCCTTTCTCTCCCTCTATGGATGCAGTTTCTTGCAGGATTTATCCTGCTCGGGCTGGGACTTATGTTCATCCTCATGCCGTTTTCCATCTTCGGTGTAAAACCGCGACTGGAAGAGGTGGAGCTACAGCTCAACGAGGTGCGGGCGGAACTGCGGATCATCGCCATGAGGCTGGCTCAGGGCGCTGGCGAAACCGGCCCCTCGGGTGAGCCAATCTATGCGCCGCCCCGGCGAGCGGCAGTGTCTGCAGGGCAGGCTGAGCCGCCTCTTCGTCCGACTGAAACCATGCGCGCTCCCGACCCCATGCCGTGGTCGGCGCAGGCCGGCCGGCAGGCAGCCCAGCGGCCTCCGGTTGAACGTCCCCCGGTTGAGCGTCCCTTGGGGGAGCGTTCCGCCGGCGAGCGGGCTTCGGGTGAGCGCCTTACGCCAGATCATGCCCCGGTTGAACGTATCCAGCCGGACAGGATGCAGTACGAGCGCTCAGGCCAGGATGAGGCGTCGCGTCCCATGCCTGCTGCCGAGGAGATTTCACCGCGCGAGGCCTTCCAGCCGCGCCACCCGTCGAGTGACGAGCGTCGTGACCGCCAGAGCCCGCCGAGTGTGCGGGATGACTACAGCTATGCAGAGTCCGGCGCACAGGAGAATCTGGAGCGCATCCTGCGTCCCACGCATTTTGACCCGCCGCCACCGCGAGAGGCGCCGCGTCCGCCAGGTGCCACTTATGACACGCGGGCGTCTGCCGCACCCTATGTCGGTGCAGGCGGTACCGCCGCATCGATATCCAGCTCTCAGGGCAAGGATCAGAATGAGGTAGCGAGCCGCAACGATGATGCATGGCGCCTGAAGGCGCAGCGTCAGGAAATGGCACCGCGCGGTGCCGGAGCGGAAGCTGAAAAACTCCGTCAGGCGGAAGAGGCAGGCGCGCGGCGCGTGCGTTCCGAGCCCACCCTTCGATGGCCGCCGCGCCCCTGACGCGGCGCTACCTGCAGGATCGGATAGAGAGCGGCGGAATGATATCGAGAGGACACAACTGGTACCTGGGGCACGATGCCAGGGTATAAGCAAGCTGTCTTCCGTCGCCGTAGTAGCAAAAATAAATTTTAATAACGCATAATCATCGTTCATGACTTTGTCTGGACGATATTCATCCGACAAATCGGGCTAGTTGCATTACAAGAAGCCGGATCTGTTCTCTTCGAGCACAATCATGTGTCACCCCCTTTGTCTGAATGTGTCGTATTGTGTCTGACGATACGACTTCAGATAAGCGGGAGCGACGACCATGCCTCATTCAAGGACAAGCAAAGCAATTCTCGGTGATGGCCCCGAGACATCTCCGGTTCATCCGCGGCGTGCCTTGCTGGCGGCCGGTCTGGCAGGGGGGGCCGCATTTCTGTCGTCAGCCGGTGGTGCCAGGGCTGCGGCGGTCAACGATGACGGTTCGCATGCTGCGCCAAGCGCCCCTGCCGCTTTCAGTGCGGGGGCTATCCGGGCCGGCAGAGGGTCTCAGCTTCAAGGGCGCGTGGCTGTCGTCACAGGAGCGGCTCGGGGTATCGGTCGTGCCATTGCGGTCGAGTATGCCGCAAACGGGGCCGACGTGGTGGCTCTGGATATCGCCGGCCCGATAAGCCATGTGGCCGATGCGGTCCCTGCCAGCCATGAGGAACTGGATGAGACTGTGCGGCAAATCCAGTCATTCGGTCGCCGGGCAATGGCGATCAGGGCTGATATCCGTCAGATCGCGCAGCTGCGAGCTGCAGCGGATGAGGTTGTCAAAGCCTTTGGCCATATCGACATCCTTGTAGCCAATGCCGCCATACAGGGCTGGAAGGCGCTGCTCGACATGGATGACGCTGACTGGGACGACCAGATAGAGAACAACCTCAATGGTACCGCCCGAACCCTACGAGCTTTTGTGCCGCATATGATCACGCGCCAGGGCGGTCGTGTGCTGATTGTCTCGTCCATGCAGGGGCGACACGGCACGAAGGGGGGCGCGAGTTATTCCGCCTCAAAATGGGGTCTGATTGGCCTGATGAAATCCGCAGCAATGGAATTTGCGCCCTATGGCATGACAGTCAATGCCATCATACCGGGGCTTGTGGGTACTGCGCTCACGCTGAATCAGCAGCGCCTCGCAGCTCTTGAGCAGCAGGTGCATCACAAGGTGCATGGCGAGATCTCACCCGCTCAGGCATGGAAGGATCGTGCCCGAACCGAGGTTCAGCCGGTCGGATGGCTACAGCCCGAGGATATCTCGCCTGTTGCCGTATTTCTGGCTTCCGACGCATCTGCCCTCACGACAGGCGCCGAATTCGAGGTCAATGGCGGTGACAGTGCTCTGATGACCTGAGCCGATAGGCACAGGAGCATCAAAGGGTGTGACGACGACCCCGGGTGCCGATAACAGGCACCCGAACTCATCCGGGAGGGGGGGAGCTATATTTGACGCCGTTGCTTGCTTCCGACGGAAGACGATCTTTGGCTGCCGAGGCCCCACCGCATGACTAAGTCTTTCAGGCGCCCTATACGGTTACCGTACCGTAGAGGATCAGGCCGGTTCGCGGGGTTGGCGGATCAGAACGAGATCATCGCGATGAATCAGTTCGTCCCGCCCTGAATGACCGAGGCACGTGACGATATCCTCAGAGCGATGGCCGGCAATCAGGCGGGACTCGTCGGCATCATAGGCGGTCAGGCCGCGGCCGATTTCCTGTCCGGCCTCATCGCAGATAACGACGAGATCGCCCTGGCTGAAACGGCCCTCGACCTGTTTCACACCCGCAGGAAGGAGAGAACCACCATGATCGAGGGCACGTACCGCGCCCTGATCGATCATGACGCGACCTCTGGTTTCGAGCGCACTGGCTAGCCAGCGCTTGCGGGCCGAGCCTGCATCTTCCGCAGCCAGAAACCAGGTGCAGCGCCCGGTATCGAGCAACTGGCTGATCGGGTGAGGGGAGAGGCCAGAGGCAATGGCCATGCGGGCACCCGCACGTGTGGCAATCTGGGCCGCCAGCAATTTGGTGTGCATACCGCCTGAGGAGTAACCGGGCGGGGGCGCTCCACCCATGGCCATGATCGACTCAGTCAGTGCGGCGACCTCAGGCAGATGTTCCGCCCTTGGGTCGAGGCGGGGGTCAGCGGTATACAGGCCATCGATGTCCGAAAGCAGGATCAGCGTGTCAGCGCCGATCATCTGGGCGACACGGGCTGCCAGACGGTCATTGTCGCCAAAGCGGATCTCAGTCGTGGCGATGGCATCGTTTTCATTGATGACCGGCACACAGCCAAGGCCCAGCAAGGTGCGCAATGTTGCTCTGGCGTTGAGGTGACGCTCGCGGTCCTCTGTGTCACCAGGGGTCAGCAGCAACTGACCTGCCGTGAGATCCTGAAGGCCCAGAGCGGCGCTCCATGCCTGTGCAAGCTGGATCTGTCCAACACTGGCAGCGGCCTGTTTTTCCTCGAGACGGAGCCTGCGCCCCACCATGCCCATACGCACACGTGCAAGCGCGATGGCACCCGAGGAGACAACCACGACATCGGTGCCCTGACGGCGCAGCCGGGCAATATCCGCGCAGACAGTGTTCAGCCAGTGATGGCGTAGCGCGGCGTTCTTGGCATCGACCAGCAGGGCCGAACCAATCTTGATGACAACACAGCGCGCTTCAGCCAGTCGGTTGGTCACTGATGGGTCTCGCGTTCTTCCAGACGGTAATGGGTGACGCGATCCTGCACGATACGCAGCAGCTCGGCCAGCCCCTCATGGGTAGCTGCCGACAAGGTGAACACCTCGGCACCGGAGGCCTTGGCGAGGGCCTTCGTCTTGGCTGTGATCTGGGTTTTGGTCAGGGCATCGCATTTGTTCAGCACGATGATTTCCGGCTTTTCAGCGAGCGTCTCATCATAAGCAGCGAGTTCGCCACGGATCATGCGGTAATTCTTGACCAGCTGGCTCTCTGTGCCGTCGAGCAGATGGATGAGCATCGCGCAGCGCTCGACATGGCCAAGAAAACGATCGCCAAGCCCTGCGCCTTCACTGGCGCCTTCGATCAGGCCCGGAATATCGGCAATAACAAACTCCTCCGTGGCCGAAAGGCGCACAACGCCAAGCTGCGGGTGGAGCGTGGTGAAGGGGTAGTCGGCAATCTTGGGCTTGGCCCGTGAGCAGACAGAAAGCAGGGTGGATTTGCCAGCATTGGGCAGGCCCACAAGACCGACATCGGCAATCAGCTTGAGGCGCAGCCAGACCCAGCGTTCCTCGCCCGGCCAGCCCTTGTCAGCACGACGCGGCGCACGATTGGTGCTCGTCTTGTAATTGGCATTGCCGAATCCGCCATCGCCGCCTTTGCAAAGCAGCACTTCCTTGCCGTCCTCATCGAGGTCGGCCAGCATGGTCTCACGATCATCGTCAAAAATCTGCGTGCCGATCGGCACATTGATGATGACTGTTTCGGCCTTGGCTCCGGTACGGTCCGAGCCCGCGCCATTGCCGCCCTTGCGGGCGCGGAAATGCTGGGTGTAGCGAAAATCAATGAGGGTGTTCAGGTTCGGCACGGCGCGGAAAATGATGTCGCCACCGCGGCCACCATTGCCGCCATCAGGACCGCCGAATTCGACGTATTTTTCACGACGGAACGCGACAACACCATCCCCGCCATCGCCGGAGCGCACATAGATCTTGGCCTGGTCGAGAAATTTCATGGTCTGTCTCGTCTTCGTCCAACAATATCGTTCAAAACAAGAAAGGCCGGCCCAAGCGGACCGGCCTCTCCCGTCAACTGGTATTGGCCAGTCTTTTATTCTGCGGCTTCTGCCAGCGTCACGGAAACGTGGACGCGGCCTTCAGCGCGGCGCGTGAACTTCACGGCGCCATCGGCGAGGGCGAACAGGGTGTGGTCACGACCAACGCCAACGTTCGGGCCAGCCATCATCTTCGTGCCGCGCTGACGGACGATGATGTTGCCTGCAAGAACGGCTTCACCGCCGAACTTCTTGACGCCGAGACGGCGGCCTGCACTGTCGCGTCCGTTACGGCTCGAACCGCCTGCCTTTTTTTGTGCCATGGAGGTCTCTCCTTCTCTCTAGCGTCAGTTACGCTGCGTTGATCGCGTCGATGCGCAGGACGGTCACGTGCTGACGATGACCATTCTTGCGGCGGCTGTTCTGCCGGCGGCGCTTCTTGAAGATGATGACCGTGTCCAGACGGTCCTGGGCGATGACGGTTGCCGTGACGGTGGCGCCAGCGACCAGCGGAGCGCCGATCTTGATGCCTGCGTCGGAACCAACGGCCAGAACGTCGGAGAAGGTGATAGTCGTGCCGGCTTCGGCTTCGAGCTTCTCAACCTTCAACGTTGCCTGCGGGGCCACGCGATACTGCTTTCCGCCGGTGCGGATGACTGCGAACATGTCTTAAACTCTCTATCAGTCCGATCTCTTGGCAATTTTGCCAGGGTTTTCCCCGGTCGGCATTGCCCAGTCGCTTTTTATTATTGGCCGAACCACGCACCACAAGACGCATGCTCCCGCGAGGGGGGCTCACTACAGGAGGCAGGCCGCTTCCGTCAATCATTATCGCGTGGGGAACAGGGCGAAATGACGGCTTTACGAAAAGAATCGCATTAACCCCTCTTGCAAGCTACCGGACCTGCCCCTTATAAGCCGCCCACGACCAGGTGATCCTGCTACGGAGAGGTGCCAGAGTGGTCGATTGGGACGGTCTCGAAAACCGTTGTGCCTTCACGGGCACCGTGGGTTCGAATCCCACCCTCTCCGCCAGACCCCGAAAAAGGGGTCGACAGATCACGACAATAATCCATCAATAAAGACGTTCGACGGTGGGCCAGCGGGCCACGCAGGTTCTGTTACGCTGGGCGGCGAGATGCTTTGCCACGGCTAATGATCGATATGACGCTGGCAAAAGCCATGCTGTCAGGGGTAAACGCTACCCTGCGCGTCAAGAAAAAGCGGTGCCCTGATATCTTTTCATGAGGCGCCCCAATGAACAGGAAGACAAGATCGTGAAAAGCGATATCTGCCCTCAATGCGGCTGCGAACACATCTATCAGGACGGCGGATTGTGGGTCTGTCCTGAATGTGCGCTCGAGTGGAGCGTCGAGGCCGGCGCTCCGGATGGCACGGCCCAGGCTGGCGATGATGCGACGGTGCGCGATGCCAATGGTAATGTGCTTGCTGATGGCGATACAGTGACCATCATCAAGGATCTCAAGGTCAAGGGATCGTCGTCGGTCATCAAGGGCGGTACCAAGATCAAGGGTATCCGTCTTGTCGATGCCAGCGACGGGCACAATCTGTCTTGCAAGATTCCCGGGATCGGCGGGATGAATCTCAAATCGGAATTCGTCCGAAAGGCCTGAGCGCCGTTCGCGACAAGCAGGAAGGAAGCCGCATGTCGCGTAAAGCGCCCGGAAGTTTCAGACCCGCTATCGCAATGGCGGAGCAAGGTTCCGGTCATGGTCTGACCGCTGCGAGCGAAGGGCCAGCCGAGGCGAAGAGTGCGCTCAACCGCCGCCGTGTGCTGACATCCTCTCTCGCACTCTCCGCCGCGGCTCTGACAGGATGTCACGGGCCGTCCCGCTCGCGATCGCCAGAGCAGATTGCGCTCTGGCCCGAGACGCCACCCGGCGGGGGTGGTCCAAGCGGACCGGAACAGGCGACGGCCAAGGGCGCTCTTTACAACATCACCGAGCCTCGTCTTGAGGTTTTTCGCCCAGACAGCCCCAATGGCAGTGCGGTACTCATCGCGGCAGGGGGCGGGTATCAACGCATCGGCATGAAGCGTGAGGCCTATCCCGCTGCACGCTGGCTCTCGGCCCGTGGCGTGACCGCCTATGTGCTGGTCTATCGTCTGCCGGGTGAGGGATGGGCAGAGGGTCCGCTCGCTCCCTTGCAGGATGCTCGTCGTGCGCTTGCCCTTATCGGGCGCCATGCGCATCGTGACGGTATCGACAAGGCGCGTATCAGTTTGCTCGGCTTCTCGGCTGGAGGCCATCTTATGGGCATGACAGCCTCGCAATGGCACGGAGAAGGTCCGTTTGCGTCACTCCTTGCAAAGATATCCGTGCCGAAACCGGCGGGCGCTGCCCTGATCTACCCTGTGATCACGCTTGAGAAGCCCTATGATCACACCGCGACGCATCGGGATCTTGTGGGCGTCGATGCAGCCCCCGATCTGGCGCGTCTGTGGTCAGTGCAAAGTCATGTCAGGCCAGGTTATCCGCCGGTGTTTCTGACCCAGGCGGATAATGACCGTATCGCAAACCCCTATAATGCTGCACTGATGGCCCAGACCTGCGAGGCTATAGGGACGGCTGTCGATTATCACCGCCTGCCCAGTGGCGGGCATGGCTTTGGCATGGGTGAGCCTGATCAGGTCACCGCAAACTGGCCGGTCTGGTATGAATCCTGGCTTACCCAATACGGACTGATCCGCGCCACCTGAGCTCTGATTGTGCCGGGTTGGGAGCTTGGTGTTTCAGGGCGTTGGGCGTTGATGCCGCAGCCCCATGACATAAGTGGCGCTGATTGCCCTGTCGTCACCCAGCATGGAAAGCGCGAAAAGCAGATCTGACACCGTTTCGGCCCGTTTCGCACGTTGCGCCATAAGGGGCGTCGCATAAGGGTCCATCACGCAAAGATCAGCCTCGAGCCCGGGCTCCACCTGGCCGATCTGATGCTGCAGCCCCAGCGCCTGCGCTGCGCCGGCTGTTGCCAGCCAGTAGGCCTGCACCGGATGCAGACTCGTTCCATGTGACTGTGCAGCGCAATAGGCGTCGTTCATTACGCGTAACATGGAGAGGCTGTTACCGCCGCCAATATCGGTGCCCAGCCCAACATGTACACGCCGGTCGGGGCGCATGGCATCGAACAGGCGAAAGGCGCCACTGCCCAGAAACGCGTTTGAGGTCGGACAATGCGCCAGGGTGCAGCCCGCATGGGCGCAACGCGTCAGGTCCTGCTCGTTTACATGGACGGCATGGCCGAAAATGCTGCGCGGTCGAACAAGCCCTGCCTTGTCATAAACATCCAGATAGCCTGTACGATGAGGGAAGAGGGACCGGACCCATTCTTCCTCGCGCAGTGTTTCCAGAAGATGCGTCTGCATGAACAGATCGGGCGCCGTATCGAGGAGGGCTCCGGCCAGATCAAGCTGGGCCTCGGTGCTGGTTGGGGCAAAGCGCGGCGTTACAGCATAGAGCTGACGGCCACGACCATGCCATTTGTCGATCAGGCGTCGGGACTCGTCATAACCGCCCTGAGCCGTATCACGCAGGTAATCTGGCGCATTGCGGTCCATGAGAACCTTGCCGGCGATCATACGCGTATTGCGTCGCGTTGACTCGCTGAAGAAGGCCTCGACCGACTCAGGATGAACCGTGCAGTAAACCGCTGCCGTTGTCGTGCCCTGGTGCAGAAGGTTGTCGAGAAAGTCCGAGGCGATGCGCCGGGCATAGGCCTGCTCGGCAAAGCGGCGTTCCTCAGGAAAGACGTAGCGTTCGAGCCAGGTGAGCAATTGCTCGCCATAGGACGCAATGACCCCGAGTTGCGGATAATGCACGTGCGTATCGATGAAGCCCGGCCCGATCAGGCTGCCGCGATGGTCGATGACCGCGCTGTCGTCTTTGAGCCCTGGCGCCAGCTGATCATAGGACCCAACAGCACTGATGCGGCCATTCTCTATGATCACCAGACCATCCGTATCGACGCTCAGAGCCTCATCCGGCAGCATATCGAACGGATTGCCGACAAAGCGCAGAACGGTCCCGCGCAGGGCGAGGCGGGGCGCGGCAGGGCTGGGATCTGGAATAGCTGAAGCAGGATGCACAGGGCTCATTTGACCTCTTCGAGGAGCTCTCGGCTGGTGAAAGCCTGTGTCTCATCCAGAAAGGCCGCGTTGGCAACGAGTTCGTCGCGAATCACCACGAGATAGGAAATGCCGCGAATAAGTTCGAGGCGTGTCACGAGGTCGGTTTCGGTTCGGTCGAGCGCACGCAGGCGACGCACTGCGGCGGCGGCAACACGCGCTGGGCGGTCGTGACGGTCGCGCGTATATTCCATACGGTCGAGCAGCAATTCGATAGGGCGCCGGGCTGTAACGGGCAGATGCTCGCGGTCAAGCAGTGTGCGCAGCCGGATGGCGTTGAGACCGATGGTCATGATGGCAAGCGTGCCTTGCAGATAGCTCTCGACCACGGGAAGGGGCGAAGGGCCTGCATGGCGGATCAATCGGGCAAATCGATCGATATTGCGCCCGATCCATTGTCGTGTTTCCGGCGCCTTGCGCAGATGGCAGAGGTTGCGCAACTCCCCCAGCATCTGCCGCCGTAGCCGCAGCCGCTCGGCCTGCGGGCTGAAAGGCAGAAAGGTATGGAAGACCAGCACAGCGGCGCAGGCAGCCATGAGCGTGCCCATGGCACCATTATAAAAGGCGATCTCATCAAGGCGGTGGTGATTCTGGACATTCACCATGCTGGGCATGAGCAGGCCATAAGCGGCGGCGGCACCTGCCGTAGCGGCGTTGGCGCGCGCCAGCCCACCAATGAACATGGCAGGCCCGAATGCCATAATGAACATCTCATAGGTGTCGAATTTCGGCACGAAGATGAAGGTGAGAACACCTCCGGCGATAACTGACCAGATCGTTCCCTTGAGAAAGGCTGTCGTGCCCAGAACCGGATTTTCCTGCGTGGCAAACAGACCGCAGATAAGAGATGTCATCGAGATGAAGCCGGTGCCGTTCGGCCATGCGGTGACTTCCCACACAAGGGCCGTGAACAGAATGGCCGCCATCACACGCAGGCCGTTATTGATGGCATTTCGCGGATCGTGATGGGTTTGCAGCCTGAAGTGGAACCGGTCGCGCGGAATCAGATGGGTGCTGGCATCATATTCGATGATCGCGATTTCAAGATCGTTGAGTAATTCACCAAGCGCCACATGCAACACCCGCTCGTCCACCGGGCCAAGATCTGGCAGGTCGCTATGATCCGGCCTTATGAACGGTGCGGCATGGATGCGACATTCCTCGATCAGCAGATGAAGATCGGCCAGAATACCCTGCACGGGTTCCGCATCGCGCAGGCGTGCTTCGAGTCCGCGGAGGAAGAGTTGCGCATGGTGCGAGGTTTCATGAAAACTGCCGTGGCTGTGAGCAAGGGCCGCCAGGCGGGCCGCCATGCCAAAGCCTCGGGAAAGCAGGATGGAGACGGCAGCCAGGGCAGCACGGGCGTGGTCGCCCTCATGCCCATGAGGCCCCATCTCGATTTCAGCAAATTCGATTTCGCTGTTCAGGCGCAGGATGGTGGCAAACAGCTCGCGCGCCTTGCGTTGGGTTGTGGCTGCATCGGAGAGGATGTCAGCGATGGAGAGCGAGACGAGGGAGAGCGCAGTCTGAAGCTTGGTCCGCACTGCCTGCCGGGCCTGTCGCTCCTGACTGGTGGCAAAGACGAGGCCCATACCTGCCTCGCAGATCACGCCGAGCGCAATATAGGTCGAGCGTGACACCGCGATCATGAAAACGTTCTCGGGGTCGTAAACCGCGCCCATCGCAATGATGGCGCAGGTATAGCCTGACAAGACGAGCGCATAGGCGCGAAAATTGCTTACGAAGGTGGCCAGCCCTGCGCAGAGCCCCATCCAGAGTGCGAGTGTCAGGAAAAACAGGAGCGGCTGTTGCGGAAAGACCGTGAACAGGCCGATTGCCGCCATCGCACCGATTACTGTCCCTACAATACGCCATCGCGCCTTCGAAAGACTCTCGCCACGGGTGCCCTGTGCCACCGCCCAGACGGTCATGGTGGCCCAGATCGGGCTATCGAGTTCCATCCACATGGCGATGCCGAGCGCCAAAAGCGCTGCGATTGTATTGCGTAGCGCAAACTCTACCGATTGAGCGGAAGGGGCGAACAGCCAGGCCCATCGGTCACGCTTGAGCGTGTAAGGCAGGCGTAGCGATATCTTTTCTGCCAGGCGCTTTTTGTCGCCTGAACGACCGGTTTTGAAAAAAGAGTGTGTGAACAGGCGCAAGGAGACGGGACCGGTTTGTGAGCAATCGAAAGGCCTCAGCGTGGCCATCGCTCCATGATGGCAGCGCCCCCCCGGGAAGGAAAGCGTACTGGAACATGTCGCACCTAAAGAATCGGTAACAGACGCGCCGACTATTCCGATTTCCTTCCCGCGATGAAGAAGCCGGGGGCTGAGGCGCGGTCCCCGTGCGGCGACTCAGGCAGAGCAGGATATGACGACGGAAATCGCCAAATAGTTAACAGGCGTTATTTTTCGTTTTTGTCCGAGTTTGCTGAACGCGGCCTGCGCTTCGGCGCCCGCAGAAGGAGCGCCTGTATCTGAGTTCAGAGATAGGATTCTCCAGTCAACCGGCACGACAGAAGCGATATCTATGAGTAACCAACTGTAATGGAGAAGAATCGATCATGACGTTCGCGCGTTGTCGCGGTATTGCCATTGTGGGCTAGCCTGACGACGTTCATGGTTCTCGCAAGGAGTCTTTGCCTTGAATACCGTTTCATGTGGGCTGAACGGGTATCGATGCCTCCCGGAATGGGGCAACGCAACAGGAAGGAAGAAGAAAACACAGCGTTAATTATTCGACAATTGCCTGAGGTGGCTGATCGAAAAAATGCGATATAAAAAAATACGGGTAATTTTTCCTAATTTATCAAAAACTTTACAAAGTTCTACTAGGCTGTTTTCACGTGTATTGACGTGCACGGCAAAAAATGAACGCCGAAAAGATTTTTGTGAGAACTTTCTTCTTGTGCCGAAGTTGGAAACACTGTGTTGTCAGTTTGATTTTAACGAGTTTGGATTGGAAGTATAAAAAACAAAAGATAAATCGTTAAACCTATTTACCTTGTAAAACTGATGCGATAAAAGATCCGGTTAAAAGAGTTAAACTTCAACAAAGAGAAAATAAATGTCAGAGTCAGAAACCAACGTCGCCCTGCTAGAGTTGACCGCTCAGATCGTTTCCTCTCACGTTGCCAACAATTCGATCGCTGGCGATGACCTGCCCGGTATGATCAAGCAAGTATACAACGCTCTGCAGGGTGCTGGTCAGGCTGACCCCGAGCCGGAGCGTCCGCAGCCTGCCGTGCCGATCAAGCGCTCTGTTTTTCCCGACTATATTGTCTGCCTTGAAGACGGTAAGAAGCTCAAGATGCTCAAGCGCCACCTGCAGAGCGCTTATGGCATGACGCCGGAGCAGTATCGCGAGCGCTGGGGTCTTCCGAGCGATTACCCGCTGGTTGCCCCGAATTACGCTGAGCGTCGTTCGCATCTTGCTCGTGAGATCGGGCTTGGTCGCAAGATCAATGCCGGTGCCGATGCCGCATCGCGCGCTCCTGCAGAGGAGAGCAGCGAGGGAGAAGAGCGTCCGGCCCGTCGTGGACGTGCAAAAAAGGCCTGATCTCTGGATTTACCCAGTAGACGCGCTTTGAAAGGCAACCCATCCTGCGATGGGTTGCCTTTTTTATTTGCGTGATGGGAAACAAGACCGATGACGGCGTTCAATCGCACGGATGACGATACCGGAGCCGCTTTGCTGCGCCAGCGAAGACGCCTTCTGCTCTGGCGGGGTATTGCTGTCGCGGCCTTGATCGTCACGATGTTGGTGCTCTTTATGCCGGGTAGGCCCCATGCGCCACGCGACGCGATTGCGCGTCTCGAGATCACGGGTGTTATAGGCAACAGGGTCAGGCCGACTGTGGAAGCCATCGAACGTGCCGGGCGTGATCCGCATATCAAGGGAATGTTGCTTGTCATTGACAGTCCGGGAGGCGGTGTGACTGGCGGTGAGGCGCTCCACGACGCCATTGCTCGCTTTGCCAGTCGCAAGCCGGTCGCCGTTTCGATGCAGGGTCTTGCGGCCTCGGCGGGTTACATGATTGCGGTCCCCGCCCAGCGGCTCTTTGCCTACCCCTCTTCCATTACCGGTTCGATCGGGGTCATCATGATGCGCCCCGATGCCTCCGTGTTGCTCGACCGCCTTGGCGTGAAGGCCGAGAGCATCACCTCCGGCCCCATGAAGGATCAGTCGCAGCCTTTCACCGCGCTCAAGCCTGAGGGACGGCAGATGCTTCAGGGGATCGTTGACGATCTGTTTGATCAGTTTGTCCTGATGGTCGCCAAGGGGCGTCATCGCCCCATAGAGGAAATACGCCAGCTGGCTGACGGGCGGCCCTATACCGGGCGTCAGGCGGTTGCACTGCACCTGATCGACCAGATCGGAGATGAGGATCAGGCCGCTGCGTGGTTGCACGGCCAGATCAAGGACGGCAAGGATCTGCCAGTCAGGAAGCTCGCCATCAAGAAACCGGATCGTACGATGTGGGAGCGTCTCTATCATCGCTTCGGCGGTTCGATGTTTGCATGGCCCGAAGCAATCGACAAGGTCATGGCCTATCAGAGTCTTGACGGTGCAGTCTCGATTTTGCCACGGTAAGAACTGAGCATTGTCGGGCGTATCGGACGATCCGCCCTCCTGTTACCGAGAGTTTGCAGAGCCCCTGATGACAAAATCCGAACTCATTGCCGAACTCTCGGCGGCGCATCCTCATCTCGGTGCCCGTCATATCGAGTTGATTGTCCAGACCATCCTCTCCGAAATTTCCGGTGCTCTCGCGCGGGGGGATCGGGTCGAGATCCGTGGCTTTGGCGCTTTCGTGGTCAAGAAGCGCGATGCCCGTCAGGGACGCAATCCGCGCACGGGCTCTGCTGTATCTGTAGAGGAAAAGACCATCCCGTTCTTCAAGGCAGGCAAGGAATTGCGCGAGCGCGTGAACGCCCACGCGACCCGACGCGGCTGAGCACGCGCGTTGAGTAAAAGGCGAGAATAGGCTGTCGCATTGACGCGCAGCGCAGGCAGGTCAGCATAATTTTCGGCCGGATCGGGCAGGAACCTGCCCAACGCTCTTTAGACGATTGATCCGACAGCTATCCTTGCTGAAGCACAAGCCAGGACTGGGCTGCGTGTTCAAGCTATCGAGCAGTCGCTCTCAGTGCTTTCCTGCCTGGATCTCACTCAGCAGGAAGTCGCGAAGTACTGTTATCCGCTTCGACATCTTCAGTTCTTCAGGATAGACGAAGAAGGCTTCAACAGTCGGTATCGGCTCATGGTCGAGAATACGGATCAGTTCCGGATGCGCCTGGGCCAGATAGGTGGGGACCGATCCGATCCCGGCACCTTTTGCGATGGCCGTCGCGATGGCCGGGAAGCTGTTGATTTCCAGCTTGTTGCGAACTGAGCCATGACACTGCCGGCGAACCAGTTCGAGCAGCCAGAAGGCATCGGGGAGGGGAGGTGACATGCCAGCGAACCCGACCAGATGATGCTGGCCGAGCTCTGCGATACTGTTCGGGACACCGTGCTGGTCCAGATAGGCCTGACTGGAATAGATAGGCATCGCAAAGTTGGCCAGATGGCGCTGGATCAGATCGGCCTGCCTGGGGGGATGCATACGTATGGCGACGTCGGCCTCACGCATCCCGAGGTCAAGGTCCGTATCCTCCATGATCAGACTCACCTCGATATCGGGGTGAAGCGCCAGAAAACGTTGGAGTTTGGGGGCCAGCCAGCCGAGGCCAAACCCCGACGTTGTGGTGATCTTGAGCTCGCCCTTGGCCTTGACCTTGCTCTCGCTCAGGTAGGCCTGTGTCAGGGAGAGTTTCGAGAACACTTCCCGGACGGTGTGGTTGAGTGTCTCGCCTTGCTCGGTCAGGATCAGGCCGCGGGCATGGCGATGAAAAAGCGGGACGTTCAGCGTCTCTTCAAGAGCCGAAATCTGCCGGGAAACTGCCGACTGGCTCAAATTGAGCCGGTCACCGGCATGGGTAAACGAGCCCGCCTCGGCAACCGCATGGAATATTCGCAATTTGTCCCAGTCCATGCGGCTTTCCTAGAGCTCGTCCCCGACCACGTCAGAAAAAGAGCGCGAGCGGGCGAATTTCCCGGTCGCGTGCCTGGCGGTCATCAAATGTTGATCACTATGACTTGGCAGCATTCTAAGGCCCTGCCAAGTCATTTTATGCAGCAACTCTTACGGAAGAATAACGATCGAAATGTCAGGACAGTCCAGCCAGAAGATGCTCGGCTTCGAGGGCTGCCATACATCCGGTGCCAGCAGCCGTAATCGCCTGCCTGAATTTCTTGTCCTGCACATCGCCAGCGGCAAACACGCCTTCGACTGAGGTTTTTGTGCTGCCGGGCACCGTGATGATGTAGCCCTCAGAATCACACGCCAGCGTTTCGCGGAACGGGCCGGTATTGGGGCTGTGGCCGATCGCCACGAATACGCCGTCGACATCCAAGGTCTTTTCACTACCGTCCTGCGTATTGCGCAGGCGTACACCGCAAACCGTCTCCGGCTTGCCGGCACCGAGGATTTCCTCGACCGCGTTGTTCCAGAGCACCGTGATCTTGGGATTGGCAAAAAGACGGTCCTGGAGGATGCGTTCTGCGCGCAAGCTGTCTCGTCGATGAACCAGCGTCACGTGGTCGGCGTGGTGCGTAAGGTAGAGCGCCTCTTCCACAGCCGTGTTTCCGCCACCGATCACGGCCACTTTCTTGCCGCGATAGAAGAACCCGTCGCAGGTGGCGCAAGCCGAGACGCCACCGCTCTGCAGTCTGGCTTCGGAGGGCAGTCCAAGCCATTTCGCCTGGGCCCCTGTGGCAATGACAACAGTGCGTGCCAGATATTCCGCGCCGGAATCCGCCTTCAGACGAAAATAGCCATCGTCGGTTTTTTCGTTGAAGGCACATTCCGTGATCAGGTCGTAATGCATCTCGGTGCCGACATGCTCGGCCTGCAGGCGCATCTGCTCCACGAGCCAGGGACCCTGAACCGGCTCGGCAAAGCCGGGGTAGTTTTCAACATCGGTAGTGATGGTCAACTGGCCGCCTGGCTGCAGCCCGGCCACAAGAATCGGCTTGAGATTGGCACGCGCTGCGTAGATTGCTGCGGTATAGCCTGCCGGGCCTGCGCCAATAACAAGCAGATCAGTCCTGAAACTCTGGCTCACTGGAAATGTCCTTGAACTGGTGTTCGTTTAATCATTGGTCATTGATCATCCGGCAGAGTGTTGATGCACCATGCCTAAGTGACAAGACAATTGCGAAGAGACATGGCTCTCGGGTCAGGATGCAGATATAGGTGATGATGCGCGCCTGCCAACCGACTAGTTTTGCCCGACCCTCACGGTGACGATGACTGACAACGATCCTGACGACCACTTCCCCCACAACGCTGCTCCTCACGACGCTACGGCGCGAGTCGAGTCACTGTCGGCAGGTCTCTCCCCGGGATCGTCTAGCGCGACGATCGTCGATCTGGATTCGATCGACCGTCAGATCGTGGCCGAGTTGCAGCGCGACGGCCGTATGACCAATGTCGAGCTGGCGCGACGCACGGGCATCTCGGCACCGCCCTGCCTGCGTCGTGTTCGACGTCTCGAGGAAATCGGGGTGATTGAAGGCTATCATGCAGATGTGGATGCCTCCCGGCTCGGCTGGTCGTTGACATTCTTCGCGCTGATCGGGCTCGAGAGCCAGAAGGGCAGTGTGCTGGAAGCTTTCGAGCGCGAAGTCGCAGGCTGGGCCGAAGTGCGTGAGTGTCACATGATCCGGGGCGGCGGCGATTTTCTCGTGCGCCTTGTGGCCCGTGATGCCGCACATCAGAACTACCTGACAAAACGCCTGACGGACCTGGATCACGTGGTGCGCGTGCAAACGTTGCAAACCATACGCACCAGTCTGAACAGGGCCGGCGTTCCGGTATGATGTCCCCGCTTCCGGCGGATCTGACCCTCGTCATTCCCTGTTACAACGAAGCCGCCAATGTGGTTCCCCTGATCGAGGGGGTGCGCCGCGCGCTTGAGGGCATGCGCTGGGAAATCGTCTTCGTTGACGATGACTCGCCTGATGGGACGTCGAAAGCGGTCGAGAAAGCCGCGCAGGAAGATCCCCGTATCCGCCTGATCCGCCGCGTCGGCCGCAGGGGGCTTTCCTCTGCGGTGATCGAGGGCGCGTTGTCCTCCACATCGCCCGTTATCGCGGTGATGGACGGCGACTTGCAGCATGATGAAGGCATCCTGCGCGATCTGGTGAGGCCATTGCTTGAAAACCATGCCGATATCGCTGTCGCCAGCCGCCATGTAGAGGGTGGCGATAGCAGCGGCCTGGCCAATCGGTGGCGGCATATGCTGTCGCAGGCCGGGATAAGGTTGTCGCAATCACTGCTGCCTATGCCGCTCTCCGATCCGATGAGCGGCTTCTTTGCGGTCAGACGGCCGATATTCGAACAGGCTGTTCCGAGACTTACCGGGACAGGTTTCAAGATCCTGCTCGAAATCGTCCTCTCCGTGCCGCGTCAGGCGCGGCTCATCGAAGTGCCCTTCGTGTTTCGTCCGCGTGTATCGGGTGAGAGCAAGCTCAGTCCGCTGGTCATGGTGCAGTTTCTGGGCATGCTGATCGAGCGTGCCTTTGGTGGATGGCTGCCAACACGCTTCATCATTTTTGCGGCTGTTGGGCTGATCGGGATTGCGGTCAACCTGTTCATCTCGGAACTCGCGCGTTTCTCCGGGGCTGGTTTTCAGGTGAGTCAGATACTCGGTACGGCCTGCGCCATTCTTGCAAACTTCCAGTTGAACAATCGTATCACCTATCTCGATCGCCCCCTGCGCGGTCGCCGTTGGCTGCCGGGACTGTGTATCTTCGTCATTGGCGCCACCATTGGGGCTTTCGGTAATATCGGCGTTGCCGAACTGATTTATGACACGCATGGGCACTGGAGTCGTGCCAGCGCGGCTGGCGCAGTGATTGGTGTGGTCTGGAATTATGCGATTGCCTCTACCCTCGTCTGGCGCTGAGTCGGCTCCCCCCGCCAGAGGGGAAACGAGGCAGCTCGTCGCCCTGTTCTGGGGTGTCCTGCTTGTCCTGACCCTCCTGCGCATTGGTCTGGCTGCCACATTGGGTGTCTCACCAGACGAGGCCTATTACTGGACGTGGTCGCGCCATATTCAGGCAGGTTATCTCGATCATCCCCCCATGATCGCCCTATGGATCCGGCTTGGCACAGCCTTGTTCGGAGATAGTGCTTTCGGGATCAGGGTGCTCGGCCCCATCTCGGCGCTGCTTGGTTCGATCGTACTGGTCCGCGCCGGACGCGATCTTCTCGGAAGTGTTCAGGCCGGGTATCGTGCCTCCCTGCTGCTCAACGCGACACTTATGCTTGGCCTCGGGGCCGCCACAGCGACGCCAGATACACCGCTGGTTTTTTTCCTGACGCTTACTCTATGGGCCCTGGGGCGCCTGATCGTCACGGGGCAGCCGCGTTGGTGGCTGGCAACAGGACTGTTTTTTGGCCTGGCCTTTGACAGTAAATACACCGCTGTCTTGCCGGCTTTTGCCTGTGGGCTCTGGGTACTGGCAACGCCCGCACAACGCCGTCACTGGCTCTGGCTTGTTGGTGGAGCCGTCATCGGGCTTGCGACTATCCTCCCCGTATTGGCGTGGAACGCAGCGCATCACTGGGCCAGCTTTCTGAAGCAGGGTGGCCGGGCCAGCGACTGGCATCCACTCAAGGCGGTCAGCTTTCTTGCGGAACTGGTTGGAGGTCAGATCGGTCTGGCCACGCCGCTGGTTTTCCTGCTTTTCTGCATCGGGATTATCTGGTGCCTCAAACGGGCGGGACGCGAACCAGTGGCGCGCCTTCTGGCCTGTCTGTGCATCGTGCCGGTTGCCGTTTTCGTTCAGCATGCTTTTGGGGGGCGGGTGCAGGCCAACTGGCCGGTAGTGATCTATCCTGCAGCAGCTCTTGCGGCTGCTGCAACGCATCGGCGCATCGGTTATGCCTGCGCCCTGGGTCTAGGGATCACCGCGCTTATCAGCCTTCAGGGTATGGTCGCGCCGCTCCATCTCTCGGCGCATCACGATGTCATCGCCCGCCAGACTGCGGACTGGTCCGGGCTGGCACACAGGGTGCAGGAAGAGGTTTCACCGGGGCATAGCCTCGTTGTGGGCGATTATGCTCTCGCATCCATCATGCGCTACGAGACGCCAGATCAGCCGATATACAGCTATGACAACCGCTGGGGTTTTCTTGGCGGACATGACGCGCAGGACCACCGCTGGGGTTTTCTTGGCGGACATGACGCGCAGGACCACGCCTATCCGGGGCCCAAGGCGCAATTGCTGCTTCGCGAGAGCGAAAAGCCGGACCTACCCGCGGCGTGGCTCGGCGCGGCTGAAACAGGCCGCTTCTGTCGCCTGCTGCGCGGCCAGCCGATCATCTGCTACCGTCTGATCAATCTGAACCTACCGGCCGGGACAGCAATGTACCGGCTACCTTGAGACTTTACCCATCGGGTTGTTTTTTTTCGGATTAGTCCCCCCCCAGGCCACATTGTCCGGGCTTTCTGACCGAATCATCGCATGTGGGGTAGAAATGGCTACCCCGACATTCGCAGTCCTGCAGCTGTGTCAGGTCCTTTCCATCATGTAACGGTATGCTTTAGGCTGCCTGTGATTTGCATGAAGGAAATGGCTCATGAAGCGCATCTTGATGGCGATGACCTCGCTTGTCTGCACGACCCTCCTACCTCCCGTGGTCGGTCAGGCCCTCGCCCAGACGGGGGTAACGGCTGAGCCCTCAGGCAAGGATGTGCCGTCCCGCGCTTTACTGGAGCAGGTTCAGGGGCAGCAGGCGCTCGATTGGGTCAAGGCCCAGAACAGCCGTAGCGCAGGGCTCCTGCAGTCCGATAAGCGCTATCAGAAATTCTACGATGATGTGCTTGCGGTCGAGCAGGCGCCGGGACGCCTGACCCTACCCGAGCAATCGGGAGGCAAGTTGTGGAATTACTGGCAGGATGCCAGCCATCCCAAGGGAATTTGGCGGGTGACCTCGCCAGCCTCTTTCGCCAAGGCGGAGCCTGACTGGACGACGATGCTCGATATCGACGCCCTGTCACGCGATGAAAAGCACGACTGGGTATTCCAGGGCGCGGATTGCCTCGAGCCCGATGCGACGCGCTGCCTCGTCACGCTGTCGCTGTCGGGTGAGGACGCTGCCTCCTACCGCGAGTTCGACACCCAGACGCGTCGTTTCGTGCCCGATGGCTTCGATCTTCCCCACTCCAAGCAGCGCGTGGCGTGGCTCGACCGCGACACGCTTCTGGTATCGCGTGACTGGGGGGCGGGCTCCATGACGCACTCAGGCTATCCATTCAGCGTGCGTCTCGTGAAAAGGGGTGAACCTCTCTCGGCAGCGAGGGAGATCTATCGCGGGCAGGAAAGCGACATGATTGTCGAGCCCCAGGTGCTGCATGACGAGACCGGCAAGCGTATCGCCATCATTCAGCGTAATCTCGACTTCTTCCGCAGCGAATATCGTGTTTATGACCCTGCCACCGGGACGCTGAGGCAGATCGCCCTGCCTGAAAAGATCGGTTATCTCGGCTTCTATGCAGGCAAGCTGATCATACGCCTCGATCAGGACTGGAATGTTGGCGGGCACTTCTCTCGTGGCAGCATTGTCGCTGTCGACCCTGCAGCATCCAATAAAGCGCCAGCCCTGGTTTTCAAGCCCGAGGCCAGCGAAACGACAACCGATATCGGCGTCACGTCCAAAGGGATTATCGCGGTGGTTTATCGCGATGTGCATCCCTCCGTGCGGCTTTACACGCCCTCTGCAAAAGAGAGCGGCTGGAAGGAGAAGTACTACGTCCTGCCACGCATGAGCTCAGCGACCCTGCAATCGTCGTCAGCCTCTGTCAGCTACGCGTATCTCAAGGTTGAAGGTTATATCATCCCGCCTGAGCTCTGGAGTTTCGATACCGACACGGGCAAGTCCCAGAAGGTCAAGACGACCCCCGCACTGTTCGATACCAAGGGGCTGCGAACCGAGCAGTTCTGGGCAAAATCCAGTGATGGTGTCGATATCCCCTATTTCGTGACCCACCGCCGGGACTGGAAGCTGGACGGACATAACCCCGTGCTTTTCACCGCTTATGGTGGTTTCGATCTCTCCTACCTGCCGACCTATTATGCCGATATCGGCAAGACCTGGCTGGAGCGTGGCGGCGTTTATGTGGTCGGCAATATTCGCGGCGGCGGCGAGTTCGGCCCAGCCTGGCACGAGGCGGGGATGAAATCGGGCCGTCAGCATGCCTATGATGATTTTGCGGCGATTGGGCGCGATCTGGCCAAACGCGAGATTGCTGATCGCGAGCACCTCGCCATACGCGGGCGCTCAAATGGTGGCCTGTTGATGGGGGTGGAATTCACCCAGCATCCGGAACTGTGGAAGGCCGTCATCATTGGTGTACCGCTGCTGGATATGGAGAATTTCGAGACGATGGCGGCTGGCGCGTCCTGGGCGGCGGAGTATGGCCATATGAGCGTACCGCAGGAGCGCAAATTTCTTGAGGGAATATCGCCGTTGCAGCATTTGAAGAAAGACGTGTCCTACCCGGTACCGTTCATCTTCACTTCCACCAAGGATGACCGCGTGGGCCCCGTTCATGCGCGTCTCTTCGCCGCCCGTCTGCAGGAGCTGTGCAAGCCGTTCTTCTATTACGAGGACACGGAAGGCGGTCATGCCGGGACAGTCAACGCCCGGGAAATTGCTCATGAACGGGCATTGGAGGCTGTCTACCTGTCAAAGAGCCTCATGGATCAGGACCCCGCCTTCAAACACTGAGAGCCTGATGCCTGCCCAGCGCCCGAGCCTGCGGCAGGTATGATCCATGGATGGCAGGCGAGGGAAGCTTTCCCTCGCCAAGGGTCTCTTATGGTGACGCTGGCCAGCGTCAGGCCGGATCGGGAAACAGTCCGGCGAAAGGTGAGGCGGGGCAATGCTAGTCCCCGGGAAGCAGGCACAAAAAAACCGCCGTGAAAACGGCGGTTGTTCTGTTTGCCGGTTCGGCAGGCTGATCAGAAGCCTTCACGCTCCAGGCGCTTGCGCTCCATCTTGCGTGCACGACGAACCGCTTCGGCCGCTTCACGAGCGCGACGCTCGGAGGGCTTTTCGAAGTGGCGACGCAGCTTCATCTCGCGGAAAACGCCTTCGCGCTGCATCTTTTTCTTGAGCGCCTTGAGCGCCTGATCAACATTGTTGTCACGAACCAGAACCTGCACGGGTCTGCCATCTCCTGTCCGACCATGAAGATCATGGTCTGTTTGTAAATGCGATGCCAGGAACGCGATACCGATGGCAGAGCGTTCCAGAGAGGCCAGCGCCTTAGCACAAGTTTTGAAGGGGACACAAACGGTTTGAGCAGTATCGCCCGAAAATTATTCATGTCACCATGCGACAGGGTGCGGGAACTATTCCCGCGAATAGAAGGCTGTGTGCAGAAATGGCGTTGCTGAAAATTGCGCGTATGGGGCATCCGGTATTGCTTCAGCGAGCGCAACCGGTTGAAGACGTTCATTCTTTATCGGTCAGGCAACTGGTTTTAGACATGATCGAAACGATGCTTGATTCGCGTGGCGCCGGGCTTGCCGCCCCGCAGGTTCACAAATCATTGCGCTTGTTCGTTTATCACGTGCCTGAGGGGCGATGTGGCCCCAATGAAGCGCCGATTCCACCGCGCGTGCTGATCAATCCCGAGATCATGCCTCTGGGCGAGGAGATGATGCAGTGCACGGAAGGATGTCTTTCTCTCCCGCTATTGCGGGGTGTCGTGCCACGCCATGCTGCCGTTGCCTATCGTGGTCTGGATCTTGATGGCTCGGTGATTCAGGGAGAAGCGCGTGGGTTCCACGCCAACGTCCTGCAGCACGAATATGATCACCTTGATGGTATTCTCTACACCATGCGCATGACTGATTTCGCGAGCTTTGGCTATGCCGAGGAATTCGCCATACCTCGTGACAGTGAGGGCTAGTTGATGTCCGTCCTGCGTATGCAGCGAGATGCTCCTGGCCAAGCGCATCTTTATCTCCGTGAAGAGCAGATCCGGCTCACCTACGAGGCCATGCTTCTGGCCTGGCGCGAGTTGAGCGCAACCTGTGAACCGCTTCAGCGTGACAACCAGCTGGGCTCGGCCCACCATCGGGTGATGTTTCTGGTTTCGACCCATCAGGGCCTGACCATGAGCGCGCTGCTGCGACGTCTCAATATCACCAAGCAAAGTCTCAACCGCGTCCTGCAGGAACTCATGGCCCGCGGCCTGATTGAGCAACGCGCTGATGAGCATGACAGGAGACTCAAGCATCTCCATCTGACGCAGCAGGGGGCGGCCATCGAGGAGGAAATCTTCGTGGCCCTGCGTGACCGCATGACGCTGGCCTATCGTGCTGCCGGAGGGCAGGCTGTCGAGGGGTTCAGGCGCGTGCTGGCCACCCTTCAAGGCGAAGGCGGCGTACCATGACCGGAATGCCGGATATGAGGGCAGGAAAGGCGTCAGACGCGGTGCCGGGCAAAACGGGTGACACGACGATATCCGGGGGTGGTATGGGCGAGACCAGATCAGCAGAGGGTAAATCGCAAGGGGGTGTTGGTCATGGTGCCCATATCCTTGTGGTGGATGATGACGCACGCCTCCTTCGCCTGTTGCAGCGCTTTCTGACCGAGGCCGGGTTTCGTATCACCACGGCGGTTGATGCCGAGGCGGCGCGCAAGATCCTGGCTGTCACCCAGCCCGATGCGATGGTGGCGGATATCAACATGCCCGGTGAAGATGGCTTGAGCCTGACTCGCTGGCTGCGCGAAAACGGCCAGGTCTGGCCCATCATTCTTCTGACTGCGCGTGGCGAGCCTGCGGACCGCATCATCGGTCTCGAATCCGGCGCGGATGATTATCTGGGCAAGCCTTTCGAACCCCGTGAACTCTTGCTCAGGCTGCAGGCGCATCTACGCCGCCATGTTCCACGCCCTATCGGCACGCCGCGCCTGCTACGGCTTGGGCGGCTCGAATTCGACACAGGTCGCGGGCTCCTTACTGGGCCGGAAGGTATTGTGCATCTTACAAGCGGCGAGGCAGCTCTGCTGGGTGTGCTGACCCGCGTACCCGGAGAAATCCTGTCGCGCGAGGCCATTGCAGAGGCACTGGGCATGGATGAGATTGGCGAACGTGCCGTCGATGTGCAGGTTACGCGCCTGCGCCGCCGGATTGAGCCGGACCAGAAGGAGCCGCGCTTTCTCCAGACAGTCAGAGGCAAGGGTTACGTGCTGAAGCCGGGAAGCTGAGGCTGGCATGAAAGCCGCCCGGATGCTTGAGCGCGTGGTTCGCCGGCTTTTGCCGCGCTCTTTTCAGGGCCGGTCGCTCCTGATCGTGCTCATGCCGCTACTGATCACCCAGATTGTGGCCTTGCAGCTCTTTTACGGCAACTATTTGAACGTCGTGTCGCGCCGTCTGGCCGACAGTGTGGTGTCGGATCTCGCCTATATCAGGGATTCGGTCGAGCATGTGCCGGGGCAGCAGGACTGGATTCTGCATCAGGCCCGCTGGCGCACGCAGCTTGTCATTGCCTTTCATCCCGGTGCACGGCTGACCGATGCGCCCGCGCCCTTCGTGCTGGGCCCGATGGATGAGGACCTGACGAATGCCGTGCGTCGGGTATTCGATGCCCCGTGTTACATCGACTGGAACGCCACGAGACAGAGTGTGCGGCTCGATATCCCTCTGCATGACGGCGTGCTTGAGGTGATTGTCCCGCGCAAGCGGCTGGATGTTGGGCCCATATGGCTGTTCGTAGCGTGGGAGGTTGGAAGCGCCATCCTGCTGTTCATGGTCGCTGGTCTCTTTATCGGTCGGCAGGTTCGTGCCGTCAGACGGCTGGCAAAGGCCGCAGAGAATTTCGGACTGGGGCGCGATGACGGACCGATCCATCCGCAGGGCGCGCTGGAGATACGCAAGGCCGCGCTCGCCTTCAATCGTATGCAGGCACGGGTCAACCGTTTTGTGACGCATCGGACGGCGGTTCTCGCTGGCGTTTCGCATGATTTGCGCACACCTCTGACGCGGCTGCGCCTGACATTGGCCATGATGCCTATCGAGGGCACGGTCGAGGCACAGGAGCTGCGTCCTGACATCGAGGATATGGTTGCTGACATTGCCGAGATGGAACGCCTGATTGGCAGTTATCTCTCCTTTGCCCGGGGGGAGGGCGAGGAGGACCCCGTTCCGACCGATCTGCTCGCCCTGCTGCGCGATGTCGCGGCGGCAACGACGCGGGCTGGAGGCGATGTGCTTGCCATCCATGCCGAACAGAGCCTGACGGTGCCTGTGCGCCCGGATGCGATGCGGCGTGTATTGATCAATCTGGCGGAGAACGCACGTCGCCATGGCGGGCGTATGATGTTCGCGCTGCGTCAGACCGGGCGCATGGTGGAAATTACCATCGACGATGACGGGCCGGGTATTGCGCAATCACGACGTAAGGATGTGTTTCGGGCCTTCAGCAGCACGGCGGGCCCGGAGGGCGGAAGCGGGCTGGGCCTCACGATCGCGCGTGACATTATGGCCGCACATGGGGGGAGCGTGGTGCTGCGGAACAGTCCACTCGGTGGCCTTCGAGTCATGCTCAAACTGCCGCAATAGGGATCTTCTTCCCGGCGAGGCGCAATGCCTGAAGAGCGGAGCTCAAATCGGATCCGGCGAAGAGCCCCTGCGCAACGAAAGGGCCCGGTCCCACAAGTGGAAGCCTCATGAAAAAACCGGCATCGCGTGAGGGCGAAGCCGGTTTATCAAAAGGCGATACCGTCCCAGCGCTCTCGCAGGGCCAGTTAGGCGATTGGGGTGATCAGGGAAGCGAGTTGCCTGTTCCACCATGACCCGTGCCCACACCGGCACCCAGCGGACCCTGTGTGCCGCCAAATGTGCTGCCCATGTTGCTCATGGGGTTGTAGCGGCCCACATTGCCCAGCAGCTGCTGCAGGACGTTGACCTTGGTGCCCGGCGTCGGGGTCGTCTCGCCGACCATGCCGACATTATAGCCGTTCTTGCGGTGCAGCGTGTCCATGCGGCGCAGGACGCCGGTGGTGTCAAACGCCAGAACCAGAACGTTCTGCTTGGTCACACGAGGAAAGCCCAAAGGCTGGGGCACGGTCACCATCGAGACGTAGAACCAGGTATTGTCGTCAAAGGTCGCATGGGCGGTCGGTGAGCCGAGGATATCGGTCACGTCGTTGCGTGTGCTGGTTCCCGGTACGAGCTGCGAGTAGTCGTCCTTTTCGATCAGCGAGCCACGATTCTGGGGAATCGGGCTGAAAACCGAGCAGCCCGCCAGGGCGAGGGGCGCGATGCAGAGCAGGGCGCGCGCGAGGCCCGCATGCGATTTCTGCCGCTGGGAGGTCTTCTGGGAGGCGCTCTTCATGGCGGGTTATGTCGTCCTGCAGTGATCGTGAAATAATCCGGGCGATCTTCTCGGATTGGTGGGAACATCATTTCACCAACGTCGATAGGACCATCAGGCTCTTCTATATTGCGGAGAGCGACGTTAAGGCAATTCGGAAAAGGAAGCCCGCTCCCGGGTTTTTGCCAGCAGCATGTCAGGAAGGCAGCATGACAGACAGCAACGACCCGAAATTCTCCCGTGCTGAGTCCGTGGCTGCGGTTACGGCGTCTCCGGAGTTTTCCCGCCGCCTTGTGATCAACCGCATCGGTCATGACGGCATGGCAGAGACGATCAAGGCCAACGAGGCCGAGTGCCGCAAACTGGCCAAAAGGCTCGATATCCCGGCCATCCACGCCTTGAACTGCCGGTTTCGCATCATTCCGGAACCGGGCGATCATTTCGTGCTCGAAGGGGTGCTGACCGCCCATGTGGCGCTCGAATGTGTCATCACGGGCGAAACATTCGAGGATGCCCTCAACGAATCCTTCGCCGTGCGCATGGTGCCGGCGCGCCGCTTTTCCGAGGACAGCGCCTCGGATCTCGAGGCGATTGACGAAATTCCGTATGAGGGCAACGCGCTTGACCTAGGGGAGGTCGCCTCGGAGCAACTGGCGCTGATGCTACCGTCCTATCCTCGCAAGCCCGGTGCCGCGCTCGAAAATGCGGTTGACGAAGCCCCACGGGAGACGGCAGAGGAAGCAGCTGAAGAGGAAGGCGGCCGACCTAACCCGTTCGGTGCCCTCGCTGGACTGTCTTTGAGTAAAAAAAAGACAGATCTGAGCTAGAATTGAACAGGATGCTTGCGACCCGGCCTAGGGTCTGCTAGAGCCGCCCGCCTGATCATAGTGAACAGCATCGTTATCTGCTGAGGCCGAATGGCGGCCGAAGGCAGGGACGATCTAAGAAGAAAGAGGCTCCCGCCATGGCCGTCCCCAAAAGAAAGACCACGCCGTCCCGCATGGGCATGCGTCGCAGCCATCACGCCCTGACCGTTCAGGCTCACGCCGAATGCAGCAACTGTGGTGAACTGAAGCGCCCGCATCACGTGTGCGCCCATTGCGGTCATTATGACGGTCGTGAAGTCGTGGCTTCCGGCAAGACGCTGAAGACGACCGTTCGCGTTTGAGGCTCGATCGGGTCGACCCCCTTCGGGTCGGCTCGTCTTGTTCAAAATAAGACGCGGGGCGGAGCATGACTGACCTAGATGCGCCGGCCAGCCAGGCTGCGCCTTATAGTTTGGCCATTGATGCGATGGGTGGGGATCATGCCCCAGAAATCGTTCTGGCTGGTTTGGATCGCGCTGCCGATCGACATCCCACAGCAAAAATTCTGCTTGTTGGTGACGAGGCTATCTTGCGCCCTCAGCTGGCGCGCTACGCCAAGGCGCAGCGCATCTGCGAGATCCGCCACGCGCCTTCTTCCATCTCGATGGAAATGAAGCCCACAG
Organism: Asaia bogorensis NBRC 16594; assembly: GCF_001547995.1. Lineage (NCBI taxonomy): Bacteria > Pseudomonadati > Pseudomonadota > Alphaproteobacteria > Acetobacterales > Acetobacteraceae > Asaia > Asaia bogorensis. Next base: position 1,177,531 of record NZ_AP014690.1, read on the forward strand.
CGGCTTTGCGCCTGCGTGACTCGTCGTTGCGTATGGCGATCGACGCCGTAGCATCGGGCGAGGCAGGTGGTGTTGTGTCGGCTGGCAATAGCGGCGCTATGCTGGCTCTTGCCAAGATTGTTCTCAAAACCCTCCCCGGTATCACGCGGCCTGCCATGGCAGCAGTCAACCCGTCTGCCCGCGGCGACGTGGTGATGCTGGACCTTGGCGCCAATATTGCCTGTGATACGCGCAATCTGGTCGAGTTTGCCGTGATGGGCGAGGCCTTCGCCAAGGCGGTTCTGGGTTTGCCCGCACCGAGTATCGGTCTGCTGAATGTCGGTGCCGAGGAACTCAAGGGTGACGAGCGTCTGCGTGCCGCGGCCGATATTCTGCGCGAATCGCCGCTTGCGGCCCAGTTTCACGGGTTTGTCGAAGGTCACGACATCACCGCGGGGACGACCGACGTGGTCGTGACCGACGGGTTTTCCGGCAATATTGCGCTCAAGACAGGCGAGGGCGCGCTCAAACTTGTCTCGATGCTGCTGCAGCGCGTTTTCAAGACCAGCCTGCTGACCCGTATCGGTTACCTTCTTGTGCGTCCCGGGCTGGAGCGCATGAAGGAATGGATCGATCCGCGACGGTATAACGGCGCGGTATTTGTCGGCCTCAACGGTATCGTCGTGAAGTCGCATGGCGGCGCCGATGCCGAAGGATTCGCGGCAGCCATTGATGTTGCGATGGATGCCGTAACCCACTCCATTAACGAGAAGATCCGCGAGCGTCTGCGCCAGGTCGAAGCCCTTATGGCGGCGAATGTCGAGACCGAACTCGCCACCTCTCCCAGCGCTGCCTGAGGGGCGCGCTGAGGAAGCCGCCGGTGCTGGCCTGAGTGCTTGACCGGTATCATTCAAGAGGAAGACACATGTCCCTGCGCGCGCGACTGACCGGGTTTGGCAGCTATCTGCCGAAGCAGGTTGTCACCAATGCCGATCTTGCCGAGCGTATCGAGACCTCTGACGAATGGATCCGCACGCGCACCGGTATCGCCCAGCGCCATATCGCCAGCGGGGATGAAAATGCCGTCAGCATGGCCGTGGCAGCAGCACGGGCCGCCATCGATTATGCTGGCGGCGATTCGACCGATATCGGCGCGGTGATTGTGGCTACAGCGACGCCGGATCAGACCTTTCCCGCGACAGCAGTGCGTGTGCAGGCCGAACTGGGGCTGAGTAGCGGTTTCGCATTCGACCTGACGGCTGCCTGCTCGGGTTTTGTCTATGCGCTGGCGACGGCAGAGGCGTTTATTCGCAGCGGTCAGGTCCGCAAGGCGCTTGTCATTGGTTCGGAAGTCTATTCGCGGATTCTCGACTGGGAAGATCGCACGACCTGTGTGCTGTTTGGTGATGGTGCAGGCGCAGTCCTTCTGGAAGCGACCGAAGAAGACGGCGTTGGTATCCTCTCGACCCATCTGCACAGTGATGGCGCCCATGGCGATATCCTTTTCGTCGATGGTCCCTCCACACCGTCGCCTGTTCTGCATATGCAGGGCCGTGAAGTTTTCCGTCATGCGGTCGCCAAGCTCTCTTCGGTGGTGGATGAAGCCCTTGCCCTTCATGGGCTGAGCGGGCAGGACATTGCGTGGCTGGTGCCTCATCAGGCCAATCTGCGCATCATCGAGGGCATGGCCAAGAAGCTTGCCCTCCCGCTTGAACGTGTGGTCGTGACGGTTGACCGCCATGCCAACACGTCAGCGGCTTCCATTCCGCTAGCGCTGGATGAAGCCATGCGTGACGGGCGTATCCGCAAGGGTGATCTCGTACTGCTTGAGGCACTTGGCGGCGGTCTGACCTGGGGATCAGCGCTTCTGCGCATGTAAAGCGCAAAGCGCACTCTCACACTTCACTGATTTGATTGACCTTCATTACTCTCATGATACGGTGGTGTCATGACAACGGTGACACGCGCGCAAATCGCAGAGCATATCTACAGTGAGGTTGGACTGTCCCGGCACGAGTCCGCCGATCTGCTCGAGAGCGTTCTCGAACTGATCGCTGCGCGCCTCGAGAAGGGGGAGACGGTCAAGCTGAGTGGATTCGGAACCTTCTCCGTTCGCCAGAAAGGCCGACGTGTCGGCCGTAATCCAAAGACCGGCATCGAAGTGCCTATTCTACCGCGCTCGGTGCTGGTGTTTCGGCCCAGCCAGATCCTGCGCGCCGTTGTGAATGGCGAATCGACCGAAGGGCTGGTCAGCGAAAGCGATGATTCATGACGACGAGTTTTCCTGTGGCGTCCGTATTGGGCGGCCCGGAAGAGCGGACAGATTTTGACCGTCTGGTAAAAGGCCCGAATGCCTATCGCACAATCAGCGAAGTGGCAGACGAGCTTCATGTGCCGCAGCACGTGCTGCGTTTCTGGGAGACGCGTTTCCCCGAGGTCAAGCCGCTCAAGCGTGGCGGCGGGCGACGCTATTACAGCCCGTCTGATATCGAGATCCTGCGCCATATCACCGATCTGCTCTATGTCCAGGGCTATACGATCAAAGGCGTACAGCGCGTGCTCAAGGAGCAGCTTGCGGGGGTTGATACAGTCCTTGCCCCGGCCCTGGTGGCGGGATCTGGCACGGAACCCGGTGCCGCTGCGACCTCTGATGAAGCGGCCCGTAGCTCATTTGAGATACCGGCATTCCAGGCTCCTGAGCCTGAGCCTGAGCCTGAGCCGGCGCATCTGGCGCATCATCCCGAGGGTGATGCCGTAATGGATGTGGGGCATGCGATGCCAGAGGAGTCGGAGGATCTTGATGGGCCGGAGGCTGCACAGGGTCCAGCCGATGCCCATAGTTCCGATTCTGAGTGCGACGCAGGCGCTGAGGACCTTCGCGATAGCCTCTCTGAGCCTGTCGAGAGCCACGAGCCGATAATCCTTGATCCGGGCGAGGAAACCAGCGGTCTTCCGGTTGTGGCCGCATCAGAGATAGCTTCTGCCGCGCCGGATCCTGTCGTGACGCAGCCCGCTGCTTCGTCGGATATGGATGGGGCGCTCGTTACAATTCTTCAGGATGAGCTTGAGGGGCTGCGCAAGGAGCAGGGGCGCTGGAAGCAGGAGCGGCGCGCCCTGCGTCTGGCGTTGGAAGACGTGCTGGGCGAGCTCGACAGCCTGCGCGAGATGCTGCCCACCGCATGAAAAAGCGTTTCCCTGCAAAAACCTGCATTCAGGTGCTTGCAGGGAAAGTCCCTCGCTGCTAAACGGCCTTTACCGCAGGACTGACGGGCAGTAGCGCAGCCTGGTAGCGCATCAGTCTGGGGGACTGGGGGTCGTGGGTTCGAATCCCGCCTGCCCGATATCGTCCTGTCCTGCGGTACTCTCTCCTAGAAAAACAAGATCAGTCACGCAGAGTATCGCCTGCAGTGTTCCCTCGATTTCATCGTGTCTTTTTCACTCGAAGTCTGGCCTAGGCAATCGCACGTTCGATGAATTGCCAGAGAGGCCTCGCGCCATACGGGGTGATGCTATTGTTCGTTAGTCTGGCCCTGACAACGCAGGGGAGAGGCCGGTGAGTTGCGCCGCGCGATTGGCGGCGCAACGACGCGTCAATACGCCTCGTCTTTAAGGACGACTTCAGAGTCGGAACTCCAGATTCGCCAGAGTAGGTGAACGGCCGCCATGATCGCAGGGCCAAGGAACAGGCCCAGCAGGCCCCAGGTTTCCACACCGCCGAGGATACCCAAAAGCACCCAGAGGAATGGCATTTGCGTGCTGCCGCCAATCAGGGCAGGGCGGATGAAGTGGTCGGCGACAAAGATGACAATGGCGCCCAGCGCGACAATCACGAGCCCTGCAATCATCTTGCCTTGAATGATGATCAGGAGTGCTGCCAGCACGACTGTAGGCAGGCCGAGGAAGGGGATCATGGCGGCAACCCCGGTCAGCAGTGCGAAGAGCAAGGGTTGTGGCGTATCGGTCAGCACATAGGCGACGCCCATCACCAGCCCCTCACCAAGCCCAACCAGAACCAGCCCTGCGACTGTGCCGTGCACAGACGAGATCATCTGACGGGCGAGTTTCTCGCCGCGCTGGCCGAATGTGCGGTTGGAAACCACCAGAACGCGATGGATGATATCGGCGCCGTCTCGTAGCAGGAAGAACAGGGTCAGGATGGAGAACAGGAACAGCGTGGCTCTCTTGGCCACCTGCGTCGTAACCTGACGCGTCACGGCCATACCGTGATTGGCATCGACCGAATGGAACAATCTGTTCAGATGCTCGGGATTGACCAGATTATTCTGCCACCATCGCGCAACCTGTGCCCGCTCGAACGGCAGATCGTTCAGCCATTCCGGCATGGGAATGCCTGTATGGCGGACCTCATCGATCCAGTGGAGGGCGCTCTGCGCTTCTTCGGCTGCCTTGTAACCCACCAGACTGAGCGGGATCAGGAAGATGAGCGCGATTGCCGCCGTGAAAAGCATCGGAAGCCATTCGGTACGGCCGAACCGAGCCTCGGTACGCTTGTAGAGCGGCCAAGACGCAATGGCGAACACGCACCCCCAGAGCAGCGCCGGCAGGAAGTTCTTGAGCGTGAATAGCGCGAGCGCAATGAAGAAAAACCCGAGGAGGCCGCGTGAGCGTCTTTGTCCCCGGCCAACCGGTGACCCTGTTACAGCCTCTTCCGGAAGATCGTCCTCTGCCGCACAGTCCTGACCCTTGTTTCTGTCGCCGGTCGGGCTGTTTGGTGGCATGGCGTTCTGGTCGGTCATCATTGTCCTCAACCTCGGCGTACCGCCTCGGATTTAATATTTTGGGCATGACAGCACAGCGTGACGCCTTGCGAAGGGTCATTCTGTGCCGTGGTCCTGCGTGTCATTACCGGCAAGTCCAGGCTGCGCGTCAATAACGCAATTTGGACTCGGGTGTTCTAAGGGCCGAGCGAACCCTCAGAAAGAGGCACAGCCCGAGTGGATGAACGCGCCGACCGATTGCTGGTTGAACCGTTTCCTGTAGGCGTCACGAATAGCGGCAAGAGCAGGGGCAAGCGTTGCTGCTCTTGGTGTGAGGATCCATATCAGCCGGGCTGGCTCATGTGTCACGCTGCCTCCAGGCCCGTCTTGCCACTGCCCTTGTGCCTCGACAACGGAGAGCCCCGCAGGAAAACGGGGCGTGACTTCCCTTGCCAGGAAATCAGACCATTCAGATGCGGTAATGGCCCGACCGCCCGGCTCGGTGAGGCCGAAAGCCAGCGTTATGGAGAGCATTTCGTGGCTGTTGCTCAGGATGTTCTGGGCCATGCAGGCGGAGATCGGCATGGCTGGCTTGCCGGGTGAGGGCGAGCTGCATCCGGTAAGCCCAATAAAAAAAACCAGCAGCGCCAAGCGGCTGACACGACCAGCCCATCCCGACACGGTGAAATCATGACCTGACCCGTTTCTACGGGGCGACAGTCCGATATGTCGGAGCATGAAAGCGGGGCGCATCGCTTTCGGTGTCAGCGCTGATCGAGGGCGCGGCGCAAAAATGCGCTGTCAGCCTCGGAAAACAGGCCGCGACGGATAAACAGGTCGATCAGCACCAGATTGACGTTGAACTTGATGTCGTGGGTGTCGCGCACCAGACGAAACACGGTGTCGATGGGCATGAGTTCGAAGAAGGCGACTTCGCCATCGACGGGCTGCGGGATGAAATCCTCAGGCAGGGTGAGGTCATAGCAGAAAAGCGTATCCTGACGCAGTCCTTCCGGGCGTGCCATAGCATAGCGCAGCGTTGCTACTGGGTGTGCCTTGGCTGCCAGTTCGGGTGGTATCGCGGCTTCCTCTCCCGCTTCCTTGATGAGCGCCTCAAGCGGGGTTAGGCCAGTGCAGATGCCGCCCGCAGCAAGGTGATCAAGCTTGCCGGGGTCGAGGCGCTTGTTCTGCGCTCTATGGCCCATCCAGAGATAAAGACCGTCTGCTTTCTTGACCAGACCGTTCAGATGCACGCCAGCCGCCGTGCAGCCGAGGAGGGGCAGGGCCCCGCGATCGATCTGGCCAATGACCTCGCCGCCCTCGTCGAACACGTCAAAGAGCTCGTGATGAGGTCTGTAAAGCCCCCTATCAGCCAATTCGACCCCTAGAGGCTGGAGGGCGGCGCCATCGGGCACACGAAAGACCTCATACCCCCTATCGTCGGAGGCATAGCCAAGGGCCGCGAGGGCCTCGAAAACCTTCGGATCGGCAAGACCGAAGCGCCTGTCGCCGGCCAGGACAGGCCGCCGCCCGCCGGGCAGAATGGCGGTCTGGCAGCTTTTGATGTGGTCGAGAAACGGGGCGAGGCTGTCTGAAGTCATGAAAGGCGCAACTCTCTTGTCTGAATGACAACGATATCGCGTATCACCGTCTGATTGCAAAACGCCGGGCGCATGCTCAGGTTGGGCGCATGAACCTTCCTCCTTCCCGTCCTGTGGCCCGCCCTCTCGCCCTGCCTCTGGCCTTATCGAGCCTTTTGCGTGCCTGGCGTCTCGTTCTTTCACACGACATACGATTCTTCCGTATCGGGATGGGGCTCACTCTGGCGCTGCTGGTTGCCGAGCGTCTTTGTATTCTGGGCACGCCCTACATGTTCAGTCGTCTTGTCGCGCATTATGCGACGGCGGATCTGCGTGTGGTCGTGCCGGCCGGGCTCATACTGGGCTATGGCGGGCTAATTTTTTTCCGCAGTGTGTTTTCTGCCTTGCAGGAGCTTGTGTATCAGCCCGTTGGGCAGCGTTTGCAGGCGCTGACCGCGCAGGCGGCGTTTCGTCACCTGCTGGACTTGCCATATCGCTTCCATCGTGACCGTCAGACCGGTGCCCTGACCCGCTCGATCGAGCGGGGATCGGAGGCGGCCGATACGCTTTTGCGGCTTGCGCTGTTTAACATCCTACCGGCCATTCTCGACACCGGGCTGACAGTGGCGGTCGTCTTTCATTTTCTTGGCGGGCGCTATGCCTGCGTCATTCTTGTCGCGTTGCTCAGCTATATCATTCTGGCGCAATGGTTCGTTCGCCAGCGGGTTCGTGCCCGGCGTCAGCGTAACGAGGCCAATGGCAAGGCCCAGCATTTCCTTCTCGATTCCCTGCTGAATTTCGAGGCCGTGCGTCATTTCGCCAATGAGCCACATGAATATGCCCGATACGAGCAGGCACGGCGGGAGCAGGAGAAGGCAAGCCTGCGCATGACATTTGTCGCAGGCTTATCTTCCGTCAGTCAGAACGCCATGATTGCCCTGGCCACATTGGCGATCTTTTTCATGGCCGGGCGGGATCTGGCGACGGGCAACCTCGATGTGGCGGCTTTCGTGCTGATCGGCACTTATCTGCGTACCCTCTATCAGGCCATTATCTCGCTCAATCTCGTTTATGCGGGCTGGCGCAATGCCTGTGTTGATCTGGAGCATCTGACCGACCTCATGGACGAAGCACCGCGCCCTGCATTGCCTTCGCCGGAACGCGAAGGTGAGGCGAGGGGGCCTGCCTCACTCGCGTTCGATAGTGTCAGTTTCGACTATGACGGACGCGAGATCCTGCATGCCCTGTCGTTTCGGGCGGGGCCGGGGGAGACCATTGCCCTGGTCGGTCCGACCGGGGCTGGAAAATCGACAATTGCGCGCCTCATCCTTGGTGCCTATGCGCCAGCCAGCGGTCAGATCCTGCTTGATGGTCAGAACCTTGGCTCTATACCGCCAGTCGCCCTGCACAGGATGATCGGTGTGGTGCCTCAGGACACGCAACTCTTCAACGATACGATCGGCTACAACATTGCTTATGGCCAGCTCGATGCCACGCAGGCGGAAATCGAGGAGGCCGCGCGTTTGGCGCAGATCCATGATTTCATCGAAGGGCTTGAGAACGGGTATGAGACGCTTGTCGGTGAGCGAGGACTGAAACTCTCGGGGGGCGAGCGACAGCGTATTGCTCTGGCGCGTATCATTCTGCGCAAGCCCAGACTTCTGCTGTTGGACGAGGCAACGAGTGCGCTGGATACGGGCACCGAACTGCGGCTTATGGACGCCCTGCGCCGCGTGACGTCGCGCCAGACGACCATTGCCATCGCCCATCGTCTCTCCACCATACGCCACGCGACGCGCATACTGGTTATCGAGGCCGGCAGGATCGTCGAGGAAGGCACGCACGAGAGCTTGATGGCCCGTCAGGGGGCTTATTTCGATATGGTGTCCAACCAATCCGGGCCAGAGGCCTAGTTTTCCCGGGCGGCCTTCCCTACGTGAGGGGCAAGGATACGAAGCAACCACAAGGAGAACGCCCATGACCAAGCCGGCTGATGACCTCGCCCAGGATTTCCGCCCCGATCAGGCCGTGGAAGAGGATATTCGCGAGCAGGCGGCTCATGAGGTGTCAGGCGACCCGGAAGGTGTCGAGATTCCTGAGGAGCTTCGTCAGTGCGGCGTCGTGATCGACAAGGCGATCGGTTATCTGGTCGAGCAGAACCTGCCGACCGAACTCATCGCGTCGGCGCTGCTTGGCGGATCGATGGGCGTGCTGGCGCGGACAACCGATGCCGAAACGATGGTTCGCATGCTCCAGACGGCTATAGACAGCGTCCGATCGGGTGAACTGCTCTGTGCGGACGCCTTTTCCGACGGTGAATGACCGGTTTGGGTCGCTTTCGGCTTGACGGGAGCGGGGGGCTCCGTCATAAGCCGCGCCTTAACGCATCGTCGTATGCCGGGAGTGGTCTCGGCGATCATATTACTACCGAGGATCAAGTCCATGTCACGCCGCTGCCAAATCACGGGCAAGGGTGTGCTGACGGGCAACAACGTCAGCCACGCCAACAACAAGACCCGTCGCCGTTTCCTGCCCAACCTGCAGGAAATCACCCTTCTGTCCGACATTCTGGGCACGGGCGTTCGTCTGCGTCTCTCCACGCAGGGCATCCGTACGGTTGAGCATAATGGCGGTCTGGACTCGTTCCTGATCAGCACGCCGAACCGCAAGCTCCCGGTCGAGGCTCAGGTCATCAAGCGCCGCATCCTGCGCGCTCAGGAAAGCAAGGCCGCTCAGACCGCCTGAGTCTGACGGCGCCAGCCTGACGCTTCGGCGGAAAAGGCTGGCTGCAACAAAATTGGCCTTGAAAACGTGGTCGGGTTGTTTCATTCAGCCTCTCGATCACAAGGCCCACTTGGTCGGTCCGGCTTCGACGTATTTCTTACCGGGTTTCTTCGGAAAAAGCGTCGATCTGTGACGGCCACGGCAAAGGTGTTTCGGGGCGGCCTGAAGCACCTTTCATCGCATTCTGGAGGTATCCCGTGTCCGAAAGCAGCGTCGCAGAAGCCAAATCGGCTCTCTCGAAGATCCGCAATATCGGTATCACCGCGCATATTGATGCCGGCAAGACCACGACGACCGAGCGTATTCTGTACTACACCGGCGTGTCGCATCGCATTGGTGAAGTGCATGACGGCAACACGACCACCGACTACATGGCGCAGGAACGTGAGCGTGGCATCACGATCACCTCGGCAGCCGTGACCTGCGAGTGGGAAAACCACCGCATCAACATCATCGACACCCCGGGCCACATCGACTTCAATATCGAAGTGAACCGCTCGCTGCGCGTGCTCGACGGCGCCATCTTCATCATCGAAGGCGTTGCCGGTGTTCAGCCGCAGTCGGAAACCAACTGGCGTCTTGCTGACCGCTATAACGTTCCGCGCGTCATCTTCATCAACAAGCTCGATCGTACCGGTGCCGATTTCTATCGCGCGTTCGACACGCTGAAGGAAAAGCTCGACATCGTCGCTATTCCGCTTCAGCTGCCGATCGGCATTGAAGAAAACTTTGTTGGCGTGGTCGACCTGGTCGAAATGCGCGCCATCATCTGGGAAGGCGGCGAGCTGGGCGCGAAGTTCCACTATGCCGAGATCCCCGATGACCTGAAGGAAAAGGCAGCTGAAGCCCGCCAGAACCTTCTGGACACCGCGCTGAGCGTTGATGAAGCCGCTATCGAAGAATACTTCGAGAAGGGCGATGTCGATGTCGCAACGCTGAAGAAGTGCATCAAGAAGGGCGCCATTTCCGGCGTGTTCCGTCCCGTCCTGTGCGGCACGGCCTTCAAGAACAAGGGCGTTCAGCCGCTCCTCGATGCCGTTATCGATTACCTGCCGGCTCCTGACGAAGTCGAAGGCATCCGTATCGCGCCGCCGGAAGGCGAAGAGGTTGACGAGAACTTCCTGCCGATCGTGCCGGTCGATCCCGATGGCAAGTTCGCTGGTCTTGCGTTCAAGATCATCTCGGACAAGTACGGCACCCTGACCTTCGTGCGCGTCTATCGTGGCGTTCTGAAGTCGGGCGATACCGTGCTGAACACGACCAAGGGCCACAAGGAACGCGTGGGCCGCATGTTCCAGATGCACGCTGACAAGCGTGAGGAAGTCAAGCAGGTCGGCGCTGGCGATATCGCTGCTTTCGTGGGTCTGAAGGACACCCAGACGGGTGACACCCTGGCCGACGCTGCCGATCCGGTTGTTCTGGAGCGCATGCAGTTCCCGGTTCCGGTGATCGACATCTCGGTCGAGCCGAAGACCAAGGACGGCGTTGAGAAGATGACGCTGGCCCTGCAGAAGCTGGCCGCTGAAGATCCCTCGCTGCAGCTCAAGACCGATCAGGAAACGGGTCAGACCATCCTGTCCGGCATGGGCGAGCTGCATCTGGACATCATCGTGGACCGTCTGCGTCGTGAATACGGCGTTGAAGCCAATGTCGGTGCGCCTCAGGTGGCCTATCGTGAGACGATCTCGCGTGCCCACACCGAGACCTACACCCACAAGAAGCAGTCCGGTGGTTCGGGTCAGTACGCTGAAGTCAAGATCGAGTTCGTGCCTGTCGAGCGTAACGAAGGCATCAGCTTCGAGAACAAGGTCGTTGGCGGTACGGTTCCGAAGGAATACATCCCGGCTGTCGAAAAGGGCATCCGCATGCAGTCCTCGACGGGCGTGCTTGCTGGCTTCCCGACGGTGGACTTCAAGTTCACGCTGCTTGACGGCAAGTACCATGACGTCGACTCGTCGGCTCTCGCCTTCGAAATCGCCGCCAAGGCCTGCTTCCGTGAAGGCATGAAGAATGCCGGCCCCGTGATCCTTGAGCCGATCATGGACGTCGAAATCACGACCCCGAACGATCACGTCGGTGACGTGGTAGGCGACCTTAACCGTCGTCGCGGCATCATCCAGAGCCAGGAGACGGCCGGTTCGACCGTCATGATCCGCGCTCAGGTGCCGCTGAAGGAAATGTTCGGCTACATCTCGCATCTGCGTTCGGCCACCAAGGGCCGCGCGTCGTTCACGATGCAGTTCCATCATTATGATCCGGTGCCGCGCAACGTGGCCGACGAGATCATGGCGAAGAGCGCCTGATCCTTCGGGTTCAGTCTCGGAACACGGAAAAGCCGCCCTTCGGGGCGGCTTTTTTCGTTTCGAGCAATCATGTGCGGGAGCGGTCGTATCTGGGGACGATCGTGATGACGGAGCAGGAGGCTAGAATCGGCAGGGAGGCGCTTGTGACGAGAGAGGCACTTACCCTTCGTGAGCGCTTATGAACGCCAGCGATGTTTCAAGACGCATTCCAGTCAGAAGGCAGGGTGGGCACGCTGGTAGAGGCGATAAAGTGCCGGACCACGAAAGCTGAGCAGGATCATGATGAGCAGGCTGAGTTTCAGCCCGATCTGCTCTGCAAGCATGTCTTGAGGCTGCAAGGACATCAGAAGCAGTGTCAGGGCACGCAGGCTGAAATACCCAGCCCAGATGAGGGTGTAGCGACGGAAGAACCGCGAAAGAGTGGGATTGCCACGATCGAGCATCTGGCCCGTGCGCTGCTCTGCCAGCAGCTGGATCATGGGCACACGCCAGGAACTCCCCAACAGGAAAAGGGCTGCGAGCAGTGTGGCGCAGAGGGCCGCGAAGATATCCGGGGAAAGCTGCGCACGCAGTGTCATATCCATGATGCCGAATCCCAGAGCCGTACCATTCAAGGCCAGCCACAGACGATCGAATGGAACAGAAGCGCGCCAACGGCGAAAGACGCTCGCGCCAATCAGAGCACAACAGGCGGGAAAGGCGTATGCTTCAACATGAAACCATTCGCCACCCTAGATCAGGGCGAGGGCACCCAGTTCGATAAGAAGCGCTCGGAAGGGTAAACGATGTGCATCTCTCAGATAAGCCATTAATCTGTTTCCCTTGTAACCTTTTTCATAAAAAGATTGCATTTACAAGGGTCATGATGTCAAACTTTTCCTTGTAAAGATGTGGCAGAAGGAGACCTCATGACCCAATATGTGGATAATTATCATCACGGCGATCTTGCCAAGGCGCTGATGCGGGCGGCGCGGGTCGTCATCCAGCGCGATGGTATCGAGGCCCTGACCCTGCGCGCTGTCACACGAGAGGTCGGCGTCTCCGCCACCGCTGCCGTGCCACATTTCGGAAACCTGACCGGATTGCGCTCAGCCCTTGCGGCCGAAGGGTATGAGGCCCTTGCCCATGCCCTGACCCAGGCCATGTCGGGATCGCCCCGGGTGAACGCTCATGCTGTAGGTATGGCCTATATCGGTTTTGCCTTGGAAAATCCGGACCTGTTTCGGTTGATGTTTCGCCGTGCCTTGCTTGATCACACGCTGCCAGACCTTGCGCAGGCGTCATCGCGCGCTTTTGCCGCTCTGCGTGGACTCGCAGGCAGGGAAGACGCTCACCCGGATTCGACGGATGCCATGCCCCGCATGGCGGGGCTATGGGGGCGCGTTCACGGCCTCTCGCTCCTGGCGATAGACGGGATGTTCGACCCGTTCCTCGATGGTGCTGAGGCCGGAGTACTTCCTGACTTTTTGAGCAAGGCGCTTGGTGAGGGTCAGCCTGGATCGTGAGATTCCATGATCGGATGCTGACCCATCAGGATGGAAAATGACTGGCCATGGCACAGCCCATATTGTGATTTATAACATGGACAGGATTTAACCATCACATATCCGTTATAAAATCAAAGATTGCAAAAACATTATATAAATTTAACAAAATATCTGCTTCTCTCTCGTCAGGCAGAGGGACGCGCAAGGACCCGTCCGGCTGCCAGCGTTTAATCCGGGAGACTGGTCCCATGACACTGGCCCAACACATTTCGTGTGACACGCATGGCGGTGCGCCGCTTCTGCAGGTCGAGGGTATTTCCAAAACATTCTCGGGAGTGAAGGTTCTCAAGGATGTTTCGCTGGTCGCTTATGGCGGCGAGATTCTGGCGCTCATGGGAGAGAACGGGGCCGGTAAATCGACCCTGATGAAAATCCTGTCCGGTGCCTATACGGCAGACCCGGGCGGCGAGATCCGCATTGCAGGTGAGACAGCCAGAATTACGAATCCAGGCTCAGCGCGGGCACTCGGAATTGGCATCATCTATCAGGAACTGGCGCTCGCACCGAACCTGACCGTTGCCGAGAACATCCATCTGGGTTCAGAGCTTCGCAAAAACGGCATGATCGACCGCGCCGCCATGAACGAGGCCTGCCGGGGTCTGCTCAAGGAGCTTGGGGCGCCCTTCGGGCCGGAAGACAGGTTGTCGACAATGTCGGTGGCAGAGCAGCAGCTTGTCGAGATCGCCCGCGCGCTGCATCGCGATGCCCGTATTCTTGTGTTGGACGAGCCCACCACGGCCCTTTCAGCCCGCGAGACGGATCGTCTGTTTGCGCTCATTCGTCAGCTTCGGGCGAAGGGGCTGGCACTGATCTACATCAGCCATCGTATGGACGAAATCGACGAACTGGCAGATCGGGTTTCGGTGCTCCGCGATGGTGCCCATGTCGGCACGCTCGAAAAGCACGAGCTTTCTTCCGGGCGCATCGTCAGCCTGATGGTTGGGCGTGATCTATCGAGCTTTTACGAAAAAGACGGCAATCACATTCGACACGATGCCGCGCCCATTCTGAAGGTCGAGGGACTAACGGATGGCAAGCGCGTTCATCCGACCAGTTTCGATCTGCGGCCCGGTGAGGTGCTTGGCATCGCCGGGCTGGTCGGGGCAGGGCGTACCGAACTGGCACGCCTGATTTTCGGTGCGGATCAGAAAACCGGCGGCGCAGTGTGGCTCGACTCCCGCAAGATCGACATCCGCTCACCGCGCGACGCGCTGGCGGCGGGCATTGCGTATCTCACGGAAGATCGCAAGGCGCTCGGGCTTTTTCTGGATATGTCGTGCAGCGGCAACATCAATCTTGGCGTGGTCGAGCGTGACTCCCGCATGGGCGTGCTCGATCAGGGCAAGGGCCGTACACGCGCAACCGGGTCGTTCTCTGCCCTGCGGATCAAGGCACAGAACATGCTCACCAATGTCGGGGGGTTGTCAGGTGGCAACCAGCAGAAGGTCCTGCTTGGCCGGCTGCTCGAAACCGGCCCCAAGGTTCTGATTCTCGACGAGCCGACACGCGGCGTCGATATCGGGGCCAAGACTGAAATATACCGCATCATCAACGATCTGGCTGCACAGGGTCTCGGGATCATCGTCATCTCCAGTGAGATGGCCGAGATTATCGGTGTCAGTGATCGGGTTCTTGTCATGCGCGAGGGTCACATGACCGGTGAGCTTGAAGGCAAGGCCATCACGCAGGAGGCCATCATGTCTCTCGCTGTCGGGCTCGTCTCCCCCTCGCCAATCGCCGCCTAGGATATCATCTCCATGAGCAACACTCTCAACCCGGCGGTGGCGGCCTCACCAGCTGCCCAGCTGAACGCACGCGCCACCACGCGCAGCATCCTTCAGGCAGCGGGCATGCTGCCTGTGCTGATCCTTCTCGCGCTGGGCTTCCATTTCCTGGGTGGTCATCGCTTCCTGTCCGGCCAGAACCTTTCCATCATTGCCCAGCAGGCCTCAATCAACACCGTGCTGGCCTCAGGCATGACCTTTGTCATCCTGACAGGTGGTATCGATCTGTCTGTCGGGTCGATCCTCGCCTTCGCCGCCATGTGCGGACTGATCGTCTCGCTCATGCCGCATCTGGCCTGGCTTGCCGTGCCCGCCTGCCTTGGTGCCGGGCTTCTGATCGGCGTGTTCAACGGTGCGCTGATTGCAGGTGTGAAGATACCGCCTTTCATCGTCACCCTTGGTACGCTGACCGCCGTGCGCGGCCTTGCCCGCCTGATGGGCAATGACCGCACGATCTTCAACCCCGATCTATCCTTTGCGTGGATCGGTAATGACGGCATCGCCCTCACCTCGACCTTCACCATTCCCTGGCTGGCTGTCATTGCCTTTGCCGTCGTGGTGGCAAGCTGGTTCATCCTGCGTCGCACGGTGCTGGGTGTGCATATCTACGCGATTGGCGGCAACCCGTCCGCTGCGCGTCTGGCCGGTATTCGTGTCGGTCTGGTCCTCATGTTCGTCTATGCGGCTTCGGGCCTTCTGGCCGGGCTGGGTGCAGTCATGTCGTCGGCGCGTCTCTACGCAGCGAACGGCCTGCAACTCGGTCAATCCTATGAGCTCGACGCAATTGCCGCAGTCATTCTGGGTGGAACCTCTTTCGTGGGCGGTATCGGTTCAATCTGGGGCACGCTTGTTGGTGCTCTCCTGATTGCCGTGCTCACCAACGGGCTCATCCTGATTGGCGTCTCCGATATCTGGCAGTTCATCGTCAAGGGTCTGGTCATCATTGTGGCCGTGGCACTCGACAGGTTCCGTGCACCGACAGCCCGCACCTGAGCCGCCATTTATTCCACCGGTTCCAGAGTTTGTTTCTCTTCCGTTTCGGATTTTTCAAGATGATCACTCATACGAAATTCTTCCTCGGTGCTCTCGCTCTCTCCACCGTTCTGGCGGCGCCCGCGGCACGGGCTGATGGCATAAGCAATGTCGGTGTCTCGGTCGGCTCGCTCGGCAATCCCTACTTCGTGGCGCTGGTAAAGGGCGCCACCACACAGCTCAAGAGCATCGCCCCGAGCGCCAGCATCAATGCGTTGTCGGCTGATTACGATCTCAACAAGCAGTTTTCGCAGATGGACAGCTTCGTCACTTCGGGCGTGAATCTGATCCTGCTCAATGGTGTGGACCCGCAGGCCGTCATGCCTGCCGTCAAACGTGTGCAGAAGGCCGGTGCGACCGTCATTGCGGTCGACGTGGCCTCGGCGGGTGTCGATGGCACGGTCCAGACAGATAACGTCGCCGCTGGGCGCATCTCCTGCGAGTATCTGGCCAAGAAAATTGACGGCAAGGGCGAGGTCGCTATTGAAAACGGCCCGCAGGTTTCGTCGATTATCGACCGTGTGAAGGGGTGCAAGGAGGTTCTTGCGAAGTACCCTGATATCAAGATCGTCAGCGACGACCAGAATGGTGGTGCCGAGCGCGATCTCGGGTTCAAGGTGATGCAGGGCTTCCTGGTGCGTTTCCCGAACCTGAAGGGTGTGTTTGCGATCAATGACCCCGAGGCAATCGGTGGCGATCTGGCCATTCGCCAGGCCCATCGTCAGGGTATTATCGTCACCTCCGTCGACGGTGCACCTGATATCGTTTCGTCGCTCAAGGACCCGCGCTCGTCGGTGGTGGCCTCGGCCAGCCAGGACCCTTACCAGATGGGCAAGGACGGCGTGGCGATGGGGCAGGCCATCAAGGATGGCAAGGTTGCCAAGGGTACGGTGCGCCTGATGCCGCCAACCCTGATCACACGTGACAATGTTGGCAGCTACAAGGGCTGGACTGGCGAGTAAATCGCCTTGCAGCTATCCCCCGGTGCTGAGGCGTCGGGGGGATTTTTTCACTTCTGCTGGTTGTTGGCCACGAACAGGCGATAGATCAGCAGAAGGATCATGGCGCCGAATACGGACGCAACAAAACCGGCAGGCTGGCCGGGATGATAGAAATGCAGCTTCTGACCGATCCAGCTCGCCAGCAGCGCACCAGCCACACCAAGAAAGATCGTAATGATAAAACCACCCGGATCACGGCCGGGCATCAGGAATTTCGCGATCAGTCCCACAAAGAAACCGACAATCAGTGTCCAGATCAGATGCATGTCATCTCCTTGATTGGATAGGATAGTCTATCACGTTACCGTGAGTATCACGAAGCGTTCGTCATGACACCTGCCACTTGCGTTGCAAGGGCGACAGGTCAAGGCGCTGCGTTGAGCGCCCAGCATCGCGATGTCGGAATATTCTGGTCATTGCGCAGGTCCGGGGGTGTGAGCGCACATAACACCACGTGGCCGCGCTGGCTCAGCGTTAGGACGAGTTCCGGCCCTGTTTGTGTCGTTGTGGTGATAGCATACCCCTGATCGAGCAGGGAGGCGAGAGAGCCGGCGAGCGGCTTCATCGTTGTCGGCACGGCAGGGGCGGAATAGGGCGATTTCCCCCCGGACTCAGGGAGAATGCCCGTTGTCTCTGCGGCCTGTGCGAGGCCGGGTACGGCGAGTGCCAAAATCAAAGCAGTGTATCGTATCATGATCTTTGCTTTCCAAGATGCGGGCCGAGTGGGCGCCGCTTCAGACAAGGGGCGCAAGATGCGCCGTACAGATCATGAACGATGGCAGGACAAGTTTGTTCAGCTGTCGCGCCCGGCCATGCCGTCCAGCCCCCTATAGAGGCGGGACGGACTGCATGGGGAGACTGACTTAGCCGAACGACCCATTGGCATGCATGACCGCCACGCTGATTTCACGCAGCAGGGCGAACAGGCGTGCCATCGGGGCAAAGATTTCCTCATGCTCGCGCGTGAAGCCGTGATCGTCACGCGGGCCGCTCGGCTCGTGGAAGTCCAGATCGGTCACGATACCCGCAGATTGCGGGAAGATTTCCGAAAGACGCTTGAGCACGGCAGGAATTTCGAGCTGAAGCACGAGGCGCAGCAGGGTCTCACGATTGATATCGTTGCGCGGGCTGAAATACGGGATGCGTGTGGCCAGCAGCCAGATCTGCCCAATCACGGCATGGCGAATGGCGTGCAGCGTACGCTCCTGCGCGCTCATCTTGAGCGTGTGGCTCCAGACGGATTCGAGCGCGATATGGTCAGCCTGGATGCGGCGGAACATGGCTGGCAGGCTGCGCCAGAATTCGAGCCCTTCCAGACCATCGGCGAGAACGAGGTGCTGGCTTCGCTGTTCCTCATTACGGGCCGAGGCTGCCCGATCGAGCCAGGTGCCGGGGTCGAGCAGGCGCACAATGCCACGCAGGGCGCCGATATCCGAATGGGCCGCAGCCTGGCGGGCAAAGTCGAGCGCAAGGCCGAAGCGACGGCTGCTGCGGGCCAGTTTCTCGAATGTTTCCGGGTGGCGTGATGCAGCCGTACCGAAGCCCTGGAGCACATTGGTCCACCAGCCGAGCTGCTCGAGAATGGCGTTGTTCGGGATGGCGCGAAGCTGGCTGGGATGAGTGATGCGCGTGACACTGATGCCATCGCCCTGACGGGCCGAGGGGCGTGACCCCGATTTGTCGATCAGTGCGGGACCGAACGCACCAAGAAGCCCTGCATAACCCGGATCCTCCACAAGGCTGCTCATGTCGAGCGCGATGGTTGAGAAGAAATCAGCAGAGAAATCCGGCTCGTCATAAATCGGATCGCGCGACGTGGAGAGCGGGCGCACGAGATGTTCTGCAAGCGTGGCGATCGTCGAGGCTGCCAGCGGGGCGGTGCCGAACAGGGTGTAGCCATCCCCACCCTGAAAAGCGGCTTCCTCGCGCAGGCGGATACCGGCTTTTGCGAACAGGCCGCGTGTATGATCGGGCGAGAAATAGCTGAGGCGGTCTGACAGGCTGAAGGGATGTGCCCCACGGCCGATGCTCTCGCCATGCGTGTCGAACAGGACGAGCTCGATATCCTGCATGCCATGCTTCTGCATGAGCGACAGGGTACGCAGGCGAAGGCGCTCGACGAGGTTCGTCGCGGCAAGCTGGCCGATATAGCGGCCCGAATCCGAATAGCCGAATTGCAGGCAGAGACGACCGTTATTGCGGATATACTGGCGCCAGTGCGGCGAGCGGAAAGCCTCTTCCAGAATGATCTCACCATGTTCGAGGGCGCTTTGCGTCTCGAAGAGCGGTGAAATCTGGATCTGCTCGTCGCGAATACCCAGCAGGCGGGCCAGCCAGAGAGTGGCGAGAAGCGTATAGCCGCTTTCTGTTTCGGCAATCAGGAAGCGTATGGGTGTGGCGCTGTCGATGTGTTTGAGGATCTGCGCCATCGTCATCATGAGACGGCCAGCAGAGGACTGCTCCATCATCACCGCGCCGAAATCGACAGGAATCGGTTCCTTGATCCCTTCCAGCGCCTCGTTGATCTGTGACAGCACCAGACGGCGGCGTGAGGGAATGGTCGGGTCGTCCTCAATGCCGAGGCGATGGCGCACGACGTTGTAGATCTGTGTCGCATTGAGGCGCGTGTGGATATGCGCAGCACCAAGGCCATGCGCCATGAAGCCCGAACGTGCGGTCAGCAGGGCACTGCGCTTTTCCCCATCGATAAGCGCCAGAGCCTCATCGAAAAGGGGGCGAAGCGTCTCAGCGGAAACCAGGGCAGATTCGCGTCGGCTTACCAGCGCCTGCGCAAAGGCGGCGATGGCATTGGCGTCGTGATGCTGCTGGTCAGGGCAGGCAGCCTCCTGCTCCTTGACTGCGCCAAGGGCGACGTCGATGCGGGCGACCAGTTGCGAGCACTGCGGCAGGAGGGATTCGAGCTGTGTGCGCAGGCGTTCCAGCTGCGTGCGCTTGAGCGCCAGCCGGATACGCAGCGTGTCCCACCAATGGATATCGCTGCGGCCATCTGTATCGAACCCGACCCAGGTTGCCAGAATCAGGGTGCGGATATCTAGTGTGCCGAGCGTTTCGCCCTGATCCGGCCAACGCTTGCTGGCATGATCGAGAATGGCGGCGTTGAAGATGTCGAGCGCATCGCGACCGCGCAATATGGCCGTCAGCGCCAGATTCTGCTCATGCGCGAGGGTCGGAGCCGCTTCGCGCCGATGGGATTTCAGTTCCGGCAGACGATGGCTCGGCTCGGTCGCCATTTCGACAATGTGACGATAGACGTTATCGGCCAGTGCGAAGGTGGGGTGGGCGGTGAACACAGCGGCGAAACCGGGGCGCGACAGACGCGCAACCAGCGTCTCAACGCTGTCGCAACTTTCCACGGTCAAACGCGCAGCCTCGGCGAGGCGTGCCGCCGGTGTGGTCTCGTCCTTGAGCCCGACATAGCTACGCAGACGAGCCGCACGCTGCTTCAGATTCGCATCACGCAGGACGCGCACCGCGTTTTCAAGCGTGGGAACTGACAGGGCACCGTCGATCAGTTCATCACCGATCTGGCTCGACAGGGTCTCGATCGGGTCGGGCGCGTGACGCTCATGGGCAGCACGGTCCTGAAGCGCCTGCATCTCGCCGGTGAGACGTTCGGCAAAAGCCGCGCCATCTCGCAGGTCCGGCACGGTTTTCGGATCGGCCTTGCTCTCGGGTTTCGGGGCAGGCGTTCCGGAAGAGGCGTGATGCGGCGCGGTATTGGACAAGGCACTCTCGCTTATGTTCAGTTCACGGACTGCGCCCGGTTTTCCATGCCCCAAGAGTGATGGCAATGGTGGATTGCGGGAGGCGCAGGACTTTTTATCCCGCCGGTGGTAATCGATCCATCATGCAACAAGCGTTTTCCGAGAATCCGCCGCCAACGCAACGACCTGCCGAAACCTCGACGACCGAAGCCGAGGCGCTCGCCGCGCTCAGGGCGTCCCGCCGTCTGGCGGGCGGGCTGCTGGTCGGTATGGGCGGGCTCATGGTCGTATCGGCCGGGCTGCCGGCTATGGGTCTTGTGAAGGACGGCCTTGTTCTGGAAGTGCTGCGTTCCGGGGCGCGGGCCGGGGTGGTGGGCGGCATTGCCGACTGGTTTGCGGTCACGGCACTGTTTCGCCATCCGCTGGGGCTACCCATTCCGCATACGGCTGTTCTGCCACGTCAGCAGCCCCGTCTGGCACGGGCGCTAGGCCGCTTCGTCTCAACGCAGTTTTTCACTGAGGAGGATGCCGGGCGGGCGCTGGCCTCGGCAGATGTCGCCCGTATTCTGGCCAATCTGTTGCGGCAGCCGCGCACAGCCAATGCCACGGCGTCTGCCCTCCGTCGTAGCGTGCCGGACATGCTGGATCGCCTGGAAGATGGGCGAGCCAGTGCTGCCATTGCCAAAGCACTGCCGGTGCTGGCGCGTGGTGAGGCCTCCATCAACGTCATCACCCGTGCGCTGCGCGCATTGGTTGAGGATGAGCTGCATCAGGAAGTGCTCTCGGCGCTGCTGGAGCGTTTCAAGATTGCCGTGCAGAAACGCGAGACAACGTTGCGCAGCTTCATTGAGGAGCGTGTGCGTGAGCAGGGCGGTCGCATGATTGGCTGGGCCATTGGCCCCTCTGTCGCCAATCGTGTGATCACGGCCCTCTATCTGGAACTCGAGCGGATCGACCCTCAGGACTCCGAGCTGCGCGAGGGTTTCACCAGCTGGATACGTGCCGAGATCGACCGGCTGGAACAGGACCCCGAGCGGCGGGCGCGTTTTGGCGATGCCGTAAGCGGTTATCTTGGGCATGACAGCCTCAAGCTGTGGTGGTCCGAGATATGGCAGCGCTTTCGGACCCTCGCCGAGGATGATCTGACCTGTGAGAATGGCTGGAGCCGCAGCGTGATCGAGACGGCATTGCAGAGTCTGGCCGACCAGCTTGATCACGACCCCACCATGCGCGCGCGCCTTGAGCAGACGCTGCGGACGACACTTGTGCGTATCCTGCCGTCGCTGCGTGACAAGCTGGCTGCCTATATCGCCTCCGTCATGGAGCGGTGGGACCCGGCGGAACTGTCGGCGCGGCTGGAGCAGCGTGTAGGGCGTGATCTGCAGTATATCCGTATCAACGGGACTCTGGTCGGTTTCGTGGTGGGTGCGGTGCTGGATATGCTCATGCGGCTCTGTTTCGGCCATCTGGGCTGACCCATCGTCCTGCGGTGCAAGGCCTGTGCGGTCACATGTCGCGCGCAGGATGCTCAACCAGCTGTTTTATCCTCATGACAAAAGGCGAAAAGGGTTGACGCGGGAGCCTCGGACGCGCATCTGCTAGAAAAATAGCACCATTTAGGTCTTTAATTTCTGTTCATGCGGAACTGATCGAGGGAGCAGGATGCTCAGGTTATCGAAACTCGCTGATTACGCTACGGTTCTGCTCGTGCAGCTTGGCCAACAGGACACGCTCATGACAGCCACTGCGCTCGCGGGTGCGACCGGTGTGCCCGAGCCGACGGTTGCCAAGCTTCTCAAGGGACTGGCAGCAGACGGGCTTGTGGCCTCGCATCGCGGGGCACGTGGCGGCTATCGTCTCGCCCGTTCGCTCTCCGATATCTCGATCGCTGCCGTCATTACATCGGTCGATGGTCCGATTGCACTCACAGCCTGTGTCGAGGGGCGTGTGTGCGAGGCCAAGTCGCTCTGTTCTCTCTCCTCGGGGCAGTGGGACATGGTGAACACGGCCATTCGCTCGACCCTTGAAGCCATCAATCTGGCGGATATGAGCCGCGCCCATCTCTCGGGGGGCTTCATGCCGGCGTCACGTTGCGTGACGCATGATCACGCCGAAAATCACGACCAGCATCCTGCCAGGGAGGGATGACATGCCAGCCGTAACCGAAACACGCGAAGCCGTCGAAACCCTTGGCCAGTCGACCTATAAATGGGGTTTCGAAACCGAGATCGAGATGGAGTTCGCGCCCAAGGGCCTGAGCGAGGACACGATCCGGTTCATTTCTGCGCGCAAGCAGGAACCTGAATGGATGCTCGAATGGCGCCTTCAGGCTTTTCGCGCCTGGAAGTCCATGGAAGAGCCGAGCTGGCAGAAGCCCCATTATCCTGCCATCGACTATCAGGATGCTTTCTACTTCGCCGAGCCGAAGACGAAACCCGGCCCGAAATCGCTGGAAGAAGTCGATCCCGAGCTGCTGCGGACCTATGAAAAGTTGGGTATCCCGCTACACGAGCAGGCCATTCTGGCCGGGGTCGAGGGTGCGGGCGAGCCTGAGGCACGCCTGCCCGTGGCGGTCGATGCCGTGTTTGACTCCGTTTCGGTGGTGACGACATTCCGCAAGACTCTGGAAGAGGCTGGCGTGATTTTCTGCCCGATATCGGACGCTATCCGCGAGCATCCCGAGCTGGTGAAACGCTATCTCGGCTCGGTTGTGCCGGTCAGTGATAACTTTTTCGCTGCGCTCAACTCCGCCGTGTTTACCGATGGCTCGTTTGTCTATGTGCCGGAGGGTGTGCGTTGCCCTATGGAGCTGTCGACCTATTTCCGCATCAATGCCCGCAATACCGGGCAGTTCGAGCGCACGCTGATCATCTGTGAGGACCGTGCGACCGTCTCGTATCTCGAGGGCTGCACCGCGCCGATGCGCGACGAGAACCAGCTTCATGCAGCCGTGGTCGAACTGGTGGCCATGAACGATGCCACCATCAAGTATTCGACGGTGCAGAACTGGTATCCCGGCGACGAGAACGGCAGGGGCGGCATCTATAATTTCGTGACCAAACGCGGCGCCTGCCGCGGTCGCAATGCCAAGATCTCCTGGACACAGGTCGAGACCGGCTCCGCCATTACATGGAAATATCCTTCCTGCATTCTGGCGGGTGAGGGCTCGGTCGGCGAGTTCTACTCTGTGGCCGTGACCAATAACCGCCAGCAGGCTGATACGGGCACGAAGATGATCCATCTGGCGCCGAACACGCGCTCGACCATCATCGCCAAGACCATTTCGGCCGGACATTCGGACAGCACGTATCGTGGACTGGTGCGCATGATGCCCAAGGCACGCGGTGCCCGTAATTTCACGCAGTGCGACAGCCTGCTGATTGGTGATCAGTGTGGCGCGCATACCGTGCCCTATATCGAGAACCGCAACATGACGGCCCGTGTCGAGCATGAGGCGACCACCTCGAAAATTTCCGAGGACCAGCTGTTCTATTGCCGGTCCCGTGGCCTGTCGGAAGAAGATGCGGTGGGCCTGATCGTCAACGGGTTCTGCAAGGATGTCCTGAAGGAACTCCCCATGGAGTTTGCAGTGGAAGCACAGAAGCTCCTGCAACTCAGTCTTGAAGGTAGCGTCGGGTAAAGAGCCGCAACATGAATGATTTTCTGAAAATTTCCGGTCTCTGTGCGCAGATCGACGACAACGGAACCCCCAAGGAGATTCTGCGCGGTCTGGATCTCGAAGTACCCAAGGGCGAGATTCACGCCATCATGGGGCCCAACGGGTCGGGCAAGTCGACCCTGTCCTATGTGCTGGCCGGGCGTGACGATTACGAAGTCACGGGTGGCAGCGCCTCCTTTCAGGGCGAGGATCTGCTGGCCCTCGAGCCGGAAGAGCGTGCAGCCCTTGGTCTGTTCCTTGCCTTCCAGGCACCGGTGGAGTTGCCGGGCGTCAACAATGCGAACTTCCTTCGCACGGCCGTCAATGCCGTTCGTCGTGCCCGCAAGGAAGACGAGCTGGATGCTGTGGGCTTCCTGAAGGCAGTTCGCGCAGAAACCAAGCACCTGCACATGTCGGACGACATGCTCAAGCGTAACGTGAATGTCGGCTTCTCGGGCGGCGAAAAGAAGCGCAACGAAGTGCTTCAGATGCGTATGCTGCGCCCGAAATTCGCGATCCTCGACGAAACCGATAGTGGCCTTGATATCGATGCCCTGCGTATCGTGGCCGAGGGCGTCAACAGCCTGCGCGGGCCTGATTTCTCGGCGCTGATCATCACCCATCATCAGCGTTTGCTGGATTATATCCAGCCGGATCGTGTGCATGTCATGGCCAAGGGACGTATCATCCATAGTGGTGGTGCAGAAGTGGCGCTTGCACTGGAAGCCCAGGGTTATCAGCAATATCTCGAGGCGGTGGCATGAGCGACGTCGCAGCCTTATCGCCTGCGGTCGGGTCGTTTCTGACACGTGCCCATGAGGGTGAAGCCCGCGCGCTGCTGGCGCAGCAGGGCCTGCCCCAGCGTCGTGCAGAAGCGTGGCGCTATACGCCGCTTCGTGAGATTGAAAAAACGAGATTCGACGCGCCAAAGCCCGTGTCGCTTGGTGATGCGGAAGCGCTCCTTGCCCGTCTGGCACCTGAAGCGCGCACCGGGAATCGCGTTGTCTTCATCAATGGGTCGCTGGTTTCCGGGCTGACGCGCCTGCCTGAGAGTGTAGTCATCACGAGCGACGTGGCGTTGCTGGTGGCCGATCGGCCTTTGAGCGTGCTCAACAACGCCCTGCGTCAGCCGGGTCTGTCTCTGGTTGTGCCGGAGAACGTTGAGGCCGGTCAGGTCTGCCTCGTCTCGCTGGTGACGACCGATACGCCAGTCTCGACCCATCTTGCGCATCAGGTCACGCTTGAGGCCGGAGCTTCGCTGACCCTGCTCGATATCCAGTCGGGCGAGGGGGGTTATCTTGCCAATCCGAGCCTTACGGTGTCGGTCGCGGAAAAAGCGCATCTGACCCATCTGCGTGTTCAGCAGGACAGCCTTGAGGCCACTAACCTGGCTTTCGTCAATGCCTGCGTGGCTGAGCATGGAACGTATGACAGCTTCACCCTGACGCTGGGGGCCAGGCTCTCGCGTCATGAGGTGCTGGCGCATCTGGCTGGAAAGCATGCGGTGGTGCATGTGAATGCGGCCCAGCTTCTGGCTGGCGCGCAGCACGCTGATCTTACATCGGTCATTACCCATGCCGCACCCGATTGCAATTCGCGCCAGACCGTCAAGAATGTGCTCATGGATGCGGCTCATGGCGTGTTCCAGGGCAAGATCCACGTTCATCGCGTTGCTCAGAAAACCGATGGCTATCAGATGAACCAGGCGCTTCTCCTTTCGGAGAAGGCCCAGATTGACAGCAAGCCCGAACTGGAAATCTATGCGGATGACGTGAAGTGCAGCCATGGCGCGACCGTTGGTGCACTTGATGACGAACAGCTTTTCTATCTGCGCGCGCGTGGCATCCCCTATGCGGAAGCACGGGCCATTCTCGTGCGCGCCTTCCTGCTGGATGCGCTGTCTCTCGTGACTGACGAGGCCGCTCATGCGCTGCTTGACCAGCGCGTGGATGCCTGGTGGCAAAAAAGAGAGGGATGATGTCCTCAATCGACATGCTCGACCGTTTTGCTGCCCTGCGCAGCCGGTTTCCGATCCTGTCCGAGACGGTTCATGGCCGCCCGCTGGTCTTTCTGGACAGCGCGGCGTCGTCGCAGAAACCGGATTGCGTGATCGAAGCCATGATGCACGCGATGCAGCATCAATACGCGAACATTCATCGCGGGCTGCACTGGATGAGCGAGCGTACGACCGAAGCCTATGAATCGGTGCGTACGCAGGTCGCGCGTTTTCTGAACGCGCCCGACCGTCATGAGGTCATCTTCACACGCAACAGCACCGAGGCCATCAATCTCGTTGCTCATTCCTATGGCGCCTTGCTCAAGCCCGGTCAGGCGGTGCTGATTTCGGAACTTGAGCATCACTCCAATCTCGTGCCGTGGCAGATGCTGCGTGACCGCGCCGGGATCGAATTGCGCGTCGCCCCTATTACCGAGACCGGCGATCTCGATCTCGAGGCCTATGAATCCCTGCTGGCCGATGGCCGCGTCGGGCTTGTGGCCATTACACATATGTCCAACGTTCTGGGCACGCTGACCCCCGCAAAGACACTTGCGCGTCTGGCCCATCAATACGGGGCGAAGATCCTGCTCGACGGGTCACAATCGGCCGTGCATCGCGCGATCGACGTGCAGGATCTGGACGCTGACTTCTTCGTCTGCACAGGGCACAAGCTCTACGGCCCGACCGGGATTGGTGTGCTCTGGGCTCGCAGCGCGCTGCTCAATGCCATGCCTCCATTCCTCGGTGGCGGCGAAATGATCGAGACCGTGAGTTTCGCGAAATCGAGCTGGGCCACTATTCCGCACAAGTTCGAGGCGGGAACGCCCCCTATCATTGAGGTGATCGGGCTTGGCGCTGCGCTTTCCTTTATGGAAGAGCTGGGCGCTGCATCCATTGCCGCCCATGAAAATGCGCTCGTGGCCTACACGCGTGACGTGCTGGGTGGCAGCGAAGGCGTGAGGCTGATCGGTTCTCCGGCAGAACAGGGCGGTGTGGTCTCTTTCATTGTCGAGGGCGCGCACCCACATGATTTGGCGGTGCTGCTGGATCGGCAGGGTATTGCGATACGTGCTGGCCAGCATTGTGCCGAGCCACTGATCAGACGCCTTGGTCTGACCGCTACGGCCAGAGCCAGCTTCGGCGTTTACACCACACGAGATGATATCGACGCATTGGTGAAGGGCGTAGCACGCGCCCGTCAGATGCTGGTCTGACCAAGGGAGGTCGTTCATGTCTGAAGAAGGTCACATCCTGACCAGACCGCTTGGCGCTCCGGCGGAAACGCCAGCGCCGGAAGCTCACGCCGGTGTTCCGGACGAGGATAGCGTCATATCGGCTATCGCGACCGTTTATGACCCGGAAATACCGGTCAATATCTACGAACTGGGGCTGATTTACGCGATCGACCTGCATGATGATGGCCGCGTGGATATCGAAATGACGCTGACCGCCCCGAATTGCCCGAGCGCACAGGAATTGCCCGAGCAGGTGCGCGAGGCTGTGGCGGCGCTTCCCGGTGTCAGCAATGCCAGCGTTTCGATTGTCTGGGATCCGCCCTGGGATATGAGCCGCATGAGCGAC
Organism: Asaia bogorensis NBRC 16594; assembly: GCF_001547995.1. Classification (NCBI taxonomy): domain Bacteria; kingdom Pseudomonadati; phylum Pseudomonadota; class Alphaproteobacteria; order Acetobacterales; family Acetobacteraceae; genus Asaia; species Asaia bogorensis. Next base: position 1,205,222 of record NZ_AP014690.1, read on the forward strand.
GATGCCCGCCTTGCGCTGAACATGTTCTGAACCGGGAGAGAACCATGAGCGATACGACAACCGCCCCGGCACCGGTGAAGCGTGCCCTGCCGCCCCTGATGCAGATGACCGAACGCGCTGCCATGCGGCTGAAGAAGCTCTATGAGGGCGCAAACAAGGGCCAGCTCTTGCGTATTGGCGTGAACACGCGTGGCTGTTCAGGCATGTCCTATGACATGAGCTTTGTGGAGAGCGTGTCACCCGGTGATGAGCGTGTTACCGATCACGGGGTGGATGTGCTGATCGATCGCAAGGCGACACTGTTCCTGATTGGTACGGTGATGGATTACGAGGTCAAGGATCTCGAATCCGGCTTCACCTTCACCAATCCGAATGAGAAAGGCCGTTGCGGCTGTGGCGAGAGCTTTCACGTCTGACGACGTGAAAGCCGCTTCTTGCTTCTGGTAAAGGCGACAACGGCTTCAACCTCGGTCGACCAGAGGAACTGGTCGATAACCGCGATCGACAGCACCTCGTAACCCGCCTTTTTCAGGAGCGCCGAATCCTTGCTCAGCGCCTGCGGGTTGCAGCTGACATAGATGATGTCCTCGACCTTGGACCGTGCGATATGATCCATCTGGATCAACGCACCCGCGTGAGGCGGATCCAGAACGACGACTCGCGCTTTTTCGAATTCTTTTGCAATAAGCGGTTGACGCGTCAGATCGCGATGCGTTGTCTCGATGCGCTGGCCAATCGCGCCCGATTTCAACGCAGCAATAGCCTCGAAGTGGCCCTCATAGGCCAGGACGCGGCCCTTCTGCGCGAGAGGGACGGTCAATGTGCCGAAACCAGCAAATAATTCGACGATAGGATCGCGGCGGTTCAGCGTAGGTAGCGCAGCGAGAACCGCCTCGGCAATGGCGCTCTCGCTCTGGGCGCTGGCCTGCAGGAACCCGCCGGGGGGCGGTGTAAGCTTCACGCTGCCAAAGGCATGAAACACCGGGCCCTGCTGGGCGACGATTTCATAGCCGTCATTGGGGCGGCGTTTCGAGCGCCATGAGATACGCGGGATCTTATGTGTCTTGCCGAAATTGGCGAGCTTTACCCGATCCGTCGGCACAAGAGCCGCGTCCGTCGAAAGCAGGATATCGGGGCCGGAGCTGTAGAGATTGATCTGCAGATCACCCCCGCCTGTGACGGCGCCGAGTGAGCCAAGAACCTCGCGCAGGGGAGCGAGCAGCGCAAAAAGGGCAGGATCGATGACATGACATTCGGTCATATCCACGACATCGCCATGGCGTCGATGTAGCCCGAGGATAATCCGGCCGGGCAGGCGCTGGAACGCCAGATCGATGCGGCGACGGCTTTCAACCGGCACCTGCATGGCCTCGATACGGGGCAGATTGTCGAAGCCCGCACGCTGAAGCGCATGCGCCACAAGACCTGTCTTCCATTCAAGAAGTGCCGGAAGGGCGGTTGTCTGCATGGAGCAGCCGCCGCAGCTGTCAAACAGCGCACAGACAGGGGCAACGCGATTGGCGGAAGCGCTCTCGATATCGAGCACCTCGATATGCCGATCGCTGCCAACACGCAGCTTCAGGCGGTCTCCGGGGACGGCTTGCGGAATATAGGCGGGCTTGTCAGCGATAAGGACAAGCCCGTCGCCGTTCGCTCCGTAGGAGAGAACGGTTGTATCAATCAGGGACGCCATGATCGCTCAGACAGTACCGCGATGCTGGATCGGGCCGACCTGATCTTCGCTCTCGACCCGGCGGTTGCGACGCGGCAGGAGCATGAAGGCCGGGGTCTCATGGCCGAAGCCAGTGCGCGGTGCGTCGTGATCGAAGGCGTTCGTCGGCGCAACGGAACCACGGTCGGCGCTCGCATGCTCACCAGAGTGACGCTCGATCGTCGCATCCTGCTTCGGGCGCGATGCTTGACGCGTCGGTTCGGACGCAACAGCCCGGTCACGGTCACGGTCACGGTCACGGTCACGGTCACGGTCACGGTCACGGTTTTCGCCGTGGCGGTTCTGGCGACCGCCGCGATCCCTCCCGCGCCGCTCGCGTCGTTCATGCTGCCCGCCTTCCTGCTCCGGATCGGCCCAGGGGAGGGTTTCGATACCCTCGATTTCGACCATCGGAATCGGCGCGTGCTTCAGCTTCTCGATACCCTCAGCCAGAAGCTTCTGGCGAGGTGAGGCCAGGCTGAAGGCATGACCTGTCTTGCCCGCACGTCCCGTGCGACCAATGCGATGGATATAGTCCTCGGCATTGAAGGGCAGGTCGAAATTGAAGACATGCGACAATCCGCCGATATCGATGCCGCGAGCCGCGACGTCGGAACAGACGAGAATCTGCAATTCGCCAGCCTTAAAGCGTTCCAGCGTCTTGAAGCGCAGCGACTGCGCCAGATCGCCATGCAGGTGCCCAACCGCGAAGCCATGCTTGTGCAGCGATTTGTAAAGCACATCCACATCGCGCTTGCGGTTGCAGAACACGATGGCGTTTTGCACGTTTTCGCGACGCAGCAGCTTGCGCAGGACGCGACGCTTGTCGTGTTCATCAACGACGAGCAGCGCTTCCTCAATGGTCGTGGCAACCGACGAAGGACGGGAAACCGTGATTTCCTCTGGCAGATGCAGGAACTGATCGGCCAGGGTGCGGATCTCCGGGGCCATCGTCGCCGAGAACAGCAGGGTCTGACGGTGCACGGGCAGCATGGAGACAATGCGCGTGATATCGGGAATGAACCCCATATCCAGCATACGATCCGCCTCGTCGATGACGAGGGTACCGGTCTGGGTCAGAAGCAGCCCGCCACGATCGAAAAGATCCATCAGGCGGCCCGGCGTGGCGATCAGGATATCAACACCCTGATTAAGTACCGCACGCTGGTCAGCCATGCTCTCGCCACCAATCAGCAGGGCATGGTTGAGCCGCAGATGCTTGCCATAGAGTGTGAGGTTTTCGGCAACCTGCAGCGCAAGCTCGCGTGTCGGTTCGAGAATGAGAGAACGCGGCATGCGGGCGCGGGCGCGCGAGCCTGCGAGCTTCTCCAGCATGGGCAGTGTGAAGGACGCTGTCTTGCCGGTGCCTGTCTGGGCGACACCCAGCACATCCTGTCCGCTCAAAACGACCGGAATGGCGCGTGCCTGAATCGGGGTTGGGTGCTCATACCCCATTTCCTCGATGGCACGCATGATCGGTGCAGAAAGGCCAAGCTTGGAAAAAAGTGGCTTGGGCGCATCGATGATGGCTTGCAGCGCCGGGTCGGCCTTGGCTGCTTCGGTTGTGCTTGCAGGCGGGGTGTCTTGCGTTTCCGTCGCGGCATCGGCGGGCGATGCGTCAGCTGATGCCGTCCGGGCTGAGTTCCTGCCACCGCGCCGACGACGCGAGCGCGTCGCGCGGCTGTCGGTTTGTACTTCAGGCTCAAAAACCGCGGGGGTAGGGGCCTCGGGTTCAGCAACCGTGGTGCTGCTCACGATCGGCGCGTTATCCTGCGCAGCAACCTTCTCGGCGGCTTTCTTCACAGCGCGGCTGCGTGTTTCCGCCGGGGTCGTGCTCGGGGCGCTGTTGCGACGCGAAGGACGGCCGGCGCGAGACTTGGGCTCGTCCGTGTCAGATGTTGCGGACTCTGCGACCGCTTCTTCCTGCTTGGGCGCAGCGGGCTTTCTGCCGCGGCGTGGCTTTTCAGCTGGTGCTGCCGTGTTGTCGCTTTTGACGTCGCCTTCTGCAATTTCTGCAGCGACAGCTGTCTTGCGCGGGCGGCCCGGCTTGCGCTTGGCGGGCTGCTCGGGCGAGACGGGCGCTTCTGGGCTCGCGTCGTCAGGAGCGGTAACGACGGCCTCGATCTCTGTCGCGCTGGCGTCCTTGCCGCGTGAAGAACGACGGCCAGCTGATTTCGGCTCGTCTGCCTTGCCACCCGCCGTTGCGGGTTTGCTCGCCTTGCGCGTGGTGGATTTTGCTTTGGCCGGGGTCTTGGCGGTAGTGGAGTCTGCCGCGTTGATCTCGGGCTCGGGAGCGGTTTTCGCTGTAGCCGCCTTCGTGGCGCGTGCCTTGGTCGGGCGCGCCGCCGTAGTCTTTGTCTTGCGTGCAGCCTTCGCGACGGGCGACGCAATCGAGGCCTCGGGTTCGCTGTTGCGCGGCTGTGTGTCAGCCACGGCCTCCATCACGGATTGTTCCGTCTTTGAGGTGGAACGTTTCTTGCGTGTGGTGGAGGTCTTTGCAGAACCTGCGGTCGATTTTGCGGTCAAACTGCTCTCTGATAACTTTGGAGGTCTAGAAATGATGCGGTGCCGTAGCGCTGCATATTCTCAAACAGGTCAGCCCGTAATGCTGGCCAATTGCCTGTGCGTTATCGCGAAATCAGGCAAAAGGCAAGATTTTACGGGGTATTTTGCGTGTCTCTCATTCCGCCTTCCGCGGCCAGCCCGTAGCGGCAGGGGCGCGGCTGGGTCGGTCCCCGTTTACATGTTTCCGCCCATGGCCGCGCAAAGCACGGTCAGGACACCAACACCGACCATGATGATCACGCGCTGACGGACCTTGTTGAACAGGGCAGGCTGCGGGCGGATGGCGCGGCGAAGGCTCTGGAACGGGCCTAGATAGGCGCTCACGAAAATCAGCGCCATGACAAGCGCGAGACCCTGCATGAGGTTGATCGGCAGGCTCATATTCGCAAAGCCGCCCGTATGAATGACGAGCAGCCATCCCGTCACCAGCGCAGTAGGGATGATGTGCAGCAGGGTACGAAAATAGCGCGCGATGAGTTGCATCTGGACGTTCTGGCGCTGTGCGGGCTCCAAAAGGGCCACGGTGCTGCGGCTCACAATGGCTGCATAGAGACCGCCGCCAATCCAGTACGCCATGCATAACAGATGGATGGCGAGAACGAGGCTCCAGAGAAACGGGTTCGACATGGGGGCTCCATAACGGGTCGGTTCGCGCATGAACCAGCCCTCAAAAGGGCGGCATCATGAATACACGGGGTTGCTGCGACGTTCCCTAGCAGTATGCGCGAAATCATCAACAGTGGAGTGAATTCATGACAGCCTTGCCGCTACGTTTCTGCCTGCCGGACCCTGCCCAGTGTGCCGCAATGGATAAAATGGCGAGCCATAGTATCGGCATCGAGGCGTTAATGGAGCGCGCTGGATGGGCAGTAGCGCAGGCCGTCAAAACGCGGTTCGCCCCGTGCCGTGTGCTGGTCCTGTGTGGGCCGGGCAATAATGGAGGCGACGGCTATGTGGCGGCGCGCTATCTCGAACGCGCCGGGTGGCCGGTTCAGGTGGCGGCGCTGGCCGCACCTCGGGCAGGCACCATAGCTGCTAAGGCAGCGGCGCGCTTTCATGGCAGGCATGTCGTTTTTGATCAGGAAAGCGCGGCACGTGCCGATCTGGTGATCGATGCCGTTTTTGGGGCCGGGCTCGATCGGGCGCCATCGGACGAGGTGATGACCGTGCTGGCCAGCGCGAAAAAGCGGGTGGCGGTCGATCTGCCAAGCTTTGTGAACGGTCGCACTGGCGCGTTGCTGGTCGAAGATAGTGCCTCCCGTGACGTGCCGGATTACCTCATGAGTGTCACGTTCGTGCGGCCCAAACCGGGACACGTGCTCTATCCTGCGCGATCAATCTGCGGGGAGGTGATCTGTGCGGATATCGGAATGCCGGAAGATTGCGTGGCGCACGCTGCACCAGACATGTGGCTCAACCATCCCGCGCTCTGGGCCATTCCGGCCATGTCGCCGGATGATCACAAATATAGTCGCGGCGTGGTGAGTCTTTGTGGTGGGGCGGTCATGCCCGGCGCCACACGTCTGGCGGCAGCGGGCGCGAGGGCCAGCGGGGCCGGGCTCGTGCGAATCAGTGCTGGCAAAGCCGCGCAGGCTTATCGCCTGGGCGCGCCCGGACTGGTGGTCGACGATGCGCCGCTACCGGCGTTGCTTGAGGATGAACGGCGCGAGGTGTGGCTCTGCGGACCGGGGCTGACGCCTGAGGAAGTGGAAGCGGCATTGCCGAGCCTGCTCCGCGCAGGTCGTATCGTTCTTGCGGATGCCGGAGCGCTTGGTTGGGCCGATGGCGTTACGGAAAAGCTGCGCGGCGTGTCGGTCATCACGCCCCATATCGGAGAATTTACCAAGTTATTCGGTGCGCCCGGCAGTGATCTGGCCGGGGCCGCGCGTGCTGCGGCGGAAAAGCTCGATTGCGTGGTGCTTCTCAAAGGGGCTGTGAGCATTATCGCGGCGCCGGATGGGCGGGTGATGCTCAACGACCACGCGAGTCCTGCACTGGCCACGGCAGGCTCTGGAGACACGCTGGCCGGTGTGATTGCCACGATGCTGGCGGCAGGTATGCCGGCCTGGGAAGCCAGCTGTGCCGGGGCCTGGCTGCATGGCGAGGCAGGGATGAAGGCTGGCAACTGGCCTGTTGTCGAGGCGCTGGATACTCATCTCGGTGATGCGCGGGCGCTGGCAATCGCCCTTCATGCCGCTGCGCACGGGCAGGTGTGAAAGCTTATGGGCATGCCGTGAAGCACCCCGTCTTGTGAAAAGATTGATCTTGCTGTAAAGCGGCGCGCTTGACGGCTCAGTTTACTCTGATCCGAGTGTGCGGGCGTGGTGGAATTGGCAGACACGCCAGATTTAGGTTCTGGTGGCGCAAGTCGTGGGGGTTCAAGTCCCTCCGCCCGTACCAAAAAATTTTCTCCTTAGTCGGGGCTTCCTGCCTTGCCTGTGCTGCGATGAAGCCGGGCGCGGGGCCCCGATGGCAACCCGGTCAATAGAGGATCGCCTGACAGATGCAGGTTACCCAAACGCAATCCGAAGGTCTGAAGCGCGGCTTTACCGTCACTGTGCCGGCTGGCGATCTGGAGGCGCGACGTGCCGCTCGTCTCGCCGAGCTCGGCCGCACGATCAATCTGCCCGGCTTCCGCCCCGGCAAGGTGCCCGCATCGCTCGTCAAGCAGCGCTATGGCGCCGCCCTGAACGGCGAGATCATGGAGCAGGCTGTCAACGACTCCACCAACAAGGTTCTGGAAGACAACAAGCTGCGCCCTGCCGTGCAGCCCAAGGTCGAACTGGTTTCCGGTGGTGAAGGCGAAGGCGATCTCGTTTTCAAGATCGAGCTGGAAGTCCTGCCCGAAATCGCCGTGCCGGATCTGTCGGGTCTCGAACTGACCCGCCTGACGGCCAAGCCGAGCGACGAGACCATCGACAAGGCTCTGGCCGAGCTGGCAAAGCGTCAGCGCAGCTTCGAGACGATCGAGGAAGAGCGCGCCGCCCGCACCGGTGATGTTGTGAACTGCGATTTCGTGGGCAAGCTCGACGGCACGCCCTTCGATGGTGGCACGGCACAGGATGTCAATGTCGAGATCGGTGGCGACGGCTTCATCCCTGGCTTTGCCGAGCAGCTCGAAGGCATGAAGGCTGGCGAAGAGAAGGTGATCACGGTCACGTTCCCCGCAGAGTATCAGGCCAAGGAACTGGCTGGCAAGGAAGCAACCTTCGACATCAAGGCGAATGCGCTCAAGACTCCGGTTGATCCGGCGCTTGATGACGAGCTGGCCAAGAAGATCGGATTCGAGAACATCGCCCAGGTGCGTGACATCATCGTCAAGCAGGCTGAAGGCGAATACGGCCAGCTGTCGCGTCTGCGCATCAAGCGCGAGCTGCTGGATGCCCTGTCGGGCAAGACCGATTTCGAAGCGCCCGAGAGCATGGTCGAGAGCGAGTTCGGCCAGATCTGGCAGCGCGTCGAGCAGGATCGCGCTTCGGGTGAGATGGATGAGGAAGACGCGGGCAAGGACGAAGAGACCCTGCGCGCCGACTACCGCAAGATTGCCGAGCGTCGCGTAAAGCTGGGTCTGCTGCTGGCAGAAATCGGCCGCACCAAGGAAATCACGGTAACCCGTGAGGAACTGATGCAGGCTGTCCGTCAGGAAGCCATGCGCTACCCCGGTCAGGAGCAGGCCGTTTTCGAGTTCTTCAGCAAGAACCCGCAGGCAGCTGATGGTCTCCGTGGCCCGATTCTCGAGAACAAGGTCGTCGATTATCTGATCGAGCTGGCCAAGGTCACCGAAAAGGAAGTCACGCCGGAAGAGCTGGCAGAGATCCCGCCTGCCGATCTCTGATCGTCTGATTCGCGCCGAAATGTCTGGAGTCCGTTCGTTTTTTGACGGACGGGCTCTAGGCGTTCATGGTGGCCATACCAAGATGAGAGAAGTCACACACCGGCCCTGATGGGGCCGGTGCCAGTTAGGAGCGGAAATGGCCATGAGGGATCGCGATCCTGTCGAGATCTTCAACAACGCGCTCGTACCGATGGTCGTCGAGCAGACGTCACGCGGCGAACGCGCTTTCGATATCTATTCCCGCCTGCTTCAGGAGCGGATCATCTTCCTGACAGGTCCGGTTTACGACCAGGTGGCCGCTGTCATCTCGGCTCAGCTTCTCTATCTGGAGAGCGTCAATCCGAGCAAGGAAATCTCGTTCTACATCAACAGCCCCGGTGGTGTGGTTTCAGCTGGCCTCGCGATGTACGACACGATGCAGTACATCCGCTGCCCCGTAAGCACGGTGTGCATCGGTCAGGCGGCATCGATGGGTTCGCTGCTGCTTGCAGCCGGTGAGAAGGGACGTCGGTTCTGCCTCCCCAATGCCCGCGTCATGGTGCATCAGCCTTCAGGCGGCGCTCAGGGCCAGGCATCGGATATCGAGATCCAGGCCCGTGAGATTCTTGAAATCCGCAAGCGCCTCAACGAGATCTACCGTCATCACACCGGTCGTACGCTTGAGGAAATCGAGCAGAAGCTTGAGCGTGATTCCTACCTCTCGGCAGATGAAGCGAAGGCTTTCGGTCTGGTCGATGAGGTTGTTCAGGCACGCCCTAAGAGTGTTGCTGAGCCGGGCTAAAGCCCTTGTGCTCTCCGGTTGCGAGGTCCGGCCCTCCTGCCGGGCCCTACGCGGCGAACGGGCAATCCTGTCCTGTGATTGCCTTCAGGTATCCAATTATTGCCTCTCGCCGGAGGGGCTTGCCGGGCTTCTGTCGCCTGGCCTAAGTTTGAAGTTCCCCCTGTCGGGGCGTCATCACTGATGCGCCGGATCGGGGAGGAGGAGCAGCGATGAATAACAAGACCGGCGATTCGAAAAACACCCTGTATTGCTCGTTCTGCGGCAAGTCGCAGCACGAGGTGCGCAAGCTGATTGCCGGTCCAACCGTTTTCATCTGTGATGAATGCGTTGAGCTGTGCATGGATATCATCCGTGAAGAGCACAAGACGCATCTCGTAAAGTCACGTGACGGGGTGCCAACCCCGAAAGAGATCTGCAAGGTTCTCGATGACTACGTGATCGGTCAGTTCATTGCCAAGCGTGCGCTGTCTGTGGCTGTGCACAACCATTACAAGCGTCTGGCTCACGCCCAGAAGAGCAATGATATCGAGATTGCAAAGTCCAATATCATGCTCATCGGCCCGACCGGTTCGGGCAAGACGCTTCTGGCACAGACGCTTGCACGAATTCTCGACGTGCCGTTCACCATGGCCGACGCCACAACCTTGACTGAAGCCGGTTATGTGGGCGAGGATGTCGAGAACATCATCCTCAAGCTCCTGCAGGCCGCCGACTACAATGTCGAGCGGGCTCAGCGCGGCATTGTCTATATCGACGAGATCGACAAGATCTCCCGTAAGTCGGACAATCCCTCGATCACCCGCGATGTGAGCGGTGAAGGTGTGCAACAGGCGCTGCTGAAGCTGATGGAAGGGACCGTGGCTTCTGTTCCCCCGCAGGGTGGACGCAAGCATCCGCAGCAGGAGTTCCTGCAGGTGGATACCACGAACATGCTCTTCATCTGCGGTGGCGCATTCGCGGGGCTGGACAAGATCATTTCTGCTCGTGGCAAGGGTTCGGGCATCGGCTTCGGGGCTGATGTGCAGAATCCTGATGATCGTCGTCTGGGCGCCGTGCTTCATGACGTCGAGCCTGAGGACCTGCTGAAATTCGGTCTGATCCCGGAATTCATCGGTCGTCTGCCGGTTGTCGCGACGCTTGAGGATCTCGACGAGGAAACGCTGGTCGCCATTCTCTCGAAGCCCAAGAATGCGCTGGTCAAGCAGTATCAGCGCCTGTTCCAGATGGAAGGCGTGGCACTGACCTTCACCGATGATGCCCTGGTGCAGATCGCCCAGCGCGCCATTGCCCGCAAAACCGGTGCGCGTGGATTGCGCTCGATCATGGAAGCCATCCTGCTCGGCACCATGTTCGATCTTCCGGGCCTTGATGGCGTGGAAGAGGTCGTCATCAACAAGGATGTTGCCGAGAACCGTGCTGCGCCCGTGTATGTCTATGGCAAGGGCAAGGCTGCAGAACCCGCTGAACAATCTGCCTGAGCCAATCGGGTAAAAACTCCGGGGCTGGCTTGCCGCACCAGCCCTTCATCCTCACATAAAGGGGATACTGCCTGTTCAGGCAGCAAAGATGCGATGCCGGTTACGCCAGACTCACGGGTGGCCGCATTGAGATCGTCCTCAAGGAGATCAGGATTTCATGACTGAAAAAAAGAGGAAAACTGCGGTGAGCAAGCTGAACACCGCAGCAAAGGCAGAAGAGGCCAAAGCCAAGACAAAGCCGGTCGAGACGATCGCTGTCCTGCCTCTGCGCGATATCGTTGTTTTCCCCCACATAATCGTGCCGCTTTTCGTCGGGCGCGAGAAATCCGTCCGTGCGCTTGAGGCTGTCACGCGTGACAGCAAGCAGATCCTGCTTGTTGCCCAGAAGAACGCCTCCCAGGATGATCCGCCAGCCGAGGATATCTATCGTTTCGGCACCGTTTCCACGATCCTGCAGCTGCTTAAACTGCCCGACGGCACCGTAAAGGTTCTTGTCGAAGGCATCCGCCGTGCTCGCATCAAGGAATTCCATGATGTTGACGGCCATTTCGAGGCCGAGATCGAGGACGTACAGGACGAGGTTGAGACGGGCAGCGAGGCGGAGGCGCTTGGTCGCACCGCGATCTCGCAGTTCGAGCAGTATATCAAGCTCAACAAGAAGATCGCGCCTGAAGTCATGGTGTCGCTCAATCAGATCGAGGACCTCTCGAAGCTGGCCGATACGATTGCGAGCCATCTGAACCTGAAAATTGCCGAGAAGCAGGAAATTCTGCAGGGTAATTCGGTCAGCAAGCGGCTGGAGCAGGTTTTCGCTCACATGGAGCAGGAAATCGGCGTCCTGCAGGTCGAGAAGAAAATCCGTAACCGCGTCAAGCGGCAGATGGAAAAGACCCAGCGCGAATATTATCTGAACGAACAGCTCAAGGCGATTCAGAAGGAACTGGGTGAGGGCGAGGATGGCCGTGACGAAACGGCTGAAATCGAAGAGCGCATCGCCAAGACCCGCCTGAGCAAGGAAGCCCGCGAGAAGGCTATTGGCGAGCTGCGCAAGCTGCGCGGCATGAGCCCGATGTCGGCTGAATCCACAGTGGTGCGCAACTACCTCGACTGGATCCTGTCCATTCCCTGGAAGAAGCGCTCGAAGGTCTCGCGCGATTTCGCCGCGGCAGAGGAAGTGCTCGAATCCGAGCATTATGGTCTTGAGAAAGTCAAGGAACGCATCCTTGAATATCTTGCGGTCCAGACGCGCTCGCAGAAGCTCAAAGGGCCGATCCTGTGCCTCGTAGGGCCGCCGGGTGTGGGCAAGACCTCGCTGGCGCGGTCAATTGCGAAAGCAACGGGCCGTCAGTATGTGCGCATGTCGCTGGGTGGCGTGCACGACGAGTCCGAAATTCGCGGGCATCGTCGTACCTATATCGGCTCGATGCCGGGCAAGATCGTCCAGGGCATGAAGAAAGCCAAGACGTCAAACCCGTTATTCCTGCTGGACGAGATCGACAAGATGGGCTCCGACTGGCGCGGCGACCCGTCCTCCGCGCTTCTCGAGGTGCTGGACCCGGAGCAGAACAGCACGTTCAACGATCATTATCTCGAGGTCGATTACGATCTGTCGGACGTGATGTTCGTGACGACGGCCAACAGCCTCAACATGCCCCAGCCTTTGCTGGACCGCATGGAGATCATTCGTCTGTCGGGCTATACCGAAGATGAGAAGGTCGAGATCGCCCGTCGTCATCTGGTGGGCAAGCAGGCTGAAGCGCATAATCTGAAGCCGCATGAGTGGTCGATCAGCGATGACGCCCTGCGCAGCCTGATCCAGCATTACACGCGTGAAGCCGGTGTACGTAATCTGGAGCGTGAAATCGCGAAGATTGCGCGTCGTGTGGTCAAGCGCCTCGTGACGAGTTCGGTCGAGACCATTGCGGTCACGGCAGAAAATCTCGGTGAGTTCTCTGGCATCCGTCGTTTCAAGCATGGCGAGACAGAGAGTGAGGATCTGGTCGGCATGGTGTCCGGCCTTGCCTGGACGGAAGTTGGCGGCGAGATCCTGACGATCGAGAGCGTCATGCTGCCCGGCAAGGGACATGTAAAAGCAACGGGCAAGCTGGGTGAGGTGATGCAGGAGAGTGTCTCCGCGGCCGTTTCCTATGTGCGCTCACGAGCTCAGTCCTTTGGCATCAAGCCGACGATCTTCGAGAAGCGTGACATCCATGTGCATGTTCCGGAAGGGGCAACGCCCAAGGATGGTCCGTCTGCCGGTGTTGCCATGGCAACGTCGATTGTCAGCGTCATGACGGGTATTCCGATCCGTCGCGATGTGGCGATGACAGGAGAAATCACCCTGCGTGGACGCGTGCTCGAGATCGGTGGTCTTAAGGAAAAGCTGCTCGCGGCGACACGCGCCGGCATCACGACGGTCTTTATCCCCAAGGATAATGAAAAGGATCTCGCCGAGATTCCGGCCAATGTGAAGGACGCGCTCAAGATCATTCCAGTGTCACATGTCGATCAGGTTCTGGCTTCCGCACTGGTGCGGCCGCCGGAGGCAATCGAGTGGGATGAAGAGGATGATGTGCCGGCCGCGCTGGGGAAGGACAATCTCTCCAGCCAGCTGCCACACTGAGGGTAGGGGAGGCGTGATCCTTCCCATTTCATCAGATTGACCGGACTAACGCAGTGGCCGCCCTTAAGGGGCGGCCATTGTCGTATTCATGGCAGGAAAGTCGCAGCGCGAGCCAAAGCGTGAAACCGCCCGGTTTGCAGGCCTCAGCGCTGTTGACGTTAGGGAAAACGCCTTCATAGTGCCTTGCTTGTAGCACCGCCTGTGGGCGGATGATCGGTTATTCAGGAACTCTGCGAGGATACGAGATGGAAAAGCCGCTGAACAAGCAGGAGCTCATTGCTGCGGTTGCAGAAAAGACCGATCTGCCCAAGGCGAAGGCCGGGGATGTCGTCGAGGCGCTGTTCGCGAGTATCGAAGAGGCGCTCGCACGCAAGCAGGAAGTGCGTCTGGTCGGATTTGGATCGTTCGCAACGGCAACACGCAAGGCTGCCAAAGGGCGCAACCCGCGCACTGGCGAAGAAATCGACATTCCCGCGTCGGTTTCTGTACGTTTCCGCCCCGGCAAGGGCTTGAAGGATGCCGTAAGTTAACGTATCCCCTCTCCCACGGCAGGCGGCGATTCGACCGTTTGCCCTGAGGGCGATTAGCTCAGCGGTAGAGCGTCTCGTTTACACCGAGAGGGTCGGCGGTTCAATCCCGTCATCGCCCACCATTCCTCAGCTTTTGGAAGATCGATGAGCTTCCAGTCAGGCTTTAGCTGGACCCTTGAGTGCCATGAGACACTCGGTTCCACCTCCGATTTCTGCAAAAACGAAGCGGAAAATGGTGCCGCCCACGGTAGAGCTGTCCTTGCCTACCGTCAGACGGCCGGTCGCGGTACGCGCGGGCGTCAATGGGACGCCCCCAGCGGAAACCTCTCCTTCTCCTTCATATGTCGTGATGCTCGGGTAAACGACCTCGTGCAGGCCATGCCGTTCATGGTTGCCGTGGCGCTTTATGACGCTCTCTCTGCCTGCGCGCCGTCCGCGGCTCTGCGGATCAAGTGGCCTAACGATATTCTATGCGATGGAGCCAAACTGGCTGGCGTGCTGATAGAGCGCGGCGGTGCGACCGGTTCCGAATGGATTGTCATTGGCATTGGTGCCAACCTGAAGGCCGCGCCGGACATTGCAGGGCGCCAGACGGTCGCACTCTCAGCGCTGGGAGGGCAGGTTGGCCCCGCCGATCTAGCCCGCCAGATACTGACGTGTTTCTCATTCTGGTTTGATCTCTGGCAGCGTCGGGGCTTTGCGCCCATTCGGCAGGCCTGGCTTGATCGGGCGCATGAGCCGGGTTCGCGGCTTGCGGTCGAGAGGTGTGGAGACTATATAGAGGGTTTCTTCGCGGGTCTCGATGAGTGCGGTCGGCTGGTCTTGCAGACCGACCAGAACGAGGTTCAGACGGTCGCGGCGGGGGATATTCTACTGCTTGGGTGAAGGACGGTCTGTGCTCCTCGTTGTCGACGCTGGTAACACGAACATTGTTTTTGCTGTCCATGACGGCAAGGAGTGGCGTGGCACCTGGCGCATATCGACGAACGACCAGCGGACCTCTGATGAATACGCCGTCTGGCTTCTCGGCCTGATCGAATTATCCAATCTCAATCATCGTGCGATCTCGCGTGCGATTATCGGTACCGTTGTGCCAGCTGCGCTTTACCATCTGCGCCGTCTGTGCCGGGAATGGCTCGATATCGAGCCCCTGATCGCCAATAACGCGCTCGACTGGGGATGTCCCGTTAAGGTTGATACCCCGGCCGAAGTGGGTGTGGACAGGCGGCTCAACGGGCTGGCCGCGCAGCATTTTTTCGGCGGTCCGCTGGTGGTGGTCGATTTCGGCACGGCGACGACTTTCGATGTGGTGGATAGCGAGGGCGCCTTTTGTGGGGGTGCGATTGCACCCGGGGTCAATCTTTCGCTCGAGGCCCTGCATCAGGCAGCAGCGCGTCTGCCCCGTATAAGTGTCGGGCGTCCATCTTCTGCCATTGGGCGCAGCACGACGGTTGCCATGCGCTCAGGTCTTTTCTGGGGTTATGTCGGTCTGGTGGAAGGGATCGTCTCGCGCATCGCGCTTGAGATGGCCTCACCGATCAAGGTGATTGCGACAGGGGGACTGGCCCCGCTTTTTTCCGAGGGAACAGATCTGTTCCAGCATGTGGCTCCAACTCTCACGCTGGATGGCCTGCGCTTGCTCGCTGCGCGCAATGCCACTGGCGAATTTATTCCGGCACCAGGATGAAGGTGTATTTTTTGTCTCTATCTAGGATTAATTTATGAGCATTACTGAAAAAGGTCTGGCCTTCCTGCCATTGGGCGGGACGGGTGAGATCGGGATGAATTTCAATCTCTATTGCCTCGACGGCAAGTGGCTCGCCATTGACTGCGGTATCGGCTTTTCGGGCAATGATACGCCTGAAGCCGAAATTCTCATGCCTGACCCGCTCTTTATCGCCGAGCGGCACAAGAGCCTGTGCGGCCTTGTGATCACTCATGCGCATGAAGACCATTTGGGTGCCGTCGCGCATCTCTGGCCGCAATTGCGCTGCCCGATCTATGCCACGCCTTTCGCGAGCGCTGTGCTTCGACGCAAGCTGGGAGAAGCGCATCTGCTGTCGCAGGTGACGATGCATACCATCCCGATGGGCGGGCATTTCGCGGTCGGGCCGTTCGATCTGCAATTCATCAATGTCACCCATTCGGTGCCCGAGGCGCAGTCGCTCGTTCTGCGCACACCTTATGGCACGATCGTACACACCGGCGACCTCAAGCTCGATCGTGAGCCGGTGGTTGGCCCGCTGACGGATCTCGACGCCTTCAAGGCCGTGGGTGACGAGGGCGTTCTGGCCATGGTGTGCGACAGCACCAATGTCTTCCGTGACGGGATTTCCGGTACGGAAGGCCAGGTGCGTGATTCCATGGCCGATCTGATCAAGACGCTGCATGGCCGTGTCGCGATCACCTGTTTTGCCAGTAACGTCGCGCGTGTCGAGAGCATCGCACGTGCAGCCAAGGCGGCCGGACGTCAGGTAATGGTTGTCGGGCGCTCTCTGCGCAATCTCGAGGTTGCGGCCCGCGAGTGTGGTTATCTGCAGGATATTCCGCCCTTCCTCGACGAGCGCGAGGCGAATTCGGTTCCGGATAACCGCCTGCTGATGATCATTACGGGCAGCCAAGGCGAACCCCGCTCGGCGCTGTCGCGCATTGCCTCGGATGTTCACCCGAACATTTCGCTGGGTGAAGGGGATACGGTCATCTATTCCTCGCGCATGATCCCCGGCAATGAGCAGGCTGTCATGGCGGTGCAGGACAACCTGACCCGTCGCGGCGCCACTGTGCTGACCGACAAGGATCATCTGGTCCATGTGTCGGGCCATGCCACGGCAGACGATCTGCGTCATCTCTACAGCCTTGTTCGCCCCAAGCTGAGCGTTCCAACGCACGGTGAATGGCGTCATCTGACGGCTCATGCAGCCCTCGCTCGCGAGACCGGCGCGGAGGCGATCCTGCTTGAGGACGGTGACCTGCTGCGCCTCGGCCCGGATCACGCCGAGGTGGTGGATACCGCCCCCACGGGTCGCCTGGCGCTCGATGGAGGGCGTCTGCTGCCCATGACCGGCGGCGTGCTGGCAGCGCGTCGCAAGATGCTGTTCAACGGCATGGTCATTGCGAGCTTTGCGGTCGATGACGAGGGCTATGTGATTGGCATGCCCAAGATCAGCGCGCCCGGTCTGCTGGAATCGGAAGATCCCGAGAGCACGCGCATCTCGGAAGAATTCGCCGATGCCATCGATGAGATCCCCGATGATCTGCGTCAGGATGACGATGCCTTCCGCGATGCGGCCAAGACGGCGTTGCGCCGCGCGCTGGGACGCAAGTTGCAGAAGCGTCCTCTGGTCGATGTCCATCTGCTGCGGGTCTGATCCCGCAGCGTCTGCCACGAACGCGCCATAACAGGCGCGCCATTTTTCTTTTCTAGAACGGTCACATACGATGCGTCTGTCCCGCGGTTTCCTGCCCACCCTCAAAGAAGTGCCTGCCGAGGCCCAGATTGCCTCGCATCGACTGATGCTGCGCGCTGGTCTTGTGCGTCAGACGTCGGCGGGTATCTATGCCTGGCTGCCGGCTGGTCTGCGCGTGCTGCGCAATATCGAGCAGATCGTGCGGGAAGAGCAGAATGCCATCGGCGCGCAGGAATTGCTGATGCCGACCGTTCAGTCTTCCGAGCTCTGGAAGCGCTCTGGCCGTTATGACGCTTACGGCCCCGAAATGCTGCGCATCCGCGACCGTCAGGACCGCGAGCTGCTTTACGGACCGACCAATGAAGAAATGATTACCGATCTCTTCGGGCAGGTCATCAAATCCTATCGCGAGCTGCCGCAAGCGCTGTATCATGTACAATGGAAGTTCCGTGATGAGCTGCGTCCGCGCTTTGGCGTGATGCGCGGTCGCGAGTTCTTCATGAAGGACGCCTATTCCTTCGATGCGTCTTATGAGGACGCTGTTGCTGCCTATCGTCGCATGATGCTGGCCTATCTGCGCACCTTCCAGCGTCTAGGCGTGCGGGCTGTCCCCATGAAGGCCGATACCGGGCCGATCGGTGGCGATCTGAGCCATGAATTCCTCGTGCTGGCGCCGACAGGCGAGAGCGGCGTCTTCTTTGACGCGGCGCTCGAGGAGCAGGACTGGCTGCATGAGGCCGTCGATATTGCCGACCATGCCAGCCTTGAGACCTTTTTCAGCGGCGTTACGAAGTTCTATGCCGCGACTGACGAGATGCATGACGAGAAGGCGTGGGAAGACGTGCCTGCCGATCGTCGCCGTGAAGGGCGTGGTATCGAAGTTGGGCATATCTTCTATTTCGGCACCAAATATACCGAATCCATGGGGATCTCGGTCAGCGGTGCTGATGGCAACCAGTTCTTCCCGGAAATGGGGTCGTACGGCATCGGTGTTTCGCGCCTCGTCGGTGCCATTATCGAAGCCAGTCATGACGAGGCCGGGATCATCTGGCCGGACTCGGTCGCGCCTTATCGCGCTGCCATTCTGAGCCTCAAGCCTGGCGATGAAGCCGTGGACGCGCTGTGCGAACAGCTCTATGCCGCAGCCCCCGACGCATTCCTGTATGACGATCGAGGCGAGCGTGCCGGCGTGAAGTTCAACGATGCCGACCTGATGGGCCATCCCTGGCAGATGATTGTCGGCCCGCGCGGTGCCAAGGAAGGCAAGGTCGAACTTAAGCGTCGCGCGACAGGCGAACGCTTCGAGCTGACAGTGAAAGAAGCACTTGCGAAGGTGCTGGGCACTGATGCAGCAGGCAAGGACGCCGCCTGATCATGTTCAACCGCTTCGAGCGCGTGGTGGCGGGGCGCTATCTGCGCGCCCGTCGCGGAGAACGCTTCGTTTCCATCATCGCGATTTTTTCGCTCATCGGCATTGCGCTGGGGGTTGCCACCCTCATCATCGTCATGGCGGTCATGAACGGGTTTCGCGCCGATCTGATGGGTCGCGTGCTCGGGCTGAACGGCGATCTGAACATTTTCAGCGCAGGGCACAGCATCACCAATTATCAGGATGATGTGGTCGCCATACGCGAGGTCAAAAACGTCACCCGTGTTACGCCAATGGCGGAAGGGACGGTGCTGATCGATGCCGGGAATTATTCCACAGGCGGCGTCGTGCGTGGCATCATCCCGTCGGACCTGCGCGATCTCCATGCCCTGAGCGATAATATCACCGATGGCAAACTCGCTGATTTCCAGGGCGATGATGCGATTGCCGTTGGCACGACACTGGCGGCCCGGGCCGGCCTGACGGTTGGCAGCAAGGTAACGCTGCTCTCGCCCAATGGCCGCGCCACGCCTTTCGGGACCATGCCGCGCATAAGGGCCTATCATGTGGCCATGGTGTTCGACGCCGGGGTGAATGATTACGACACCAGTGTCATCCTGATGCCGTTGGACTCTGCCCAGCGCTTCCTGATGATGCCCGATGCGGTATCGCTCATTCAGGTGGCGACCCGTGACCCGCTTGAGGTTACGCCTGTCACCCGCGCCATCGCCCAGCGTCTGGATGACCCAAGGCTGCGCGTGATGGACTGGACCCAGAGCAATAACGCGTTTCTGGGTGCGCTCACCGTGCAGCAGAATGTGATGTTCCTTATTCTCACCCTGATCATCCTGGTGGCGGCGTTTAACGTGATTTCTTCCATGATCATGATGGTCAAGGACAAGACACGCGATATCGCAGTGCTGCGCACATTGGGCGCCAGCCGGGGGGCTGTCATGCGCATCTTCCTGATGTGCGGCGCCTCGGTCGGTGTGTCCGGCACACTGATTGGTTTCGGGATCGGGGTCGTGTTCTGCCTGAACATCGAGCGCATCCAGCATGGTGTGGAGCATCTGACCCATACCAGCCTGTTCAACCCGGAATTCTATTATCTCGAACATCTGCCAGCCAAGCTGATCTGGTCGCAGGTCATCGAGGTTATGGTCATGGCGCTTGCCCTGTCTTTCGTCGCAACGCTTTACCCGTCCTGGCGCGCAGCCAAGACCGATCCGATCGAGGCGCTGCGCCATGAGTGAGACCAATCCTGCGGCTGCGCCGGTTCTTTCCCTGAAGGACGTCACGCGTCGTTTTCGCTCCGGCGAAGAGACGCTCGAAATCCTGAAGGGCGCGTCTTTCGATCTGTTCCCCGGAGAGATCGTGGCTCTTGTCGCGCCCAGCGGTACGGGCAAATCGACACTGCTTCATATCGCCGGTCTGCTGGAAGCCCCGCAGGAGGGCAGTGTGCGCATTGCAGGACACGACACGGCCTCCCTGTCGGACACGGCACGTACGCAGATACGACGCGACGAGGTGGGTTTCGTCTATCAGTTTCATCACCTTCTGGCCGAGTTCACGGCGCTGGAGAATGTGGTGCTCCCCCAGCATATTGCAGGCGTTTCCCCTCGCGATGCGACATCACGCGCGACCGATCTCCTGACGCGTTTTGGGCTCGCGCATCGGCTGCATAATCTGCCGGGCAAGCTTTCGGGTGGAGAGAAACAGCGTGTGGCCATTGCCCGCGCTCTGGCCAACCGACCGAAGCTTCTTCTGGCTGACGAACCGACTGGCAATCTGGATGTGCATACTTCCGACGCTGTGTTTGACGAGTTGCTGCACGCGGTTCGTAGCGAGAATGTGGGCGCGTTGATTGCGACCCATAACGAGGAGCTAGCGTCGCGTATGGATCGTGTCGTGACCCTGCGTGATGGGCGGATCGTCGAGCGGGCCATCGGTACAGAACGAAAAGACGCCTTATCGAACAGCATATCCGACCATGCTGATTTCGGCTCATGGTGAACGCAAGAAAGAGATGAAGGGGGCGTTCGGGTCTGGTAGACCATGACCCATGTCCCATGCCCCCTTCGTTCATCTTCGTAATCACTCTGCCTATTCGCTGAGCCAGGGGGCGATACGCATACCCGATCTGGTGGCTCTGGCCGCTGAATCCGCCATGCCTGCCGTGGCGTTGACCGATACAGGCAATCTTTTCGGGGCGCTTGAATTCTCGCAGTACTGCACGGGCAAGGGCGTGCAGCCCATCATCGGCTGTCAGCTCGCGCTGCCATCGCGCAGCGACAAGCCCGGTGCCCCGTCAGAGCCCATGGTGGCGCTGGCCCGTAATGAGGCGGGGCTTGCCAATCTGCAGTTCCTCTCTTCCGAGGGATTTCTCAAGGGCGATCCTTCCGACCCGGCCATTCTGCTTGAGACTCTCTGCGCTCATGCGGACGGGCTCTTTCTGCTAACTGGCGGGACGCGTGGGCCATTATTCCGGCTGCTGGCGGAGGGGCAGGAAGATCAGGCCATGACGCTGCTACGCCGCTTGCAGGAGAGCTTCGGTGCCCATATGGCTGTCGAGCTGCACCGTCATGGTCTGCCTGAAGAGAAAGCCGTTGAGCCCGGCATGATCGCCGCTGCTGACCGTCTTGGCCTGCCTTTGGTCGCCACCAACGAGTGCTTCTTCTCCAAACCGGCCATGCATGAAGCCCATGATGCGCTACTCTGCATTGCGCAGGGACGCACCATGGCGGAGCAGGAGCGCTGGCGCGTCACGCCTGAGCACTGGTTCAAATCTCCCGATGCCATGCGTGCGCTTTTCGCCGATCTGCCGGAGGCCTGCGACAACACGCTCATGATCGCGCAGCGCTGCGCGGTGAAGGTCTCGACCCGTCCGCCGCTCCTGCCTGTCTGTCCCAAGGTGAATGAGGGCGCGACCGAGGAAGAGACATTGCGGGCCATGTCGGAAGAGGGGCTGCGCCAGCGCCTGTCCCGTATGGAGGCCGATGACGACACACGCAGACGCTATGAGGAGCGTCTGGAAATGGAACTCGGCATCATCGGGCGTATGGGCTTTCCCGGTTACTTCCTGATCGTGGCCGACTTCATCCAATGGGCGAAGGAACACGATATCCCGGTAGGGCCGGGGCGTGGGTCGGGGGCAGGCTCTCTCGTGGCCTGGGCGCTGACTATCACCGATATCGATCCGTTGCCGTTCAACCTTCTGTTCGAACGATTCCTGAATCCCGAACGCGTCTCGATGCCTGACTTCGATATCGATTTCTGTCAGGACCGGCGCGACGAGGTGATCCGATACGTGCGCACCGAATATGGTGGCGAGCGCGTGGCGCAGATCATCACCTTTGGTAAGCTTCAGGCGCGCGCCGCCGTGCGCGATGTCGGGCGCGTGCTCGGCCTGCCTTTTGGCATGGTCAACCGCGTGGCGGAGCTGATCCCGAACAACCCGGCCAAGCCTGTCACGCTCAAACAGGCGATCGATGGCGAGCCGCGCCTGCAGGAAATGCGCGAGAACGACGAGGCGCTGCGCCGCCTGATGGAAATCGCGTTGCAGCTCGAAGGGCTCTATCGCCACGCGTCGACTCACGCGGCAGGTGTAGTGATCGGCGATCGGGAACTGGTCGAGCTTGTGCCGCTCTATCGCGATCCCAAGAGCGATATGCTGGTTACGCAGTATAACATGAAATTCGTGGAGCAGGCCGGGCTGGTGAAGTTCGACTTTCTCGGCCTGACCACGCTTACCATTCTCAAGCGTGGGATCAATTTCATCGCGCAACAGGGCATCGAGGTCGATCTGGCCACCCTGCCTCTGGACGACGCGCCCACCTATGACATGCTGGCCCGTGGCGATGCGGGCGGCGTGTTTCAGTTCGAAGGCGCGGGCATGCGCGACGTGCTCAAGCAGATGCGCCCGACGCGGCTTGAGGATCTGATTGCGGCTGTGGCGCTCTATCGTCCGGGGCCGATGGCGAATATTCCCGATTACTGCGCGCGCAAACACGGTGCCTCATGGGAGCCGCCCCATGAGGAAATTCGCGATATCCTGTCCGAGACCTATGGCATCATGGTCTATCAGGAACAGGTCATGCAGATCGCGCAGAAAATGGCCGGGTACAGCCTTGGCGGCGCCGATCTGCTGCGTCGTGCCATGGGCAAGAAGATCCGCGCCGAGATGGACACGCAGCGCGAGATCTTCGTAAAAGGCGCAACCGGACGCGGGATCACCCCTGAAAAGGCTGCCGAGGTGTTCGACCTCATGGCGCGTTTTGCCGATTACGGCTTCAACAAATCCCACGCCGCCGCCTATGCGCTTGTCTCGTATCAGACGGCCTGGATGAAGGCGAACCATCCGGTGGCGTTTCTTGCCGGATGCATGTCGCTCGCCCGCGAAAAGACGGACAAGCTGGCCTCGCTATGTCAGGAAGCGCGTCGGATGAAAATCAAAGTGCTTCCCGTCGACATCAATCGCTCGAAGGCTGATTTCTCGCTCGAAAAGCAGGAGGACGGAAGCTGGGCCATCCGCTACGCTTTGGCTGCCGTCAAGCGCGTCGGATTTTCGGCTATGCAGGCCATTGTGGAGGCACGTGGCGACAAGCCTTTTGCCAGTCTTGCCGATCTGGCTGCACGTTGTGATGCCAAGCAGCTCAATAAGATCCAGATCGAAAATCTGGCCAAGGCGGGAGCTTTCGATTCCCTCGACAAGCCGCGTCATATCGTTTTTGCCAGCTCGGAAATCATCATGCGCCGTGCGCAATCTGATGCGCAGGAGGCGGCTTCGGGTCAGATTGGGCTGTTCGGTGCCTCGGCCGAGCCTGAGGAACTGCGCCTGGCCGAAGCCCCATACTGGCCCGAGTTCGAACGTCTTGCGGCCGAGGCCGAGGCGATCGGATTCCACATGTCCGCGCACCCGCTGGATGCCTATCGCTCGGTCCTCAAGCGGGCCAATGTGCTCACATCCCAGAATCTCATGACCGCCGCTGAAAACGGGTCTTATCGCGTGCGTATTGCGGGCTGTGTGGTCGACAAGAAGGAGCGCCCCACCAAGAGTGGTAGCAAGATGGCGTGGGTACGCCTGTCCGACGCGACGGGGGGGTGCGAAGTGACCCTGTTCTCGGAAGTGCTGTCGCGTTGCCGCGACCTGCTGGTGGCTGGTCAAGCGGTGATGGTGACGGCCGATCTGAAGCTTGAGGGCGATGCGTTGCGCATCACGGCCAATGACGTGACGGATCTGGAGAAGGCTGCCGCTCAGGAAAGTTCGGAGATGCGCGTATGGATCAGCGAAGCTTCAGCGGTGACGAAGGTGCGCGATCTTCTCAGCAGCCAGGGCAGGGGGCGCGGCAAGATCGTGCTGGTGCCAGCCGTGGACGAGACCAAGGCGGTCGAGGTGACCCTGCCCGGACACTTCCCGGTCACGCCACGATTGGGCGAACAATTGCGCACCATTCACGGTGTATCGCGCATCGATCATCTTTGAGCGGGTGAGGTGTCCAAGGCGCGACACGATGGGACGATAGCGATCCAGATCATCGCAATCCGCAATAGCCAACCTGCATCGGATCCCGTGTTGTAGCGCAGCTGCACATGGAGCGATGTTTACGGGGGAGCTGTGTTCAACGGCGGGTTTCAAGAGGCGGAGAAATTATGCCTGTGAGCAACCGTACCTCTTCAACCTTGCGCGCGCGATCGCAAGCTGCTGTTCGGTGAAAAGTGTCGACCACGGTGATTGCAGAACAAGGTACTCGACGCTTTTCGTGAGGCCCTCCGTCTGTCCGTGAAGATAGAGCTGGGTAAATCCCTCTGACGGATTGGGTGTGGCCAGCAATCTGTCAGCAGCTTTCTTGCTGCCCAACTCCCTGACAAGCTGCAAATATCTGGTTGCCCTGTACGGTTTCGGGAGCTTGAGCCCTTCGTGATAGATGTTTTCCATTGCCGCGTGAAATTTCTTTTCGAGCATGATCATATTCCCTTCGTCATTAGTCTGGTTCGGCATATTTTCGGTTCGAACAATGTCGTTAGATACAGACCGCTTGCCTCCGGACATCAAAGAGCGTCTCGCAATCACCACTAGCCTGAGGCGGCGGCGTCTTATAAGGCCCGCCTAAGTTCGCCTGATTTGCGCCGGGGATCGCATTTGCACGCCCTTGCGAGCCTCTCTGATCTTTGCTCGATCGGCATCAGGTAATGGAAGTGAGTCGGGCCTGTCGTCTGAGCGTGCGCTGGAGATCTACGGCAATCCCTGCTCTTCTTCCTTGCCTTTTCGAACGAAAAAGGCGATACCGCGCCCGTCTGGCTTCTCTGGCGGCTCTGCTGCCGGGGGAGTGAGGCAATTCGCACGTATGACGACAGACTCTCTGGTGCCCGCGAGAGCGCGCAATGTCATACGGAGGCACAACCAGAAGAACAGGAATTTGCATCATGGCGATGCCTGAATTCACCATGCGTCAGCTGCTCGAAGCCGGCGTTCACTTTGGTCACCACACGCGTCGCTGGAACCCGGCGATGGCACCGTATCTGTTCGGTGTCCGCAACCAGGTTCACATCATCGACCTGCAGCAGACCGTTCCGATGCTCGATCGTGCCCTGCAGGCCGTTCGCAACACGGTGGCCGGTGGCGGTCGCGTGCTGTTCGTCGGCACCAAGCGCGCTGCTGCCGAGCATGTGGCTGAGGCTGCAACCCGCTGCGGCCAGTACTACGTCAACCATCGCTGGCTCGGCGGCATGCTGACCAACTGGAAGACCATCACGGGTTCGATCAAGCGCCTGCGCCAGATCGACGAGATGCTCTCCGGCGACACGCATGGTCTGACGAAGAAGGAAATCCTCGACATCACCCGTGACCGCGAGAAGCTCGAGCGTTCGCTCGGCGGCATTAAGGAAATGGGCGGCCTGCCGGACATCTTGTTCGTGATCGACACGAACAAGGAGAAGCTGGCGGTTGAGGAAGCCAACAAGCTTGGCATTCCGGTTGTTGCCGTTCTCGACAGCAACTCCAACCCGGCTGGCGTGACCTACCCGATTCCGGGCAACGACGACGCCATCCGCGCCATCACCACCTATTGCGACCTCGTGTCGCAGGCCGTGCTCGATGGTATCTCGGCTGAAATGGCTGCTTCGGGTGCCGATTTCGGCGCATCTGAAGAACTGCCGGTCGAGACAGTTGTTGAAGAGACCACGGCAGAAGCTCCGGCTGAAGCCTGAGATGCGTGCGGGAGATCGTGAGGTCTCCCCAGGCATTCGGAATTTCTGGCGTGCCCGGCTGAAAAGCTGCGGCGCGCCGTTTCGTTCCTAGAGCCTGCCCCGCGCTTTCGGGATGCGGGAAGGGGCTCAGGTTCTTTATTGTGGCGAGCATTGTCATCCGGTCAGCCGATCGGGTCTGACGGGACATTGCTCAAGAGGAGTTTTGAACATGGCGGAAATCACTGCTGCCCTCGTTCGTGACCTGCGCGAGAAGACTGGCGCCGGCATGATGGACTGCAAGAAGGCTCTTACGGAAGCTGCTGGCGACATGGATGCCGCCATCGACTGGCTGCGCGCCAAGGGTCTGTCGCAGGCTGCCAAGAAGTCGGGCCGCACCACGGCCGAAGGCCTTGTGGCCGTTGCTTCGGGCAAGAACAAGGCCGCCATGGTCGAAGTCAATGCCGAGACCGATTTCGTGGGCCGTAACGAAGCCTTCCAGGCATTCGTTGAGTCCGTGGCTCATGCTGCGCTCGATGCCGGTGACGATCTCGACACCCTGTCGCAGGCCAAGCTGCCCACGGGCCGCACGGTTGCCGAAGAACTGACCCACCTGATCGCCACGATCGGCGAGAACATGTCGCTGCGTCGCGCCAAGGTTCTGACCGTTCCTTCGGGCATCGTGGCTTCCTACGTGCACGGCGCGCTGCGTCCGGGCGTTGGCAAGATCGGCGTTCTGGCTGCTGTTGAAGCCCCGTCGGAATCCGAAGCCCTGCTGACACTGGGCCGCCAGATCGGCATGCATGTTGCCGCAACGCGTCCGGCTGCTCTGGAAGTTGCCAGCGTCGATCCGGAAGCTCTGGAGCGTGAGCGCCAGGTTCTGATCGAGCAGGCTCGTGAGTCCGGCAAGCCGGAAGCCATCATCGAGAAGATGATCGAAGGCCGTATCCGCAAGTTCTATGAAGAAGTCGTTCTTCTGGAGCAGGTCTGGGTGCATGACGGCGAGACCCGCGTGTCCAAGGTTGTCGAGAAGGCCGGCGCCAAGCTGATCGCTTTCGAGCGCTTCCAGCTCGGCGAAGGCATCGAGAAGGAAACCAGCGACTTTGCTGCCGAAGTGGCCGCTGCCGCTGGCGCCTGATCGGTCCTACGATCACGGGATTGGTTGCAGCACATGAATTTCGAATGTGCTGCAATCGTCCTCTCCGCCCGGCGCTACGGCGAGGGCGGGGCTGTGGTCCATCTCTTCACGGAAGAGTATGGACGCATTGCGGGTCTGGTGCGTGGCGGCTCGTCACGACGTCAGGCCGCGCTCTGGCAGCCGGGTAATCTGATTCTTGCCCGTTATGCCTCCCGCCTGTCCGATCAGCTCGGGCATCTGAGCGGTGAAATGGTTCAGGAAACAGCCGTCAGGCTACTGGATCGCCCTCTGCAACTCGCTCTGGTTCAGTCAGCCGCCGAACTGGCCGATGCTGCCTTGCCGGATCGCGAGCCTCATCCTGATTTCTTTCTCCAGACTGTGCGCGATCTCGCGGCCTTCTGTGTGCTGTCCGACCCCGCTCCGGTGGTGGATTATGTGCGCTGGGAAACCGCGTTGCTTGCGACGCTGGGTTACGGGCTGACGCTCGATTGCTGTGCCATTTCAGGCGCGACGACTGATCTCGCCTTCGTATCACCACGAACAGGACGCGCTGTAAGCCGCGATTCTGCCGGGGAATGGGTCGATCGTCTCCTGCCACTGCCTCATTATCTGACCCCGCACGGGGGTGAGGATGCCGGCGATGATCCGGCTCTATGGGCTGAGGGGCTGGCATTGACGGGACATTTCCTCTCACGCCATCTTTTCGGCTCCCAGCACAAACCTGTCCCCGGTGCGCGCGAGCGTCTGGAGATGCGTGTCAGGGCACTGGCGGATGCACGTGAGGCCGTGCAGGAAAATCCCCCGGCATAGGTGTCCGGGCTTCACGAAGCGCCGGGGCCCTTCCAATCACATAATCGAATATCATGTGGGGCAGCGTCAGAGCGGCCAGAAGCTGGAACGTGACAGCGATCATTCGCGGTGCCAGCGGCCCTGCGTAGAACGGCACCATGACGGCCCCGATGCCTAGCGAGGCAAATGTGAGCGGCAGGCTGCGATAGAATGCGTGACCCGCTGAACTGAGACGGCACCAGCGACAGTCAGCTATGAGTGATGCGATATGCGCCGGCGCGTGCTGGAACACAAAATAGATCATGAACGCCTGCAGCGGTGGCAACACTGCGAACGGCACAATCAGCCCGACCAGCGACCATAAGCGCCTCATGCGCGTCGCGGGAGGACTGACGCCTAGCCACGCGCTGGCGCAGAGGGCCCAGACGGGAAACAGAACGATCAGCCATGATGGCGGTACGGCGAGATGAACAGGCGGCGCCATGGCACTCAGCAGCGCTGCCGTGGCTTCTGGCTGGAATACGGAGGGGAGGATCAATGGTGCCCCTCCAAGGACAAACCCGGCCAGCAGCGAAGAACCGTTGTCGCGCATCTCACCGCCAAAATGCCAGACGGACAGAGCCAGAAACAGATTGAGCGTGATGAAGGGCACGACATGCCAAGCGACGAGTACGAGCCCGACGAGCACGAGATAAGGTAACGCAAAAACGGGAAACCAGAGATACCCGAGACGGGGGCGCAGCGCTTGTCGTGCCATCTCTCCGTCAAGCGCACCATGTGGCAGACCAAAGATGATGATGGTGGCGAGACTGATCAGCACATCATTGGTGAGGATCGCGGCAGCGGCGCAAATTCCCGCACCGCCCCAATAGAGCGGGGCGAAGAAATCGCGTGGCCCGGTCAATGTCATGAATGTCATGCCGGGCCAGACATCATCAGACCGTGGTCAGTTTACGGTCATCGGACAGGCTGAGGAAGCCAAACCCGACCTTCGCCAGAACATCCGTGATGGCGATAATGAGCACGCTTGCCGAGTCCGGAACGATGCCAAACCCGTCAGGCGAGAGAGCGAGAATGATCGGATATACCATCCAGAGCACCGAAAGGATGGTGGCGCTGCGGATATAGGCCGCCTGGACTTCGGGCCGCTCGAGGCGGTTGGCCTGAAGCTGCGAGACCCAGATGACGTAATACACACCGAGAAACGCCACACAGGAAAGCACGAACCAGATCCAGCGGCTGACCACATTTTCCGAGGCACTGAAGGCGAAGGCGGTGATGATCATGATCACATCCGCAGCGACTGCGCCGAGCAGCAGATCGGCACGCTTGCGGCCGCGGAACATCCCGAGAAACCCGAGACCGACAAGCAGAAGCGGGGTTGTAAACACCCAGTCGATATAGCGGCCGAACCAGAAGATGCGGGTCGTGCTGGCGGCGCCTGCGAGTGTGGCGTCCGTCGGCAGGAGCACTGCGCCCTGGCCTGTCGCCATGGCGACATACAAACAGCCTGCGATGATGGGGACGATACCGTGAGCAAGGCTCATCACCCCTTCGGTTTCGTTACGACGTTTGCCAAGCAGCAGCAGCGCCGTCCCACCGGCAAACATGATCAGGGCTGTCAGCCAGAGAACTGTCAGGGTCATTATCGCTGTCTTTCACGAGATGAGGAGAACGATGAACGGTGCCTGACACATAAAGTTGTAATTCGTCTGCCTTGACAGCCATATTTATCGGACCTGATCGCGCCACGGCGTTTCGCTCCGCAGATGACGCAGGGGCGGCCACCCGCCGAAGCGTGCCATGCGGGACCGGGAACAAAAACGGGGTATTTGCACTGGACAGGCCGCGCCGCGCCGCCTTATCTGCCCTCAAACGAAAGGGCGTGGCATGAGTCAGGATCTGGCAGGACATATCGAGGATACCAAACTCGCAGATGCGCTGAGCGAGCGCTATATTGCCTATGCCATGTCGACAATCATGGCGCGTTCGTTGCCCGATGTGCGCGATGGCATGAAGCCTGTGCATCGGCGCATCCTCTACGCCATGCAGCAGCTCAAGCTGGACCCTACGGCGGGTTTCAAGAAATGCGCCCGCGTTGTGGGTGACGTGATCGGTAAGTTCCATCCCCATGGCGACGCCGCCGTGTACGAGGCACTGGTCCGCCTCGCCCAGGACTTCGCGGTGCGTTATCCGCTTGTCGAGGGGCAGGGCAATTTCGGTTCGATCGACGGCGATAATGCGGCCGCCATGCGTTACACCGAGTCCCGACTGACCGCTGTGGCCAAGGCCCTGCTGGAAGGAATCGAGGATGACGCGGTCGATTTCCGTCCGACCTATGACAATGAAGATGCCGAGCCCGTGGTTCTTCCCGGCGCTTTTCCGAACCTGTTGGCCAATGGCGCGGCCGGGATCGCGGTTGGCATGGCCACCAGTATTCCCCCGCATAACGCCGCCGAGATCTGTCGCGCTGCACGTCATCTGATCGAGAACCCGCAGGCGCCGGTCGAGGCGCTGATGCAGTTCATGCCGGGACCTGACTTCCCCACCGGCGGCGTGCTGATTGAAGACCCGGCCAGCATGGTCACGGCTTACGAGACCGGACGCGGCAGTTTCCGTACCCGCGCACGATGGGAAGTCGAACAGGGACGTTTTGGTACCTGGACCGTGATCGTGACCGAGATTCCCTATCAGGTGCAGAAATCGCGCCTGATCGAACAGATCGCGGAGTTGATGGAGCAGAAGAAGCTACCGCTCCTCGCCGATATACGCGATGAAAGCACGACCGATATCCGCCTGGTCCTCGAACCCAAGACCAAGGGGATCGAGCCGGAAGTGCTGATGGAGACGCTCTTTCGTGTCACGCCGCTGGAGAGCCGATTCAGCCTGAACATGAACGTGCTGGACGCCAATCGTGTGCCGCGGGTGATGGGGCTGCGTGAAGTCATCCAGTCATGGCTGGACCATCGCGAGGTCGTTCTCGTTCGCCGTTCGCAGCATCGTCTGAACGCGGTTGAGCGCCGTCTGGAAATCCTCGAAGGGTTTCTGGCCGTTTATCTCAACCTTGATGAAGTTATCCGCATCATCCGTGAAAGCGACGAGCCGAAGCCCGAATTGATGCGTGTGTTCAGCCTGACGGATCTGCAGGCCGAATATGTGCTGAATATGCGCCTGCGCTCGCTGCGTCGTCTTGAGGAGATCGAGATACGCAAGGAGCGCGATGCGCTTCTCAAGGAGAAATCCGGGCTCGAAGGATTGCTGGGCAGTGAGCGCAAACGCTGGACCCGTATCGGCAAGGAGCTCGACGCGACAGCCGCCAGCTTTGGCGAGGGCGCCCTTGGCACCCGACGCACCCAGATTGCGGCACCGCCCGCGCCGATCGATTTGAGTGCCGCCATACAGGTCGATCGTGAGCCCCTGACCGTGCTCCTCTCACGTGAAGGCTGGGTGAGGGCCGTGAAGGGGCATGGGATCGACCCCGAGAGCCACAAGTTCAAGGAAGGTGACGCGTTCGGGCTGGCGCTTGAGTGTCAGAGCACCGATCGTCTCTGCATCCTGGTGAGTGGCGGTCGGGCCTTCACGCTCAAGGCGGCTGATCTTCCGCGTGGGCGTGGCTTCGGGCAGCCCATTCGCGTTCTGGTCGATCTGCCTCAGGATGAGGATATCGTCTCTTTCTTCGTGATCGATGAGTCCGGCCGTCACGTTCTGGCCAGCGAAAGCGGACGCGGCATGATTGTGCGTGACGCCGATATGGCCGCTGAAAAACGGACGGGCAAACAGGTCCTGACGCTGCGTGACGGTGACCGCGCCGGGTTCTGCGTGGCTGTCACTGGTGATCAGATCATCACCATGGGCAGCAACCGCAAGGCGCTATCCTTTGCCCTTGATGCTTTGCCCGAAATGACAAAGGGCATGGGTGTCACGATCCAGAAGCTCCCGCCGGGTCAGCGCCTTGTCGATCTGCGGGTCTTTGCCTCGGAAACAGGTCTGGTCTGGCATGAGGGGCAAAAGCCGCGCAGTGACGCCGATCTCGCGTCGATCGTCGGCAAACGAGCGGATCAGGGCAAGGCTGCCCCGCAATGGATGACCCGCAAGCTCGTGACTAGAAGCTGAGTTCTCAGGCTGCCCCGGTGGAAGGGGTGTCGTCTTTCGGGCTCGATACCGCGACTGTCGGTGTCGAGGACCCTGCAGAGGGCGCGCCTGCCAGTCGGTGCCAGTGCCCGTTGCGAAGAATTTCCGCCGGATTGAAGCGTGATTTATAGCCCATCTTCGTGCTGCCTGGCACCCAGTAGCCGAGATAGAGATAAGGCTTGTTGCGTCGGGCCGTCTCGGCGATCAGCCATAGAATGGATGCCGTACCGTAGGAGCGATGGGTCTCTGCCGGGTCATAGAATGTGTAGACCGCCGAGAGACCGTCAGAGAGCATATCGACAAGAGACACGCAGACCAGACGACCATCGCGTGAGCGGAACTCGAACAGGCTGGTTTCGACCGGGCTGGTCTCGACCATCGACTGATAATCATCGAGCCCCATGAGGGCCATATCACCATCGCCATGACGATGCGCCTGATAGGCCCGGAACAGGGCGTATTGTTCCTCGGTGGCAACGATGGGACGTTCGGTCACAACCAGATCGGCGTGGTCCCGGCGCACCCGGCGCATGGTGCGATCCGGGACGAATTCCGCGACAGGGAGCCGGATCGGGATGCAGGACTGGCAACCATGGCATACAGGGGCATAGACAATGCCGTGGCTGCGCCTGAAACCGGCACGGGACAGGCGATCGTGAAGCTGGTCGACATCACTGCCGGTCAGCTCGGTCATGACCTTGCGCTCCGTCCTGCCGGGGAGATACGGGCAGGGCGACGGCTCTGTCGTGTAGAAGAGCTGGGGACGATGAGCTGACATAACCATCCTTTCTCTCCTCTGCCTGAAAACGCTTGATAGTGACGCCCCCGCACGGGAGGGCCATCGATTGCGTAAGCCTGACTGTCCTGACCGTCGGTTGCTTCCTTTGGACGCAGCAGTGTCGGTCCGATGCCACAGGGCGTTCCAGTCCCATGCGCAGAGGGCGGCATTGGACTTGTCTCAGCCCCCTATCCAACCGGTATCCTGATCCGGCAGGAGGAGGGTCCGTGAAAGCGCTGCACGATTGTCCGAGCATGTCAGCAATGCTCCTTGCGGCAGACATCAAGCCCTGCACATCGAGTCCGGCCGGACACGACTTGCGATCACCCTCTCATATTTTACGATGATTTTTCCGGTTGCAAGATGTCTCTCTTTGAATTCCGGACGAATACGCTAACGTTATGAGAAATGAGCTGGCCCATTACCCTCTTTGACGTCTTCATGATCCTGCTTCGGCTCGGTCTTGCTGTTGCAGTCACTTTGCATGTTCTGCGGACGAAACAGAACACGGCGGCCTGTGCCGGCTGGATCGGTGTGAGCTGGCTTATGCCGATTTTCGGCGCGTTGCTCTATCTGATGTTCGGTATCAATCGTGTCAGGCGTCTGGCGCGTCGGCTGGTGAGTGACCATCACTGGCGGGGGCGGGGCCCGGCCTTTCATACGCGCCAGCGTATGGAGGGGGATTTCGCCCCCCTTGCGCGGATGATCGGCAAGCTGACCGAGCGGCCTCTGCTGGGCGGCAATTCCGTCGATTGCCTCCATGATGGCGACAACATCTATCCGCGCATGCTGCAGGACATTGCCTCGGCACAGGTCTCGATTCTGCTGTGTTCCTACATCTTCAGGGCGGACAGGATTGGAGAGCAGTTTGTGGATGCCCTGGCGGCAGCGCAGGCGCGGGGCGTTGCGGTGCGTGTGCTGGTTGACGGTATCGGGGGCGGGTATTTTCGGAGCGGTATTCACAAGGCCTTGCGCACACGTGGCATCCCTTGTGAGCGGTTCATGCACTCGCTTCTTCCGTGGAAAATGCCATTCATCAACCTGCGCAATCATCGCAAGATTCTGGTTGTCGATGGGCGTACCGGATTTATGGGCGGGCTGAATATCGGTGAAGAGAACCTGCGGCGCCTGCGAATCAAGCATCCGGTGGCGGACACGCATTTCCGGCTTCAGGGGCCGATTGTTCATCAACTGACCGAAGCCTTTGCACGAGACTGGTCCTTCACCTGCGGTGAAGAGCTTGACGGAAAGATCTGGTTTCCCGAGCTTGACCGGGCCGGTGATATCCCGATGCGCGTCGTAACGTCGGGGCCGGATAACGATCTTGAGAAGATCGAATTCTCCATGTTGCAGGCGATTGCCCTGTCACGCCGCGCGGTTCGCCTGATGACGCCGTATTTCCTGCCCAATGAGCGGCTGGTGTCGGAGCTTTGCCTTGCCGCCCTGCGTGGTGTGCAAATCGATATCATCCTGCCACGTCGCACCAATCACAGGCTGATCGATTATGCCCGCGATGCCAGTCTTGCACCTTTTCTGAAGGCAGGGTGCCATGTCTGGATGAACAGGCCACCCTTCAATCACGCCAAGCTGCTTGTCATTGATGAAGAATGGTCCTTTGTCGGCAGCAGCAATATCGATGCGCGCAGCCTGCGCCTGAATTTCGAGATCAATCTCGAAATCTACAGTCCGTCAGTGGCGCAGTCGCTCGACAGTTTCATGGAACGGCATAAGGCGGGGCGGCTCACGCATCACGCGCTCGACAGCCTCAGCGCCTGGCGCAAGACGCGTAATGCTGCCGTCAGGCTGTTCATGCCCTATCTGTGAGCGCCTTGACCTGCCGGCGATCTGCCAGTCGCTGAAAGAAGGCGCGGTGCCTGTCGGGTGCATCCAGCCGGAGTGTTACCGTGATAGGGTGATGGTCCGAACTGCGATTGGGCAGAACACCGGCATTGAGGGGTGTCATGCCACGCACGAGGCAGCGGTCTATTCGTATCGGCAGCATGTCGGCCATGCGATGCGTGGGGGCTCTTGGGCCAACATCGCGAAAACCGGGGAGGAGGGTCGGACCGACGAGATTGAAGTCGCCCATGACGAGCGCATGATGGCGCAGGATCGGTGCGATACGGCGAAGCTGACGGCGATTCAGGATCTGCCCGTGAGACAGGTGCACGTTTGCGATCGAGAACGACCCGAAATCGATGAGCTGTGCCGTACGCTTGACCATCAACCCCGAGGGTAGGGCGCAGGAGACCGGCGGTCGTGCGAAGGGGAAGCGGCTCCAGCACGCTGTGCCGTGGATGCGGTCTGGCAGAGGGATTCGTGCGTAATGCCCGCCCAGTATGGTGGGCAGTTTGTCGAAACTGCTCACGGCTTCCTGCATCAGGAAGATATCGGGCTGGAAGGTGCGGGCGAGCTCGACGACCTCATCGAGCGGTGCTCCCACGGCGCGAAGCAGATTCCAGCTCAGGATGGTAAAATTCTGGCCGATACCGGGGACTGTACGATCAGCTAGCGGGGCAGGCGAGGCGTCGTGGGTCAAAGACGGGTTCATTGAAGCATTTTCTTTTCTGTCTGATAGGCGCCACGCGCGAATTCAGTGGTCAGAGTATAGCCGACGCCCAGCAGGACCGGACCCAGAAAAATACCCAATCCGCCCAATGTGACGACGCCGCCCAGCACCCCCAGTACGGTCAGCAGATAGGGAAGCTGCGCCCCTCTGGCGATGAAAGCGGGCCTGATGATGTGATCTGCCCCCGAGATGAATACGATGCCGTAACCCGCGAGAAACAGGCCCCAGCCGAGGTGATGATGAAGGGCCAGCCAGATGGCGGCAGGTGCCCATACCAGCGGGGCACCGACCGGAAAAACCGCAACAAAGGCCGCGACACCGCCGAGCAACACTGGGGCAGGTACGCCTGAAATGAACAGGCCGATGGAGGTGAGCACACCCTGAACGATGGCAGTACCAAGAATGCCGTAGACTGTGCCCCGTATGACGCTGCCGATGATGGTGATCAGACGATCGGCATAGGTGCCGGTGATGCGGGTCAGGACAGCCGTGATGACACGCCCCAGCGAATCACCACTGATCCAGAAAAACAGGGCGATGAAGAGCGCCATGATCAGCTCAGCCAGGCCGCTCGCCATCTGCATCAGGGCCTTGAGGGTGTAACGGGCGATCTGTCCGGCATACGGGTGAAGGGCCTCGCCCACGCCGCGGATATCATGGCTCCAGTGCTGATAGGCATTGGTCAGCTGTGGGCCGATGCCGGGTATCGTGGCCAGCCAGTCTGGCGCCGGATGCGTGCGACCGAGAGCTTCGATTTCGGTGTTGATGCCGCCGATGATCAGCGGGAGATCCGCAATGCCGGTCGAGGTAAGGAGCGCGAGCGGCATGACAATGGCAATGGCGCTACCGACCATCATGACCACAGCGGCCAGAGGCGGGCGCATGTGGCGGCGCAGGCGCTTGAACAGGGGCCATGTCGTGAAAGTGAGAATCGCGCCCCACAGGATGGCGGAAAGGAAGGGCCACAGCACCACGCCGCAACCATAAGCGACCCCCAAGAGGAGCATTCCCAGCATGATGCGTTCAGTTGTCACCTAATCTCCCCCGGCTGCGGCTGCCGCCAGTTGACCACGGGGTCATTCCGGCTGCTATCGTGCGGTTCCTGATCCGTTTTTGCGATCCCCGTCAGGCCGGGCCATGCCTGATCCATCATGTGCCGGAGCGTGCCATCCATGACGATACCCCCCCTGATCGATGCACAGGCCCTGATGTCGCTTCCTCCCGGCCGGTATCGCTATCTCGATGCGTCGGCTCTCCTCCCCGGGCAGGACGGTGACCCGGAAGCAGATTTCCACAAACTAGCGCTTCCCGGGGCAAATCGTTTCCGTATCAACGATATATGTGATCGCTCGGACCCGCTTCCCCACACCGTACCCGGTGCGGCCACATTTGCGCAGGCCATGATGGCACTGGGCATAGGCTCCGATACGGGACTGGTTTTCTATGACCGCAAGGGGAGTATTGGCGCCTGTCGGGCGCACTGGATGGCTTCATTGTTCGGGCACGAGTCTGCGCATGTTCTTGATGGTGGCCTGGCAGCGCTTGAGGCTCTTGGTCTTGCGCCCGACGCTGCGCCGGCCCCGGCAGCACCCTGCGAGCAGCCTTATCGACCGCGCACGCGCTATGCGCTCCTTGCAGGCAAGGGCGATGTGCTCGATGCGCTCGATGATCCTGACCGCGTAATCCTCGATGCACGCAGTGCAGCGCGTTTCCATGCACAAGCCGCCGAGCCGCGGCCCAATATGCGCGGTGGGCATATGAGGGGCGCAGTGAACCTGCCCTTTACCGAGGTGCTGAACCCCCAGGGCTGCTTTCTGCAGCCTCAGGCGCTGGTCGAGCGTTTCGCCAGCTGTGCCATAGGCTCGCGTCGGGTCATTACCAGTTGCGGGTCAGGTCTGACCGCCGCAACGCTGACCATGGCCTTGCGTGTGGCCGGGCTGGCGCCAGGGCAGCTTTATGATGGGTCATGGGCCGAGTGGGGAAGCGATCCTGCGACCCCCATCGAGACCTGACAGGAGAAACGAGAGAGTGGAAAACACCGCCAAGCAGGTCACTTCCGGCTGGAAGCGCCTGTCCTCCCTGCTGGTACAGGGGGGGCGACCGGAGCCCACCCCGCCCCAGGGGGCCTATGTCAATGCGCCGGTGACGAGGGGCTCGACCGTCCTTTTTCCCTCGTTGGACGCAATGCGGGAACAGGGGCTGCGCAGCCATGAGCATGAACTGATCTATGGGGCGATGGGCTCGCCCGTTCAGCATGAGCTTGAAAAGCTTCTCGCGCTGATTGAAGGCGGGACCCATACGCAGGTCGTTTCCTCGGGGCTGGCGGCCTGCACCCTGCCTTTGCTCGCCTTCCTGAGTTCCGGTGATCACCTGCTTCTGCCCGACTCGGTCTATGGGCCCACACGCCGTTTTGCCGGCACTATGCTGGCGCGTATGGGGATCGAGACCACCTATTATGCGCCCCTCGCGGATGAAGAGACCCTGATCGGGCTCATGCGAGAGAACACGCGGGTCGTGTTTGCCGAGAGCCCGGGCAGCCACACATTCGAGGTGCAGGACGTTCCCATGCTGGCACGTGTGGCCCATGAGCATGGTGCGCTGCTTATGCTCGACAATACCTGGGGAATCGGCATTTTCCAGCCTTTCCGCCACGGGGTCGACGTCTCCATCCAGGCGCTGACGAAATATCCTGCCGGACATTCCGATGTGATTGCCGGCGCGATTACGGTGGCAGATGGCGCGCTCTGGAAAACACTGCGCGATTCCGCCATTCAGATTGGCCAGCTGGCCGGACCGGATGAATGTTGGCTGACCCTTCGCGGGCTCCGCACGATGGCGGTGCGGCTCGAGCGCCAATCGGCCTCGGCCTTGCTGGTGGCGCAATGGCTGCGCGGCCGACCGGAAGTGGCGCTTGTGCTGCATCCGGCGTTCGAGGAATGTCCCGGCCATGAATTCTGGCGGCGCGATTTCGAGGGGGCAAGTTCGCTTTTCGGCGTGGAGCTGCGCGCCGATCTGTCTGTCGCGGCCATGCGGGACATGATTGATGCGCTGGCCTTGTTCGGCATCGGCGCGTCCTGGGGCGGGTATGAAAGCCTCGTTTTGCCAACGACGGGGGGCGTGCGCCGCTCGCTGCCCAACGCCATGCCTGAGGGGCCAAGCTTCAGACTGCATATCGGCCTTGAAGACCCCAACGACCTCATTGCGGATCTTGAAGGGGGGCTGGAAGTGCTCCGCGCTTCACTAGCGGGGTAAGGTGCGGCTCTAGCGCATTCTGAAACCAAGCGCCTCGCGCAGATGCGGGGCGCCGACATCTGTTGCGTGGTCGAGATCGGCAATGCTGCGTGCAACGCGCAGCAGGCGGGTCAGCCCGCGGGCTGAAAGGCGCAGCCTAGTACCCGCCTCACTGACAAGATGGCGTGCCTCCGGCGTCAGAACGATATCCTGAGCTGCCACCTGCGCGTTGGGGACTCCCTGACGCGCAATCTGAAATTGTCTTGCCTTCACGACGCGGGCGCGCACGGCAGCACTATTCTCGCCTGCCGGTGCGGTAATCATGTCGAGGGGCGAGACGGGGGTAACGAACAAGGAAAGATCGATCCGGTCGAGCATGGGGCCGGACAGGCGGGAGAGATACTCCTCGCCGCATTGAGGGGCCTTACGGCAGGCGCGCTCAGCATCGCCCAGATAGCCGCAACGACAGGGATTCATGGCCGCGATGAACTGAAAACGCGAGGGATAAAGCACCGTCTGTTTGGCCCGTGCCACCGTGATTGCGCCCGTCTCCAGAGGCTGACGCAGGGATTCGAGGCAGCTTCGCGAAAACTCCGGCAGTTCGTCGAGAAAGAGAACGCCATTATGGGCAAGGCTGACTTCGCCCGGGCGGGATCGTGAGCCTCCGCCGACAAGCGCGGGCAGGGTAGTCGAGTGATGCGGCGCCCTGAAAGGCGGTTGGGTGATCAGGGTACTCCCGCTGGCCTGACCGCCCAGACTGTGAATCCGGCTGCACTCAAGTATCTGCTCATGCGTGAGATCGGGAAGGATGGAAGGCAGGCACTGCGCAAGCATGGATTTGCCAGCACCTGGCGGCCCTGACATCAGCAGGGAATGGGCCCCGCAAGCCGCGATCTCGAGGGCGCGTCGCCCTATGTCCATGCCTTTGACCAAAGCAAGATCGTTCAGCGTCGCTGAGCGCGCCACGGGTTCGAGTTCGGGGGAGGGCAATACATGCTCGCCGTTGAAATGCGACAGGAGGGCGCGCAACGTATCGGGGGCAAGGATATCGAGCGTGTCGCTCGCCCATCGTGCCTCCTGTGCCTGGGGGCGGGGGCAGATCAGGCCAAGCTGATGCCGGACTGTCTCGAGTGCGGCGGAAAGCACGCCGCCCGTCGCCTGCAGGCGTCCATCAAGCGAAAGCTCGCCGATGGCGCTGTAAGCCGCCATGGCCTCATGAGACAGGATGCCCATGGCCGTCATGATGGCCAGAGCAATCGGCAGGTCGAAATGCGAGCCTTCCTTGGGCAGATCGGCCGGGACCAAATTGATCAAGATACGCTTGGGGGGCAGGGCGAGTCCGAGTGCTGCCAGGGCAGCGCGCACGCGCTCGCGTGATTCACCGACTGTCTTGTCGGGCAGGCCTACGATGATGAAGGCGGGCAGGCCAGAGGCGATCTGGATTTCGACCGTGACCGGGATGGCATCGATGCCTGCAAAGGCAAAACTCTGGATACGGGCAATGGAAGAGGATGAAGCGGTCACCGGCACCAACGAATGATCAGGAACAGGTGAATCTGTTCCTGATCATCATTAGTGCAGTGTTAATAATTCATCAAATTACTTTACCGCTGATAGATCAGGCGTGCGCGCATCGTGCCCTTGAGCTCGCGAAGGCTGTTGAGCAGGCGGTTATCAAGTTCCGAGTCGGGGCTCGCATCGGTCTCGACCACAACATAACCGACCTCGCCATCGGTCTGCAGGTATTGTGCAACGATGTTGCAGTCTTCGCTGGAGAAGATCTCGTTGATCTGGCGCATGATACCGGGGCGGTTTTCATGCACATGCATGAAGCGCGTACCACGCGGACGTTCGGGCAACTGCACCGGAGGGAAATTGACAGCGCCCAGCGTGGAGCCGACATCGGAATATTCCACAAAGCGCTTGGCGACTTCCACCCCGATACGCTCCTGCGCTTCCATGGTCGAGCCACCGATATGCGGTGTGAGAATGACGTTGGGTAGTCCCTGGAGGGGGGAGACAAAGCTCTCGCCTGCGCCTTTCGGCTCCTTGGGAAATACGTCCACACCGGCACCCATGAGGTGCCCGTCACGCAGCGCAGCAGCGAGGGCATCGATATTGACCACGGTGCCGCGTGCATTGTTGAGCAGGATGGAATTGGGCTTCATGGCGCGGATTTCGGCCTCGCCAATCATGTCCTTCGTCTGCTCCGTCTGCGGAACATGCAGGCTCACGATATCCGACTGGGCGAGAAGCTCATTGAGCGTGGCAACCGGTGTGGCATTGCCATGCGGGAGCTTGTCCACTGTATCGTAATAGATCACGCG
This sequence comes from Asaia bogorensis NBRC 16594, assembly GCF_001547995.1. NCBI lineage: Bacteria > Pseudomonadati > Pseudomonadota > Alphaproteobacteria > Acetobacterales > Acetobacteraceae > Asaia > Asaia bogorensis. The sequence continues at coordinate 1,245,666 of NZ_AP014690.1, forward strand.
CAGGCCAAAAGCCTCGGCCAGCACTGAAAGCTGCGAGCCGATCGAGCCGTAGCCCACGATGCCGAGCGTCTTGCCGCGCACTTCCCACGCGTTCACAGCCGATTTGTCCCAGCCGCCCGCGTGGCATTGCTCGGAGCGCGAGGGAATACGACGCAGCAGCATGACGATCTCGCCCATGACGAGTTCGGCCACAGAGCGCGTATTGCTGAAGGGAGCGTTGAAAACCGGAATACCTGCCATGCGTGCCGCGTTGAGATCGACCTGGTTGGTGCCAATGCAGAAGCAGCCGATTGCCATGAGCCGGTCGGCCGCCTCGATCACGGGGGCAGTGAGCTGTGTCCGTGAGCGGATGCCCACCATGTGCACACCCTTGAGTGCTTCTGTCAGAGCCTCGCCCTCGAGCGCGGTCTTGAGGCACGTTACCTGCTTGTAGCCCTGCGCGGCGAGGTGCTGGGCGGCGCTTTCATGAATACCTTCGAGCAGAAGGATGCGAATGCGGTCTTTGGGGAGAGAAAACGAGGCTTCCATGTCGGCTCCTGTCAGCAGCGCAAATCCGAAACGCGGTGCTAGCTCATACGTGGTTCAGGGGAAAGGGCGAAGGCTCGCGATGGCCTCGGGCAGAAGCGCCTTGTCACCGCAGGCCAGAACGGTACCATCGCTCTCAAGCGTGAGGGGCGCGCCCTGCCAGTCCGTGACAATGCCGCCTGCGCCGTTCACAACAGGCACCAGAGCAGCCCAGTCCCACGGTTTCATGGTACATTCCGCAATCAGGTCAATCTGCCCGAGTGCCAGCAGACCATAACCATAGGCATCGCCACCCCAGCTTGTGCGACGTGCAGCTTTCTTGAGCTGTGCGAAACGCTGGTCATAGGGGGCTATGAGCATATCGGGCGAAGTGCATGACAGCTCGGCGTCACCAAGCGTCGGGCAACTCCGGGTGCCCGCGACGCCGGGAAGCGTGGCGGATTCAAAGACGGTCTCACGCCCGGCAACGCCAATCCACCGTTCACGGGTGAGGGGCTGATCGATCACACCCAGCACAGGCGTGCCCTTGTGGAAAAGGGCAATGAGTGTCGCAAAACTTGGCCTGCCGGTGATGAAGGCGCGTGTGCCATCTATGGGGTCCAGCACCCATATGTAATCTCCCTCATCACCGGAGAAACCATATTCCTCGCCCAGAATGGCATGGTCGGGATGGGCCTGCCTGATGAGGTCGCGCATGGCAGATTCTGCCTCGCGATCGGCGCGTGTGACGGGGGATTCGTCGCTCTTGTCATCCACATCCAGACCAGCGCGGAAATGGGGTGTGACCGCCCGACCCGCGTGATCGGCACAGAGCCGTGCAGTTTGCAGGCAGGCATCGAGATCGGGCGGAAGCGTCATGGCGGTAACTCACAATCCGTAAATCAGCCCCGGGCGGGCGGGGCAGCGTCGTGCAATCTGAAGGCATATCCGGCAGTGCGGCCCCGATCGCAAGGGCACACGGGGCCCGAACGACAGTATCGGACCGAAAAACGATATTTTTAGCCATGATGGCGATGAATCATTGCAGGCTGACGCAATGAAAACGCGCAGCCTGCAAGGAAAGATTGACGCGTCATGGGGGGTGCGGCATGTCTGGCCTCGCGCTGCGGCCCTTCACAAGACAAGCGGAAAGCCTGCCTCATTCCCATGAATCCCATCATCGTCATTCCATCGCGTCTTGCCTCGACGCGCTTGCCAAACAAGCCGCTGGCAGAGATCGACGGCAAGCCCATGATTCTACAGGTGGCGTTACGGGCGCTCGCATCAGGCCTTGGCCCTGTGCTTGTTGCCTCTGGCGATCAGGCCATTCTCGATGCCCTGTCTGGCCATGATGTGGCAGGCGTCCTGACCGATCCGGCCTTGCCCAGCGGATCTGACCGCGTTCATGCTGCCCTGCAAAGCCATGATCCGGAGGGGCGTCATGATGTGGTGATCAATCTGCAGGGTGATCTGCCTCTGGTTGCGCCGCACAGCCTCTCCGCTGCCTTGCGCCCGGTGGCTGAAGGTTTCGATATTGGTACGCTGGTTGCACCGGTAGAGACAGAGGAAGAGGCGCGACGGGCCTCCGTCGTCAAGGCTGCCTGCGCTTTCGCGCCGGGTGCAAGCGTAGCGCGTGCGCTTTATTTCTCCCGGCAGCCGATCCCCTGGGGTGACGGCCCGCTCTGGCATCATGTCGGGGTCTATGCCTGGCGGCGTGAGGCGCTGGCGCGGTTCGTGGCGCTGGCGCCTTCGCCTCTCGAGCGCCGTGAGTCGCTTGAGCAATTGCGGGCGCTTGAGGCGGGTATGAGCATTGGCTGCGCTTCTATTGCCGAGGCGCCGCTCGGGGTCGATACGCCCGAGGATCTTGTGCGCATACGTCAGGTGCTTTCAGCATGACCCACACAATTGCTTTTCAGGGGCGTCCCGGCGCTTATTCCGATCTTGCCTGCCGCACGGCGCGACCGGGTTGGAAAACCCTGCCATGCCCCAGCTTTCAGGCGGCGATCGATGCCGTGCGCGAGGGACGGGCAACGCTTGGCATGCTGGCTTGCGAAAATTCGCTCGCGGGCCGTGTTCCCGAGATTCATGCACTTTTGCCCGAAGCCGGTCTGCCGATCATTGGCGAGCATTTCCAGCGTGTGGAACACTGCCTGATTGCCTTGCCCGGCACCAGGATCGAGGAAGTGAAGCGGGTTCATACCCACCCTGTGGCGCTGGGGCAGATCAGGAACCTGATCCGTGAGCTTGGTGTCGAGGCCTGCTCGGCCTTCGATACGGCGGGGGCGGCAGAGATGGTCGTCAAATGGCAGTCCCGCGAGGACGCCGCCATCGCGTCATCACTGGCTGCCGAACTCAACGGCCTTGAGGTCTTGCGCGCCAATGTCGAGGACGCCGCCCATAACACGACGCGGTTCTATCTGGTGGCGCGACAGGCTGCCTGGCCCTCGCCGCAGGATGAACGCGTGATCACGACGCTTGTGTTTCGTGTGCTCAACCGGGCTGGTGCGCTTTATGAGGCTCTCGGTGGTTTTGCGGCAAATGGTGTCAACATGACGCGTCTCGAGAGCTATATGAGCCCCGGCACGCTGACGGCGACAGGCTTTCTACTGGATGTGGAAGGGCATCCCGAGCAGGAGGCGCTGGGCCGGGCTCTGGCAGTATTGCGGGAATGCAGCGAGAAAATTGCCATACTTGGCGTTTATCCCGCGAGTCCCTCCCGGTATCCGGGGTAGCGCACAGGGGCAGGGCTTCCACGCGATATCCATTTGACAGGGGCGGCAGGAGTTCTATTTAGCAGCAGGTTCTAAAAACGGGGCAGGTGAACAGGCATGGCACGGAACAAGGATTTCAAAGGGTCTCTGACCGCGCTGCTGACCCCGTTTCGCGAAGATGGCACGGTTGATCTCGCGGCCCTCGGTCGCTTTATCGACTGGCAGATCGATGAAGGGACGGCAGGTCTTATCCCCGCCGGCACAACGGGCGAGAGCCCGACCCTGACACATGACGAGCATGCGCTTGTTGTCGCCCATACCGTCAAGGTGTCGGGCGGGCGCGTGCCGGTTATGGCCGGCGCGGGGTCAAACAGCACGCATGAGGCGATCGGCATGGCACGCCATGCGAAGGCCGTTGGTGCCGACGCCCTGCTTGTGGTGGCACCCTATTACAACAAGCCGACCCAGGAAGGCCTGTACCAGCATTTCATGCTGGTTGCCGATGCGACCGATCTCCCGCTTTATGTCTATAATGTGCCTGGTCGCTCAGTGGTCGAAGTTCTGCCGGAGACGATGGCGCGTCTGGCGAAGCACCCGAATATTGTCGGGACAAAGGATGCAACGGCCAATCTGTCGCGTCCGCTTCAGCTCCGTGCCCTGCTTGGCGATGCGCCATTCACCCAGCTGACGGGCGATGACGGCACAACGGTCTCGTTCCTCGCTGCGGGCGGGACGGGTTGCATCAGCGTCACAGCCAATATCGCGCCGAAACTTTGTGCCGCGATGCACGAAGCATGGCAGGCGGGTGAGGTGGCAAAGGCGATGCAGATCCAGCAACGTCTGACACCCCTTCACGATGCCATGTTCTGCGAGAGCAATCCGGGGCCGGTTAAATACGCAGCGTCACGTTTGGGGTTGTGCACCCCGACTGTGCGTTTGCCCCTGTGTGAACCCGGCGCGGCCTCCCGCGCTGTGATTGACGAGGCCCTGAAAAAAACCGGCCTGTCAGGATAAATTGTGGCTGAAAAAAAGAAATCCGGTCTGATCTCTCACGGCATTGCCGCGCAGAACAGAAAAGGCCGGTTCAATTATACAATCCTCGAAACCGTCGAGGCAGGTCTCGTTCTCAAGGGGCCGGAGGTGAAGAGTCTTCGTATGGGTCGCGCAGCGATCAACGAAGCCTATGCTGGCGAGCGGGACGGCGAGATCTGGCTATTCAATTCCTATATCCCTGAATATCAGGGCGGGGTGCTCTCCCGTTTTGACACGCGAGCACCGCGCAAGCTGCTCTTGCACAAGAAGCAGGTTGCTCATTTGCTTGGCGCCGTCTCGCGGGCAGGGGCTTCGCTCGTTCCGCTGGACGTTCACTTCAACGCCCGTGGACGTGCCAAGCTGACACTTGGCCTCGGTCAGGGGCGCAAGAAAGAAGACAAGCGCCACGCGATCGCCGAGCGGGACTGGCAGCGTGACAAGGCTCGTTTGCTTCGCAGCAAGGGCAAGGATTACTGATCAGCGCCTTGGCAGGTTCTACCTTGCCGCGAGCACAGTTCGGTCTCTCTCACCGTTTATCCGACAATAAAGGCTGGTCCGGTGCTGATGCGCTTTTTCGGTTGAAAAGGGCATAGCGCTGAGTCCGGGTCATCGCAGATGATTACTGCTACCATGTGATATGACTGTGCTGACAGAGAGTCATTCTAGAGCCTGAGGCGAGCTAGCCCCGACAAGGCACATCCCGATAATGCACAAAAAAACCCGGCACAAGGCCGGGTTTTTTCTGGATCAAAAGATCGCTCAGGCGATGTTGATGTCGGCTGCTTCCGGGCCCTTCTGGCCCTGCACAACCTTCACATCGACGGCCTGGCCTTCATTGAGGCCGGAGAGGCCCGAACGCTCGAGAGCCGAGGCGTGGATGAAGATGTCCTTGCCACCGTTTTCCGGCGTGATGAAGCCGAAGCCCTTCGTGGCGTTGTACCACTTCACGATGCCGCGCAGATCCTGTGCCTGCGACAGGTCAGGAGCCGGACGGGCCGGACGACCACCGCCACCGAAAGCCGGGCGCGGGCCAGCCGGGTTGAAGGCAGCGCGGGGGCGCGGTGCTTCTGCCGTGCTGGTGTCGACGTTGAGAACCTCAGCGACCTGACGGCCCTTGGGGCCCTGGCCAATGCGGACGTTCAGCGTCGTGCCGGGGTTTACGCTGGTGTGGCCAGCGGTGGAGAGGGCGTTTGCGTGAAGGAAAACGTCGCCTGATCCATCAGCGAGCTCGACAAAGCCGAAGCCCTTTTCGCTGTTGAACCACTTGACGCTGGCGCCCACTTCCGGGCCTGACGCCAGAACCTGTGGGCCGCCCGAAGGGGGACGACGATTTTGCATCCCGCCACGGTCACCGAAGGAGGGGGTCATGAAATCGTCGTCGAATCCGCCGCGGCGCGGGGAACGTGGGCTGCGGTCGGTACGGTTGCTTCTCAACGGTCTAATCCCGAGATCTGTGCGGTGATCCATCATACTGAGAATCACCAGTGGAGTAAGTCGAAACGGTGTGCACGGGCCTGCCGGCTGGTACGGAACGGGCGATGTCCACAAGGGGTTTCATCAAGACCCTAACACGGTTTTTTCGGGTTATGCCACCAGAAAACGTGACCCGATTACCACGATCTTCTTCATATCGCGTTTTTATGAGGGGATAGTCTTCGGGTTACCGGCTGTCACTGTTTCCTGTTACGTGAAATCGGCTATGGTGGCCGCCTGTTATTTCGGAAGGGGATGGATTTGCGCTGTTCAAAGTCGCGCTGGCCGGGCGCCAGACAGGTCAGGGCCGGATCGCTCTCGGTTCTCGGTCTCGCTGTGATGGGTGCAACGGCTCACGCCACCCCGAAACAGGACCCTTACGGCACCTGGACGCTGCAGGGCGAGAATGACGCGGTATCGACCCTCAAGGGTACCTCGGACCAGTATTATACGTCGGGGCTCCGTTTCAACTGGACATCGGGCACGGATAATCTGCCCAAGCCTTTCGCTGACGTGAACCGCTTCCTGCTCGGTGACGGCGTACAGCGTGTGAGCCTTGGTGTGCAGCAGCTCATCTTCACCCCACGCGATACCCAGACCGCTCAGCCGGCTTCGGGTGATCGTCCCTATTCGAGCCTGCTGCTCGGCACAGTCAACTTCATCAATGATACTGACCTTTCGCGCAGCGTTGCCGGCATCCAGTTTGGTGTGATGGGCCCGGCAGGCCTCGGGCGTCAGCTGCAGAACGGTTTCCACGGCGCTATCGGGGATACGAAAAATCTCGGTTGGCACACCCAGCTGCAGAATCAGCCGATTTTCCAGATCCAGGCCGGGCGTATCTGGCGTCTGCCGGTCGTGAACCTCTATGGAATCAGCGCCGATGTGCTGCCGGCCATTTCAGGGGCTGCCGGCGACTATCGTACCTACGCCGATGCAGCCGGAACATTCCGTATCGGTCAGGGACTGGACAGTGATTTCGGCAATGCGACGATCGGACCGGGCCTCGATGGAACGGATGCCTTCGTCGCCACGCGTCCTGTCGCCTGGTATCTGTATGGTGGTGTGGAGGGGCAGGCTGTTGCCTATGACTCGACACTGCAGGGCAATACGCTGCGTGATAACTCGCCTCATGTCGACAAGACCTGGGATGTCGGCATGATCCATGCTGGCCTCGCCGTGATGTGGCATGGTGTGCGCCTGTCCTACAGCCAGAACTGGCAGACTGCCCAGTTCAAGACGGCAAAGGCGGGTCTGTTCAACTACGGATCGCTCAAGCTTTCGGTCAAATTCTGAGCCTAAGCCAACAGTAACAACCCGGCTCTGCCGGGTTGTGCCTGCGTGATCGAAAAAGCCCGTACCGGTCTGTCGCCGGTACGGGCTTTTTCTATGCTCGACGTCTGCACTCTCAGTCTGTCTGCGGGCAAACCGCCCCGGACAGGTCTGAGTCAGAGATAATCTGGCGTCGGGATGCCAAGCAGATAGCCCTGAACTTCCTCGCATCCATACGAGTCGAGGAAGGCCATCTGACGCTCTGTTTCCACGCCTTTCGCGCAGCAGGAGATGCCGAGCCGCCGGGCCATCTGGATTGTCTGCCCCATGACTTCATTGACCCGGCGATCGTCGTTGAGGCGGAGCATGAATGAGCGGTCGAACTTGATCTGATCAACCGGAAAATTCGCCAGCCTTTCGAGCGAGGAATAGCCTGCGCCGAAATCGTCAAGAGCGACATGCACACCGAGAGCCCTCAACCGGGAAAGCTCCTGATAGGCGATGTCACGCGGACCGAAGGAACGCTTTTCGGAGAGCTCGATCTGCAGACGTTCGGGAGGGAGGCCTGTTTCCTGTAGGATGCCTTCCACCATGCCCGAGAGGAGGCGGCGTGCCAGCCATGTCGGGGAAATATTGACGCATACGCGGAGCGGGTGGCTCCAGGATGCCGCTGCCTCGCAGGCCTTCTTCAGGCTCCACTGATCAATCTTTTCGATCATGCCGCCGTTTTCGGCGCATTGGATGAAAATATCGGGTGGAATCTGACCGACGCCAGGGCGCTCCCAACGCAGCAGCGCTTCGAGCGCCACAACGGTCTGGCTGCCAGGGGCGATGATCGGCATCCAGTTCAGGGAGAGTTCGCCGCGTTCCACGGCCTGCATCAGATCACGTTCAAGGCCAGACGATCCGATGAGCGCCGCCGTGCCGGACAATGTCGCACGTCTCTCATGGGCGCCACCGTTCTGACGAATGTCATTCACAGCGGCATCGACTGCCTGCAACAGGGCAGCAGCATTGTCGCCATCATCGGGGAAAAGTGCCCACCCAATCGAGAACGACGGCTGAATCTCCCCTCGGTCAATCAGGATCTCCGGAGAAAGGGCCTGACGGATATTGGCGATAAGCGTACGTGTCGTGACGAGCGACAGGCCGGGCGGCGAAACGACAAGGATATTGCCACCCCCTGCATAGGCCAGATAGGCCTGTGCAGGCAGAATGGCCTGGATGCGCGTAATGCTTTCGTCGATGACCCGGTTGGAGGTCTCCCAGCCATAGCGCAGATTCAGGGCGTTGAGATGATCGAGATCGATCTCCAGTACCGAGAAGCTGGTTTTACGGCTTTCACCGGATGTGGTGTCGATCAGCCTGCCGATATGCGCAGCACAGAGGCGGCGGTCAGGCAGGTCGCGGCGACGCGTCTGCAAAGGCTGGTTGAGAAGGATTGTTCTTGCACAGACAGCCAGATAGGGGGCAAGCTCACGGAGTTCTGTTTCGGATCCCGAAAGCGGAATATGGGCCAGAAGCGCGAGATCATTCTCAAGCGCGATACCTATATCGATCGATGTGTCGGTTCTTTTCAGATAGAGCGAGTCCGTAGCGTTGCAGACGGCCCTGACACACTCAGCCGTAATCTCGGAGGCGATACCGTCGTCGCGGGCAATCTCGATCAGGTCTCCGGCCCTGTCGAAACCACATATGCAGGCAGACGATGCGCCCAGCAGCCTGCGCGCGATTTCAAGTATCGCGAGGTGTGGTTCGGGCTGATGGATCGATGACATGTCGCCTCTCTCTGACGGGATAATGCAGGTTATGAAAGACAATGACGATTTGGGCAAGTCTGGTCTTGTTCAATAGTCAAAACGAATTCAGTAACATGTCAAAAGATTAAACAAGTATTTCGACGGGTGACTAGTATTGTCATTATCCGGCTCGATTTATCCTGTTCGGATCATCTCGGTCGAATATCCGGAGAAGTGCCTGTAATTCTGTGCCCATTTTGCAGGACTCAGATAATTTATATGTGATCGCCTTGGTTTCGCGATGTGCTTCGTTAAGGAGTGACTCTGCATCGACCCCTTCGGTCAGCCTTAAGAGGGGTAGTCCTGACTGCCTGTTGCCCGTCAGATCGCCACCGCCGCGCAATCTGAAGTCGCGTTCAGCGATGATGAATCCGTCCTCCGTTTCCCGCAGCAGGGCGAGGCGTTCCTTGCCTGTGGCACCGGTTGCGCCGTCATCATAGATCAGCAGACAGAACGACGCTGCTGCACCACGCCCGACGCGGCCGCGCAACTGGTGTAGCTGGGCAAGCCCGAACCGTTCGGCGTGTTCGATCACCATGACAGAGGCATTGGGGATATCGACACCGACCTCGATAACCGTCGTCGCGACAAGCAGCCGCGTCTCACCCAGCCGGAAACGGTCGAGCTCGGCCTGTCTCTGAGAGATTTCCTGCCGCCCATGAGCCAGTCCAACAGGTGTAGTCAGGCGTTGCGAAAGGTCGGCCCATCGTGCTTCGGCTGCAGCCACGTCGAGCACCTCGCTCTCTTCAACAAGCGGGCAAACCCAGAAAACCTGTGCCCCTCGTTCGACAATGCGCCTGATCCCGCCGATGACCTCATCAAGCGTTGAGAGGGGATGCAGCGATGTCTGGATGGGTTTACGACCGGGCGGTTTCTGATCCAGCCGGCTCACGCTGAGATCCCCCCATTGAGTAAGAAGCAACGTGCGCGGGATGGGGGTCGCCGTCATGACCAGAATATCGGTGCAGTCACCCTTTCCACCCAGCATGGCACGCTGCTGCACGCCAAAGCGATGTTGCTCGTCGATGACGGCAAGACCCAGATCGTGAAACACCACAGCTTCCTGAAACAGGGCATGGGTGCCTATGACGAGCCGTGCCGTGCCGTCGGCGATGGCCTTGAGCGCAAGGGCGCGCGCCTTTCCCTTCACGCTGCCGGACAGATAGACGCAGGGTACGCCAGAAAGGCGCGACAGGGTCTCATAATGCTGGCTGGCCAGAATCTCGGTTGGGGCCATGAGGGCGGCCTGCGCTCCAGCTTCCACGGCACGAAGCATGGCCATCAGCGCCACGAGCGTCTTGCCTGCGCCAACGTCGCCTTGCAGCAGGCGCATCATGGGCACAGGTGCGGCCATATCTGCGTCGATTTCGGCCAAAGCCCGGTTCTGCGCGCCGGTCATGACATGGCCGAACCGGGCCAGAGCAGCCTCGCGCAGGGTACCGTCACCTTTCAGAGCGCGACCGGGCAGGATGCGTGCCTCCTGACGCGCGAGCGCGAGGGAAAGCTGATCGGCCAGACATTCATCGAATGCTAGCCGTTCGCGCGCCATCAGGGCCAGGCGAGACCAGTGACGGTCTGGCTCGACTTTGGGGCGGTGCAGAATTTCGAGCGCCTCGTGAAAGGGCGGCCAGTCATGACGCGCCAATGCTTCCGTGGGTATCCATTCCGGCAAAGGCGGCAGAAGATCGAGCGCCTTGTGCATGGCGCGACGCATGACGGACGGAAACAGACCAGCGGTCAGCGGCCAGACCGGGTCGATGGCGGGGATTGTGTCATGGCGCAGCCAGTTCACCATGTAATCCGGATGCGGCATCGTAAGCGACAGACCGTAGCGCTCAAGCTTGCCCGAGACGGCGAGTTCATCACCCGGTGCAACGGAGCGGACGAACGCCTGATGAAAGAACAGAATCTCCACCTCATCAGTGTCATCGGTCGCACGGATGCGAAAGGGCTGGCGGGCGCGGCTGGGCTGGACGATGTCGAGCACACGCAGCCGGGCGGTCAGGGTTGCGCCGGGCATGAGCTGCTCACGGGCCTCACGCAGGGTCATGATCGTGCGTCGGTCGACGTAGCTGCTTGGCAGGGTGAAAAGAAGGTCCATAACCCTGTTGCCACCGGCAACCTTGCGCAGCAGCCCGTCATAACGGGGGCCGATGCCGGGCAGGGTGGCGAGGGGCGCCAGAAGCAGGGTGATCGGCGATAGCTCTGGAGACATGACCTTCATGGAACATGGGCTGACATCGGAAGTTTCACAGGCTATAGGATAGAACCGTCATGGAACAAAACGAAACCATCGCCTGGCAGCACGCCTGCATTGTGGCGCGCGTGCTTTGGATTTCTGTATGACCGATACCCCCGACCGGCCGACCCTCTGGGGCGTGCCGGAGGCCTATACGGCCTTTCTCCTGCGTCGCCGCCTGAGCGAGCATGACGGCCCGCTTATCCATGTGGCGCGCGACGATGCCGCTGTCGCCGCGCTGGCTGACATGCTGGCCTATGTCGAGCCCGGCGTGAGCATATTACGCTTCCCCGCCTGGGATTGCCTTCCCTATGACCGTGTCTCGCCCAATCCGGCCCTGACAGCGGAGCGTGCCGCTACGCTGACGCGTCTGCTGGAACCCGCAGGGGCGACGCGGCGCATCGTGCTGACCACGGTTCATGCCCTTGTCCAGCGCGTGCCGCCACGCGATGCGTTCCGCAACCAGGCCATTTCCGTGAAGAAGGGCGAGGCCCTCGATCAGGCCATGCTGATCGATCTTCTGGTGGCGAGCGGCTACACGCGCACCGATACGGTGATGGAGGCCGGTGAGTTTGCCACACGCGGGGGCATTTTCGATCTGTTCCCCGCCGGCGAGAGCGAGCCAATACGCCTCGATCTGTTCGGCGATGAGGTCGATCATATCAGGCGCTTTGATGTGTCGAGCCAGCGCTCGACCGACACACTGGACGCTTTCAACCTCCGCCCCGTCTCCGAATATGCGTTGAGCCCCGAGGCCATAAGCCGCTTCCGCTCCGCCTGGCGCGATCTTTTCGGGCCATCCTCAGCTTCGGATGTGCTGTACGAAAACGTTTCCGAGGGAAGGCGTTTTCCGGGCCTCGAACACTACATTCCGCTTTTCCATGAGCATATGGATACGCTGGTCGATTATCTGCCCGATGCATCGATCAGCATGGACCATCAGGTGCCGGATATTCTCTCGGCCCGTCTGGAAATGATCGCCGATCACTTCGAGGCCAGGAAGGCTCCCGCGCGTGAGGGAGAGGCCATCTATCGGGCATTGCCCTCGCACCTGCTCTATCTCAATCGTTCGGGCTGGGATGCCATGTTGGCCCGTGTGCCCAGCATTGCCCTCAATCCTTTTGCCAAGCCCGATACGGTTCAGGGCATGGATGCCGGGGGCAGGCCGGGGCCCATTTTCGTCCGTGGCAAGGATGGTACGCGTGAAGGGGCTTTCGATGCCCTGCGGACACAGCTTGAGGCATGGGAGAAAGCCGGACGGCGCTGCTACGTGACGGCATGGACCAAGGGCTCTCGTGAGCGCATTGCCTCGCTGCTGAAGGAGCACAAATTTACCACCGAGTCCCACGATAGCTGGGCTTCGGCAGCGGGGATCTCGCCGGGAAAGGTCGGGCTCATTGTGCTCGGGCTTGAACGTGGCTTTGTGGCGGACCGCATGGCGTTCATCTCCGAGCAGGACCTGCTGGGTGAGCGGATCGCCCGTCCGCCCCGTCGCAAGCGCCGGGCTGAGCAGTTTATTACCGAGGCGTCTGAAATTGCCGAAGGTGATCTGGTCGTCCACGCTGATTACGGCATCGGGCGCTATGAGGGGCTGGAAACGGTCAGTGATGGCGTGGCCCCGCATGATTGCTTGCGTCTGCTCTATGACGGGGCGCAGAAGCTTTTCCTGCCGGTTGAGAATATCGAGCTTCTGAGCCGCTTCGGTTCGGAGCAGGGCGGTGTGGCGCTGGACAAGCTGGGCGGTCAGGCCTGGCAAGCCCGCAAGGCCAAGATGAAGCAGCGCATTCGCGACATGGCGGGCGAGCTGATACGCACCGCCGCGGGTCGCGCCATGAAGGAAGCGCCGTCGCTCATACCTGCCGAAGGGATGTGGGACGAGTTCTGTGCCCGCTTCCCCTTTGTCGAGACCGAGGACCAGTCACGCGCCATTGCCGATGTGCTGGAGGACCTGACCTCCGGGCGCCCCATGGACCGTCTCGTCTGTGGCGATGTCGGCTTCGGCAAGACGGAGGTGGCCCTGCGTGCGGCTTTCGTGGCGGCGTTGTCGGGTGTGCAGGTGGCCGTGGTCGTTCCCACCACGCTGCTGGCGCGACAGCATTTCCGCAGTTTCTCGACCCGGTTCGAGGGCTTCCCTGTCCGTATTGCCCAGCTGTCCCGCCTCGTGACAGCCAAGGAGGCTGCCGAGACGCGGCGTGCGCTGGAAGAAGGGCAGGTCGATATTGTGGTCGGTACGCATGCGCTGATCGCCAAATCGGTCAATTTTGCCAATCTGGGCCTGCTGATCATTGATGAGGAGCAGCATTTTGGCGTGGCGCACAAGGAGCGCCTCAAGTCCATGCGCGAGGATGTGCATGTGCTTACACTCTCCGCCACGCCCCTCCCGCGCACCTTGCAGCTCTCGCTAACAGGCGTGCGCGAGATGAGCCTCATTGCCACGCCGCCAACGGACCGGCTTGCCGTACGGACCTTCATCACACCGTTTGACAGTGTGATGATCCGCGAGGCGATCCAGCGTGAGCGTTTTCGTGGCGGGCAGGTTTTCTGCGTCGTGCCGCGTATCGAGGATATGGACCGCATGGCGGACCGCCTGCGTGACATCGTGCCCGATGCCAAAACCGTTCAGGCGCATGGTCGTCTGACCCCGGCAGAACTCGAGCGCGTCATGACGGAATTTTCCGACGGGCGCTACGATATCCTGCTCTCCACCAATATTGTGGAAAGCGGTCTGGACATGCCTGCGGTGAATACGCTGATCATCCATCGCGCCGACATGTTCGGCCTGGGTCAGCTCTACCAGCTTCGCGGGCGCGTGGGGCGCGGCAAGCAGCGCGGCTATGCCTATCTCACCTGGCCGCAGAGCCATCGTCTTTCTCCGGCTTCCGAAAAGCGTCTCGAAATCATGCAGACGCTCGACACGCTCGGGGCGGGATTCACCCTGGCGTCTCATGACCTGGATCTGCGCGGCGCGGGGAATCTGCTGGGTGATGAGCAGTCGGGTCATATCAAGGAGGTCGGGATCGAGCTCTACCAGCAGATGCTGGAAGATGCCGTCACCACCATGCGCCTGCAGAAGGATCAGAAACGCGCTGAGGACAAGGACTGGACGCCCAACATCATTCTGGGTTTGCCCGTGCTTATCCCCGAAACCTATGTGCGCGATCTTCCTGTTCGGCTGGGCCTTTACCGCCGTATCGCCGGGTTGGAAGGCGAAGCGGAGCTCGACGCAATGCGCGCCGAGCTGGTCGATCGTTTTGGTTCGCTGCCGCAGGAAGTGGAGAACCTGCTTGATGTGGTTGTCATCAAGCGTCTGTGCAGTGCGGCTGGCGTGGATCGGCTTGAGGCCGGCCCCAAGGGCATGGTCATCCAGTTCCGTAACCGGAAGTTCCGCAACCCGATGGGGCTGCTGAAATGGGTGGAACGACACAAGGATCAGGGCGTGAAGCTGCGTCCCGACCAGAAGCTTGCTGTCGTGCGCGAAATGACCAACGCGCAGAGAATTACCATGGCCCGCAAGGTAATGGGGGCGTTGAAGAAGCTGGCTGACAAGGCTGACGCCTGAGTCCTGTTGCGAGGTAACAGCCGCAGAGAATGTTGGGTTCTGGGGGGAAGGCTCGTCTCTTCCCCTTCTGTCTCACCCCCAGACCGGGGGATGCTGAGCGGGGTGGAGGCAACTTAATTTGCTCTGGTTTGTTCGATTTGTATCGAATGAATGGAGACATATCATGCTTGCACTCGATCTCTCGGGAAAAAAGGCGCTGGTGACCGGTTCGACCGGCGGTATCGGTCTTGCGATTGCAAAGCGTCTGGCAGAAGCCGGAGCCCATGTGATCGTGAATGGGCGTGGCGAGACACGCACAACTGCGGCCATAGAGGCGGTCCGTCAGGAGGTCAGCGATGCCTCTGTGAGCGGATTTGCGGGCGACGTGGCGCAGACTGAAATTATCGCCCAGTTGATTGCAGCGCATCCTGAAGTTGATGTGCTGGTCAACAATCTGGGTATTTTCGAGGAAGTCCCGTTTGCCGAGATCAGCGATGCGGAATGGCAGCGGTTTTTCGATATCAATGTCATGAGCGGGGTACGGCTTTCCCGTGCGTATCTGCCGAAAATGGTCGAGCGCAAGGATGGCCGGATTGTCTTTATCTCGAGTGAGTCGGGCCTCAATATTCCGGCAGAGATGATCCATTACGGATTCAGCAAGGCAGCTCAGATTGCGATCGCGCGCGGCCTTGCCGAAAGCGTGGCCGGTACCGGGGTGACAATCAACAGCGTGCTGCCGGGCCCCACCCGTACGGAGGGGGTGATGAGCATGATCGACAAGGCTGCCGAAAAATCAGGGCGGTCTGCGCAGGAAGTCGAGGCGTCTTTCCTGAAGGAGAACCGGCCGACCACGTTGATCAATCGCCTGGCCGATCCGCAGGAAGTCGCAAATATGGTGGCCTATATTTGCTCGCCGCTCGCCTCGGCAACGACGGGTGCGGCCCTGCGCGTTGAGGGTGGCCTGCTACGTCACCCCGGCTGATCGACCTCGCCGGAGGGGGCGTGTGGGGGGGGCGGGTAATAGCTTGTCGATGAAACGGCTATCACTGGCTCTCCCCGCGATATCGATCAGGACCCCCGAAAGACTCCCTTCCACGTCGAGTAGTGCGGCAGCGGCATATCCTCCATCGCTGCCGGTGCTGGCGATGAAGCATGGAGTCTCGGATTGCGGGATCGGAAGCGTGCACGCGAAATGGGCAATTTGTGGAAGATGATCACTCACCCAGTCAAAAGCGGACGGCCCATCATCGACGCGGTCAAGTGCGCCTAGAGCATCATAGGCCGCCGCCGGAAAAACACCGATGCAAGCTGCATCGATGCTGAACTCCGCCATGAGGACGGTGAAGGCTGGTTTTGTTCCTGACACCTCAAGCCAGATCAGACTGTTAGTATGAGCGTAAAATGCTTCAGTCTCTTCACCTGCCTCAAACACCCATGGCGTCAAACTCGTGACGTCTGCAGGGAGCGTGATCTTGTTCAGGGTATCAGGTCGACTCAGCGGGTCGCCTACGAAAATTCCCCGTCCAGCATCGAGGGGCGGGAAAGCCTGCCATGTGAAAGGTCGCCCTGCCTCGGTCGCCAGCCATTGTCGTGCAGGCGATAACGTGGGGTATACGCTCATTGTTGGCATCCAGGGTGGCGTGTTGGTGCTGTGACTGATCGCTCCGGCTTATTTCCCGGTGTGCAATGTGCTCATGGCCCGTGATACTGGTTCTACAGGACCCGGATTGCCAGCGATGACCGTCCGTATTGCAATAATCGTCCACCAGTTCTGTGTATATGGCGAAACTTTGCTCTGAGGATCAAGATTTCAAGTGTGATAACCTGGCAGGGTATCCATCTCAGAACAGATTGCGAGCCGTTGTCTTATTTGAAAGACACAAATGAAATCGGAATTGTGACACCAGCGTGTTCCCTCCTGCGCGGGCGTCACGGTTCAGTTGCGTGGCGTCAGTGAACGCGCCTGAGGGATCCAAAATCCCCGTCGGCGCGAGATATCCGAGCAGGTCTCGGGCCAATTGTCCCTGATCCGCGAGCCAGCTGCCTGGGCAAGCGCGGATCAGGGGTAATTGTCCGGGCCATGCCGCTCAGTTTACCGGGATCGGGATAGAATTAACCTTGAGCACGCCGCCGCCCAGCGTCAGGTCCCACAGAACCTGATTGCCATCGCGATGCCCCATGAACTGGGCCACAGCGAGCGCGGTTGATACGCCACTTGGCAGGACGGGGCGGATGGTCGCCAGCAGATCGCTCAGGTCGGTGATGGCAACATGCAGTTCGCCTGCACTTGTGGCCGTGGTGCGACCGGGGGTGATCCAGCCATGACCGTCGAGACGTCCTTTATCCCACAAGGCCTGAAGGGAGGAGATCGTGATCCTTCCTTCGGGTGATTTTGTGCTGTCGAGCATCTGCTCAGGAATGGTCAGGGTCGTGCTCAGCTTGCCGGGGAGAGCGGAGCCGCCCGGCGCACTGACACCGGAGGCTGCAAAGTTGATATCCACACTTCCCGGTGTCTGGCCTGACCGCAAGGTGACATTCACCCGATCAGCCGTATAGCGGTTCTTGCCATCAGATAACGCGATGCCAGTCCAGACGAGTTCAGCCACGGCCCCCTGATGCAAGGCGCCGCGCAGGCTCTTGAGGGCTGGCCTGCCATCGACGTCACGGCACCCGGCGGGAGATCCATTATGAACCAGCTTGAGCAGACCAAACGAGATCAGGGCATTGGCATCACGCAGGTTGGGTAGGGTCAGATGGCCCTGACGGTCCTGTGCCATCACCTGACCGACCCCCAGTGTGGCGCCACCACCTGAAAGAGCAGCGCTGTAGCCAGACATTGCGAGGCTCGCCGTGCCCATTGTGCGCGACGCGGCCTGCGAGGCCATGCAGGATGCCGGGATGGCATCAGCATACGCGTGACGGGCGGCCCCTCCCAGAGCGAGGAGGGCGAGAAGGGAGGCTGCGGCATGTTTCATGGGGGCGAGGATGAGGCTGTTCATGCCCTCTTACAACCCGAATTTTACGGCAGGAGTTGGGCGCAGGCTCGTAGCCCGCTAGAAGAGATCACGTGCCTGACAGGCGCAATGCAAACATGGATGAGGAATGGCGATGAGTGGACTGGACCCGCAGGACTGGACCGGGCTGCGTACCCTTGCCCATCGTATGCTCGATGATGTTTTCGATCGGGCCGAGCAGATGGGGGAGGGGCCTGTCTGGCAGCCTATGCCGGCTGCGCTGCGCGCCGGGTTCCGGGACGCGTTGCCGCGCGAGGGGCAGGAAGCGCAGGCGCTTTATGACCGATTCCTGAGCGATATCCGCCCTTATTCAAATGGCAATCCGCATCCCGGATTCATGGGATGGGTTCAGGGCGCGGGCACGCCAATCGGTATTCTTGCCGAAATGCTGGCTGCCAGCCTGAACGATAATTGTGGCGGCCGCGATCATGCTGCCATCGAAGTGGAGCGACAGGTGATACGCTGGGCCGCCGAGATGGTGGGTATGCCGAGCGGGTCGTCTGGTTGTCTCGTTACAGGCTCGTCGCTCGCGAACTTCATCGGAATCATCACCGCCAGCCGTGCTGCAATACCGGGGCTACGTCAGACCGGGGTATCGGGCGCAAAGCTCGTCGGTTATGCCGCCGAGACCGCTCATGGCTGTGTGAGCCGCGCTTTCGACATGGCGGGGCTGGGAAGCGACGCCCTGCGCCTCATCCCGGTTGATGAGTTGTACCGCATGGATGACATGGCTCTGTCACGGCGTATCACCGAGGATCGTGCGGCAGGGTATCATCCCTTCATCATCATCGGCACGGCGGGCAGTGTGGATTGCGGCGCGGTTGATCCGCTGGAGGCCATCGCTGATATCGCAGCAAAACAAAAATGCTGGCTTCACGTCGATGGTGCTTTCGGGGCGTTTGCCCGGCTTTCTCCTGAGCACGCCATCATGCTTGATGGCATCGAAAGAGCCGACAGCCTTGCCCTTGATTTCCATAAATGGGGCCAGGTTCCTTACGACGCAGGGTGTATTCTGGTGCGGGATCCCGCCTTGCATGCGCAGGCATTCGCGCAGTCACTGAGCTATCTCACCCGGGCGGATCGCGGGCTGGCGGGTAATGCCCCCTGGCCCTGCGATTTCGGGCCGGATCTGTCACGCGGGTTTCGGGCGCTCAAGGTGTGGATGACGATCGCCCATTATGGTGCCGACCGCCTGGGGGAAATGGTGGAGGAATGCTGCGCCGTCGCCCGTTATCTGGCTGAGGCCGTGGAGGCGGATGACCGCTTTCTGCTTATGGCCCCGGTTGCCCTGAACATCGTCTGCTTTACACTGGACGGTCTTGAGGACGATGCGATCGATACGCTGGTGAAAGACCTGCACGAGAGCGGCGTGGCTGCACCCTCCACAACGCGTATCGGCGGACAGCTTGTCATACGCGCGGCAATCGTCAACCACCGCACAACACGCGCCACAATCGATGCAATGCTCGCCAAGATCCTCGAGCTGGCGGAGCGATAACCGCGGATAGGGAGCATTGGCCCCGTCGTCCGGAGCGAGGCCGCCCGTGAAGGGCGGTCCACGCCGGGACGGATGATCGGGTTATCGCGCCACGAACAGGTCGGAAAGCTGTTTGATCATGGTTCCGCCGAGCTCTTCCGCATTGGTGAGCGTAACCGAGTTACGGTAATAGCGGGTTACGTCATGGCCGATCCCGATGGCGAGAAGCTCCGTCTCGGGTGAGGATTCGATACGCGCAATGACCGAGCGCAGATGGTCTTCCAGATAAGAGCTCGGATTGGTCGAGAACGTACTGTCATCGACAGGAGCGCCGTCTGAAATCACCATCAGGATACGCCTGTGCTCAGGGCGGCGGCGCAGGCGCTTCCATGCCCAGAGCAACGCCTCACCGTCGATGTTCTCCTTCAGTAACCCTTCGCGCAGCATCAGTCCGAGATTGTTGCGGGCCCGGCGCAAGGGCGTGTCAGCATCCTTGTAGATGATGTGGCGCAGGTCATTCAGGCGGCCCGGATCAGGTGGACGACCCGCTGCCACCCAGCGCTCCCGGCTCTGGCCGCCTTTCCACGCACGCGTGGTGAAGCCGAGTACTTCCGTCTTGACGCCGCAACGTTCGAGCGTGCGGGCGAGAATGTCACCGCACATGGCGGCAACCGAGATCGGACGACCACGCATCGACCCGGAATTATCGATCAGCAGGGTAACAACCGTGTCGCGAAACTCCGCCTGACGTTCCGTCTTGTAGGACAGCGACAGTGTCGGATTGGCCACGACACGTGCCAGCCGTGCCGCGTCCAGTATGCCCTCCTCCTGATCGAACGCCCAGGAACGTTGCTGCTGCGCCATCAGCTTGCGCTGCAGTCGGTGTGCCAGTCGTGACACGACGCCTTGCAGGCTGCTGAGCTGCTGGTCGAGCTGCTGCCTCAGCCGGGCCAGCTCATCCGGGTCGCACAGATCGGCAGCATCGGCTTCCTCGTCGAAGGCGTTGGTAAAGACCTTATAGGCCGGGGGCGCGGCGCTGGCCTCGGCCTCCTTGCCATTATCGTCTTCCAGAGCACCGGCGGGCTGTTCTGCACCTTCGTCCTGAAGCTCGGAATCACTGGCATCGCGGCTGTCGGGCTGCTCGGTCGGCTCCGGCTGAAAACCGTGCGTCTCGCTGTCATCCTGATCCTGGGGTGAAGGATCATCATCGGGCTGATCGGATTCGGTCTGACTGTCATCATCCTGATCCGGGTCATCTGCCTGACTCTGATCGTCCGGCTCGGGCTCCTCAGTCAGGTCGAATGCCTTGAAAAGGCCGGAGCAGGCCTCGGCAAAGCGTTGCTGGTCCATCTGTGTCGAGGCAAGGCCCGAGAGCGCACGCTTGGCTTCGGGCGAAAGCGTTTCGCGCCATGCCTTGAGCGCCGGACCCGCCTGCGAGGGAGAGGGCAGCCCTGACAGGGCCTCGCGCACGAGAAGGGGCAGGGCGACATTGGCAGGCATGTCGTCGCGCGCGCTCATGCGGGCGTAGCCGTTCTCGCTGCAGTCGAGGGCCAGTTTCTGGTCCAGATTGGCCCGCACGCCCGCCATGTGACGCGAGCCATAGACCTCGCAACGCACCTGCTCCAGCGCGTCGTACAAGGGGCGGGTCTCGGCGCTGTCGGCCTGCTGGGGCAGGGGAGACAGTTCTGAATTGTGGTGCTTCAGTCGCAAGGCAGCTGCGTCGGCAGCGCCACGAACGCGTGTCATTTCCTGAGGCGTGAGCGCCCGGGAAACATAGGGAAGCTGGACGCCCGTACCCGGTTTGGCACTGGCCGACGCCGCAAAGCTGATTTCGGTCTCGGGCTCGCCTGACATTGCCCGCAGCGCAGCACTCGTCGCACGTCGGAACGCATCCGTGCGCTCACTGCCCGGCAGGGCAAGGTCGTTCTGGTTCCTGTCCGGTGCCTTGGCTCTGGAGGTGGCCATGCGCTCGCCCCCGTCAGGCGTTCAGCGGAGACTGGTTGAAGCAGCGCTGATAGTATTCTGCGACAATGCCGCGCTCAGCCTCATCGCATTTATTGAGGAAGGTCAGGCGGAATGCAAAAGCCAGATCGCCAAAAATACGCTCGTTCTCGGCCCAGGTGATGACAGCACGGGGTGACATGACTGTAGAGATATCACCCGCCATGAAACCGGCGCGGGTCAGGTTCGCGAGGGCGACCATGCTTTCGAGACGCGTCGTGATGGCGGGCTCGTTGCCGAGGCCCAGTTTGGCCCGCACGATTCCCACTTCCTGCTCGAGCGGCAGGTAGTTGAGCGATGCGACGATATTCCAGCGATCCATCTGCCCCTGATTGATCTGCTGCGTGCCATGATACAACCCGGTCGTGTCGCCAAGACCCACCGTGTTCGCCGTGGCAAAAAGCCGGAAACCGGCATGGGGGCGTATCACGCGATTCTGGTCGAGCAGGGTCAGGTGGCCTTCGGCTTCAAGAACACGCTGGATGACGAACATGACATCCGGGCGACCGGCATCGTATTCGTCAAAAATCAGGGCGACGGGGTGCTGAAGACACCACGGCAGGAGACCCTCGCGGAACTCGGTGATCTGCTTGCCATCACGCAGAACGATGGCGTCCTTGCCGATCAGGTCGATGCGCGAGATATGGCTGTCGAGATTGATGCGGACGGTGGGCCAGTTCAGTCGTGCCGCAATCTGCTCGATATGGGATGATTTCCCCGTACCATGAAAGCCCTGCACCATGACGCGGCGGTTATTGGCAAAGCCTGCCAGAATGGCCCGCGTCGTGTCGCAGTCGAACTGGTAGCTCGGATCGATATCGGGCACATGCTCGGTCCGGATCGAGAAAGCAGGGACTTCCATGTCGCATTCGATCTTGAACACGTCACGCGCTGAGACGATCCGGTCCGGCGCGCCAAGAACATGAGTCGGCACCGCGTTCTGTTCGGCAGTGACAACCGTTTCCGGTGCATCGATGGAGGCGAGATCGCTCATGGTTTCAATCCGTCTTTCACTCTGTCATGTCAGGTTCCGGCCAAGGATATGGTCATGTTTCCTCACAAGGCCAGAGGGAAACGCGCAATAATCGGGCCTACAGGCTGATGAGATGGGCGCGAATCGTACTATAGGCCACGCTTACCGTCTTGAATCTGTCCTCTGCGGCGGGGTCTCCGGCATTGGCATCGGGATGATGCTTGCGGGCCAGTTCCTTGTAACGTGCCTTGAGAGCCTCGATCGTTACGGGCCAGTCCAGCGCCAATGCACGGAGATGGTCGCGCAGGGGCGGGGGCGCGGCCTCGCGGGCGGCATTGTGCCGCTGGCGGGCAGCCTGAGCGCGCCGCGCGCGCGTGGAGGAAAGAATATCCAGCGGATCGAGAACCTCTTCCTCATCGAAATTCTGTCCACCGCGTGTGCCCAGTTTCCATGAGGGGCGCTGCCATGAGATGTCAGCTCGAAGCTGCGCCTCGATCTGGCCCGGTGTCATACCCTTATAGAAGTCCCAGCGCGCATTGTACTGACGGACATGCTCGAGGCAGAACCAGAAATATTGCCTGAGTTGCGTGCGGTCCTTGGGCGCACGATATCCCGCATGCTCGGTGCAGCCGGGCATGTCGCAGTAACGCTCGGGCGCGTCGGGATCCGGGTCGAAGGCCCTGTGTCGTGTGGATTTGCGCTGCATGATCGGGTTTA
Source organism: Asaia bogorensis NBRC 16594 (assembly GCF_001547995.1). Classification (NCBI taxonomy): domain Bacteria; kingdom Pseudomonadati; phylum Pseudomonadota; class Alphaproteobacteria; order Acetobacterales; family Acetobacteraceae; genus Asaia; species Asaia bogorensis. The sequence goes on from NZ_AP014690.1 coordinate 1,268,413, forward strand.
TGTGCGTTGTAAGGCACATTGATGCAAGGAGGGAGTGGAGATGACCGAGTTGAAGGAACGCGCAGCCCGCATGAGCCGGCAGCTGCAGGATGCTTTGGCACCCGCTGAGTTGACCATTCGTGACGACAGCAAGCGCCACGCCTATCACGCCGGACGCAATGGAGTCGAGGGTGACGAGACCCATTTCACCATGACGATTGTCAGCCCCCGCTTTGCGGGAATGAACCGCGTGGCACGGCATCGTCTCATCAATGAGATGCTCAAGCCGGAATTCGAGAGCGGCTTGCACGCACTCTCGCTCAAGCTGCACGCGCCGGAGGAGGTATGACGGTGCGGCGCGGCCTTGCGGCGACAGGCCTAGCGATTGCTCTGGCCGGATGCGCTGTCAGCGGGACTGATGGCCTGACGGCGCAGCAAAAGGCGCAGGTGAAGCGTGTCGAGGTCTGTCTGAACGATCCCACCCCGGTTGAGGGCAGCTTTATTCAGCGCGGACCACAGCAGAATGGCGGGGCAGGGCATTTTCGCTACGCACCAGGGTCGCTTGGGCTGGACTATACTGTTCCTCACGCCATGACGCTGCGTGCAAGTGGCGCCCATCTCGTTCTTGACGACTCGCAGACGGGTGCGGTGACGCGTCTCAACCTCTCACGCAACCCGCTCGGTCTGCTGCTCCATGTTCCCGTGCGTTTCGATGGTAAGATACGTGTCACGGACATCCGGACTGCGCCGGGGGCAAGCCAGATTTCGCTCGCCCAGGCGGATAATCCCTCTCAAGGGCTGCTGACCCTGCGCTTTCTCGATCAGAACAACCGGCTGCAGCTCTCATCGCTTGATGGTGTCGATGCGCGCGGCAACCGGATCCTGATCCAGCTTTCCGACATTTCTCAGGGTAGCAATGTCACGGGTCAATCGGCCAGCGTCGGAATCGCGCCGAAGAACTGAGGCCAGCAGGTGAGCAGGGCCTGATCGAGATCCCCCATGGTCAGGTCACTATCAAATCGCCTGATGCTCGTGACGCCAAACTCACGAATGCCGCATGGCACGATACCCGAGAAATCTTCGAGGTCAGGGTCGAAGTTGATGGCGACCCCGTGCCACGATACCCAGCGGCTCACCCTGATGCCGAGTGCTGCGATTTTCGTTTCCTCACCTGTGATGGGGTCATTGGTCCATACCCCGATTCGACCGCACTCGGTTCGGCTCTTTATGCCGAGCTGGGCGAGGCTTGCGATAATCCAGCGCTCGAGGCTCTGGACGAATGCGCGAAGATCGCGCGACGGGGTGGGGCCGTGTGGCTGTTGCAGATCCAGCATGGTGTAGATGATTCGCTGGCCCGGGCCATGATAAGTCCATTGTCCGCCGCGACCGGCTTCAAAGGTTGGTAAGCCCTCCGGGTTGATCAGATCGGTCTCTTTGGCCGAGGTGCCCGCCGTGTAGAGGCGCGGATGCTCGAGAAACCACAGTAGCTCGCTTGCCTCTCCGGTTCTTATGGCTGCGGCTCTCTGCTGCATGGTCTCGAGTGCGGTTTCATACGAAACCAGCTCTTTCTCGAATTTCGTCGAGATTTTCTCAAAAATCGTCTCATGGACGATTGCCTGGTCATCAGTCATCGGCTATAGCCCCCTTCACACGAGCGGTATCGCCCAGAGCGGCCCGCTTGTCACGATGCGGTCGTGGCGGAATGGTAGACGCGCAAGCTTGAGGTGCTTGTGGGGGCAACCCCGTGGAAGTTCGAGTCTTCTCGACCGCACCAGACGAACTGGTAGCATCCCCTTCGGGGGATGCCAGTTCCACAAAAATCCCCTTTGCAAAAACTTAAAAAATCTTCGGTAACGAAGTGAACTTTCATTAATGATCCGAATTAATCTCTGGGTATCATTTGTGAAATTTTGTACGCACGCCATCACTTTGCCGAACTTGCCTGTATAACCCGGTTCCAGGCAGCCAGTCATCGTGTAGGCTGCATGGCAGTTCTGAGGTCATGAATTGTACGAATACCCTCAGGACACGCTGCGTACTCAAATAGATCTAAAGGTCGGATAACGTGATCAAGCCGCTCAGAAAAGCTGTACTGCCCGTCGCTGGTATGGGAACACGCTTTCTTCCTGCCACCAAGGCAATGCCGAAGGAGATGCTCCCGGTCGTTGATCGTCCGCTGATCCAATACGCCATCGATGAAGCGCGCAAGGCAGGGATCGATCAGTTCTGCCTGATCACAGGGCGCGGCAAGGACAGTCTGATCGATTATTTCGATGTGGCTTTCGAACTCGAGACGACGCTGCGCGAGCGCGGCAAGAACGACCTGCTGAAAACCCTGCAGCCGAGCTCGATCGAGGCCGGATCGCTCGCCGCCGTGCGTCAGCAGGAGCCAATGGGGCTTGGTCACGCCATCTGGTGTGCGCGCTCCTTTATCGGTGACGACCCGTTCGCGATCCTTCTGCCCGACGATATCGTTCAGGGCGAAAAGGGCTGCGTTGCTCAGCTGGTTGAGGTTTACAACCAGACCGGCGGAAACGTGGTTGCGGTCTCGGAAGTGCCCAAGGAGCATACCAACCGCTATGGTATCCTCGATGTTGGCAAGGACGATGGCAAGCTGGTCGAGGTCAAGGGCCTCGTCGAGAAGCCGAAGCCTGAAGATGCGCCGTCGAACCTGTCGATCATCGGTCGCTATGTTCTCCTTCCGGAAATCATGACGCATCTGTCCAAGCTCGAGCGTGGCGCCGGTGGTGAGGTCCAGCTGACCGACGCAATGGCCAAGATGATTGGCCATGCCCCGTTCCATGGCCTGCGCTATGAAGGCACGCGTTACGACTGTGGTGACAAGGCTGGCTACCTTGAGGCGCAGATTGCTTTCGCGCTTGAGCGTCCGGACCTGCGTGATGCCATGCGTGGCTTCATCAAGAAATACGCCGATGCCTGATGGTGACTCTGTTTCGACATGAGTTCCACCCCTCGATCCTGCGTGAGTATGACATACGCGGAATCGTTGGAAAAACGCTTGGTGAGGACGACGCCCGGGCTTTGGGCGTCGTTTTTGCGTCTGGCTTGTGTAAGGGGCGTTCGGCCACAATCTTGGTCGGCCATGATGGGCGGGTCACCTCTCCCACACTGGAGAAGGCGCTGGTCGAAGGATTGATCATGGGAGGTGCGACGGTACGTCGCATTGGCTGTTGCCCCACCCCTCAGCTCTATCACGCTTCATGCCGTCAAAAGGCGGACGGGGCGATCATGGTCACTGGCAGCCATAATCCGCTGGAGTATAATGGCTTCAAGATTGTCCAGCACAACCGCCCCGTTTTTGGACAGGGTCTTGTCGACCTCGCAAACTTGCTCCGGGCGGGCATCACTCCGAATGACGGTGCCGAGGGAGGACAGGACAGGCTGGAATCAGCGACAGCTTATATTGACGCCCTGCGTTCTGGCCTTCGCACCGGCGGGCGTCCTCTTAAGGTGGTGTGGGATAACAGCCATTCCTCAGCGGGTGATATTCTCGTGGCGCTCATTCGGGCTCTACCGGGGCAGCACATCGTTCTGAACGGCGAAATCGACGGGCGCTTCCCGGCTCATCATCCGGACCCGACCCTGCCGGAGGCCATGGTGCAGCTACAGACTGCCGTATGTCAGCATGGTGCTGATCTGGGCGTTGCCTTTGATGGCGATGCGGACCGGCTCGGCGTGGTGGATGAGCAGGGTAGGTTAATCGCTGCTGATCATTTGAGCTTGCTTCTGGCGCAATCCATCCTGCGTGACACGCCCGAAGCAACGGTTCTTGGCGACGTCAAAATGTCCCGCGTTTTTTTCGAAGGCATCAAAAGGGCAGCGGGTAAGGCCCTTATGTGTCCAAGTGGGCACTCCCACGTCAAGAATGCAATGCGTGAGACAGGCGCCGTCTTCGCTGGAGAAATGTCCGGACATTTCTTTTTCGCCGACCATTGGCCCGGTTTTGATGATGGGCTCTACGCCGCGACCCGGGTAATTGACTTTCTGTCGCAGCAGACGGCCCCTTTGTCAGCACGCGTTGCGTCGCTCCCCCATGCCGTCTCGACGCCCGAGATAAGGTTCGATTGTCCGGATGAGCAAAAATTCAACGTAATCGATGCCGTTATCGCCCAAGCCCGCGAAAGGGATATGCGCCTGACGCTCATTGATGGGGTCAGGGTGGATGAGGCCAGAGGCTGGTGGCTTCTGCGCGCCTCGAACACTCAGCCAGCCCTCGTTGCGCGCGCGGAAGGGGACGATGAGGCGGCATGTCGGGCCATGATGGAGACCCTGGCAGATCTGCTTCTGCACTCAGGTGTCGCGGCCCCCGAAGTGTTGAAACAGGATATCAGGAACAACTCTGATCACGAAGCAGGCGGAGGGAGGGCGTGACCCCGAACTACAGCTTCTACGAGCCGGGTCAGTTTGTAACTCATCCCCAATGTCCGGAGTGGGGCGTCGGGCAGATACAGAGTGTTGTCGGTCAGCGCGTGACGATCAATTTCGAGCATCAGGGAAAAGTTCTGGTGAACACGGCACTCATCGAGCTGGTTGTTATCGAATGAATGCCTCGTGGAATGATGGTTCCAGCATGATGGTGTTGCGCTGAAGATCGCAGCTTTCCTCCCTCGGGCACTCGATCTCGTATTGCCGCCGACATGTCTCTCATGCGGCGCTGAGACCATGACAAGCGGTCTCCTCTGCACAGCATGTTTCTGCTCACTGACACCAATCGGGCTCGCCTGCAGGCATTGCGCGCTTCCGGTACCATCGGCAGCCTATCTGGGATCAGATGGAAGCTGTGCCCAATGCGCCGTTGCTCCATACCCCTGGAGGGCAGCGCGCGCTGCTTATCTTTACGATGGCACGGCGCGCCGGCTGGTCCTTCAGTGTAAATATGGGGATCGACTGGATATCGCGCCTTTTATGGGCCGCGTTATGGCAGGCATGATGCGCGATGAAAGCGCTGAACGCCGGTTGCTCGTTCCTGTCCCCTTGCACCGACACCGCTTCTGGAAGAGGCGATTCAATCAGGCGGCCCTGCTGGCGGGTCATATCGTCCGCTCGTCCCCGCACTGGCGCCTTCTGCCCGATGCGCTCGTGCGTCATCGCTCCACAGCCACATTGGCTCGGTTAGCCCCAGAGGCGCGGATTAATGCGCTGGATGCGGCCTTTCATGTGCGCGAGCGAGCAAAGCGATCGATAGAGGGTCAGCATGTTGTTCTGGTTGATGACATCTTGACCACCGGCGCAACCGCCTCCATCTGCGCAAAACAACTGCTCGGCGCCGGAGCGCGGTGTGTCGACCTTCTGGTGGCCACGCGTACCGTCAAACTTGCCGGCGATCATGATCACCAGGGCGGCACTCAGGAGTGAATATGTCCAACATAGAAATCTATACCCAGCCTGGCTGCCCTTACTGCGTGCGCGCCGTGCAGATCCTGCAATCGAAGAACGTGCCGTTTCGTGAGATCAATGCCCCGCACGGCACACAGGCGCGCGAGGATGCAATCAGGCGCTCGGGCGGTGGACGGACCGTGCCTCAGATCTTTGTTGGGGAGCAGTGTCTGGGCGGCTGCACCGACCTCATGCAGCTTGATGCTTCTGGCAAGCTGGACGCGTTGCTCGCGCAGGCATGATCTGCTTTCGTTTGCATTGTAAGGCGGGGCATGAATTCGAGGGCTGGTTCCCCGACGGTGCAGAGTTCGAGCGCCAGAAATCGCATAACCTTGTCTCCTGTCCGCAATGTGGCGTGAGTACCGTTGAGAAAAGCCTGATGGCCCCGGCTATCGCGCGTCAGACCAAGAGCAAAGGTCAACCGGCGACGTCAGCTCCCTCAATTCACCTCACGCAGCACGACCAGTTGAGAATGGTGCTCCATTCGCTGAGGCGTGAGGTCGAGGCGCAATGTGACGATGTGGGTGACCGGTTTGCCGAAGAGGCGCTGAGGCGTCATGATGAACGCCACAATGAGGACAGCCAGACCGGTCGTGGCATTTACGGCACGATGAGCGACTCTGACAGGGAAAGGCTTGAAGATGAAGGCGTGGATTTCTCCCCGATACCCTGGCTCGACCGCACAGAATCCTGAGCATGCCGGGGTGCGGCGTGCCGCAGGGGTCAGGCGAGGGGGTTTTTCCTTCAGGCATATTGCTGCCATTGTCGCGATGGCTGCGATCCTGCTCACGACAAGCCTTCCCGGACAGGCCCAGACGCGAGGTAATCCGCCTGCGCCTGAGGAGGGATTATGGCTCGCACAGGATCACGATGGCGTGTTCCTGATCGGCCATTGTGGCGATACGCTCTGCGGCAGGCTGATTGGCATGCAGTATGATGGCCCTGTTCCCAAGGATGTGTGGGGACGTTCACAATGTGGGCTGGTCATGCTGACCGATTTCCGATTAATCAGTGATGAGAACGTGTGGCGGGGGCATATCCTCGACCCGGAGACAGGGCGTACCTACGACGCCCGCATCCATGCCGAATCACCGGAGGTGCTGAAGCTGCGCGGTTTCATTCTGGGTATCCCCCTTTTCGGCAAGACGCAGACATGGACCCGTTATCGCGGCAAGATCGGTCCTGAATGCAAACTGCCTTGAGCCGAATGGTCGCTTGAGGAGCTTGAGAGCATAACATGAAAACGACGATTTCCCGCCGCAGCTTTGCGTTGGGTACCCTTGGCCTGCTGGGTTGCGGCACGGCCATGGCGCAGGGTGCTGCTGATCAGGCCCCGGCTGCGCCGCCACCCCCGCCCAAGGCGGTTTCCAAGACCATCTGTTTTGTCGGGGGGTACACCAAGCATGCGCCTCCGGGTGGTGCCGGTAATGGTGAGGGTATTGCCGTTTTCGAAATGGACCGTCAGAGCGGCGTCCTGACGCCTGTCACGACTTTCACCGATATCGCCAGCCCGTCTTTCATCACGCTGTCGCATGACAAGCGCTTTCTGTATGCGCTGAGTGAGATCGATGATTTCAATAAGGATGGCGACGGCTCGGTGACCGCTTTCGCGGTGGATCGCAAGACCGGCTCGCTCAAGAAGCTTAACGCCGTCAGCTCCGGCGGGGCTGTGCCTGCGCATCTGAGTGTGCATCACTCAGGACGTTATGTCCTCGTAGCCAACTACATGGGGGGCTCTGTGGCTGTGCTGCCCATCCGGCCAGACGGGTCGCTCGGTCCAGCGACGGATGTCGTGCACAATACCGGACCGCGCCAGCCCGAGCGTGCAGCAGACAACCCCCAGGGAAATTTCGCGGTATCCGATCACTCGGGGTCGCATCCGCACATGATCCAAAGCGATCCAAGCGGCAAGTTCGTGATTGCGGATGATGCTGGCCTTGATCGCGTCTATGTCTGGACGCTCAATTTGCAGACCGGAAAGCTCGTTCCGGCCAAGACGCCTTATTACGACATGACGCCAGGCAGCGCGCCGCGTCATTTCCAGTTCAATCGCTCTGGCAAGCTCATGTACAATCTGTGTGAGCAGGACTCGAAAATTGTCGTCAGCGCTTTTGACCCGCAGACAGGGGCAATCAACAATCTGCAATCGGTCAGCACTGTCACATCGCATTTCCGTGGCAGCACACTTGCAGCTGAAATCCTGATTTCGGCTGATGACCGCTTTGTCTATGCCTCGAACCGTCTGGGTGATTCCCTCGCCGTGTTCAAGGTGGGTGATGATGGCACCCTGACCTTGCAGGATGAAGCCTGGATGCATGCCGACTACGGTCGCGCGATGATGTTCGACCCATCAGGCAGCTTCCTGTTCTGTGCCAACCAGCGCAGTGATGCCGTGACGTCATTCAGGATCGACAAGGCGAGCGGCCAGCTCGGCTTTACCGAAAACTTTACCCCGGTCGGAAGCCCAACCACTTTCGCTTTCATGGATACGGAAGTCTGATTCAACTGGCGGGTGCAAACTCTCTCTCTCTCTCTCTGCCCTCGTAACCGAAAAAGGTGGGGGCGGAGATGAGGGGGCGCTCGCGGGCGGAGCGACTTTGGCGGACGCAGGGCTGATAAAGCCTCGTTCAGGCGCTTGAAAGTCACGGCACTGATGAATTCCGTGCCTTTCTGGCCCCCCGTCCTTCCGGATCAGGACCGGGCCACGACACGCCTGTTCAACAGGGCGAAAAACCTGACAGCCTATAGTCTGTCAGGCCGTTGCTCTCAGTCTCGTACAAACATCGTGATGTAGTTGATGCTCGTGTCACGCGTGATGCGCCAATGCATCGGCCGGTAGCTCATGCCGGCAACATCGATCATACGCAGGCCAACGGCCCGCCCCATTCTGTGCAGTTCCTCGGGCTTGATGAATTTCTGCCAGTCATGTGTGCCGACAGGCAGCAGGCGGGCAATGTATTCGGCACCGATCTTCGCGACAGCCAGCGAGAGCAGGGTGCGGTTGAGTGTCGATACCGCAACAAGGCCACCCGGCTTGGTCAGCGAATGGAGCAGCGCGAGGAATTCCTGTGGGTCATTGACGTGCTCGATCACCTCCAATGCCGAGATGGCATCGAAGCTCTGCCCTTCGCGGACGAGCGTTTCAGCACTGCCGTTGCGATAGACCAGCGGGCCAGTATTGTCCGGCAAGGGATGATCTGCCAGATGGGCCTGCGCCGCACGTATGCCCTCGGGCGAAGCGTCGAGACCCAGTACGTCATGGCCCATACGGGCATAGGCCTCGCTGGCAAGCCCGGCCCCGCAGCCGATATCGAGAAGGGAGAGCCTGCCGCCACGCGATCCTTGCAGGCGTTTGAGATGCGCATTGACCCATTCGGTGCGCATGGGGTTCATGTCGTGCAGGGGCTTCATGGGGCCCTTCGGGTCCCACCAGGTCGCGGCAAGCTGGTCGAAATGGGCGATCTCGCGATCTGAGACGGAAGAGGCTGCGTGATCCGGCATGTTGTTTCCAGGCATACAGAAATGGGTCCGTTGTTCCAGAGTATCTGGACGGCGCGATCTGGACTTAGTATGTGACCCGCCTTTCCTTGCGCAACATCGCAGGCTGGAAAATCCGTTCCCGGCACGCTGTGATTGAACGCTTTCTGCTACGTACGGAGCCAGGTGCACAATTATGACGTCTTCAGACCAGTGCCCAACCCGGATCGTCATGAAGTTCGGCGGAACCTCAGTGGCCGATCTCGAACGTATTCGCGCGGTGGCCGAACGTGTGCGTAAGGAACGGGAAAAAGGCCATCAGGTTGCCGTCGTGGTTTCGGCCATGGCTGGCGTGACCAATCAGATGGTCGGGTATGTCAGTGCGCTCGATCCTATGGCCGACGCACGCGAATATGATGCTGTCGTGGCCAGTGGCGAGCAGGTCACAAGTGGCCTGACAGCCATCGCGCTACAGGCGCTCGGTGTGCCAGCACGGTCGTGGCAGGGCTGGCAGATTCCCTTCCGCACTGATGATGCACACGGCAAGGCGCGTATTGGCGATGTTGAAGGCGCTGCGCTGATTGCCTGCATGGAGCAGGGTGAAGTGCCGGTCATTGCCGGGTTCCAGGGCGTCGCGCCGGGCGAGCGGATCAGCACGCTGGGTCGTGGTGGCTCTGACACCTCGGCGGTGGCTGTGGCGGCTGCCATCAAGGCTAATCGCTGTGATATCTATACCGATGTCGATGGTATCTACACCACCGACCCGCGTATCGTGAAAAAGGCCAAAAAGCTGGATCGCATCACCTTTGAGGAGATGCTTGAGCTCGCTTCGGTCGGGGCCAAGGTACTCCAGACCCGCTCAGTCGGTCTGGCCATGAAAGAAAAAGTGCGCGTGCGCGTGTTGTCGAGTTTTGAACCCGAGACGGAGCTCTCGGGATCGCTGGTGGTGGATGAGGACGAGATGATGGAAAAGGAACTGGTCACGGGGATCGCCTATTCTCTGGACGAGGCAAAGATCTCGGTGAGCCGAATCCCGGACCGTCCGGGTATCGCCGCGGCCATTTTCAGCCCGTTGACCGAGGCGCGGGTGAATGTTGACATGATCGTGCAGAGCGTTGGCTCTGACGGCTCGACCAATATGACCTTCACCGTGCCCAAGGGCGATCAGGCGCGTGCGCTCGCCGCACTTGAGGCTGCACGGGCCGACATCCAGTATGGCGAGATCCATACGGCCAATGACGTGGTCAAGATCAGCGTTGTGGGCATTGGCATGCGCTCACATTCGGGTATGGCCAGCACCATGTTCCAGACCCTCGCTGATCGCGGGATCAACGTGCAGGTCATCTCCACCAGCGAAATCAAGATCTCTGTGCTGATCGACGCAGAGTATATGGAACTCGCCATGCGCGCCCTGCACACGGCTTATGGTCTGGACGGGGAATGAGCATGACCGACAACAGCATCGATCCCGCCCGTCAGAGAGCCCGCGCCACACTTGACCGTTTATGGGCCCCGGGTTGCCAGTTCCTCGGCACGCCAACCGCCATTCTGGGCGGTGCAATGTCCTGGGTGAGTGAGCGCAATCTCGTTTCGGCCATCTCCAATGCTGGCGGGTTTGGCGTGATTGCCTGCGGGGCCATGACGCCTGACCGTCTGGCCGAGGAAATTGCGGCCACGCAGGCTCTGACAGACAAGCCGTTTGGCGTGAACCTCATCACGATGCACCCCGAGCTCGACAAGCTGGTCGATGTTTGCATCGCAGCGAAGGTCGGGCATGTCGTGCTGGCTGGTGGCGTGCCGAGCGGGGCCACCATCAAGCAGGTGCGTGATGGTGGTGCACGGGCAATCGGTTTTGCGCCGGCTCTGGCGTTGGGCAAGCGTCTGGTCAAGCAGGGGATCGAGGCGCTGGTCATTGAGGGTTCAGAGGCGGGCGGTCATGTCGGGCCGGTGTCCCTGAATGTTTTGGCTCAGGAAATCCTGCCCCATATCCATGACGTGCCGGTTTTCGTGGCAGGTGGCCTGGCGCGCGGGGATGCCGTTCTGGGTTATCTTGAGCAGGGTGCATCCGGTGCGCAGCTGGGTACGCTTTTTGCTGCCAGCAGCGAGAGCATCGCGCATGAGGCCTTCAAGAAGGCCTTTGTGCGAGCGGCGGCACGTGATGCCGTAACATCGAACCAGATTGACGAACGCTTCCCGGTCATTCCGGTGCGCGGGCTGAATAATGCTGGCACGCGCCGTTTCATGGCTCATCAGGCAGCAACGCTGGGACGGTTCACCTCGGGCGAACTGACCAAGGAAGAAGCCCAGCTCGAAATCGAGCATTTCTGGGCTGGCGCACTGCGCCGCGCCGTGATCGAGGGGGATGTGGAAGAAGGCTCGGTGATGGCTGGTCAGTCCGTTGGCATGGTCAAGGCCATTCGCCCGGTTGCCGAGATCCTGCATGATCTGGTTGAGCAGGCGGTTGACGCGCTGGTTGCAAGAGACGCCCGTACAGGGCATCCTGCTCTCTCAGAGTTTGCAGTCGGGTAATCATGCCAGATAAGACCACAGACCGTATTCCCGGATGGCAGGGCAGCGCGGGCGAGGGGGCACGCGGGGTCGGGGTCGATCTGCGCGCCCGACGTGAGGAGCTTGGATGGGCTCTGCCTGACGTGGCCGGGTGGTTGCGTATCCGCGAGAGTTATCTGCAGGCCCTCGAAGAAGGGAACATGTCGGTATTTCCGGGCAGCGCCTACGCCCTGGGCTTCCTGAGGACCTACGCCCAAGCCGTGGGCATGGACCCCGATCAGGCCGTTGCGCGGTTTCGCCACGACACCCGCGGTGCCTTTGACCGCAAGACCGAACTGAGTTTCCCTGAGCCCGTTTCCGAGCGCGGGGTACCTGTGGGTATCTGGGTGGGTGCAGGGCTGGCCGTTCTGGTTGGCACCTATATCGGCTATTATCATTTCTTTGGCTCGGAGCCCGCGCCGACGCATCAGATGCCACCTGTGGCAGAGATCATGCCCGGTGTGACGCAGCATGGTACGACGTCGCCGCAGATTGCAGCGGTCATGCCCGAGCAGGGGCTTGCGCCATCACCTCAGAGTGCGTCATCCCGGATGACAGGCGCCGTGCCAACAGTACCCTCAGCCGCCATGTCCCAACCGCCCGGCGGTAATGGCGTGACGCAGGAGGTAAACAGCCAGCCCCCAGTCTCCAGCGCGCCTGTGACTGGGCAAATGCCGTCTGCCCCGGGCACCGGCCCTCAGGGCGCAACGCCCGGCACGCAGCCCGCTTCGGCTGGTTCTGTTCCCATGCCGGGCCAGATCAGTCCTGGGTCGAACGCAAACGCCCAGACGATGCCTGATCAGGGCACGACAGGGCAGGGCAGCCTGTCGCAGAACGCTGCATCGACCGCAGTCCCTTTGCCGGGCGGTGCAACGGCGTCGAGTTCCGGTGTGGCTGCCAACATGATCGGACTTCATGCCGCAGCCGACGCCTGGGTGTCGATACGTGACAGGAATGGCGCGACCGTGTTCAGCCGAGTTCTCAAATCCGGTGAAACCTGGCAGGGTCCCGCTGATGCCGGGCCTTATCACATGACACTCGGTAATGCGGGAGGCCTTACGCTTTCCACTGGTGATGTTACAACATCCGCTCTTGGGCGTGTCGGGGCGGTGCGGCGTAATCTTGTCGTGACGGCCGACGCGATCCGTAATGGGCAGCTCGGGCAGGATAGCAGTGGCATCGCCGCGAGCACTGCGCCTGTGGCCCCAGCAACGCACATTGATGGCAACGATGCCGGCAGTGCACCGACAGACTTGAAAAACACTGTCGCGACCCCAAAGGTTACGGCACCGGTGCATCGCGCGAGCCCGCCCGCCAGCACGTCGCATGAATCGGAAACTGACCGCCTCAACGCACGACAACTGGAACAGACGGCGCAGCCGCGTTAAAGCACCACCATTAATGCCTGTCGGGCGTGGGGTTTGCCTCTTTCCTGACGCGCATTGCTGCAGAAGACTATGGACGACTAACGAGGCCTGACGCCGCAAAAGGCGGATGGCGCTCACAGGAGACGGGCAGAAGCCGATGCCTCAGGGCGTCTTGTTCTGGCCAACATGACACAGACACGGGGCTGCGCTCTGGAACAGGGTTCCGGCGAAGCCCCCGGTTGACGCCGCCCACTGGGGTCAATCAACCGATACGGAGACGAGATTATGAGCGGATATCGCCCTTACCAGTATATCGAACGTCGCAAGTCCCGTCAGATTCATGTTGGCAAGGTCGCTGTCGGCGGTGATGCGCCGATATCGGTCCAGACAATGACCAACACGCTCACATCGGACGCCAAGGCGACGATCGAGCAGATCCGTCTGTCGGAAATTGCAGGCGTGGACATTGTTCGTGTGTCGTGCCCCGATGAGGAGAGCACCGCAGCCCTGGCCGAGATCGTGCGTGAGGTGAACGTGCCGATCGTGGCGGATATTCACTTCCATTATAAGCGTGCGATTGAAGCAGCCAAGGCGGGCGCGGCCTGTCTGCGCATCAATCCGGGTAATATCGGTAGCGCCGAGCGTGTACGTGAAGTTGTGAATGCGGCACGCGACTATGGCTGTTCCATCCGTATTGGCGTCAATGCCGGGTCGCTTGAGAAGCACCTTCTCGAGAAATACGGTGAGCCCAACCCCGACGCACTGGTTGAGAGTGCGCTTGAGCACGCCAAGATCCTTCAGGATCATGACTTTCATGAGTTCAAGATCAGCGTGAAGGCGTCTGATGTGTTCATGGCGGTTGCAGCCTATCAGCAGCTTGCCGAAGTCTGCGATCACCCGCTGCATATCGGCATTACGGAAGCCGGGTCGAAGCGCGCAGGTACCGTGAAATCCTCTATCGGTCTGGGCAATCTGCTCTGGGCGGGCGTGGGCGACACGATGCGCGTCTCGCTTTCTGCGCCTCCGGAAGAGGAAGTGCTTGTTGGCTGGGATATTCTCAAGTCGCTCGGCCTGCGCCATCGTGGTGTGAAGATCATTTCCTGCCCGTCCTGTGCGCGTCAGGGTTTCAACGTGGTCGAGACGGTGCAGACCCTCGAAGACCGCTTGCAGCACATCAAGACGCCTCTGACGCTCTCCATCATCGGCTGTGTCGTGAACGGCCCCGGTGAGGCGCTGATGACCGATCTGGGCGTGACCGGTGGTGGCGCTGGCCGTCACATGGTCTATTCGGCGGGCAAGCAGGATCATCGCCTGAACGAGGGTCAGGACATGATCGAGCATATCGTAGACCTCGTGGAAGAACGCGTGGCCAAGATCGAAGCTGAAAAGGCCGCGCAGGAAGAGGCCGAAAAGGCCGAGGCCGCGCTGGCGGGCGCCTGAGATCATGAGCCAGTTGCAGCCGGTTCGCGGCACGCATGACCTGATTGGTGATACCGCGCGCCGCCACGCCCATGTGGTGGATACGGCGCGTGAGATCACGCGTCGCTATGGCTACGAAGAGTGGTCGACGCCGATTTTCGAGGATACGCGCGTGTTTTCCCGCACGCTGGGCGATACCTCGGATGTCGTCACCAAGGAAATGTACACCTTCGAGGATCGCGGCGGCGACAGCCTGACCCTGCGCCCCGAGGGTACAGCGGCAATCTGCCGTGCCTTCGTGACCAATGGTCTGACGCAGGCCCTGCCGCAGCGCGTCTTTTATAACGGGCCAATGTTTCGCTATGAGCGCCCGCAGAAGGGGCGCTTCCGCCAGTTCCATCAGATAGGGGCCGAGCTTCTCGGCGCCACTGATCCGCTGATGGACGCCGAAACCATCGCTATGGCGCACGCCATACTCAAAGCGTTGGGTCTGGGCGATGCCGTTACGCTCGAAATCAATACGCTGGGTGATCTCGATAGCCGACAGGCCTGGCGAGAGGCCCTTGTGGCCTATTTCAAGGCTCATGAAAGCGCGCTTTCGGATGAGAGCCGCGCCCGCCTTGAAGCCAATCCGCTGCGTATTCTCGACAGCAAATCGCCGCAGGATCGGGCGCTTCTTGAAAACGCCCCGAAATTCGGTGCCTATCTGAACGAGGCATCGCGGGTTTTCTGGGATGATCTGCGTCGCAAGCTCGATCTGTTTGGCGTCGGGTTTGTCGAGAATCCGCATATTGTGCGCGGGCTCGATTATTACAGCCATACGGCCTTCGAGTTCGTCACCGATCGTCTGGGCGCGCAAGGCACTGTTCTGGCTGGCGGGCGCTATGAGGGGCTGGTCGCGCAGATGGGCGGTCCTGCCACGCCTGCTATCGGCTGGGCAGGCGGAATCGAACGTCTGGCGCTGCTTATCGATGCCGCCCCTGTACAGCCGCGTCCTGTCGCGGTGCTCCCCACCAGTGAGGCAACGCTTGCTGCCGCCATCACAGCCGCACAAACCCTCCGCAATGCCGGTTTCGCTGCCGAGATCGAGACCCGTTCCTCGCTGAAAAAGCGCATGGAGCGTGTGGTGAAGTCTGGCGCGGCTCATATGGTATTGGTTGGCGAGGACGAGCTGGCACGTGGTGCCGTGACCGTGCGCGATCTGGGCAAGCGTGAACAGACCGAGATTGCGCTCGACGCCCTAGCGGATCATTTCCTGAAAGCACAGTAATCGTGGCACTGGATGACAGGCTGGAGCGTATCGTCGCCCGGTCGGATGAACTGCAAGCCCTCATGTCGAGCGGTGAGGTACAGGGTGAGGAATTCGTGCGGGCCTCGCGCGAGTTTGCCGAACTCGAGCCCGTCGTGTCATCCATCCTTGCCTATCGTCGTGCGGAAAGCGCCCACAAGGACGCTCAGGCCATGCTGGACGATCCCGAGATGCGTGAACTTGCGCAAGGCGAGATCATGGAGATCGAGGGCCAGCTGGAGGGACTGCACCAGCAGGTACGGCTTGCGCTTCTGCCGCGTGACGAGGCTGATGAGCGCAGTGCCATTCTTGAAATACGCCCGGCGGCGGGTGGAGACGAGGCAGCGCTTTTCGCGGCCGAGCTTTTCGGAGCCTATAAACGGTTTTCGGATCTGCATGGCTGGCGCTTCGAGGTCATGGAATATGACGAAAGCGACCTGTCGGGCCTGCGTGAAGGCGTCGCTACCGTTTCGGGGCGATCGGTATTTGCCCGCCTGAAATACGAGTCCGGCGTCCATCGTGTGCAGCGTGTTCCGGCTACAGAGAGTCAGGGCCGTATCCATACCTCCACCGTCACTGTGGCGATCATGCCCGAGGCGGAAGAGGTGGATGTGGCCATTGATGAAGGTGATCTGCGTATCGATGTCTATCGCGCTTCAGGTGCGGGTGGGCAGCACGTCAACAAGACCGAGAGTGCGGTGCGTATCACCCACATGCCCAGCGGCATTGTGGTGGCAATGCAGGAAGAGAAGAGCCAGCATAAGAACAAGGCCAAAGCCATGAAGATCCTTCGGGCGCGCCTTTATGAAATGCAGCGCGCCCAGGCGCATGCCAGCCGTGCGGCCGATCGCAAATCCCAGGTTGGCACCGGTGATCGCTCGGAGCGTATCCGGACCTATAATTTCCCCCAGGGCCGGGTGACGGATCATCGTATCAACCTCACCCTGCACAAGATAGACCGGGTTATGCTGGGCGAGTTTGACGAGATTGTTGATGCCTTAACGCAGGAAGAGCAGACAGCTCTTCTGGCGGCGGAAGGGCTCAACTGAAGTAAAAGAGAGACGTTGCTCGCAGCTTCAGCTTACAGGTGAAGCGCAGATATCGGCGTGACCGGGGTGATGTCTGGCAATCTCGGGATCATTCGGTTCGCGCAGAAAAAAATCGGTGAAGTTTTCATCGCCCAGGGCGAGCAGGTGATGCCCCTCTGGGTGATGAAGCGTTCCCTGACTGCTGACCTGATGGGTTTCCGATCGTCCTTCGGCATTGATGACCGTGATCTGGCCGCAAAGGGCATAGTCATGATTGACGCGGCCCAGAGGGATTTCGATTGTTTTTGTCAAGCTGGGCGTCTTGTCATCTAGGCGGAAGGTCGCGGCAAGCGACCCATCGATATATAGGCGTGAAACTTCAGACACCTCTATGGGCGCGCGGTCATCGGTAACAGTGAAGCTCTCGGCCAGTGCGACGGTTGGGCTTAGCATGACGAAGACGGTCAGCAGGGGCATGATCTTTTTCATCCCCGTATCATAAGCCGTTTCAGGAGTAGGCAGTGAGCGGTAATCCATCCCCTCTCAAACAAGTTCTCGACGAGACCGCCAGGCGGCTGAACAGCGCCGGGATCGAGGCAGCACGGATGGAGGCGCGTCGGTTGGTATGCTGGGCGCTTGCCTGTGACGCCTCCGCACTCCTGACACGAGACCTCATACCAACCTCCGCAATGGCTAGGCTGGAATCGGGCGTCATGCGCCGTAGCGCACGGGTGCCGATGGCGCTGATCGAGGGAGAGACCGGATTCTGGAACCTGACACTGGAGGTATCGCCCCATACGCTCATCCCGCGCGGTGATAGCGAGACGTTGATCGAGGCCTTGCTCGATTTGAGACCCGACCGGAACAGGCCGCAGCACTTGCTGGACCTGGGCACAGGTACAGGATGTTTGCTTCTGGCGGCACTGAGTGAATACACGGCCTCTTTTGGCATCGGGGTGGATCTGTCACCGGACGCTGCCGCCTTGGCACAGCGCAACGCCAGCAGGAACGGGTTGGTGCAACGTAGCGCCTTTCTGGCTGGCAGCTGGACCGATGCACTGACGGGCCGTTTCGATATCATCCTTAGCAACCCGCCTTATATTCCAGCGGCCGATATTGCCGGATTGATGCCGGAGGTGCGCGATCATGAGCCTGTGCGCGCTTTGGTGGGCGGCGATGACGGGCTGGAGGCCTATCGGGCGATCATGCTTCAGATGTCGCGCCATCTCGCACCGGATGGGATGCTCGTTCTGGAAATCGGGCAAGGACAAGAGGACGATGTCACGGCGCTTGGGGCAGAGCAGGGACTATTGCTGCGTGAGGCAAGGCGAGACCTCGGCGGGATCATTCGTGCTCTTTGCTTCGAGCATGTCTGATTACTCTCGCGGGCTTGCAGGAAAAACCATTGGCAGTGTGCTCCAAACTTGCTAGCTTGCGCTGATCGGTCTGTTAAGCTCACCGGTGTATTCATCGGCAGAACATACCGTTTTCCGCGATTTCGCAATGATCCTTGTGATCAGGCTGTGCGGAGTAGGGGCCTGATCCTGTAATCCGGCCTGCAAGAGACAAACCAAGGGTCATTCATTCCCTGCAATCGCGCCGTATCCGAGCTCTGCCGGGTCGGGATTGCGAATACGAAAGTGCTACGCAGACCCATGAATATGAAACGTATGAGAAGCCGTCACCACCGTCCGAGCGGTGGCGGGTCGCGTCATTCAAATGGCCAGACGCCCCTGAACCGTAACCACGTGTTCGACAGCAATGGCCCCGATATGCGTGTGCGCGGTACGGCCCAGCAGCTTTTTGAGAAGTATCTGCAGCTTGGTCGCGACGCGACAGGCACTGGTGATCGTATTCTCGCCGAAGCCTATTTTCAGCACGCCGAGCACTATTTCCGTATTCTCAATGCGATGACCCAAGCCGCGCAGCAGAGTCAGATGGAACGCCAGGAGCGTCACCAGCAGCGTGTCCGCGCCCAGCAGGACCATGACGACCGTCGTCAGGGTGATGATTCGGGCGCTGAAGGCGAGACTGAAGAAGCGGTCGAGGAAACGGCCGAGTAATCCTGGCTCGATCCGTCTAGAACAGGCCCCTGAACCTTTCGGGCAGGGGCCATAAATGATCGCCCGACAGACTCAAATCTACAGGGTAGGGGTCATGGGCCCGTTCCAGCGCCTCGCGGTTGATCCGCTCCCGCCATGCACGCAGGGCAGTATCACTGCTTTCGAGTGTTGCCGCTTCTTCCGGCAAGCCCGCCATGGAGGCCAGCATGGCCTTCCAGGCGTCATCTTCCATACGTTGATGGCTCCCCGCATCATCGCTGCACCAGGGTTGGGCACGGGTGCGACGCAGTCGGTCCAGCCCGACATCCAGATCAGTATAGCGCAGATGAAACAGCATCAAAGCCGGATCGGGGCTGGGGAGGCTTTCTTCTATGCTGTGAAAGCCTGGGGACCATGTCACGGGGGATCTGATCAGGCACGGTTTGCACATCGCTGCTGAGAAGCGTAGCAGATGGCGTTGCTCCGAAAGGGGGCGTGTGAAGTCGGCCGCGGGCTCACTGTCGGCCTTGTGCAGGACATCGAACCCCGTCGCAGTCAGACACGGGGCCTGACGGGCTTCTGACAAGGCCACGAGAGAGCCAAAACAGGCAGGATCTGCCACGATCATCTCGTCGACATCGCAATACAGAACCGCATCATACCATTCGAGCAGTCCGGCGCAGATAGCGCTGATTGCGCGCGCACGTCTGGCATCATCCTGCGCAGAACGCGGGATTTGCAGGCGATTGGCACCGATCGATGTTGTAGAGCCGTCATCCGACCCATGATCGATCACGTAGCAGCACTGAGGGCCGATCATAGTGCCATAATGGCGCAGCCAGACCGGCAGAAAAACCGGTTCGTTATAAACCATCGTAACCGCTGCGAGTGGCGCTTTCATAAGCGTCATTTAGGCAGGAAGCGGATGGATGTCCATGTGGGGAATTACCGGTCGGATGGTAGCGGCGGACGGATTTGAACCGCCGACCAAGGGATTATGATTCCCCTGCTCTACCGCTGAGCTACGCCGCCATCGCGACCGGTGGGCGTGGAATTAAAAGGGTTGGGCGGATGTGTCAACACTCTGCCGGGAGGTTTTTGCGCCGATCGTGTTTTTACCCGATGGGCAGTCTGTGGCATGGTATGCCAACGGGTTGCCCCACGGTGCCGGGGCGGCTGGCTCGGCGCTCCTCATCCCTCTCAAGGATCTGGATATCCACTTTGAAGCAGCAGTTTCTAAGCTCTCTTTTCGCCCTGCGCGCTTACTTCGACTGGCTGCCTGCGCAGCTTGTCTCCATTCTCATGCTGGTCGTGCTGGCTACCGTGGCGTTTTATGCCAGCAAGCTCGTCTCGGTCATTATCCTGCGTATCTTTGGCCACCGTGAAGAGGCGGTGCTCCGCAAGATCATCCTGGCCATGCGTCGCCCGGTGCGTGTGATGGTTGTGCTGGCGGTTCTGCTCTCGGCTCTGCCTGCGGCCTCGGGATTTACTTGGGAGACGACACAGCTTCTGCAGAAGCTGCTTCTCTTTATCGGCATCCTGATGGTGGGTTATGCGGCCATTGTTGCCTTCCGCATCATGACCGAGGCTTATCTTCAGAAAATCACGGCGCGGGATCATGTCGATGACATCATGATCCGCACCCACCAGACGCAGATCAGGGTCTTGCGGCGCCTGACAGAAATCCTGGTGGGTATCGTAACAGTCGCGACAGCGCTGATGACTTTCGATTCGGTCCGTCAGTATGGCGTCTCGCTGTTTGCCTCGGCCGGTGCAGCGTCGCTGATCGTCGGTCTATCAGCACGTGGCCTTCTGACGAATCTTCTTGCCGGTGTGCAGATTGCCATCACTCAGCCCATTCGAATGGAAGATCTGATTATCATCAATGGCGACTGGGCATGGGTGGAGGAAATTACCTCGACCTATGTTGTGCTGCGCGTTTGGGATTGGCGGCGACATATCGTGCCCATCTCTTATTTTCTCGAGAACCGGTTCGAGAACTGGACCCACAACTCTGCCGCCATCATTGGCGTGGTTTTTCTGTACGTGGATTACGAAGCGCCTATCGAGACGATCCGGGGCTTTCTGGCGGAGATCATCAAGACCTGTCCGCTTTGGGATGGGAAGGTGTTCGATTGTCAGGTCGCGGATTGCGATGCGCAGACATTGAAGATCCGTATTATCGCCAGCGCGCGCAATGCGCTGCAAAGCTGGGATCTGCGCTGTGATATCCGCGAAAAGATCATTCTGCGCATGAGAGCAGAGTGCCCGGAAGCTCTGCCCCGCTCGCGCTTTGCGATGGTGCCGCCGCGTCCGGGTGAGGAGGCCTGGCCCAGCGCCGATGCCATATCGCCACCCATCGACCGCCCACCATCAGGCTCATATATGGGGCCTGGCAGCGTCACGCCCCGGGGAGGCGCAGACCTGTCATGAAAAGGCCCCGCAGCCAGGCTTTAACGCTCTGCCAGTAATACTCGAAAATCGTCATCGAACTCACTCCTCGATGCTGCACACATACGTCGAACACGGCAGGGTTGTTGCAAATGTTTCACGTAACTGTCATGTTTTTGTGAGGGAAACGTTACCGTCCCGCAAAAAGTGACGTCGAGACCGGATTTCGCCCGGTCCACAAGGCAAGGACACCAGCAGATTGACTACCTATATCGTCGCCTATGAGCGTTTGCCGGGTCAGGACTACGCAGAGCTTGAACAGAAGCTGGCGAGCTTCAGCGAGGGATTTCACGAAATCGATAATTTCTGGCTTATCGGGTCAAACCTGATCATCGCCGATCTGCGCGATGTGCTGTCAAAGCTGTTGCCTGAGGGGGCCAAATTGATGGTCATGAAATACGTGCCCCACAACAGCATGGAGATGGGTGCCGCCGCATGGCACGGCTTCTCTCTCACGCAGGAAGGCTGGTTGGCTCAGAACCTGTGAGGATACCTCCCGGCCCAAAAAACAGGGCCGGGGGAACTGGAGTGCCGCGGAGTTACTGGCGGGTGGTAGCGTCCAGATAGCGGGCGTAGAGCGCGCCAATGGCCGCAGAGGCAAGTCGTGCCGTTGCATCATCGGCGCGGCTTGTCAGCAGAACGGGCACCTTGGCCCCCATGACAATTCCCGAGGTTGCGGATTTGCCAAGGAAAGCAAGGCTTTTGACGAGGATGTTTCCCGATTCCAGATCGGGGGCTACCAGAATCTGGGCGCGGCCTGCCACATCGGAGACGACCCCTTTGATCCTTGCCGATTCGCTGCTGACCGCGACATCCATGGCTAGCGGGCCATCGAGTATGCCTCCGGTGATTTCCTTGCGGTCCGCCATCTTGCACAGGCTTGCGGCGTCCAGCGTGCCCTGAATCTTGGTGTTGATGGTTTCGACGGCCGAGAGCAGCGCAACGCGCGGTGTGCCGAGGCCAAGCGCATGGTGCAGATCGATGGCGTTCTGAACGATGTCACGCTTGGTCGCCAGATCTGGCGCAATGTTGATGGCCGCGTCTGAGACAAGCAGTAGTTCGGGATAATCAGGCACGTTGATGCAGAAGACGTGGCTCATGCGGCGCTTTGTACGAAGGCCGCTTTCCTGCTTGATGACGCCCACCATGAACGTGTCGGTATGAAGGCTGCCTTTGGTGAGACCTTGCGCTTCTCCCGCATGAACAAGGGCGATGGCGTGCTTGACTGCGGTGGCCTCATCATCAGCCTGTTCGATGCGCATCCCGGCGATATCAAGTCCAGCCTCCCTGGCCGTCTTTTCAATCTTTGTCCGATCGCCCACCAGAAGCGGGATGATGATTCCGTGGCGGGCGGCTTCGACGGCCCCCCCCAGCGCGTGGCTGCTGCAGGGCCAGACGATGGCATAAGGCACGGGGCCAAGTGCTGACGCCTTGGCTACGAGCGCGCGCATCAGAGCGTGCTGCGTCGGGAAAACACTCTCAAGTGTTGTGTCGGGAGTCCTGGTTTCACTGTAAGGGGCGTAGCTGGACATGGGCCGTTCAAACTCCGTAGCCAATCAGATCCGCCTTAGCAGCGTCCATGACACAATTGATTTGCGTCATCGCGCTGCGGCGGTGTGGCCTCGTCTGATCGACAGGATTGCGAGCAAACCGCAGGAAATGGGTCCGCCGCCTTAAATTCCCCGTCGTCTTGCGAGGTAAGACAACGGTCTAGCGCATGTCATACGGTCTGGCTTGAGACATAGCGTTAGCGTTTGGGCAATCGCGATCAGGTTTTCTTGAGTTATTGAACGATCCGGCGCTTTACGCGGAGCAGGGTGCGCTGCCTGATTTGAAAACTCTGCTTGTTTGCCCCAATGCGCTTGAGCCAGCACCTGCGCCTAGACGCTTGAGTGGACACTCTGGGCCAGACGCTTCAACTGCGTCTGGTTTGGCCAATAGGGCTGCCTGCGCTGAGATTGCTGCGATATGAATTCAAGGCAAGGCGCACGAACATCATCAGTATGCCCGCCGCAAACAGCACTTCGCCAAACAGGTCCAGACTATCGGTCAATGACGAAAAGTTGGGCATCCCCAATGACGCGAGCAAGGACGATGCAGCCCATGTGATGAGTGCGGCCAAAACAACGAGTGAACTTTTCAGCATGGGACCTGCCTATGAGATGTTATTGTTTTTAACAAAGGACGTCTCCACTATTTAACGAATTTTGACGATGGATCTGCAAGCCTTTTTATCACGGCAAAGATTAAATCTTTACGTCATATGGCTGAAATCCGGGACCTCGGACGCTTTCTGCGCCGGAATTTTCTGTCATCCATCCAAGTTTCGTGACGAGCTGCGCGAACGTCTTCAACGAATTGGTCTTTGCGAATTTGAAATGTTAACCCAAGATTGACGACCGCAGGCGTTCAGGCACCGCCAGCGATCGAGCAGCCAATACAGAGTGCGTCGATTACGCGTCTTTACTGCCGTGACGCGGTCGGAGCGATGATCACATGATGGTGAGTAGAACGGATTGATGCGGAACCCGTTCAGTCTCTGGCTCGCAAAACATGATTAATGTTGGGTCATGATGGCGCCATACTGCCGTCACGTTCAGCGCACCAGCGACCTGTTGCTCGCTTGCAGCGGGGCGCTTTCTATTGTCGATGGGCTTGATCGGGTGGCACGAAGGAGGGCGCTGATTTCGTTGTGGGACGAAAGAACCAAGCCCCCTCACTCCGGGCGGCTTTAAGACAGACCTGACATTGGAGACCTGACCGAGCGTAGCTATGCGCAATGTTTCGACACGAGAATCAGAAGGCAGAGGTATCCGAAGATTCTCTTGATGTTGAGGGATATCGGTGTGTAGCCCGTGAACGCTGATATCCCGTCTCTGGGGGATGCCCGGTTCAATTGTGCTTGTCGCGCTTGATCGTCGTGGGTCTGTCCAGGCGCTCTACCCAATACACCTTTCTTTCGTGCCTCGGGGAATAAGCGTCCCCCTCTAAGCCGCGGCGCGAGCTGAGGCCGCGGTCAGTTCGCCTGTGAAGATGGTCGTGCGGCGTGTCAGACACAGGCAGACGTGCCGAATTATATGCTTATGATCAGGACGCAGCATGGGCAGGATGATGCGAGTGCAGCCTGCGCGCTGCATCGAGAGCTCTGGACCATCAGGACACTGATCGCTCAAGTGTGCGAGCCAAAATTATAAATTTTAGGGAATTATCGACGGACCGGATGGTGGGCGCAACAGGGATTGAACCTGTGACCCCTACCATGTCAAGGTAGTGCTCTACCGCTGAGCTATGCGCCCATCCGGTCCGTGAGCGGCGTTTTAGCGGGCGTTGACGGGGCTGGCAAGATGGGTTTTTTAAAAAAAATCACCGTAGCGGAAAAAAAATGATCCAGAGCGCGTCGTGGGAGCCAGAGCTCTGTCTTTCCAACAGTTTTTTGCTTCATGATGTGGCCGAACCCGTGGCGCCACTCATTCTGGCGTCGCCCCATTCCGGTCGTGCTTATCCTCAGAGCTTTCTCGGGCAGTCCCGCCTGGATCTTATCTCCCTGCGCCGCAGTGAAGATGCGTATGTCGATCTGCTGTTCGAGGCCGCTCCCTCATGGGGGATACCGCTGCTCTGTGCCCAGTTCCCCCGGGCCTATTGCGATGTAAATCGCTACGCCTGGGAGCTCGATCCCGGCATGTTTCGCGAGCGTCTGCCCGAGGGAAGCCTGACGAACACAGCCAAGGTGCGTAGTGGGCTTGGTATGATGGCGCGTATCGCGGGACCGGGGCGAGGGATCTATCGTCATCAGTTACCGGTATCCGAGGCGACGCAGCGAATCGCGTCCTGCTGGTTGCCTTACCACGAGGCGCTTGAGGGCATGATCGAACGCTGCAGGAGCCGGTTCGGGACCTGCTTCCTGCTGGACCTTCACTCGATGCCGACCATTCCCCACCTCCGCCTGCCAGACATTATTCTGGGCGACCTGCATGGCACGAGTTGTGCGCCTGAAATTGTCGAGGGGGTCGCGCATCGGCTGGGTTCGCAGGGGTTCTCGGTTGGCCTGAACCGGCCTTATGCCGGAGGGTACATTACAGAGCGCTATGGCACGCCTGATCGGCAGGTCCACGTAATCCAGGTCGAAATCAGCCGTCGGCTCTATCTTGATGAGCCCACCATACGTCCATCGCCGGACTTTGCGTCGCTCAGAGCCCGGTTGGAAGATGCACTCTCGGGGATCATTGAGCTTGCCGGCGCGTTCAGGGCGTATCGCAAACCATGTGATAATCGTTGTATCGGATGATCAACTCCGGCTGATCCGGCCCCAGGGGGCTCGATTGATGCTATCAAGCTGTGTTTGAAGAGCGTTCGCACTCCTTGCTGGCCTCGCGGGCTTGCCTGGATGCGCCCAATACGTCCTCACAAGACTGGAAGAGCTGCCTCATGTCCCAGACCTGCCAAGAGCGCCCCGATATCGTCCTGATCGGTGCCGGTGTCATGAGCGCGAGTTTCGCAGCCCTCATCCGGTCGCTTGACCCAAGCCTGACGATCAGTGTTTTCGAGGCGCTCGATTCATGCGCCAAGGAGAGTTCCGAAGCATGGAATAATGCCGGAACGGGCCATGCTGCCTATTGCGAGCTGAACTACACCACGCGTCGCCCCGATGGCAGCATTGACATGGCTAAGGCGCTGGACGTGAACACGGAGTTCGATTTGTCCCGCCAGCTTTGGGCGCATCTGGTTGAGAAAGGCTGGATCACCGATCCGTCGTCGTTCATCCGGCGTTGTCCGCACATGAGCTTCGTGCGCGGCGAGGAGAATGTTGCCTTCCTGCGCGCGCGGTACGAGACCATGGTGCGCCATCATTGCTTCGACACCATGGCCTATAGCGAGGATGCAGCTCAGATAGCGGAGTGGGCGCCGCTCATGATGGCGCGACGTCGTCCCGGCGAAACGCTGGCAGCCACACGTGTGGAACAGGGTACCGATGTCGATTTCGGCACACTGACACGCACCCTTTTCAATAATCTTCGCAACGAGCCCGGCATCGATGTTCATTACCGCCACAAGGTGACTGCGCTTGACCGCGAGGGGCGCGGGACAGGCGGCAACCCGCGCTGGCGTGTCAGTGTGCAGAATACCGAGACGGGTGAGACGCGCACAGTCTCGGCCGGATTCGTCTTTGTCGGGGCAGGGGGGGCTGCGCTCGAACTGCTCAAGGGTGCCGATCTGCCCGAGGCGCATGGTTATGCGGGCTTCCCGGTAAGTGGCCTTTTCCTGCACGCTGATAATCTTGACCTGTGCCAGCGTCACACGGCCAAGGTTTATGGCAAGGCCGCCGTGGGCTCTCCCCCCATGTCTGTGCCGCATCTGGATACGCGCATCATTGGCGGGCGGCCCTATCTGCTGTTTGGCCCCTATGCCGGGTTCACGACCAAATTCCTCAAATCCGGCCGCTGGACGGATCTGCCGCGCTCGATCACGACTGACAATGCGCGCGCCATGTTCGACGTGATGGTCGATAACCGCGACCTTGTGCGGTATCTCATCGGGCAGGTTCTGCAAAAACCCTCTTCGCGCTTCGCAGCACTGCAGGATTTCTACCCGTCAGCCCGACAGCATGACTGGCGCGTCGCCGTGGCTGGGCAGCGTGTACAGATCATCAAGCGCGAGAACGGGCGTGGGACACTGAAATTTGGCACGGAAGTGTTGAGCACGCAGGACCACAGCCTAGCCGCGGTGCTTGGAGCCTCTCCCGGCGCTTCCATTGCAGCTTCTGTAGCCCTGAAGGTGGTCCAGCAGAATTTCGCTTCCCGCCTGCCGGAATGGCGCACGCGCCTGGAGGCCATCATACCGAGCTACGGTCTTGATTTGCGCAAGGATGAATCCGCCTGCCGCCGGATACGCGAACAGACGGGACGCGTACTGGGGATCTGAAACAGAAACGTGCCCCGGGCGTGCCTTTGCACAAGGCACGCCTCTGCCCCCAGTCAGTCGAACTCAGGTTGTGGCGACGTAGCATCCAGCCAAGATTGCAGCGTGTAGGCTGCGGCCATTTTATCCACCACTTCCGCCCGGCGTTTGCGTGTCATGTCGGCTTCCTGGATAAGGAAACGATTGACCGCGCTGGAGGAAAGCCGCTCATCCCAGCAGCAGCCCGGCAAATCGAGCCGGGTGGAGAGCTCCGTCATCCAGTCCTGTGCGGAGCGGGCCGCTGGGCCGAATGATCCATCGAGCGAGAGCGGCAACCCGCATATCAGCCCCCCGATGCCTTCCTTGCGCACAATGCGACCGATCTCTTCGGCGGTCTCGCCAAATTTGCGGCGCTTCAGGCTCAGATAGGGCGAGGCGAGCATGAGCGTCACATCGCTCAGGGCCAGCCCAATTGTCTTTTGGCCGGGATCGAGCCCCAGCAACCGGGAGCCGGGGGGGAGGGCATCGCGCAGGGCGTATGGATTGAACAGACTCATGGGAAGGCGTTATGATCTCGCAAAATTCTGGACCGTCGGGATTATCCGCTCACTTTCAGGAAAGTCGATCCTTTATGTCGTTGGAAACGCGCACAGTCAGGCGCATAGCAAAACTGGCCAGAATTGGCCTGAGTGATCAGGAATGTGAAGCCATGCGCCAGGAGCTGAGTGGCATCTTGGGCTGGGTCGAGCAACTGAACGAAGTCGACATTACCGATGTGCCCCCGATGATTGGCACCGGTCTGGCCATGCCGCGCCTGCGTGAAGACGCTGTGACCGATGGCGACAAGCGCGACGCTGTGCTGTCCAACGCGCCCGACTCTGTCGGTCCCTATTTCACTGTTCCCAAGGTTGTTGAGTGATGCATGATCTGACCCTCGCCTCTGCGCGAAAGGCCCTCAGGGAGCGTCGCCTGTCTGCCGTCGAACTGACCGATCATTTCCTGAACGCGATCGATAAGCTTGACGGTGAAATCAACAGCTTTGTTACCGTTACAGCAGATCAGGCTCGTGCGTCGGCCCGTGCTGCCGATGCCCTGCTGGCCACGGGCAATGCGCCCTCACTTTGTGGCTTGCCGCTGGGTATCAAGGATCTGTTTTGCACCAATGGTGTGCGCACCACGGCTTCGAGCAATATCCTGCGCAATTTCGTGCCGCCCTATGAAAGCACGGTCACGTCAAACCTGCTGGCCGACGGGGCGATCTTCGTTGGCAAGACCAATCTCGACGAGTTCGCGATGGGGTCGACCAACATGACTTCGGCCTTCGGCCCGGTGGTCAATCCGTGGCGCCGCAAGGGCTCTGACGACAAGCTGGTTCCCGGAGGGTCTTCCGGCGGGTCTGCTGCTGCCGTTGCCGCTGGCCTTGTGCTTGGCACGACGGGCACGGATACGGGTGGTTCCATCCGTCAGCCCGCAGCCTATTGCGGTATTACGGGCATCAAGCCGACCTATGGTCGCTGCTCGCGCTTTGGCACCATTGCCTTTGCCAGCTCGCTCGATCAGGCCGGGCCGATGGCACGCACGATGGAAGATTGCGCCATCATGCTGGAATCCATGGCCGGGTTCGATGCGAAAGACAGCACCTCCGTCGATCGCCCTGTGCCGCGTTACGAGGATGCGCTCGAGCGTGGGGTGAAGGGGCTCAGGGTTGGTATTCCGCGCGAGTATCGCCCGGATACATTGCCTGCGGACATCCAGTCCCTGTGGGATCAGGGTATCGCCTGGCTGCGTGATGCAGGCGCCGAGATTGTCGACGTCTCGCTTCCTCACACGAAATACGGCCTGCCGACCTATTATATTGTGGCGCTGGCCGAAGCTTCCTCGAACCTGGCACGCTATGACGGTGTCCGTTTCGGCGAGCGCGTTGACGCTGGTACACTCGATGAACTTTACGAAGCCACGCGTCACGCTGGCTTTGGTGAGGAGGTCCGCCGTCGTATCCTGATGGGCACCTATGTGCTCTCTTCTGGCTATTACGACGCGTATTACCTGCGTGCGCAGAAGGTGCGTACGCTCATTCAGCGCGACTTCCTCAAGGCGTTCGAGAACGTCGATGTGCTGTTGACGCCAACTGCGCCTTCGGCAGCTTTTGCTCATTCTGAACGTCCGACCGATCCGGTGCAGATTTATCTGAACGACATCTTCACCGTGCCAGCCAGCATGGCGGGCGTGCCTGCGCTGTCTCTGCCGGCCGGGCTGGACCATGACGGTCTGCCGCTCGGCTTGCAGCTGATCGGCCGCTATTTCGAGGAAGAGACATTGTTCGCCGCCGGGCGTGTCATGGAAAAGGCAGCGGGCTTCACGCACAGGCCTGCTTTGCATGCGGGAGCAATCGCATGAGCGGCTATATCATTGAAGGCACAACAGGCCCCTGGGAGATCGTGGTAGGGCTCGAAGTCCATGCTCAGGTCATCAGCCATGCCAAGCTGTTCTCTGGTGCCTCGGCCGAATATGGCGGCGAGCCCAACACCCATGTCAGCCTGATCGACGCAGGCTTTCCTGGCATGCTGCCGGTCATCAACCAGGAATGTGTGGCTCAGGCCGTACGGACAGGGCTAGGGCTGAATGCACAGATCCATCTGATGAGCCGGTTTGATCGCAAGAATTATTTCTATGCCGATCTGCCGCAGGGTTACCAGATCAGCCAGTTCGCTCATCCGATCGTAGGTGAGGGGAAGGTCGAGATCGAACTTGCCGATGGCTCTGTGCGCCATATCGGTGTCACGCGCCTGCATCTCGAGCAGGACGCCGGCAAGTCGATGCACGATCAGGACCCTACGCGCTCTTTCATCGACCTGAACCGTGCCGGCGTGGCGCTCATGGAAATTGTGAGCGAGCCCGATATCCGGTCGCCGGAAGAGGCAGGGGCGTATCTGCGCAAGTTGCGCCAGATTCTGCGTTATCTCGGCACTTGTGACGGCAACATGGAAGAAGGCTCGATGCGTGCCGATGTGAACGTCTCGGTACGCAAGGCGGGCGAGGAATATCGCACGCGTTGCGAGATCAAGAACGTGAACTCGATCCGCTATGTCATGCAGGCGATCGAAGTCGAGGCGGCGCGACAGGTCGAGATTTGGGAAGCCGGTGGCACAGTCGATCAGGAAACACGACTGTTCGATCACGTGCGTAGTGAGACGCGCTCGCTCCGTTCAAAGGAAGACGCGCATGATTATCGCTACTTCCCCGATCCGGATCTTCTGCCGCTTCTTATCGAGCGCGACTGGGTTGAGAGCCTCCGCGCCGCTCTTCCGGAACTGCCCGAGGCCAAGCGCGAGCGCCTGGAAAGAACCTACGGCATTTCACGTTATGAGTCGGGAGTCCTGACGGTAGAGCAGGGGATTGCCGATTTCTACGAGACCGTGGCCAAGGGCAGTGACCCGCGTCTGGCGGTCACCTGGATGCTGGGCGATTTCTTTGCAGCGCTGAACCGGACGGGTGCGACGATCGAAACAAGCCCGGTCAAGGCTGAGGGGCTTATGGAGCTTCTGGCGCTGATCACGGATTCGACGATCAACGGCAAGATCGCGAAGGAAGTGCTTGAGGACATGTTCGAGACCGGTGATTCGGCTTCGGTCATCGTCGAGCGCAAGGGGCTGCGTCAGGTTACCGACACCGGGGCTATCGAAGCCGAGATTCGCGGCATCCTTCAGACCCATGCCGACAAGCTCGCAGAGTACAAGAGCGGCAAGGACAAGCTGTTTGGATTCTTCGTCGGGCAGACCATGAAAGCCATGAAGGGCAAGGCCAATCCGGCCATGGTGAACGAGCTGCTGGTCAAGCTGCTCGCAGAGTAAAAAATCTGCAAAAGGGGGGTTTGACGCGACGAGCAAATCCCCCTAGAAGCAGTTCTGCAAACGCCGTGAAAACTGCGTCCCTCTAGGCGGAGGGGTGGCCGAGAGGCTGAAGGCGGCGGTTTGCTAAACCGTTGTACGGTGTCAAGCCGTACCGTGGGTTCGAATCCCATCCCCTCCGCCACTTTTTCCATGTTAAAATGTCCCGCACGTTATCTCAGCGCCGGTCTCGTAAACAGAGCGCTATTACGTTGCACGGCGCTCTTCACGACCGGTATTGCGCGTCGGGATGCATCGTGCGCACACAGCGTTGGGGAAAGAGTGAAGCATGCCATGATGCTGCGTTTCGCGCTCTTACGCATTGGTTCAAAGTGTGTCAGTATTGAAATTAATTGCTGATACACGAGGATCTTATGAGCACGCTCCCAATTGACCTGCATTCTGCTCTAAAAGACGACTACTATATTACCCATCCAGGTCCATGGGCTGGTCATATACCTTTTGCACACTGGCTGGTCGCAACGTCGAAGCCAGGAATGTTGGTGGAACTCGGCACGTATAGGGGGAATTCCTATTTTAATTTCTGTCAGGCTATCAAAGATAATAATCTGAATACCAAAGCGTTCGCCATCGATACATGGGAGGGCGACGCGCACAGTGGGTTCTACGGCGACCATATCTACGCCGAAGTGCAAGAGTATAACAGAAAGAATTTCAGTAAGTTTTCTAACTTAATCCGAGCGACTTTCGACGATGCAATAGAAAAATTTTCAGATGGAACGATCGATTTATTGCATATTGACGGTCTGCATACTTACGAGGCGGTCAAACAGGATTTCTTCAGGTGGTTACCCAAGCTCACCCGCAAAGGAATAGTACTTCTTCATGACACGACGGTTTACGAGGGTGATTTCGGAGTCTGGAAATTTTTTGCAGAGGTAAAAACGCAATTTCCGTCATTCTGGTTCAACCACAGTAATGGCCTCGGTGTTGTCATGGTCGGCGATAATGTCGCCGAGCAGTTGAAGCGGCTCGATGCGACGAGGGGCGAAAATCCCGACTGGACCTACGCGGCAACAGCATTCGCGCGTCTGGGATACTTCTGTGAGCGAGAGAGTGAGGCAATCGGAACCCTGTTCGTCGAGCGCACGACGGCAGCTGCTCACCTTGAGACGTTGCAGACACAACATCAGGAAAATACTGCCAAGATCCAATCGGACTATTCGGGAAGGATGGCGGAGCTCGAGTTGAGGGTAAATACTCAGCAAGCCGAGCTCAGTCAGAAAGACGTCACCTTGGAAGCAGTGTTGTCGGATGTGCGTTCTCGCAAAGCCCAAATCATCAAATTGCTGCGGGGCGCCTTGGAGGTGCAGGAAAACTTCGGGTTATTCAGGCGTGAAGCAGAGGGATTCAAGAAGCGGATACATCATCTCGATCGCAAAGTTAGGTCGCTCGAGGATGAGCTGAAGCGTAGAGAGGTGGCGATCGGGCGTCAGAATGATCACATTCAGCATCTCGACCAAGTAATAATGGCTAGGCTCAGGACTCATAGCCAGAACATGACGGTAGCGGCGAGGCAGATGGCTGAGAAGAAGACGGTCGGGCATCTGTCGTAGCGTGTGGCGATGCGCCTCCAGTCCTTGAGCCGGCCGAACATGATCTCGATACGATTGCGGCGCCGGTATTTGCGTTTGTCGTAGCTCACGGGCATCGTGCGAGATCTCCGGCCTGGAATGCAGGGTCTGATCCCCTTTCCCTCCAGCCCGTCCCTGAACCAGTCGGCATCATAACCGCGATCGGCCAGGAGCCACTTTGCAGCGGGCAGATCGTCCAGCAGGGCAGCGGCCCCGGTGTAATCACTGATCTGGCCTGCGGTCATGAAGAACCTGATCGGGCGGCCATTTCTGTCCGTCACCGCGTGCAGCTTCGTGTTCATGCCGCCTTTGGTCCGCCCGATCAGGCGGCCTGAACCCCCTTTTTTATCCGCAGGCTCGAGGCCGTACGGTGCGCCTTCAGGTACGTCGCGTCGATCATGATCGTCTGATTGTCCGCTCTGCCAGCCGCCAGGCCGTCCATTAGACGGACAAAAATCCCCGCAGCACTCCACCGCTTCCAGCGATTATAGAGCGTCTTATGCGGCCCATATTCTCGCGGAGCGTCCCGCCAGCGCAGTCCATTGCGGTTCACGAAGATGATCCCGCTCAATACACGCCGGTCATCAACGCGCGGTCTGCCATGGCTCCTTGGGAAAAATGGCTCCAGACGCGCCATCTGCTCGTCCGTCAGCCAATACAGGTCTCTCATCTTCAGTCTCCTCACAGAGCCTGAATCAGATTTACCCACCTAAATCAATGGGTCCTGAGCCTAACGACGCTGCAGTCCGTGCCATGCTCGCGTCAACAAGTTGGAAGATTACGTCTCCTCTGCGGGGGACGAAACTGATATTGCGTAAATGCAAGACGTTCGGACGTCTGATGGGCTCTGGCGAATTTGGTAAAATCTATACGATACTTCGCCCAAACCTGACGCAGGCCAAACGCATAGCACATCACCCCGCTATAAGGGCTGAGCGAGCCGAGGCGTCTGATAAGAATGATATCGTAATCATCGCAACTCACCACACCTTATACGTTGCATATTGCCTCGCTGCGTCGCTTATGTCCTACGGCTTCGAGGTTACGATACGTACGGACGTCCCTGAGCACTGGGGGGCATCGCTATATTTCGTCGTCTGCGCCCAAATGTTCGAAACATTGCCCCCGGCAGATCGGCGCATATGTGTTCAGCTCGAACAGACGGTGATGTCCAGGTGGTTTACCGACCGATACAATAGCGTATTGCGCGAATCTCTCGCGGTGATTGAGTATACTCAGAACGGGATCAAGTTTCTTGATGGGCTAGGTATAAGTTACCCTAAAGTCTATTACATGCCAATCGGCGCTATGGCTGATTATACAAACTATTTGCGCACTAAGGGGCAACATTTAGTGCATGCAGAAAAGGAATATGACGTCGTATTTTATGGAGACCTTAATAACACGAGAAGGCGCTCTTTCATCGCTGAACTCAGTAGACATTTCAATGTATTGCTTATCGGTAACACCTTTGGGATCGATTTGTATAATGAGATAGTGAAAGCTAAGGTTTGCGTTAATATCCATTATTATGAAAATGCTTCTCTGGAAAGCACAAGGATCTTCGAGGCACTTTCCCTGCGCATGCCGGTCGTGTCCGAACTTTCGCTCGATCAAGCTGATTATGATTTTTCAGCTTATGGGGACAGTATTCAGTTTACCGAAGTGGGTAATATTGATGCGATGGTCGCCGCAGTACGTTTGATGATTGAGGAACCAAGACTTGTGCCCGTCTTGGCTAATAGGAAATCGGCAAATAACTTCCACTTCTATGTAGGACGGCTCCTGCTTGGTCTCGATAAGATAAGTTTCCGCCGTCTCTATAGCCAGTGTGAACGCAGTGATATCGTCGCCGACAAGATCGTACTCAGCCTCCCGGAAACTTTCGAACGAAGGGCAGTTATCAAAGCCGCGGCGAAAGCTGGTATCTATTGCTTCCCGGGTCTCCGAGCGCGGCCTGGCTGGGTCGGTGCAGCTTTCAGTTTCAAGTATCTAGCCAAAAAATTGCTTGAGTCTGGGTGCGAATTTGTCTTGATCCATGAGGACGACGCCGTTTTTCCAAGTCTGGATGCGCAAGAAATCCTGGATTTTGCTAAAAAGATATATAACGAATACTATAAATGGGACGTGTTTTCGGCCTTTATATCCGATCTGCACAATGATGCTAAGATTTCGAAAATATTTTCTGTAGATGGCATCGAGTGTGTTGCAACCGACCGAACCGTGGGCATGGTCTGCAATGTTTATAGCAGGAAAAGTCTGGAGATCATCGCGCAATGGGACGAGAATGATTTAGACGTACATACCAACACGATTGATCGTTATCTCGAGAATATGGAAGAGCTTAAAGTGGTAACAACAATTCCATTTCTAGCGGAGCATAATGACATGGCAAATTCGAGCATGTGGGGCGTGAAGAACTATACTATGCGCAACATGATCAATAATAGTAGGACACTTCTGTTCGAGAAGGTATGGACGCTCAAGGCATCAGACGCTGTTGCTGAGTATGTCGACGATCGTAGTGACCCGTAAATTATTGCTGCCACACGGGGGCACAGAGCCCCGAGGCTAAAGTTCGTATTGAAGGCTTTTCAACGGTTCGAGGGCTGTTACAAACGTGGCAAGGCAGCGGCCCTGGAAAGCAGAGGCAGGCCTAAGCAATGATGCGTAGGTCTGTAGGACTGAGGCATAGCGCTCGTAACACTCAGCCAGTCTGTGGTCTCGGATGCCCCGGGCAAGTGAGCGACCCGTGCTCGCCGGCACAGCAGCGGAAACAATCTGCACTCGGCTTTCAGCAGTTTGATCCGTTCGCGTGGGGCGCCACCATGTTCGGAAGCCTTCACTATGTGTTTTGTTCGTGTTGCCCTGGTGGATATTTGCCAGCACGACTTTTTCTCGAAGTGCATCTCGCATGGAAGCGGCCGGGTATCCGTACTCGGCTCATTCCTAGACGGTATCGGGCGTGAGGTGCAACGCCAGTAGATGGCCGAGGGTATCGACCGTTACGTACAGATGGAGGGTTCGAAAAACCCCTTTGGCCTGGGGCTGCTGGTGTGATTCTATCCCAGCTACGATGTTTGGGGGGGGGGGGGGATGGCTGATGAAGCAGTCGGGTTGCTTTGATATGGACGAGCGGCTTGCCCGGTTGAGCGGGCTTGGTGACCAGCTCGAAGCGTTTTCCCGGACTGTGGATTTCGAGGCGTTCCGCCCTGATCTGGAGAAGGCCCTGGCTTACTCAGACGGGAGCAAGGGCGGGCGTCCGTCGTTCGATCCGGTACTGATGTTCAAGATCCTGGTGATCCAGACACTGAACAATCTCTCCGATGAATGGACGGAGTATCTGATCAACGACCGTCTGTCGTTCATGCTTTTCCTTGGCCTGGCGTTATCGGATCGAGTACCCGATGCCAAGACGGTCTGGCTGTTTCGAGAGCGTCTGACCGAGGTGGGCGCCATCCAGAATTTGTTCGCGCGCTTTGACGCCACATTGCGCAACGCCGGGTATTTACCGATGTCGGGCCAGATCCTGGATGCAACGCTGGTGGCAGCGCCCAGGCAGCGCAATACCAATGCGGAGAAGGCCGATCTTCGGGAAGGACGGATCCCACAGAACTGGCAGGACAAGCCGGCAAAGCTGTCGCATAAGGACCGTCATGCGCGCTGGTCGCTGAAGTTCACGAAGGCAAAACGGCAGGAAGATGGGACTATGCCGTCCACAGATCTCGCCATTCCATTCTTTGGCTACAAATTCCATATTTCCATTGAACGGCAGTTCCGGTTCATCCGGAAATGGAAAGCGACGGATGCCGCTGCCAGTGATGGTGCGCGATTAAAAGAGGGGCTGTTGGATAAAGCCAATACGGCCTCAGGCGTCTGGGCGGACACGGCGTATCGCTCGAAAGCTACTGAGGCCTTCATGGACAAAAAGGGTTTTGTCTCGAAGGTTCACAGGAAAAAGTCGCATCTCAAGCCCATGCCCCGTCACATCCAGCGGTCCAACGCCGGAAAGTCGGTAATTCGGTCGCGTGTCGAGCATGTCTTTGCCGATCAGAAGTCACAGATGGGATTGTTCATCCGAACAGTCGGCATCCCCCGGGCCACCATGAGGATCGGGCTGGCCAATATCGTCTACAACATGCGCCGCTTCCTCTTCCTCGAAAGACTGAACGCGAGCGCGTAGCCATCCCAATGGCGATAGCCCGCGATCTGCTCAAAACGCAGAGCGAAAGTCACCCCGGGAACCGTCAATCAGCACGCCACAAACCATAAATCAGGAGCCAGCCGCGCCAATCAATGGTTTTTCGAACCCTCCACTTGTAGCCAAAGAACGGAATGGCGAGATCTGTAGACGGCATAAGTCCCATCTTCCTGCCGTTTTGCCTTCGTGAACTTCAGCGACCAGCGCGCATGCCGGTCCTTGTGGGACAGCTTTGCCGGCTTGTCTTCCCAGCCTTCGGGGATCCGCCCTGCCCGAAGATCGGCTTTCTCTGCGTTGGAGTTCCGCTGCTTTGGAGCAGCCACCAGTGCGGCATCCAGGATCTGGCCCGACATCGGTAAATACCCGGCGTTGCGCAATGTGGCGTCAAAGCGCGCGAACAAATTCTGGATGGCGCCCACCTCGGTCAGACGCTCTCGAAACAGCCAGACCGTCTTGGCATCGGGTACTCGATCCGATAACGCCAGGCCAAGGAAAAGCATGAACGACAGACGGTCGTTGATCAGATACTCCGTCCATTCATCGGAGAGATTGTTCAGTGTCTGGATCACCAGGATCTTGAACATCAGTACCGGATCGAACGACGGACGCCCGCCCTTGCTCCCGTCTGAGTAAGCCAGGGCCTTCTCCAGATCAGGGCGGAACGCCTCGAAATCCACAGTCCGGGAAAACGCTTCGAGCTGGTCACCAAGCCCGCTCAACCGGGCAAGCCGCTCGTCCATATCAAAGCAACCCGGCTGCTTCATCAGCCATCTCCCCCCAAAACATCACAGCTGGGATAGAATCACACCAGCAGCCCCAGACCCAAGGGGTTTTTCGAACCCTCCATCTCTGCCGCATCGCCGAGCCTGATCAGGGATTGCGCATCTTCCTGCGCCTTGGCCAGATTGCTTGCAAAAGCAATGTAAAGTTCGGAGATCGTGGTCGTCATCGATCCGTCTTTCGCTGAGTATCCGGGAAGATTGTCAGAGGTATGATGATGATCAGTCCAGAAACCTTGCTGCGCGGATTGTCTGGGCCGTTAGAGCCCAGACAAGGTGTGCTTCAGAAATCGCTGAGAGCTACGCGCTTCCATTTCCCGTCCGACACGCAGACATAGTGATAGTTCGCGTCATCCGAGAACGTACCAGCCTTGCAGGCTTCGTGGCTCGAAGCGGGGGTGTGAAGGCCTGCACGGAATTGGCCAGCTGTCGATACCGGTCCCGCTGCAGAGATATCCGAAGCTGTGATCGCACTGCGGAATTTTGCCTGACCGTAGACTTCGAAAGACGACTTGGCATCGGCAAGAACGAGATTGGCCTGACTGAAGATCACGTTGCCCCAATCATCAGGATAAAACGTGCCCTGTGTCGCGCCGTTGTGGTCAAAATTCAGGCTCCTCGTGTGCATGAAGGTTGCGCTCAGGTTGCGTGGCGCAATGGCATCCCCTGCGGGTGTTACGACAAGACCGAGATTTGCATTCTTGCCTGCGCCTGTCCCAAGGGCGATCCCACCCTGATAGCCTTGCGGGTCAAAGACGATTTGTCCGCCTATCGAACAGCCCATTTTGGATGAATCACCCAAGATAGAATGCGTATCAGCACAGACCGCATCCCGGTTATTGGTGAGCGCCACCGTAGAGGCCTTTGTCACGCCAAGATGAAGCGAGCCATTGCCGTCCGATCCGTCCTGGCTGCCATAGAACGCTAGTTGTCCGAAACGCCCAGAGCCTTCGTTTGCAACACCGAGAAGCGATGCAGTCGAGGTCGAACCTTGTAAAGTAGGCAAATCCTGATGGTTACGGAACACACTGAAGCCCGCGTCCGTAGTAATTGCCAAACCGCCGTTATCGGCAACACCGTCCACGATCAGCCCAACGGGGAACAGACCGAAACCTGCCATACGCCCCATATAGCTGCCATCAGCAAATCGGTGATTGCTGCCACCCCATGAATAAGTGAATCCTCGTGTCACGACTTCCTTGTCATGGCTGCTTACAATGAAGTGGTCGTACTCATTGTCGTAATTCCGGGTAATAGCGTCTTTTGTATTATGATACATTTCCAGACCGACCTGGTTGAAGGCCTTTTCGGCCCCGCCCAAGAACAATGCCGGCGATTGATAGGCATGGTGATTTGTGTTGCCTGCAATCTGGTTATCGAGCGTATCGCCCGTATTGGCGCCCGGAACCTTGGCAATCGTTGCGTTCGACTTGACTGTCCGAAAGCCGGGACCAGTGTCAGCAGTGCCGGGATAGTAGTAGTTCGAAACGGCCATACAACTTTTGTTGTTGCTGTCAGGATAAAAGCCGCCGTGATAGCCATAATAATAATTGGGAAGATCGTATCGTCCGCTGTCGAGGGCATCCCCAACACCTTCCGTGTTGGCCATACCTTGGGCGATATTGGTCCAGATGCGCATCCTGTTCCGGAAGAAGCTTTTCTCCTTCGCTGAAAGCGCCGGTGCGATACAGACCTCATCAATATGCGGGAATGACAGGGTGTATGTCACACCGTCAGCTGAGGGTGCGCCGCCTCCGATCACATCCAGTCCGGGATTGTCAGCAATCGACATGGCGACATTCACGCCGTCGCTGATCCCAGAATCATTACGATGGTTGCCCTCGTAACCACGTAGATCGTCGAATTCGTAAAGAACGCCGCCCTGATCACCGCCAGAGAGGTTCATGCCGGTCAACTTCATTCCAAAAATGTCGTTGTCGGAGTGACCTCCGCCCATAAGGTAATCGTTGCTCGTATTGTCGGTGTCGATCGTATGCGGGTACTCCAGTCGCCCTGCGCCAGACGTTCCCGTATAAGCGGGATCGGCCCAGACCTTCAGACCGTTTTTCAGTGTCAGGCTGCTGGCAGACAGTGCCCCTGAGGATTTGACCGGTGCAGTAACATTGCCGCTGCCGTCCAGTCCGGCCACGCCGTTCGGTTGATTGATCTCAGCGCGGGAGACAAACGAGCCTGTCTGAGCGAGCGCCTGCTTGAATGTAAGCGGAAGGATAAATGGGATAGCAAGTAAAATATTCTTTTTCATTCCGTATCTCCATGCCTCATTCGAGGCGACTAGTTATATACACCAAAACAGATATTTTTTGAATACCACATATCTATTCTTATAATATGGAGTCGATTTTAATTACATGGACTTTCTATTTTATGTTTTCTGAATATTTTAACTCTAGAGCCGGATAGGTCATGACAGCGCCCGCCCGCGTTCTGCGCTCGCCCGAAGCACCGCGCAGGATGTAGGGGGCAGAGGGTGCGATGCCGCTGCCAACGCGCACGAAGGTTTTGCCGAAAATGAGTGTTGGAAAGCGCCGCATGAGGGTCTGACGCACGCGCTCGATCTGATTGCGCCGTATGCGGGGCTCAAGCGCCCCGGTCTCGATCTTGCGGGCATAAGGCAGCGGATTGACGATCAGGATCGTGCTGTCAGCGGGCAGATCCTTGAGCGCCTGTTTCCAGGGCTTGTCATCGCAGATCAGCACCCAGGCATCGCGAAAGCGTCCGCTGCGCACGGGCGATGTTGACTGGCACAGGGTAAGCGCCGCCTCCGCCGCCTCGCCCGTGAGATTGAAGCGATAGAGAATGGCTCCATCCAGTCGCACGCTTGTTTCAGGCGCATCGGCTTTACCGTCCACATAGCGCCGCCAGCTGGGCGGAGCCTCGCCGCGTGCGATCACCGCGTCACGCGCTGCAATCGCCTGTCTTGCCATTTCAGCCCGCAGGGCATCGGGGGAAAGATTGCGATCGACAAAAAGGCGCAGCGACCGGCTGAAGGTTGCGGCTTGTGCCATGGCTCACCCTTTCATGAATTGCGCGATGCTCGCGGTGATCCGCTCGTTTCTGTGCTGAAGAAAGACGGCATCGAGCGCCCGCACCTGGGCGATGAGCCAGGGCGCATCTTCCTGTGTTACGGCATTGATCTGGCACCAGAGCGCGAGCGCGGCCCAGGCGATACCGGCAGGACGGGAAACGCCACGGATCTTGCCCATCGCGCTTCCGATCATTTCGGTTGTCCAGGCGCGGTCATGTTCCAGATCGTGCCAGCACCGCCAGGGGCGTTCGAGAGCGGGCGGAAGCTGCGGCTTTTCCGCCAGGATAGCCTCCCTGATCTCCGGGGCTTCATCCGGCCCGAGATACGGAGTGAACTCCAGCTCCCAGGCCAATGCCTCGATTAGTTTCCCACCGCTTCCTCGTGCTCACGGGCGCGGTCATCACCGACGCGGGCGGCGGCTGAAATGGCAAGCGCAATCAGCATGGGCTGCTCGCCGCTTGCGAGCATGGCGCGGAACTCGTCCACCGTGACCTCCCGGCCGTCATCATGCTGCAAGCCACTCACACCGATCACGCAATGATCGGCAATGGCCTGACCCTGGGCGCGGTCATCTTCTGTCGGCGGCAGGCTTTCGGGGCCGTAGCTCGATGCCCCCGGCTTTTGCGAGCGGTTGAGCTTGCGGGCAGCGCCGATCGGATGCGGTCAAGAAGGGACCGAGTGATATCCGGGATGGCTTCTTGAACGTTATCCAGAAAAAGACTGGCGCGCGGCTTTCGATCCCGATTTATCCAGCCCTAGCCGAGATCAACGCGAAAGAGCCATCACCGGACGCCACATACCTGCAGAATCAGGCCGGACTTCAGGCATCGGCAAA
This sequence comes from Asaia bogorensis NBRC 16594, assembly GCF_001547995.1. Classification (NCBI taxonomy): domain Bacteria; kingdom Pseudomonadati; phylum Pseudomonadota; class Alphaproteobacteria; order Acetobacterales; family Acetobacteraceae; genus Asaia; species Asaia bogorensis. Next base: position 1,309,646 of record NZ_AP014690.1, read on the forward strand.
CGGTCTCGGCAATCAGTTCCGGGCGCCTGCGAATGCGGCAGGGGTTACGGCGATCTTTCGGGTCATGGCTTGCGAAAAGCGGCGGCCCGGAGACTTGCTGAGGCAGGCTGTACGCCACACCAGATAGCCGCCATCACGGGTCATAAAACCCTGTCGGAAATCGAGCGCTACACCCGCGCCGCCGACCAGAAAAAGCTGGCTGAGGAAGCGATGAAGCGTATGGAGATTGTAAAACGCGTCAGGGAAGGTCTTTAAAACTATCCAAGAATGGCGGATTTCTGCGATTTATCGGGAAATATGGAGGTCCGGGCGGGAATCGAACCCACGTACGCGGATTTGCAGTCCGCTGCATCACCATTCTGCCACCGGACCGGCTGGTGTGTGAGCTATATCTCTTCAAGCGCTCTCCGGGTCAAGGGGGTATGCGCATCGTAATCGAGAAATAAGAAGAAATTTCCGAATGCCTCTGGATATGGCATATGAGGCGTCAAGCGCGCCTCAGTATCAGCGCATGAATAATGTCATCACGCCGTTGCAGCGTTGTCGTCAATCGAAAGGCCATCCATGAAAACGGATCAATTAAAAGCCTATACTTCGCTCAGTGTCGGTCTGATCGCGCTCCTGAACAGTACGACGGCACTCGCGCAAACCTATGACGGCAAAGGCTCGCCTGAATTCATCCCGCATACGCTGCAAGAAGCGCTGGCGACGGCTTATCTGACAAACCCGACGCTGCGGCAGGAGCGCGCTAGATTGCGCGCCACCGACGAGCAGGTACCTTCAGCGCTCGCAGGGTGGAGGCCGCAGATTCAAGGTCAGGCGGCTCTCACATATTATAAGGGCGCGAACATTTACGGTGCACAGGGGCCCGAACCAGGCTCGAATTTCGGGACTCCGGCATATAGCCGGACATACTCGACGCCTGGATATCAGGGTGGTGTGACGATCACCGAAAATATCTATACGGGTGGCAAGACAACGGCGCAGACACATCAGGCCGTCAACACTGTTCTTGCAGAGCGTGCACAGCTGATAGAGACCGAGCAACAAGTCTTTAACGACGTGGTGAATGTCTATCTGGGCGTGATCCGCAGCGAGCAGATCCTTCAGATCAATATCAATAACGAGCACGTCCTTGAGGAGCAGCTGAAGGCGACGCAGGACCGTTTCCAGCAGGGCGAGATCACCCGTACCGATGTCGCTCAGGCACAGGCTGCTCTGGCAACGGCTAAGGCAACACGCCAGCAAAGCGAGGGAACGTTACGAGCAGCGCAGGCGACATATCTTCAGATCGTTGGCGTTCCACCGGCGCCGAATCTGGTCGCACCCCAGCCTTTGGCGCTGCCGGTCAAGGCGGAGAAGGACGTCGTTGCCGAGGCGACCCGCAACAACCCGCAGATCATCAACGCCTTGTTTATCGAAGCCCAGCAGAAGGACAATTTTTCTGTTCAGCTCGCGCAGATCATGCCCAAGATCAGCGGAACGCTGGGTTATTCGTACATCAAGAACCAGGGCTACGGTAAGATGGTGACTGACAACAAGTACGCCATGCTGAATTTCAACGTGCCAATTTATCAAGGTGGAGCTGAGTACTCGGCAGTGCGACAGGCACGACAGCAATATCTGGCGGCGCGCAGAGCCACCGAGATTGCCCGGCGTTCAGCAGCCCAGGATGCCTCCTCCAACTGGCAGCAATTCCGCGCATACAACGATTCGATCACGAGCAACCGTACGGCCATCGCAGCCAACGTCATCGCGCTCGACGGTGTCGAACGTCAGGCCATCGTTGGCACCAGCTCTACGCTGGAAGTGCTCCAGCAGCAGCAGACCCTTCTTCAGGCTCAGACGGCTCTCGTGCAGAATCTGGCGGGGCTCGTGCAGTCGTCCTATGCTGTGGCTGCCGCGATGGGGCGTCTGACAGCCGTCGATCTCAAACTCGACGTGCCGCTCTACGATGAAAAAGCCTACTACAAAGCCGTCAAGGATCGCTTGTGGGGCATCAATGACTACGCCGTCAGCCAGCCCGGACGATAATCTGGCAATCATGGGGTGATAATCGGGCGGGACTTTATGTCCTGCTCAGGGCGAGAATCCCTGCCATGTCCAGAATTCGGGCACGCTGATCAAAACGAGGGGTTTGGCGAGGCGCATTGTAAACTGTAAAGTGCTGTCATTGGACGTTCGATTCATATCCGGCCCGTCAGGTCCGCAGATATGGCAAGACAGGTGACAGGAAGACAATGCTCGAAAAGACCTTTGACCCCGCGGCATGTGAAGCCCGCCTCTATGCCCAGTGGGAGGCAGAAGGTCTATTTGCGGCGCATCCTGAAAAAGGGGGCGACGCCTTCTCGATCATGTTCCCGCCGCCGAATGTGACCGGTACCCTGCATTTCGGTCATGCGCTTGATTTCGTTCTTCAGGATATCCTGATCCGCTGGAAGCGCCTTGAGGGCTGCAATGTCCTGTGGCAGCCGGGTACAGACCACGCTGGCATCGCCACGCAGATGGTTGTCGAGCGCGTGCTCGACAAGGAAGGCGTCAGCCGCAAGGAAATGGGGCGCGAAAAATTTCTTGAACGCGTCTGGGCCTGGAAAGAGCAATCCGGCGGCCAGATCATCAAGCAGTTGCGCACGCTCGGCGCTTCGGCCGACTGGGAGCGCGAGCGCTTTACCATGGATGAGGGCCTGTCACGCGCTGTTCGGGATGTGTTTGTCACCCTGCATCAGCAGGGCCTGATCTTCCGTGCCAAGCGTCTGGTTAACTGGGACCCGGCGTTCCGCTCTGCCATTTCCGATCTCGAGGTCGAAAACAAGGAGACCAAGGGCTCCATGTGGTATCTGCGCTATCCGGTCGAGGGTGGCGGGACCATTGTCGTGGGGACCACACGCCCCGAGACCATGCTTGGCGATACCGCCGTGGCCGTCCATCCGGAAGACGAGCGTTACACCGCACTGATCGGCAAGTTCGTGACGCTGCCGCTTACGGGCCGTCGCATTCCGATCGTGGCCGATACCTACTCTGATCCCGAGAAAGGGAGCGGCGCGGTCAAGATCACACCCGGACATGACTTCAACGATTTCGAGGTCGGCAAGCGGCATGATCTGCCCATGCCGAGCATCCTGGACGAGGCGGCAGCAATCTGGCTGGACGAAATCGCGTCCGAGCTGCAGGAGATCGAGGGGCTTTCCTCTATCGACTTCGTGCGGTCGCTCGAAGGGATGGACCGTCTCGAGGCGCGCAAGCGTATCGTGGAGGAACTGGAACGTCTCGAGCATATCGAGAAGATTGAGCCGCATACGCTTCAGGTGCCCTACGCCGAACGCGGCGGTGCCATTGTCGAGCCGCGCCTGACCGAACAGTGGTATTGCGACGCGGTAACCCTTGCCCAGCCCGCCATCAAGGCGGTGGAGGAGGGGCGTATCCGCTTCGAGCCTCAGCAATGGGAGAACACCTATTTCGCGTGGATGCGTGACATTCAGCCCTGGTGCATCAGCCGTCAGCTCTGGTGGGGGCATCGTATCCCGGCGTGGTACGGCCCGGAGGGAAGCGTGTTTGTGGCACGCAGCGAGGAAGAAGCCCTTGCTCAGGCACATGCGCAGTTCGGCGAGGATGTCAGCCTGACACGTGACGAGGACGTGCTGGACACCTGGTTCAGCTCGGCGCTCTGGCCTTTCACGACACTCGGCTGGCCAGACAAGACGGCGGAACTCGCGCGTTATTATCCGACGAGTGTGCTCGTCACCGGGTTCGACATCATCTTCTTCTGGGTTGCCCGGATGATGATGATGGGTCTGCACTTCATGGATGACGTGCCATTCAGCACGGTCCTGATCCATGGTCTGGTGCGTGACGAGCGCGGCCAGAAAATGTCCAAGAGCAAGGGCAATGGCCTCGATCCGCTCGATCTCGTGGCCGAGTTCGGCGCAGATGCGACACGCATGGCAATCTGTGCCCTGACGGGGCCGGGACGCGAAATCAAGTTCGGCCGCAAGCGCGTGGAAGATTACCGCACCTTCATCACCAAGATCTGGAATGCAGCGCGCTTTTGCGAGATGAACGGCGTCAAGCCTGTAAGCGGCTTTGACCCGGCCAGCGTGCAGAGCGTGCTCGGGCGCTGGATCCTCGATGAGGCATCGAAAGCCGTTGCGAGTGCCAAGGCAGCGCTCGACTCCTATCGTTTCGACGATTTCGCAGGCACCTGCTACCGCTTTGTCTGGAACGTGTTCTGCGATTGGTTCCTTGAACTCGCGAAGCCTGCCTTTGCCGCCGAGAACACGCCGGAGCAGGATGAAATCCGTGCGGTCGCCGCCCATGTTCTCGGCGCTATCCTGCAGATGATGCATCCCGTCATCCCGTTCGTGACGGAAGAGCTCTGGCAATCCTTCGGGTTTGGCGGGAGTGTGGCACAGTCCGCCTGGCCGACGCTCGTTCCGCCGCAGGGAGCCGAAATCGCGTCTCATGAAATGGACTGGGTGATCCGTCTTATCAGTGAGATTCGTACCCTGCGTTCGGAAATGAACATTCCGCCGGCGCAGATGGTGCCTGTGTTGCTGCGCGATGCCACTCCGCAAACGCTGGAACGTGCCGAGCGCTGGGCCACGGTGATCGGGCGCATGGCGCGCGTAACGTCGGTCTCCGCTCTGGTGGGCGAGCCCCCCAAGGCAGCCGCGCTGACGGTAATCGATGAGGCAACACTCGTTCTTCCGCTGGAAGGACTTATCGATATCGGGGCAGAAATCCAGCGTCTGGAAAAGGAAATCGATCGCCTCGCCAAGGAAATCGACAAGGTCGAGCGCAAGCTGGGCAATGCCGATTTCGTGGCACGTGCCAAGCCGGAGGTGGTCGAGGAGAATCGCGAGCGTCTGGCGAGTTTCACCCATGATCGCGAGCGCCTCCAGGCTGCGCTGGCACGGCTTGCCGGGGCCTGATCCGTCAAGCATCACGCAGAGTGGCCGATGCGCTCTGCGTGGTGACTCCCGCCTTTCCAACGTACCGTTCACGACAGGCGGGGGAGAATGATACCGTGTTACGGCAGGAACCCAATTAGGCTTCGCCCAGGCCCGCTTTCTCCAAAATCGAGCACGTTATGCGAGAGATTCGCAGTTGCGTGAGGATGCTCCAGCGCATAGAGCGAGACGGCTCCGCCCCTGTGGCGGCCTGATCACTCTGGGGGCGTACCCGTGCTGTCTCATCTCAAACGCCTCATATCGCGGCGGATAAAACGGGGGACATCACCTCGTGATGACGGCCCCGAGTTGCCGGAAATGATCTGCGCTATTCGTGAGGCGGCTCATCAGGGGCATGTTGCTGCTCAGGTTCAGTGGGGCGATATCCTGCTTGAGAGTATCTATCTTCCGTCAGACCCGGTCCGGGCGAGACAATGGTATGGTATCGCCGCCTCCTCAGGCTATGGCCCGGCTCATAATATGCTCGGGCGCTGCCATCATTTCGGCTGGGGTGGCCCGGTCGATTTGCCCGCAGCTGCGACGCATTATGGAATCGCCGCCGCAAAGGGCGATCTCTGGGGCAACTACAACCTGGCAATCATGACCATGCGTGGCATCGGGATGACGGCCGATCTGCCGCGCGCGCTCGCCCTGTTCCGTACCGGGGCGGAAGCCGGTCATCCCAAATCGATGAATCTTCTCGCCCGTTTCATCGAGGAGGGGTGGCACACACCGCGGGACCCCGCCACAGCGCTTGTCTGGTACCGCCGAGCAGCAGAAGCAGGAGATTATCGAGGGCAGCATAATTACGCGACGGCACTTCTCGCCCTCGGAAAGCAGATGGAGGCGCTGGACTGGTGGGAGAAGGCGCTGGCTGATGCGACAACGGATGTGCTGCTCGCCATGCAGAAGAGGCTTCGCGCACTGGATGACCCGCGTGCGCGCGACCTTCTGCCTCGTGTCCACACCAGACTGGCGCTTCTCGGTGTGACGACGCCACCCGGCGACGAATGACATGATGTGTCGCAGATAAGCAACACAAAGACACAAACCCACGTAATGCAATTGCGAGACGATTGCAGGCTCTAAAACTGAAAGATAGGAACCATTCTCAATTGGCGGCAACGAATCCCGCCCCAGACAAGGAGAATGATCGTGTCGGCTAAACGGGTACGTCCCTCACACCCCCTGACGCTCATTGTCGGCATGACGCTCGCCTGCACTTCGGCGCAGGCACAGGCGCAGTCTGTACAGTCGGATGACGAGACGGCCCCCCATGATACAGCCCGTCATAAGAACGGGAATCGTGAGGGGGCTCATCGCAGTGCGGCCCGACGCGACAAGGCTCTTCATGATGGAGCTCTGCAAAGCAGGGCAGACAAGTCGGATCGACCGGATACGAGGGCGAGGCAGCCCGACTCAGCGGATGCCGTTCCCGGCAAGGGAGGCGAGGAGAATCTGCTGGTGCGTGGCACAGGCATGAACATCCTGCATCAGCCTATCGGCCTGGGTCGTATGCCTGAGGACATCATGCACACACCGCAGACAGTCAATGCGGTGCCCCAGATCCTGATGCAGCAGCAGAACGTCAAATCCCTCGACGAGGCGCTGCGAAACGTGCCGGGCATTACAGCGTCGGTCGGCGAGGGTGAGGGCGGTATGGCGGGTGACCAGTTCCTGATACGCGGTTTTGCGGCTCAGAACGATATCTACGAAAACGGCCTGCGCGATTTCGGCGTCTATACGCGTGACAGCTTCGATTACGACCATATCTCGGTCATCAAGGGCCCATCTTCCGAGGTCTTTGGCAATGGTACCACAGGCGGTGCTATCAATATCGTGACCAAGGTCGCCCATCTGGGTGACAGCTACAACGCACAGTTTTCCGGCGGTTCGGGCGAGTATTACCGCGGCACGCTGGACGTCAACAAACAGCTTGGCGACGCATCGGCGATCCGGATTACCGGCATGGGCAACGAAAACAATGTTGCTGGGCGCGATAACATTTATTCGCATCGCTGGGGACTCGCGCCGTCAATTGGCTTTGGCCTTGGACGCCGCACGAGCTTTACCCTTGAGTATTTTCATCAATCCGATAACCGCATCCCGGATTATGGCGTGCCGATTGTCACGAAACCGGGCAGCACAATCGGGCGCCCGGCTACGGAATACGGGCTGAACCGTCACAACTGGTACGGTACGAATTACGATCAGGATGTATCCAATGTGAATATGCTGACCGCGCGCCTCAACTCCGAAATCAGCCAGCACCTGACGATTTCCGATGATCTACGTGGCGGGCTGTACGACCGTTATTTCTCGGCGTCGCAGCCCGGCTGCGACGCTACCTGCCAGAAGCTGTTTTTCACAAATCCCTCGGCCGCTCAGGTCAACAGGCGCGGTCATCTTGGAGGCCCCGAGCCCTATCAGCAGAACGACTGGTCCGTTCAGAACGTCTTCTCGGCGCGCGCCAACTTCCGTACGGGCTCCATCCGGCACCAGATCATTGCTGGCTGGGATGTCGAGCATATCTACGATCGCCGCAAGAACTACGCCTATAACTTCAACGGGCAGAACGGCACGCGCACCGACACCACAAGTCTGGTCGATCCCTCGCATGTTCAGCCAGGGCTGTTGCTGGGTGGCTTCGGGCAGTACCAGTACGACCTTGTCAATCTTTCCGGCGGGGCCGGGCGCAAGCTCTACAAGACCGGCGATGCCACTGATGTCGGGGCATTTTTCTCGGAGCAGATGTGGCTCGCGCCGTGGTTCTCCATTCGTGGAGGCTTTCGCTGGGATCACTGGAACAGTCATTATTTTGCAACCGAAGGGGCGACGGCTGCCGATACGCGCCTGTCCCAGCAGCAGAACACCATCAATCCGACTGTCAGTCTGATGTACACGCCCAGCGACAACACGATGGTCTATTTCAACTGGGCACGCTCAACCACACCGCTCGGGCTCTACGTGACCAATAGTGCCGAGCCCCTCAAAAGCTCGACACAGGGATTCAAGCCGGAAAAGGCGAGCCTGTATGAAATTGGGGTCAAACAGCAATTCCTGCATGGCCGACTGGGCGCGACGGCCTCGCTGTTCCGCCTGGAGAAGGGCAACGCGCTGATGACCGATCCCTCTACCGGAAGTGTGTCGTCGTCGAGCGACAGCCAGCGCAATCAGGGCGTGGAACTCAGCCTTTCGGGCCAGATCACCCGCAACTGGAGCCTGATCGGCACTTATGCCTATTACGATGCCACGACGACGGGCTCGCTGACACCGGCCGATATCGGCAAGCGCATCCAGTATGCGCCCAAGAACATGGCGACGATCTGGAGCACCTATACGATTGCGCCAAACAAGCCATGGAACCTCACTTTTGGTGGCGGGCTGACATGGCGTGATTCTGTCTGGCTTGATGCAGCCAACACGGCGCGCGTGCCGCATACAACAGAATGGGATGCGATGGTGTCACACATGATCGGCCATCGTTGGCGCCTTGCGCTCAACGGTTACAACCTTGCCAATCGTCTGAACTACTCCAACCTCTTCAGCGATCGCGCAACCCCGTCGGTCGGTCGCACCTTCCTGGGTAGCCTGTCCTTCACCTATTGAAGGCGGCTGCTCGACCCAGGTCCCGCAGGCAGGCAAGACCTGCGGGATCCTCCACCTCCGGGTGTGAGGGTGTTTGGGTATTCAGCCCTTGTGAGACAGGGCAAGAAGCGGCGTAAAGGCGAACATCGTCTCGAAACGACAGAACACTGGGGGCGGAATCTCGATGGTTCCGAGCTTCTCGGCTGTCACGCGGCGCCATTCATGGACAGCCTTGCGCAAAGGCGCTTTCTGCGTGCGTGAGATATGGCGAATTTTATAGCCATAGGTCGCGTGAAACATGAAGCTCATCAGGTTGTCCGGATGAAATCCGATCGCCTCGGCAAGTTGACGGCGTAAATCGTACAGGGCTGTAGCCATCGCGGCATTCGCTGGGCGCAGGGGCACACCAACCAGCGGCGCATGGAACCGGTCCGCGTCGATTTCTACCTCTATCTTCTCGGGAAACTCGAAGGCTTTCGATGCGAGACGATCGCGCAGGATCGCTGTTGTCTGCTCGATCGTGACCGAGGGGGAAATGCCTGATGGCCAGTTATTTTTTGCTTTCTGCTCTGGGTCGACCCCACCAAGAATTGTCATATGGTAGCTCGATGGCGGGGTCGGCACGATATGGTCAGACCAGTCGCGGCGGATGAGGGCGTTCATGTCCAGCATGGCCACCGACAGGGGATGCGTCTCGGCAAAAGGGCAGATCGTCGTGTTGCCGGGCCAATACAGAGGCTTGCCTTGCGCATCGAACTTACCCTGACGATCACCTCCGCCTTTTGGCAGGGGGGGGCCATCACAGCCCGGTTCTCTGTCTGCGTTAGAGGCGGGTGCCGCCCCAGTCAGAAAGAGCGCGCCCAGGCACAGCATGAGAGTGCGCCGGTCTGAGACGGTCAGCGCGGATAAGCGTTGCATGAGAGACATTCCGGAGGCCTTGGGCATGTCTGCGCAGGGCAAGTAACGACGAGGCATCTCAATGGCACGAAACAGGACATCTGTGCATGACATGTTCGCTAAAGAGCGCTGACGCGTTTTCCTGCGGTTCGATTCGGCATTGGGTTGGAACGACGCTGTAGCCCCTGGTTCAGGGCGTCGCGTGGTGCGCCAGTTGCCCTCCCAAGGCTACGGGTCGGCCATTCATGCCCTCGCGTGGCGTATCATGCACGGTTGCGATCCCCTCATGCGAGGCATCGAAATGGAGGCCGAGATCCGGCTGACTTACCTGAGACGTGCTCGGTGCGAAGAGAAACTTGCCATGGTGAAAGTCAATCAAGGCAACCTCGTGCTTGAAAAAGCTTGCGCCCAAGGCGCCGTCGAAAAGGTTTTCCAGCACGAGGAATTCCGTCGGTCCGAAGTCGCGCGTGCCAAGGCGCAGGTCATTGAAGCGATGGCGAACGCCGCGTTGCATGGTCCCGAATTTCGTTACGACAGGCTGGTCCTTCTCCAGATCGGCCGCCGACACCAGTGTTTCAGTAACCGTCTCCCTTGGCAGGGCGCTACGAACAAGATCGGGGTCGAGCCTGATATGGACAGGGTGATTGTCGATGAAGGCTGTTATGCGGTCCTCCTGATCGAGATCGATGATCGCAGGCTTGCGCGTGAAAAGCCCTTCCGGCCCTGCGGCACATTGCGGCCCGTCTCGCCAGGCCAGCAGGCCCAGCTTCTCATGGGGAACATCCAGCATGAGCATGAGCCTGAAATGCTGAAGAATTGGACGCCCGATGATACCAATGATTGGCCTGCCAGCCAGAGATTTGAGCGGGCCGTCATCATAGCGCTCTGCAACGAGGTCGTGGAGCACGATCGGCCCGATCTCGAGTGTATCGACCCTTGTTGTCTCAGTCGGTGCGTCAGTTTGGTCCTGGGCGATCATCGGGTGGCTCGGTCCCTGGATAAACCAGATTGCCCCCGCATTTCTGACAAACAGATGGCCGAATAAGGGGCTTACATACATGGCTGCATCGTGCCCTTCGACGCGCACAGGTATGATGGGGGCGTCATCCGGACCGCCGAGCAGAGGGAGGATCGTGGCACCCTCGACGCAGTTCTGCGCGACGATTGCCGCGTTCGCGATACGATCGGTTGTCTGGGCTCTGGCAACGCCGGTGCCAGCGAGCGCAGTCAGGATCATGAGCGCTTGTATCGTCCTAGCAATTAGCATCGCACGAATCTCCCCGATGGGCGATTGCCGGTTCGGATCACGCAGACGTTGGGTGAAGTCCCAGGTTCAATCGCGCTCGGAGCAATCAGGACCTTACTGAACGAAGACAGGACCCTTCCGGTCTGACGGAAAGTCTATAATCGGGGAGAGAATGATATTAATTCGAAATGTTTGCGGCGTGGCAATACCGTATTGCAAAGCCACCAAGGATTCGAAAAGGGCAAAAGGCCTCTTCGGGCTGTCAGGAGCGCCAAGTGTTTTCCGCCTCGATTGCGGAAATCTTCTCTGCCGCAGGTGGCGATGTCCCGGCAGGGCCGCCAGCAACGCGCGCGGGGTATGGGTGAGTCTCTCGTGCTTGGTCATGGCCCCACCATGATTGTCTTTCGGTGTCGCGATGACCCGTGATCTGTGGCAGCCCGGAACAGGTGCGTGAACGCTCTTGGACGCGGAGAGGACAGCCGATCATCCCGGTTAGGGAAGGGATGAACGGTCTGTTTCAGGATGTTCTTTTGCGAGAGACCGCCTGTTGGCGGTTGCCTACCGGGGCGGGAGGCTCGCCTAGCGTTCTCTTACAGGGCACAGGTTTATCCTCAGATCTCAACGACACAGGTCAGCCCCTGCACTCCTGCCGTATTGATGCCTTCTGTTGCAAGCGTTTCCAGGCACGTCTCTACGGTAGAGCAGGCCATGATCCTCGGGTAAGCCGGAATCATGGCCAGTGGGTCAGCCCTTGCGCGAGATTTGGCTCAGATCGCGCACGGCACCGTTGGCGGCGCTGGTGGTGAGAAGGCCATAAGCTCGCAGCGCCGGGGAGACCTCGCGCACGCGATCCGGGGTCCAGGCGGCATCCCCCTTTGCTTCCATGGCAGCGCGACGGGCTTCCAGCACATCAGCCGCCACCACGGCACGCAGCACGCGGTTCGGGATATCGATTTCGATCTGGTCGCCATCCTCGATCAGGCCGATCAATCCCCCTTCGGCTGCTTCGGGTGAGATATGACCGATCGAGAGCCCCGAACTGCCGCCCGAGAAGCGACCATCCGTGATCAGCGCACAGGTCTCGGCCAGACCCTTGGATTTTAGATAGCTGGTCGGGTAGAGCATTTCCTGCATGCCGGGGCCGCCCTTGGGGCCCTCATAGCGGATGACCACCACATCGCCATCGACAATCCTGTTTGCCAGAATGCCTGACACGGCGTCTTCCTGACTTTCGAATACGCGGGCCCGCCCGGTGAAGGTAAGGAGGCTATCCACAACGCCCGCCGTTTTCACGATGGCGCCCGCTTCGGCGAGGTTGCCGTAGAGCACAGCCAGTCCGCCATCCTGCGAGAAAGCATGGGTGCGATCGCGCAGCACGCCGTGCTGACGGTCGGTGTCGAGCGCATGATAGCGGCTGGATTGCGAGAAGGCCTGGGTGGTACGTACGCCGCCCGGTGCGGCCAGAAAGCGCGTGCAGGCGTCGTCATCGCCTTCAAGAATATCCCATTTCTTCAACGCGTCCCGGAGGGTCGGCGCATGGACGGTATGGGCGGTTGTATCGATAAGGTCGCAGCGGGCGAGTTCGGCCAGAATGGCCGGGATGCCGCCAGCGCGATGCACGTCTTCCATATGCACGTCATTCTTCGCAGGCGCGACCTTGCACAGATTGGGCACCTTGCGCGACAGACGGTCGATATCGGCCATGTGGAAATCCACCCCGGCCTCACGCGCGGCAGCCAGCAGATGCAGAACCGTGTTGGTCGAACCACCCATGGCGATATCGAGCGTCATGGCGTTCTCGAAAGCTGCCTTGGTGGCGATGCTGCGCGGCAGGGCGGTTGCGTCATCCTGCTCATACCAGCGACGGGCTAGCGACACGACCAGACGTCCGGCCTCAAGGAAGAGCTCGCGGCGGTCAGCATGGGTGGCGAGCAGACTGCCATTGCCCGGCAGGGAAAGACCGAGTGCTTCGGTCAGGCAGTTCATCGAATTGGCGGTGAACATCCCCGAGCACGACCCGCAGGTCGGGCAGGCGGAACGCTCGATGGCTTCCGATTCCGCATCCGATACTTTCGGGTTGGCGGCGGCAACCATGGAATCCACGAGATCGAGCTTGCGATTGATGCCGGGGCCATCCAGCTTGCCGGCTTCCATAGGTCCGCCCGAGACGAACACGACCGGGATGTTCAGACGCAGCGAGGCCATGAGCATGCCTGGCGTGATCTTGTCGCAATTGCTGATGCACACCAGCGCATCGGCGCAATGGGCATTGACCATGTATTCGATTGAATCGGCGATCAGCTCGCGCGAGGGCAGGCTGTACAACATGCCGCCATGGCCCATGGCGATCCCGTCATCCACCGCGATGGTGTTGAACTCGCGCGCAATGCCACCGGCTTCAGCAATCGCCCCACCGACCAGCGACCCCATATCCTTGAGATGCACATGACCGGGCACGAACTGCGTGAAGGAGTTGGCAACCGCGATGATGGGCTTGCCGAAATCCTTGTCCGTCATGCCCGTCGCACGCCAGAGCGCGCGGGCACCGGCCATGTTGCGGCCGTGGGTGGTGGTGCGGGAACGATAGGCAGGCATGAGACTGATCCGGGAGAGCTGGAGTGAGGGGGCGTGTTGCGCATGAAATGCAATAGCAACGAGCCCGCACGAGTATTTTTATTACTCTGTGCGAAATAACGTGGCCAATCGCTTGCCGCAAGGGGAAGTCTGTTCAATCATCGCGCCGCTTGTCATTGAACCAGAGGAAAAACCGCGTGCGCGTTGGCCATTTGACCCGATCCCTGCTTCTTGTGACCTCCTGTTTGCTAGGGGCCTCGCAAGCTCTGGCCCAGGGAGGAAACGGTCTTCCTGTCACGCCTGATATGGTGCAGCGCGGCTCCGATATTCCTGCCCATGTCCAGATGCCAGAGACGGCGCGCGATTATATCAAGCAGGATGTCATGATCCCGATGCGTGACGGTGTGAAGCTGCACACGGTTATCGTCATTCCAAAAGCAGCCAGGGACCATGAAGCCCCGATCCTGCTGACGCGCACGCCCTATCATGCTTCCGAGCGCGCTGATCGTGTCTCGGGCGCTGCCGAGATGCGCAACGTGCTGCCACAGGGTGACGGCGTCTTTGTCGATGGCGGCTATATTCGCGTCTTTCAGGACGTGCGCGGCAAATATGGGTCGGAGGGCGACTATGTCATGACGCGCCCGCCCATCGGCCCGCTCAACCCCAGCAAGACCGACGACACCACCGATGCGTGGGACACGATCGACTGGCTTATCAAGAACGTGAAGCAGAGCAATGGCCGTGTGGGCATGACCGGGTCGTCCTATGAAGGATGGACCGTGGTGATGGCACTTCTCAACCCCCATCCGGCGCTCAAGGTGGCTGCCCCTGAAAGCCCCATGGTCGATGGCTGGATGGGTGATGACTGGTTCCATTACGGTGCCTTCCGGCAGGGAAGCTTCGACTACTTCACCATGCAGATGACGAAGAAAGGCGAGGGCGACGGTATCCCTCGCCAGAACGCCGACGACTATACGAACTTCCTCGAAGCCGGGTCGGCAGGCGCTTTTGCGACCAAGGCGGGGCTCGACCAGTTTCCGTGGTGGCAGCGTACCAAGGCTCATCCGGCCTATGACGCTTTCTGGCAGGACCAGGCGCTCGACAAGCTTCTGGCAAAGCACCCTCTCACCGTACCGACCATCTGGGAGCAGGGGCTTTGGGACCAGGAAGATATGTGGGGCGCCATCCATAGCTGGATGATGCTGCGCAAGGACCACCCCAAGGCGCCGAATATCCTCGTCATGGGGCCGTGGCGCCATAGCGGTGTGAATTACGATGGCTCGACACTCGGCCCGCTGCATTTCAACGGCGATACGGCGCTCTGGTATCGCAGCCATGTGATGCGTCCGTTCTTTGACCAGTATCTCAAGCCCGGCAGCGCCAAGGTCAATTTTGACGACGCCATCATCTATAATACGGGCGATAACCGCTGGGATCATTTGCGTGGCTGGCTGGGAAATTGCGGTGAGAGCTGTGCAGGTACGGGTGAGCGCCTCTATCTGGGTGAAGCAAACGGGTTGAGCTTCGAGCGTGCCAAGCCTGGGTCCGACAGCTATGTTTCCGATCCGTCCCACCCGGTGCCATTCATGACGCGGCCGTACAGCTTTGCCGATGGCGCGCGCTGGAAGCCTTGGCTGGTCAGCGATCAGCGTTTTGCAGAATCCCGCCCCGATGTGTTGACCTATCAGACGCCGGTTCTGGATCATCCGGTGCGTGTATCAGGCGTGCCGACAGCGGATCTGTTCGCTGCAACAACAGGGACGGATGCCGACTGGGTGGTGAAGGTGATCGATGTCTATCCTGGCGTCACCGCCGATCGTCCCGAAATGGGCGGTTACGAGCTGGCGGTCTCCATGGATATCTTCCGTGGTCGCTACCGTCACGATTTCGCGCATCCCGCGGCGATCCCTGCGAACAAGGTCGAGGAATACAAGTTCACCCTGCCTGCGGTGAACCATGTCTTTCTGCCGGGCCATCGTATCATGGTGCAAATCCAGTCGAGCTGGTTCCCCCTTTACGATCGCAACCCCCAAACCTATGTCTCGAACATCTTCGATGCTAAGGCGGCAGACTACAAGACTGCAACGCAGACCATCTCTCACGGTGGGGCTCAGGCCAGCAGCATCTATCTTCCAGTTGTAAACCAGTGAGGCGCGCATGAGCGAGGCAGTTGTGGAAAAAGCCCTGATCGGGGGCGGGTGCTTTTGGTGCACCGAAGCGATCTTCACCGGGTTGCGCGGGGTCAAGTCCGCTCAGCCCGGCTATGCCGGCGGCCGACGCGAGAACCCGAGCTACGAGCAGGTTTGCTCAGGCGCGACGGGCCATGCGGAAGTAGTGGAAGTCGTGTTTGATCCGCAGGAAATCAGCTACGGCGACATCCTTCGCGTGTTCTACACCACCCACGATCCGACCCAGCTCAACCGTCAGGGCAATGACATCGGGACGCAGTATCGCTCGGTCATTTTCGCGCTGGATGAGGCACAGGACGCCATCGCCCGCGAGGTTACGCAGGAAATCGAGGCTTCAGGAATCTGGCCAGATCCGATCGTGACCGAAATTGCCGGCCCCGCTGTGTTCTGGGAAGCCGAGGAAAAGCATCACGACTACTTCGCGCGCAATCCCGAGACAGCTTATTGCAGTGCTGTGGTTGCCCCGAAGGTCGCGAAAGCCCGCAAGATGTATCGCGATCGCCTGAAGGCCTGATCAGAGTCATCTGACCCAACCGGCTCGCATATCATGGCGGGCCGGCTTGATGTCTCGCAGTGCGGGCCTCAAGCGGTATCGTCACGGCGCCGGGTGTCGCCGGAACCAATCTGAGGCTGATCGTTCAGTACCCGGTGGCCTCCCGATCGAGCATGAACTGATCGGCTTCCTCATCGAAATCGAATAACTCGGTGTAGCGTGCCCAGTTGGTCGCCGTCATGAGCGTTTGCTCGGCGTAGCCCGGCGACATGGTGGTTTCCAGCTCTTCCCGGAAGCGATCCGCCCCGGTGCGATGCCCGGAGCGTTCATCGAGCACGGCGCGTATCGAACGGATGAGCGGGATATGATGAAGCAGCGCCGTGCGCATGATTTCCCGACGCTCATCCTGATCGGCCAGGACGAAACGGGCGCCCGCTTCGGTGATGAGAATGTCACCATCCTCGAGCTCGGCCAGTTCGAGAAGCTGCAGGGACTCACCGAGCGGAAACAGATCATCGAGCGCCATCTGAAGGCGCTCGGCAAGGTGGGGCAGATCGGCTCGTCCGTTGAGCGGGGCGGCTGCCAGCGATTCGAGCAGGCCGACAAGGACATTGATGGGGATGGGCGGAAGGACCAGCGCCATGGGATGGGGGGGCGGCGCAGCGGTGCCACTTTCAAGACTGGCTTCCGAGATGAGGGGCGCCCTGCGTGTCATGAGGGTATAGATATGATCGACGAAGTGCCGGAATGCGGCGTCGTCACGGTTGCGCGGATGGGGAAACGGTACCGTCAGCTCATGCGAGACTCGCCCCGGGTTGGATGAAAAAAGCAGGATGCGGTCACACATCAACACGGCCTCTTCCACGTTATGGGTCACGAGCATCATGGCGCGTGTCGGCAGTCTTTTCTCCGACCAGAGCTCGATCAGGTCCGTCCGTAAGTTTTCCGCGGTGAGCATGTCGAGCGAAGCAAAAGGCTCATCCATCAACAGCAGGTCTGGCTGCATGACCAGAGCCCTGGCCAGCCCCACGCGCTGCTGCATGGCCCCGGAAAGCTCCTTGGGCAACGCGTTCTCATAGCCATTGAGGCCGATGAGATCGATCATGTCATCGCAGCGCTGTTCACATTCAAGACGCGGCAGACGCTTGGCTTCGAGCCCAAGCGCAATATTCTGCTGGACCGTAAGCCAGGGAAACAGCGCGAAGGACTGAAAGACCATGGCGATGTCGGGTGTCGGCCCGGTCAGCTTCTGGCTTTTCCAGAGAATCTCTCCAGCGCTGGGCGGGATCAGTCCTGAGGCGATACGCAAAAGCGTGGATTTGCCGGAGCCTGAACGCCCGACGAGCCCGACGATTTCACCCGCATGGAGGTCAAAGCTGACATCCTCAAGCACGGGGAGGTCGGTGCTGCTCTCCTTCTGATAAACCTGCAGGCAATTGCGGATCGAGAGCAGGCTTTCCTGCATGACGGGCTCCATGCTCATTTGGCGGGCGGGCTCAGGGATGACGGGATACGGCGGCGGATCTGCAGGCGGATGGGATGCCAGACCATGAATTCTCCCAGCGCAATGCACAGGGTGATAACGGCAGCCCCAAGCACGACGCGTGGCAGATCACCATTCTCGATGGCTCTGGCCACATATGCCCCAATGCCGCCGCCATCCTCACCGTGAAGGGCCCAGGACGAACGTTCGGCAAGGATCAGAATGGTCCATCCCGTCATCGAAGCCGCGCTGACGGCCTCAAGCAGGATGGGGGCGATGCCGGGCAGAACGATCTTGCGCCACCAGAGCCAGCCGCGAATCTGCATGTTCTGGGCGGCTTGCAGCAGATCAACCGGAAAGCTCCTCATACCGCGCAGGATCTGGGCCAGCAAAAGCCACTGGATGAAAAAAAAGCACAGAACGAGCGGCCAGACGAAGCGCGACAACCCAAGCAATGTCAGGCCGAGGCACAGCAGCGGGAACAGGATGTTTTTTGGATAGAGCGCCAGAAAGCGCGTCACCATGCGCGCGATCTCGGCGCGCCGTGCCGTCAGGCCGAGCCAGACACCCAGCGGCAGCCACAGCGCAAGAGCAAGGAGGAGGGCGAGCGTCATGCGCAGGGCCGAGACAAGGCTCTGCTCGGCCACGACAACGAGATCATGCAGCCCGAGCGCATGATGGCGGTAGAAAAAGCCCATCACGATCAGCAGGGCAAAAGCCAGCGATGAGAGCCCGATCAGCGGTGAGGCCGAATGTGTCGCGCCAGAAGGGCGGAAGCCACGACGGCCGATCGGCATATCGCCCAGCCATGCAAGACAGCGCCGCATATGCTCACCGGCGATCTTGAGCAGGCGGGTACGGCGCCAGAGTTTGAGCATCCAGGGATCGGCCACATGCTCGAAAACCGGGCGCAGGCGATATCGATCCGCCCAGATCTGCCAGGGAAAGACAAGGCAGCTATCGTAAAGGTAGGCAAGAACACCGATAAGCCCGGCCGCCAGCAGGCACTCCCAGAACGACCCCAGAGCCGCGGCCTGCGCCGCGTGGGTTCCAAGCCCGGGGCGTGTCGGCAATGTGCCGTTTACCGGCAGCATTTCGGCAGCCATCAGAAGCGACCAGGCCAGCGGCATGGTGCGGGCAAGGGCCGTTACACAATCCGGGATGGCATAAGGGGCTTCAAGCCGCCAGAGACGCTGCCAGCTTGTCAGACCAAGCCCTCTGGCCGCTTCATCGAGCGCGCGGGGAATCGTGCTCCAGGCGCCCAGGGCTGCACTGGCAATGGGGGCAGCGAGGCAAAGCGCGGTGATCCCGATAGCGGAAACCTCGAAGCCGAGAAGATGCAGAAAGGGCAGGAGGCAGAGAAGCGGAACCATATGCATACCGCCCAGCGCGGTAAGCACTGCTCCGCGCACAGGCGGGGTCTTCGCTGCGGCAAGGGCGAGACATGCACCCAGCAGGGCGCCGACTACGGTGGCCGCTATCATCCGCAGCGTCGTATGACCCAGATCGCCCAGCAATACCCCGAGCCCGGCCAGAGAGCGGAAATGGGGCGTTGTCATGCTGTGATGCTGGAAGGCCGCTAGCTGCGCGGGAACCAGGCGCGAGACGAGGGCCAGCGCCGCCACCACGACGAGGATACCGACAAGCGATGCTGTCAGTCCTGCCTTCCGATCCGGCCCGCGTGTGCCGCGTCGCGCCTTAAATGGCGACATGCTCTCCTTCCTCGCGTCAGAGGCGTATTGGTGATGTCAGGGTGTGCGCAGGATACCTGTGCTGCCAAAACCCCCGGTGCCACGTGCCGTCTCATCCAACTCGGAAACCTCGACCCATGTCAAACGAATGACGGGAGCGAGAACGGCCTGGGCAATGCGCATGCCGCGTGTCACGATGAAATCCTCGCGGCCAGTGTTCAGGATGATCACCCCGATCTCGCCACGATAATCCTCGTCGATCGTACCGGGTGTGTTAGGCAGCGTAATGCCATGCTTGAGCGCAAGACCTGATCGCGGGCGTATCTGCAGCTCATAGCCGGCGGGCAGGCCGATTTTGAGACCTGTAGGCACGAGGGCGCGTTCCCCGGCGCGGATAATCATATCCGATTCGATGGCGGCCAGCAGATCCATGCCCGCAGCCCCGCTGCTGGCATAATGGGGGAGGTCGAGCCCCTCGGCATGAGGAAGCCTGACGAGTTCAACGGGAAGCGGAGACATGAAACCTTACCTTGAGGCAGAGGAAAAATGGTCGGCGATCAGAGCGGCGAGTTTCGCTGCGACATCGCGTTTGGTCATTTCGGGCCAGTAATCGGGCGCGGCATCGGACAGAAACAGGATCCTGTTGCGATCCCCCCCGAAAATGCGGTGATCCGCACCAACATCATTGGCCAGCAGCCAGTCGCAGTTCTTGCGCGCCCGTTTGCTGGTGGCATTGTGCTCGAGGTGCTCTGTTTCGGCGGCGAAGCCAATAACAAGCTCCGGGCGCTCCGGTCTGGTCGCCGAGAGTGTTGCCAGAATGTCCGGGTTTTCGACAAGGACGAGTGTCTGAGGCTGGCCGGGTATTTTCTTGCGCTTTTGCGTGGCGATGTCTCGCATGCGCCAGTCGCCCACCGCAGCCGCGCAGATTGCGACATCAGCTGGCAGGGCGGCTTCGCACGCCGCCAGCATTTCGCGTGCTGTCTGCACATCGATGCCTGTCACAGATTCGGGGCAGGGCAGGTT
This sequence comes from Asaia bogorensis NBRC 16594, assembly GCF_001547995.1. Lineage (NCBI taxonomy): Bacteria > Pseudomonadati > Pseudomonadota > Alphaproteobacteria > Acetobacterales > Acetobacteraceae > Asaia > Asaia bogorensis. The sequence continues at coordinate 1,329,776 of NZ_AP014690.1, forward strand.
TGTCGGCCCGCTGACGAGCGTGACCCGCGCACCAAGCCGCGCACAAGCCTCTGCCACGGCGTAGCCCTGCTTGCCCGATGAGTGATTGGCGATGAACCGCACGGGATCGATCGGCTCATGGGTTGGCCCCGCCGTGACGAGCACATGACGACCGGCGAGCGGCGTATGGGGAAACAATGCGGCCTCGATCGCCGCATGAATGGTCTCCGGCGTGCTCAGGCGACCAGGACCAAACTCGCCACAGGCCATCTCGCCGTCATCCGGCCCGACAAAGAGGCAACCATGCTGATGCAGGGTGGCCAGATTGGTTTGTGTGGCCGGATGTTGCCACATGCGCACATTCATCGCCGGTGCGACCAGCACCGGGGTATCGGTCGCAAGCAGTAGCGTTGTAGCGAGATCGTCCGCCAGACCGTTCGCCATGCGGGCCAGCATATTGGCTGTAGCGGGACAGACGACAATCAGATCGGCGCTGCGGGACAGCGCGATATGATCCATCTGGCTGTCCTCGGCCAGGGAAAGCAGCTCGGTATGCACTGGCGCCCCTGAGAGAGCCTGCACGGCGAGCGGCGTCACGAAATGCGTGGCCGATTGCGTCAATACGCACTCGACCGCGATGTCGCTCCGGCGCAGCAGCCGGATCAGTTCCAGTGATTTATAGGCAGCTATACCACCGCCAATGATCAGGATGACCCGGGCGCGCATGGAAAATCAGAGCTTCCAGCCGGAATGGATGGCTGCGATACCGCCAGAGAGATTCTGATAGCTGACCTTTTCAAGGCCCGCATTGCGCATCATCTCGACAAGCACCTCCTGCTCGGGGAAGGTGCGGATGCTCTCCGCCAGGTACTGATAGCTCTCGGAGTCCTTGGCGATGATCTGGCCCATCTTGGGCAGAACACCAAACGACCAGGCATCGTAGATCGGGGCCAGAGCCGCCACCTGCACATGGGAGAATTCGAGGCAGCAGAATTTGCCACCCGGACGCAGCACGCGGCGGGCCTCGCGCAGGACAGCATCCTTGTCGGTGCAGTTGCGCAGCCCGAAAGCGATCGAAACACGATCGACGCTGCGATCGGGCAGGGGAATGGCTTCGGCATCGACAACCGAGAACTCGATATCCGTCAGATATCCCTTGCTGGCAGCGCGTGACCGGCCGACCTCGAGCATCGAGGCGTTGATGTCCGTCAGCAGGACAGGGCCGCCATTGCTACGCAGCCAGCCAAAGCTGATATCGCCGGTGCCCCCGGCCAGATCGAGCAGCTTCAGGTCGCGGCGCGGTGCGAGCGTGTTGATGAAAATGCGCTTCCACACGCGGTGGATACCAAGCGACATCACATCGTTCATGACGTCATAGCGACCCGCCACGCTGTCGAACACGGCGCGCACCAGAGGTTTCTTCTCAGCCCGCGGGACAGAGCGATAGCCGAAATCGGTGGTCTCGTCCCTGTCGGCGTGCGCTGATTCGGGAGGGGGAAATGATGCGTTGTCGGTCATGTCTCTCTGGATATAGTGTCGGCACCCAAGATGCCAGAGCTACCAGAAGTTGAAACCATCCTGAATGGATTAAGATCGGCGCTTGCCGGTCGCCGTATCATCAGCACCGAGGTGCGTCACGATCTGCGCTGGCCGGTGCCCGATGATCTTTCGATCCGGGCGGATGGCAAGAAGATCCGTGATTCAACCCGTCTGGGCAAATACATGCTGATTGCCCTCATGCGTGGCCCGACCCTGCTGATACACCTTGGCATGAGCGGGCGGATAAGAATCACGCCCGGCTTAGCAAAGGGCAGGGCCTATCAGCCTCAGCGCCATGAGCATGTCACACTCAGGCTCGATAATGGAACACATATCGGCCTTGTCGACCCACGGCGTTTCGGTTGCTTCCTGCTGGCCGATGCAGGGCGGGAGCGAGAGCACCCCCTGCTGCGACAGCTTGGCGCTGATCCGCTTCAACCCGGCTTTGATGCTGCGTATCTCTATGAAAAGCTTCATCGCAAGCGCGCGCCCATCAAGACAGCCTTGCTCGACCAGCATGTCGTCGCCGGGCTCGGCAATATATATGTATGCGAGATCCTGTATCGCGCCGGAATTCATCCCGAACGTCTGGCCTCGTCTCTGGATGAAACGCAGATTGCCCGTATTGCAGAAATCACCCCCGCCGTGCTGCGCGAGGCAATCGATGCAGGGGGATCCACCTTGCGCGATTATGTGGATGCCGAAGGAAAAAAGGGAGCGTTTCAGGATCTGCATCAGGTTTATGGCCGCGAAGGGGAGCCCTGTCCCGAATGTCCGGGCTTTCCGGCGTGCGGGGGAATCCGTCGTCTGGTGCAGGCAGGGCGGTCAAGCTTCTATTGTCCGCGGCGTCAGCTGCCACTTTCTTTAGAGGACGCTTGACTGGCAGCGTGAAACTGGACTAAAGGCGAGCCCTCCGCTGGCTCTGCGTCTCTTTTAGAGATGATTGGCCGGTATGCTTTATTGTCGTTGCAAGACGACCTAACAAGCCGAACAGAACAGGGCTGAAGAGTAGAAATGGCTAACACCGCCTCTGCGCGCAAGCGCATCCGTCAGAACGAGCGTCGCCGTGAGCGTAACGTTTCCCGCATGTCCCGCGTCCGTACCTTCGTGAAGAAGGTCGAGAGCGCCATCCTTTCGGGTGACAAGGCTGCAGCAAACGACGCTCTGCGTGCTGCCCAGCCGGAAATGCAGCGCGCTGTTGGCAAGGGCGTTCTCGCCGCCAACACCGTCAGCCGCAAGCTGTCGCGCCTTTCGGCTCGCATCAAGGCTCTGGCTTCGGCCTGATCAGATAACAGGGCGGTGCCTTTTCCGAGGCACTCCCCGGTCTGAGCCTACAGAAAGAACGGGTGTGGTCACGCGACCATATCCGTTCTTTTTTTTCGCCGGTCGTCCCGCTTTATGACATCCGGTTAAGCTTGCCTGTCGCGCGCTGTTTGCCCTATCCTGTCCGCCCTTTAGCCGGGGATCAGGAAGGTCATGCCTCATTGCACGTGATGGCTCCTGTCGTGTCTTTTGTTACAACTCGGGGGAGTGATGGCAGACGAAGGGTCTCATACGGATCTTCCTGCAGTGACGGAAACGGTTTCCTGCACCAGTGGAACCGATCCTGTCCTTGCTTCCCAATGGGTCAAGGTACGCGAAAGACTGCGTGTCGAGGTCGGTGACGTTGAGTACCGCACCTGGCTGCAGCAGATTGTGCTTGGCCCGCTGGAAGAGGATGAAATAACCCTCTTTCTGCCAACGCGCTTTCTGCGTGACTGGGTGCGTGGCCAGTATGGCGACCGCCTCCAGGAGCTATGGCGCAACGAAAACCGCGCCGTTCACCACGTTGAGCTTCAGGTCCAGCGCGTTGGCGATGGGCTTGCAACGCCGGTTGCCGTCGAGGCTGCGGCTTCAGTGGTCGAGATCGAGGCCCCTGCGCCTCCGGCTGTCGCTGTGCAGGACGCGCGACACGATCTGGCAGCGCCGCTCGATCCGCGCTTTACCTTCGACAGCTTCGTTGTGGGCAAGCCCAACGAGTTTGCCTATGCCTGTGCCCGCCGTGTGGCTGAAAAGCCGTCCAGCCCCGGTTTCAACCCGCTTTTTCTCTATGGCGGTGTCGGTCTGGGCAAGACGCACCTGATGCACGCCATTGGTTCGGAGCTGACGAGCGGTGGGCGTGTCTCAGTCGCCTATATGTCGGCCGAGAAATTCATGTACCGCTTCATTGCGGCCATTCGCTCGCAATCGACGATGGAATTCAAGGAGCAGCTGCGCTCGGTCGATGTGCTCATGATCGACGATTTGCAGTTCCTGATCGGCAAGGACAATACGCAGGAAGAGTTCTTCCATACGTTCAATGCCCTGGTCGATGCGGGACGTCAGATTGTGGTCAGCGCCGATAAGTCGCCCTCCGACCTTTCGGGTCTGGAGGATCGCCTGCGTACCCGCCTGGGTTGCGGTATGGTGGCCGATATCCACGCGACGACGTTCGAGCTGCGTATCTCCATTCTGGAAGCGAAAGCGCTTGCCTCGGGCGTTGCCGTCCCTGCCAAGGTGCTCGAATTCCTGGCCCACAAGATCACCTCGAATGTGCGTGAGCTTGAGGGGGCCCTCAATCGCCTGATCGCCCACGCCAATCTTTTTGGCCGCCCTGTCACGCTGGAAAGCACGCAGGACGTGCTCCATGACATTCTCAAGGCGCATGACCGTCGTGTGACCATTGAGGAGATCCAGCGCAAGGTGTCGGAGCACTGGAATATCCGCCTGACCGATATGTCGTCGGCCCGTCGCGCACGCGCCGTGGCAAGGCCGCGTCAGGTTGCCATGTTCCTTGCCAAGCAGCTTACCAGCCGCTCCCTGCCGGAAATCGGCCGTAAATTCGGCAACCGTGACCATACTACGGTCATGCATGCTGTCTCACGCGTGCAGGAACTGATGGAGCGTGATGTTGCCTTTGCAGAAGACGTGGAATTGCTGCGTCGTATGCTCGAGGGCTGATCTTTGCCGCAGCAAGCGGCTCTGCTAGACTGTTTTTTTTGTTTTTCGGGTGTTCGAGGGTCTACGATCATATGAAATTCCAGGCTGACCGCACAACGCTGATCCGTGCCCTTGCCCATATCCAGAGCGTTGCGGAAAAGCGCAACACGATCCCCATCCTGGCTAATGTCATGCTCTCCATCGAGGGCAATCTTCTGCGTCTGACCGCTACCGACATGGAAATTGCGGTTGTCGAGGAAGTGGCTGCCGAAGGCGCCCGTGACGGTGCAGTGACCGCCCCGGCCAGTGTCCTTTACGAGATCGTGCGCAAGCTGCCGGACGGCTCGGTGGTCGAACTTGATCACGGTGGCGGTGATACCCCGCTGGCGCTGCGCGCCGGACGTTATGCTACCAGCCTGAATGTGCTCCCCGTTGAGGATTTTCCCTCAATGGTTGCCGGTGATCTGCCCTGCGAATTCTCCATCCCGGCCGCGGTGCTGCGCGGGCTGGTTGATCGTACCCGCTTCGCTATCTCGACCGAAGAAACGCGCTACTATCTCAACGGCATCTATTTCCATGTCGCGAAGGATGGCGAGACGAGCAAGCTGCGTGCCGTCGCAACGGATGGCCATCGTCTGGCCCGCGTCGAGACCGATCTGCCTGCCGGGGCAGCCGATATGCCGGGCGTCATTATTCCGCGCAAGACCGTGGCCGAACTTCGCAAGCTTCTCGATGAGGGCGCTGGCACGGTGCAGGCCAGCCTGTCCGATACCCGCATCCAGTTCCGTGTCGGCGCTGTGATGCTGACCTCGAAGCTGATTGACGGAACGTTCCCGGAATACGAGCGTGTCATTCCGAAAAACAATGACCGTTTCCTGAAGGTGAACAAGCAGGCCTTTGCAGACGCTGTGGCTCGTGTCGCGGCGATCAGTCAGGAGCGCTCGCGCCCGGTCAAGCTTGCGGTGCAGACCAACCTGCTCACCCTTTCCGCCATCAGTCCGGATCAGGGCATGGCCAAGGAAGAGCTGGACGAGACAAGTGTGTCCTATGATGGCCCAACGCTGGAGATCGGCTTTCAGGCGCGTTATCTCAATGACATCACGGACCAGATTGATGTCGAGGCCGAGTTTGCCTTTGCCGATAGTGCGGCACCGACCCTCGTGCGCGACACCAACCTGCCGACAGCGCTTTACGTGCTGATGCCCATGCGCGTCTGATCAGGGAGCGGGCCGCCTTCTTGCGTATCAACAGGCTCGTTCTCACGAATTTTCGTAATTACGAGCGTCTGGTCTGGACGCCGCAAAGCCGCCTCGTTGTGCTCACGGGTGAGAACGGGGCGGGCAAGACCAATCTGCTCGAGGCGCTCTCGCTTCTTGCCCCAGGGCGTGGATTGAGGGCAGCTTCCAACGCCCAGATCCAGCGTCAGGATGGCGGCCCATGGGGCGTTGTGGCCCGCCTGAATGATGTGGCGGGTGAGGGCATGGACCTCGCCACCGGTACCGACCCGGCTAATCCGGTCAGACGTGTTTTCCGCCTCAATAACGAGGTGATCCGCAATCAGGGGCAGATTGCGCCCTACTGCGCAGTCACATGGTTGACCCCACAGATGGACCGCCTGTTCAGCGACCCGGCTTCCGGGCGGCGACGGTTCTTCGACCGCCTTGTACTGGCCCTCGATCCCAATCATGCGCGCGAGAGCGCAGCGCATGAGCGTGCCGTAACCCAACGCAACCGGCTTCTCGCGACTCGTCCGGATCAGAAGAGCTGGCTCGATGCCCTCGAGGACAGCATCGCGCGCCATGCGGTGGCGCTGACCGCATCGCGCATGGCTCTTGTCGATGCGATGAACGCGACCGCGCTTACAGATGGTACGGGGTTTCCCGTCGCACGGGTGGCGCTGGAGTGCGAGATTGCGGCCGAACTGCATCGCAGGCCGGCGCTTCTGGTTGAGGATGGCCTGCGGGGGAAACTGGCTGCAGCGCGCAGCGAGGATGCGCAGCGCAGCACGACAAGTGTCGGCGCGCACAGGACCGATTTTGGCCTTCAGGATGCCGCCAGTGGTCGATCGGCTGCCCTGTCCAGCAGCGGTCAGCAAAAGGCCATGCTGGTTCATGTCATTCTCAACCATGCCGGTTTGACAGCATCTCGGACAGGCCGAGCCCCGTTTATCCTGCTTGATGAACCTCTTGTTCATCTTGATTCCCGGAGGCGAGAGGGCTTGCTGGGTTATCTAAGCGATCAGGCCTTTGAAGTGTTCCTGACCGGGACGGATCGCGAGCAATTTGCGGCGCTGGGGGGCGGGGTGGACTATCGTAGCGTGACCGCCGGTCGGTTCTCCGCCTGATGGGTCGGTTATTTTGTCACTGAATTGTAACAGGTGAGTGAGACTTCGTTTCATGATTGTCCTCTCCGACAAATGCGCAATCCGGCAATTGTAACAATAAAAGCGGATGTCATTGTTGCGTCGCTTCGTGACATAATCCAGATGCCGCTTTTTGCTATAATTATAAAACACAATGTGAGTTTATTAAGTAAAATAGCACATGATACTTAATATTATTAAATTAAATCTCCTATAACTTTCATATAATGCAGCGTATCGTGCGATTTATCCGGAGAATTCACATTCGATCCTGAGCGTCCTGCCTCAGTTCGCCTTTAAGCGCCACAATCTGGACAATTCGAGAATTACATTGTTACTCATTGTTATGAAATTCTCGCGTATGACGGGCCTGTATTGTCCAAGCTGCAGGAGTTGAGGCCCCGGATGAAAATAGCGTTCCTTTACGTGGCTGAGCCCTACCAATGCTATCACGTAGCCGCTGTTTCCTCCGCCCTGTCCCAGCTTCCCAATGTCGAGGTGACGGAATTCGTCAGCTTCCCCGAGACCGCGCAGCATCTCGACCGTATACGTGAGACGAACCAGCTGGGTGGTCATATTGTTCGCGGCACTCTCAGGATGCCCGCACGAGCCACGCTGCTGCGTCGTCTTCGCCGTCTGGACTCTGAACGTGAAGTCGTCATGCGCGCCAACGTCGCCCAGCTGGAGGCCTTCGATGCTGTTGTCGCGACAGAATACTCGGCCGGGTTACTGCGAGAAATGGGGCTCACGCGACCCGCTCTGATCCTGATCCAGCATGGTGCGGGCGATCGTGAGGTCAATGACGAGCATCTTATCCGCCAGTTTGATCTCTCTCTTGTCTCCGGACCTAAAATTGCTGAGGCGTTTCTCGCCAAGAAGCTCGCCACCGCGGCGCAGACCCGCATCATCGGGTACCCGAAATTCGATGCGGTCAATGGTGACCGGATCGTTCGTGTTTCGGAAAGCAGCGCCAGACCACTGGCCCTCTACAATCCCCATTACAAAAAGGGACTTTCGTCTTATCGGGATTATCTCACGCCGCTCGCTGACGCCGTCAATCGTCTTGACCGATACGACCTGCTTGTTGCGCCCCATGTGAAGATTTTTCACAAGGACTTTGGACGCCGCCGCCGGCAGTTCGAGAAAGTTGTGGGAGGAAGGGTGAGGCTTGATACAGCTTCCTCCTCAATGCTCGACATGACCCACACCGCGCGGGCGTCACTCTATATCGGTGATGTCAGCTCCCAGGTTTACGAGTTCCTGATCACCCCGCGCCCCTGTGTTTTTCTCAACCCCCATGGGGTGGCGTGGCGGAACAATCCGCATTTTCGTCACTGGACATTAGGGGACGTGGTGGAGCGTCCGGAGGACATCTATCAGGCGCTGGCACAGGCGGAATCGCGTCACGTGCTTTACAGGGCGCGTCAGGAACGCGTCATTCAGGAGACTTTCGGCTCGCAGCCCCGACGCGGCGCCTCTTTCCGAGCCGCACAGACGATCCGGGACTTTCTTCGTGGCGAGGCTTCGCCGGTTGGTGCCATCGCAGCAGCCTGAACCTGGCCCGGCTCACGACAACGGATCATCAACGTTGAATCAAGGCTGGTGCGCCGTCGATCGTGCTGTCGGCATGCTGTGTCGTGGATGGCAAACAGGTTAAATTTGCAAAGGCTCGCGCATTCTCCTGTTTTCAACACGGACTGCTTTGGTCTAAGAGGACGCGCCAACGGTGGGAAAGCCGCGGGCTTTCCTGATTGATATGCGGGGAGGCTGCGGCACATGACCACGACCAATGAAACACCAACCGGAATGGCTGGCGAACGGGTTGGTGACTTTGCCTCGCGCAGCGTGTCACATGACCGCATCCGCGAAGCCCTTGCTTTCGATGACGTGTTGGTTGAGCCTGCCGCATCGGACGTGCTGCCTGCTCAGGCTTCCACACGCACCCGCCTTACGCGGTCGATCGAACTGAATATTCCGCTTTTGTCCTCTGCCATGGATACCGTGACCGAGGATGCGATGGCTATTGCCATGGCGCAGCAGGGCGGCATGGGCGTGATCCACAAGAACCTGTCCGTGGAGGAGCAGGCGGAGCATGTGCGCCGCGTCAAGCGCTTCGAATCCGGCATGGTTGTAAACCCTGTCACGGTCGGGCCTGAGCAGACCCTGCGCGATGTGCATGCCATCATGGCCCAGCATGGCATCAGCGGTCTGCCGGTTGTGCTGCCGGGCAGTGGTGAACTGGTTGGTATTCTCACCAATCGCGACATGCGTTTCACGAGTGACCTGAACACGCCCGTGCGCGACATGATGACGCGCGAAAACCTCGTGACCGTCCGTCACGGGGCTGACGCCGCTGTGGCTCAGGATCTGCTGCACCGCCATCGCATCGAAAAGCTGCTGGTGGTGGATGACCAGAACCGCTGCATCGGTCTGATCACGGTCAAGGATATGGACAAGGCCGAGGCTCATCCCCTCGCAATCAAGGATCAGTTTGGCCGCCTGCGTTGCGCCGCCGCTATCGGTGTTGGTGCCGACGGGCTGGCCCGTGCCGAGGCGCTGGTCTCGGCTGGCGTGGATATCGTGATTGTTGATACCGCGCATGGTCATTCGCGCGGCGTGCTCGACACGGTGGCCACCCTGAAATCCCGCCATGCCGGTATTCAGGTCATTGCTGGCAATGTTGCCACGCCGGAGGCCGCCCTTGCCCTGGCCAATGTCGGCGCCGATTGCGTCAAGGTCGGTATCGGTCCTGGCTCGATCTGCACCACGCGCGTTGTGGCTGGTGTAGGTGTGCCGCAATTCTCAGCCGTCATGGAAACGTCAGCCGCCTGTCACGAAGCTGGTATCTTCGCCATTGCCGATGGTGGCATCCGCACCTCGGGCGATATCGTCAAGGCCATCGGTGCCGGGGCGGATGTGGTCATGATCGGTTCGCTGCTGGCCGGTTGTGAGGAAAGCCCAGGCGAGGTGTTCCTGCATCAGGGACGTTCCTACAAGGCGTATCGTGGCATGGGCTCGCTGGGGGCCATGGCGCGTGGGTCGGCTGATCGCTACTTCCAGGCCGAGGTCAAGGACTCGCTCAAGCTCGTGCCGGAAGGGATCGAGGGTCAGGTGCCTTACAAGGGCAGCATGGCGGCCGTGGTGCATCAGCTCGTGGGTGGCCTGAAGGCGGGCATGGGCTATACCGGCTCGGCTACCGTGGCCGATCTGCAGGTGCGTACGCGGTTCCGGCGCATCACCAATGCTGGCCTGCGCGAAAGCCACGTCCATGACGTGACCATCACGCGTGAAGCACCTAACTATCGCCAGGACTGACAAAAACTTGTAAGCGCGGGAGCATGACTCCCGCCGCCAGACTTTCTGCTGCCATCGATCTGCTTTGCGCCATCGAGGCTGCCCCCCGCCGTCCTGCCGATGCAACGGCCAATAACTATTTCCGCGAGCGCCGCTACATCGGTGGTGGTGATCGTCGGGTCATCTCCGCTCGCATATGGGATGTGCTGCGGCAGTGGCGCCGCCTGCACTGGCATCTGCGCGACATCCCCGGTGGCCCGTCACCCCGCACGCTCTGTGCGGCGTCGCTCATTCTGGGCGGTGAGGAAATCGGCACTGTGCGCAATCTGTTCAACGGTGAGCGCTTTGCCCAGTCACACCTGACATCACGTGAGGATGCCGCCTTGGCTGCCCTCGGCGGGCGGGAGCTCAATCACCCCGATATGCCCCAGCCGGTGCGTCTGGAATATCCTGACTGGCTTCAGCCCTATCTCGAGCGCGCTTTCGGCGAGACGCTGGAGGCGGAAATGGCTGCGCTCGATAACGCGGCCCCGCTCGATCTGCGCGTGAACCTGCTCAAGGGACATCGCGACGAAGCCATCCGGGCGCTCAGAAACGAGCAGATCCAGGCGTCGCCGACACCGCTTTCTCCCTGGGGACTTCGCCTGCCGGGGCGCCAGAACGTGACCGCCACGCAGAGCTTCCGTGAAGGCGTCATCGAGATACAGGATGAAGGGAGTCAGCTCATCGTCGGCACGCTCGATGCGAAGCCGGGCGAGCGCGTTGTCGATTTCTGTGCAGGCGCGGGTGGCAAAACGCTCGCCATCGCCATGGGCATGGAGAACAAGGGCCAGATCGTAGCCTGTGACGTATCGGCACCCCGGCTTGAGGGCGCGGTCAAGCGTCTGCGTCGTGCGGGCGTCCATAATGTCGAGCGTCATCTGCTGACCAGCGGCGATAAGTGGGTCAAGCGCCGTGCCGGCGCCTTTGATCGTGTGCTGGTGGATGCCCCCTGTTCAGGCACAGGGACTTGGCGCCGTAACCCTGATGCCCGTATCCGGCTCGTGGAGCAGGATATCATCGAATTGCAGGCCAAGCAGGCCGATATTCTTGATCGCGCCTCGACACTGGTCAAACCCGGCGGGCGTCTGGTCTATGCAACCTGCTCGCTGCTGGCCGAGGAAAACGAAGCGCAGGTTGCTGCGTTCCTGGCGCGCAATGACCAGTTCGAGCGTGTCGCTGCGGGGGGTGACATGCTTCCCGAAAAGCTGCGCGGTGAATCCGGTTTTGCCCTGACCCCCTTGCGCGATGAGACGGACGGCTTCTTTGCTGCCGTGCTCCAGCGCAGGGCCGGCTAGGGTTTTCCAGATCGTCTCATCATACGACCGGGCAGGGGTGAACGGGTTATCATGGCGCTAGCAATGTTTGTCGGGCTGCTTCTGACACTGGGAGCCGGGATCGGGGCGCAATGGGTGGCGTGGAAGTTCCGCCTTCCCGCCATTGTGCTCCTTTTTGCTCTTGGCCTCATTTTTGGGCCGGGGCTTGGAATACTTCATCCCTCGGCGGCTCTCGGATGGATTTTCCGCCCGCTTGTGTCCCTTCTGGTTGCCATCATCGTGTTCGAGGGCGGCTTGCTCCTCGACTTCCGCCAGCTGCGCGAGGCAGGCGAGGGGGTGACGCGCCTGACCATGCTGGCCCTGCCTATTTCCTGGGTTCTGGGCTGGTCGGCAGCGCATTACATCGCGCATATGGAATGGGGTGTGGCGGCGCTGTTTGGTGCCATTATCACCGTCACCGGCCCGACAGTCGTGCTGCCATTGCTGCGACATAACAAGCTGCAACCCCGTGTCGCCGCCTTTCTGCGCTGGGAAGCCATCATCAATGACCCGATTGGCGCCATTTTGGCGGCCGTCGTGCTGCAGGTGGTGGCGACACGCGTGCCGATCGGCACGGATGTCTTTCTCACCACGGTTCTGCCCGATCTTCTGGCTTCGACGGCGGAATCCCTCGCTGTCGGTATCCTGCCAGCTTATCTGGTGCGGTATCTGTTTGTGCGCGACCTCATGCCAGAGCCGCTCAAGACGCCTCTGCTGCTCACGCTGGCGCTGCTGATTTTCAGCATCTGCAACATGAGCATGGAGGGCGCAGGCCTTGTGGGCGCGACCGTCTTTGGGATGGCGCTCACCAATCTGCATGTTCCCGGCCTGTCTGAGTTGCGACGCATGAAGGAATCCCTTGTGGTTCTGGTGGTGGCTGTGCTGTTCATCATGCTGACCGCCGATCTGCATCGCGAGGTGCTGGCGCATCTGTCCCTGCCAATCTGCCTGCTGACCGCAGCCGTCATGTTCGGCGTACGGCCGCTTGCCATTTTCCTCTCCACCATAGGGACGGGGCTCAAATGGCAGGAGAGGCTGTTTGTCGCCTGGATCGCGCCGCGCGGTATTGTGGCCGCCGCTGTGGCTGGTGCCGCGGGGTATCGTATGACCGATGCCGGGTATCACAGTGCTGATCTGATCATGCCCGCCGTTTTCGCCATTATCGGCGGAACCATGATCTTTCACGGCTTCTCCCTCCGGCCGATCGCCCGCTATCTTAAGCTCACGCTCTCCAATGAACCGGCCCTTGCCATTGTTGGGGCTTCACCCTGGTCGATCGATCTGGCGAAATGCCTGAGCAAGAACGGTATTCCGATCCTTCTGGTCGATAACCGCTCCAACACGCTTATCTCCGCCATGCGTCAGGGCGTGCCGGTCCTGCGGGCTGAACTGCTTTCACAGTACGGCGAGGAAGCCCTTGAGGAGCGTCCGGCGGATTATCTGATTTCGACCACGGCGGATGCCATTTATAACGGGCTGGTCTGTGCCCATATGGCGCCCCATATGGGACGTCAGCGCGTGTTCCAGATCAGCCCCGGCGTGGCGCGCCTCGATTTCTATCACGGCCTCTCACGTGATGCCCGGGGCAAGCTGCTGGGTGATCCGTCATGGAACTTCACCCTGATCGACATGCTCTTCGACAAGGGGTGGCGGTTCACAACGGCAGTGGCCGACGAGGCGAGCGCAGCAAGCTTTGGCGCCGTGTCGAACCGTCTTGATTTTCTATCGATACGCCGGGGCCAGTCGATCACGATACGCTCGGCGGAAGACGAGTTTCCCGTCAGTCCCGCCATTGGTGACATGCTGGTCTTCATGACACCCCCTGCACCGCCAGCCGAGGCGGAGCCCGTTGCTGCGCCAGTCGAGGGGACGCCGCTACACGCATGACGTTACGGCCCTGTGATAAGCAGGGCCGTAACACGCCCTAGTCCGGTCGGACCTCAATGCCGGCATGACCAGAGGCAATAGTCCGGCGCAGCAGGCATTCCTCGAGGGCGATACAGCCCTCCGTTGCGCCGCTGGTGGGGGGCAGGTGCAGGAAGATGGCCGAGCCGCGGCCTGGAACAGCCGGGCTGTCATTCCATCCCAGTACGACGCATAGATCGTAGCAATGATCCTCGCGCCACAGCTTCTCATGTCGCGCCGGGTGAGGCAGCGTGATCTGCCGGTTGTAGTCAGGGTGAGTTGGGTCATCGCACCAGCCATCATTCGGCGCGAGTGCCTCGATGCGTAACGCGGTGACAGGTCTTTCAACGCGATCAGCCCGATAGAAGACGTGCCTGAAGGTAAGGAAGCCGATTGGCGTTGCCATGTCGCCTTCGCTCTTGTCCTGTCTTGTGCCAGCCGCGCCGATCAGGGCGGGGAGGGGCTCTCCTTCAAGGAAAAGGGTCGCGCGAGACCCGTTTGCATGTCGCAGGATGACAGTCATGTCACAAACCTCACGTCTGAACATTAATTTATGAGTAATTGCCGTCTAAAGGCCGGTATCACGCCAGGGGAGGCGTCTGATCGGATTGGCGTTATCACGATATCCGTGTAAGGCTCACAATCAAAACAAGGGTCTTTCTTCCTTGAGAAGTCAGGTCTTGGCTCAGGGGTGTCGTCCCCAGCTGGAGAGAGAAGGTTATACATGCCTGGTCCGCGTCCTGTCCTTATTGTTGACGATGACGATACGCTTCGCCAACTCCTGGTCGAACAGCTCAAGCTCGAAGGCGAGTTCGAACCGATCCAGGCAGTATCTGTTGCCGATGCCAAGGAAAAACTCGGCGTTCCCGATGTGCGTGTCGATGCGATCCTGCTCGATGTGACGCTTCCCGATGGCGATGGCCGCGATTTCTGCGCCGAGCTCCGCCGTCAGGGTATTCGCATGCCGATCATCATTCTGACTGGCTCGGACGACGAGGCCGATGTGGTGCGTGGTCTGGATGCGGGCGCGAATGACTACGTGGCCAAGCCGTTCCGTATTGCCGAGTTGCTGGCGCGCCTGCGTGCCCAGCTTCGTCTGTTTGAAAACAGCGAGGATGCCGTTTTCCCGATCGGGCCGTATCTGTTTCGTCCTTCCTCCAAGATTCTTCAGGAACCGGCCAAGAACCGCCGCATTCGCCTGACGGAGAAGGAAGCCGCGATCCTGAAATATCTGTATCGTGCCGGGCATCGCCCAATTGCCCGCCAGGTGCTCCTCAACGAGGTCTGGGGCTATAACGCAGCTGTCACGACCCATACGCTTGAGACGCATATCTATCGTCTGCGTCAGAAAATAGAGCCCGATCCGGCAAACGCATCGCTGCTGCTGACTGAGGGCGGTGGTTACCGTCTCAATCCGGAAGGCAGTGATGCGCTGATGGGCTGAGAGTCCTGTCTGCATAACACGCTATTCAAAACCCCGGTCCTGCAAAGGCCGGGGTTTTTGTTTAACGCTCTGGTGGGGCGCGCGCAGTGCCATGCGAGGGGCCGCCCCGTCACGAGGGAGGCCCGACCGGTTATCCCGGGGTCATGCGGCAGACAGATCGAGATCGAACACCACCGGGACATGATCCGATGGGCTGTCCCAGTCTCTTACGTCTCTCAACACGTTGAGGTTCGTGAGTGCTGGCTGCAGATCCGGCGTCAGCCATACATGGTCGAGGCGCCGCCCCCGGTTTGAAAGCTTCCAATCGCGATTGCGATAGGACCACCACGTATAGAGTTTCTCCTGTGGCGGGACGACCAGCCTCATGGCATCGACAAACCCGGTCGCCGCCCAGGCATTGAGCCGTTCGATCTCGGGTGGCGTATGACTCACCACGGTCGAGAGCTGCTTGTGGCTCCACACGTCATGTTCGAGCGGGGCGATATTCAGGTCACCAACCACGATGGACCGTATCGGCGGATTCTCACGAAACCAGGCCGTCACCTCAGTGAGAAAAGCCAGTTTATGGGCAAATTTGTCGTTGACCGCCGGATCGGGAATGTCGCCGCCCGCTGGAACATAGAAGTCATGAAGCATGACAGGGCCGGTTGTGGTGTCGATGACGACGCCGATATGCCGTGTATCGCTCTTGCCGCACCAGTCGGGCGTTGCTTCGATCGGCCTGATGGGATGGCGCGAGAGAATCGCGACCCCGTTATATCCCTTCATGCCCAGGAAATGCTGATGATCGTAGCCGAGCTCACGCAAGGGGGCTGCGGGAAACAAGGCGTCGGGGACCTTTGTCTCCTGTAGGCAGATGATATCGGGCGCCTGTTCCTCACCAAGGCGCTGAAGCAGGGGCAGCCTCAGGCGCAACGAATTGATATTCCACGTCATCAGCCGCATGGCGCAGTGTCCTTCAATTTGGCAGGAAGTGCAGCAAAGCCTCTTGCTGTGCGGCTGCAATAAACCATTTAAACAGGCATGACACCTGCGATTTACAACTCTCTCCTGACGCTCGATTCTCACATCGATATTCCGTGGCCCGACCGGGGCGATTTCGCCACCGGGTCACCTGATCGCCAGGTCGATCTGCCAAAGCTGCGTGAGGGCGGTCTCAAGGCTGTCTGTCTGGCCGCTTATATTCCGCAGACTGTGCTTGCGCCGGCGGAGCGGCAGGCTGCCTGGGAGCGGGCTCAGGCCATGCTTGGCGTGATCAACGGTCTTTCGGGCCCCGGCGTTGCGGTTTGCCGGACGGCAGCAGCCGTCAAGGACGCTGTCTCTTCGAGCAACGTCGCCATCGTGCCGGCAGTGGAGAACGGGCATGCGCTGGGTGGTGACATCTCCCGGATCAGTGCTTTGGCGGCACTGGGCGTGCGGTATATGACGCTCACCCATAACGGACATAACGATCTGGCGGATGCCGCCATTCCCCTGCCGGCTCTAGGGAATGACAAGAGCCTTCATCACGGACTTTCCCCCCTGGGACGTGAGGCAATTGCCTCGATGAACGCACATGGGATCATGGTGGATGTCTCCCATGCGGCAAAGACGACCATGATGCAGGCAACTGAAATTTCGGCTGTGCCGATCGTGGCGAGCCATTCCTGTGCCCGCGCCCTTTGCGACCATCCACGCAATCTGGATGACGAGCAGCTTCTGCGGCTGCGTGATACGGGTGGTGTGATCCAGATCACGGCCATGTCCTCGTTTCTCGTTCCCGCTGCCACCGGCAAGGCGGGTGTTGCCGATCTGGCGCGTCACGTGCGCTATGTTGCGGACCTGATTGGCGTGGACCATGTGGGTGTGTCCTCCGATTTTGATGGTGGCGGACGCATTCAGGGCTGGGCCGATGCTGGACAATCCCCGGCGGTAACCGAAGCGCTGGTCGAACAGGGGTTCAGCGAAGCCGAACTGGCGAAGATATGGGGCGGCAATTTCCTGCGCGTTCTCGCGCAAGCCGAACGGGTCTGAAGGCAACTTCGAACAAAACAGGATCGTTCTAGCCGGAGCAGCCCGGAAATTTGTCCACTTTCAGGGCAGTTCCGGGATTGACTCCCTGTATTTCCAACGTCTTGGCGCTGTTTCTTCGATCCGGATAGGCAAAATTGTTGATTTTCAACGTCTTAGCATTAAATGCCCAAAATTTAGGCAAAGCGTCGCAAAGCGCGCCAAACTGCGCCCGTCATCAATTTGTCACGCGATGCCCCACAGACTTATCCACAGGTTCCGTGGATGAACTTGTGTTCAGCCTGGGCAATGGCGTCCTGTGATGAAGACCACGCAAACTGACCCCTCTGTTCGTGATGCTCAGGCTGTTGATACCGCTGAACAGCCTACCCGCAAGGAGGGCGCAGAGGC
Organism: Asaia bogorensis NBRC 16594; assembly: GCF_001547995.1. Classification (NCBI taxonomy): domain Bacteria; kingdom Pseudomonadati; phylum Pseudomonadota; class Alphaproteobacteria; order Acetobacterales; family Acetobacteraceae; genus Asaia; species Asaia bogorensis. The sequence continues at coordinate 1,347,012 of NZ_AP014690.1, forward strand.
CATAAGAGAAGCGCTGAAAACCATCCCGTTCACGCCCGGCGTCTATCGCATGCTGGGAGAGAAGGGAGAGGTACTGTATGTTGGCAAGGCGCTTAGCCTTAAAAAGCGTGTGTCGTCCTATCTCCGTCTCAACCAGTTGCCGGAGCGGCTGCGCCGCATGGTGAGCCTTACACGATCGATGGAGATCGTGACGACGCGCACCGAGGCCGAGGCGCTGCTTCTTGAGGCCAACTACATTAAGAAGATGAAGCCACGCTTCAACATCCTCCTGCGCGATGACAAATCCTATCCCTGGATCATGCTGACCGAGGGGCATGAGTTTCCGCAGATTACCAAGCAGCGTGGCCGCCCGGTCAAGAATGCCACCTATTGGGGGCCGTTTGCCTCGGCCTGGGCTGTTAATCAGACGCTGAACCTGATCCAGCGCAGTTTTCTGCTGCGTTCCTGCAGCGATGCCGTTTTGTCGTCACGCACACGACCTTGCCTGCTGTTCCAGATCCGTCGGTGCTCCGCACCCTGTGTAGACAGGGTGACACCGGGGCAATATGCCGAGCTGGTGGATGAGACGAAACAATTCCTCTCGGGCAAGAGCACGGATGTGCATAAGACACTTGTCGAGGAGATGGAAAGAGCCTCTGAAGCGCTCGAATTTGAGCGTGCAGCGGCCATACGCGATCGTATCCGTGGGTTCTCCAGCATGCAGGAATCGGGGATCATCAACCCGGCCTCGATTGGCGATGCTGACATCATTGCACTCTGGCAGGAGGCGGGACGGACCTGCATCCAGGTTTTCTTCATCCGTAATTCCCGTAACAACGGAAATCGGGCTTTCTTCCCTGATCATGCGGAGGAGGAGAGTGCGGCAGATATTCTCGCAGCCTTCCTGCTGCAGTTCTATGATGACAAACCCCCACCACCCCAAATCCTGCTTAACAGCGACCCTGCGGAGCTCGACCTCGTTTCGGAGGCGCTGAGTCTCAAGCGCGGGCGCAAGGTGGAACTGTTGCAGCCACAGCGTGGCGAGCGGCGCGACGTGGTTCGTCACGCCGAAACCAATGCGCGTGAAGCACTCGAGCGGCGACTGGCAGAGAGCGCTGGTGTCAGCAAGCTGCTCAACGGTGTGGCGGGCGTCTTCGGGCTGGCAGAGCCGCCGAAGCGGATTGAGACCTATGATAACTCCCACATCATGGGGCAGCACGCTTACGGTGTTATGGTGGTGGGCGGGCCGGAAGGGTTCGTCAAGCGCGCCTATCGCAAGTTTGCCATCAAGGGGCCCGTCACGCCTGGTGACGATTTTGGCATGATGCGTGAGGTGATGGAGCGGCGCTTTGGCCGTCGCGATCCCGAAGCACCGGAGGCCCGCCCGGAAGACTGGCCTGATCTCCTGCTGATCGATGGCGGGCTGGGGCAGTTCAATGCTGTCCGGGCCGTTCTGGAAGATCTGAATGTGCGCGATATTCCTATCGTGGCCATCGCCAAAGGGCCGGACCGCGATGCGGGGCGTGAGTGGTTCTTTCAGGAGGGGCGCACGCCATTCCAGTTGCCGCCGAATGATCCAGTTCTTTACTACCTTCAGCGCCTGCGGGATGAAGCGCACCGCTTCGCCATCACGACGCACAGGGCAGGGCGTAGCAAGGCCATCAAGGTGTCAGAGCTCGATAGCGTGCCGGGTGTTGGTGCCGTGCGCAAGCGCGCCCTTCTGACGCGGTTCGGCTCGGTGCGTGGTGTCCGTGGCGCCAGCCTGGAGGAGCTTGTCTCGGTATCGGGAATCAATTCAGAGACTGCCCGCACGATTTACGAGTTTTTTCACCCGCAATGATGCGCGAGAAGCTATGAAGAACCACCATGAGCGTCCTATCATGGTGCGTAATTTCATCTCCATGTGTTTTCTGACTTGAAGGCAGCTCCGGGAAAGATTCATGCTGACAGATCTGCCCAACATCCTGACCCTGCTGCGTATCGCGTCGATCCCGGTGCTGATCGCGCTGATTGCGTTCAATAATGCCTGGACGGACGGGATTGCCTGCGTGCTGTATATCGCGGCTTGCATTACCGACTATCTGGACGGGATGCTGGCGCGTCGCTGGAAACAGGGGTCGGAACTGGGTCGCATGATGGACCCGATTGCTGACAAGCTGCTCGTGGGGGCCCTGCTGCTCGCTCTGGCGGGATATGGCAGGCTGGTGGACGGTGCCCTGTTTGCAGCAATTATCATTCTCGTGCGGGAGATCATGGTAAGTGGTCTGCGCGAATTCATGGCCAGTCAGCGCGCAACACTCCCTTCGACCCGCCTCGCCAAGTGGAAAACAGGCATCCAGATGGTCGCGATCGGCTGCCTGCTGGCTGGGGACGTCATGCCAAGACAGATCGGGCTCGGTGCGATTTCCTTTACCCATCTTGGTGCAGTGATGCTCTGGGTTTCGGTGGTACCGACGGTGATGAGTGGGTGGGGCTATCTGGTAACCGGTCTCGCAAAAATGCTTGGAACCGGCACAAACGGTTCTTCAGCCAAACTCACGCACTAGTATTGTGCGCTATACATGTTCTGTATCTGGCATTGTCGTCAGGGGCGTCTTAAAAGGGACGCAAAGACATCCCTGGAGTAGATGATGAGAAAGGCCGCTCTTTTAGCGATCCCAGTTTTGTTGAGTGGCTGTTCCGGTCTCGGGAAATCCCTCCATGACACGGTTACCTTGCCGGGTGCCAATCCAAACATGCCGAAGGGCATTTCGGAGAATATGGAGAAGGTCCGCGGGCACGCCTACATGGCGATGCCGCTACTGCCCGAAAACGGAAATGTCTGGCCCGGTGCTCCGCAACCCTTGCCTACCTTGCGCGACGTCGAGGCCTCGCCTAACGGCCTGCGGGATGCCCTGGCAGACACCAACAGCTACTTCGGCTCCATGACGAAAAGCCATGGTGCGAGTAATGGGAGCAGCATCCAGCTGGGAGACGGGGGCACCATCGAGATGGGTGAACATGATGGCGTCGTGAATGGCGTTCGCTCTGCGTCTCGCCCGTCGCTCTCTTCCTCGGTTGAGGATAATGCGCACAAATATCTTGCTCCAAGCCATAGCGGCACCATTGTGATCCCGAATGGTGACGGAACAAGCACCCTTATATCGCCGGACGGTTCGGTGCGCGTCACCAAGGATAAGGCGGCTCACTGACCGGACACTCGGCCTGACCCTGGGTGATCTCCAGGTAAGAAACAGGGCAGGTCGAGTGAGGATTGCCACATGCTGGATTTATGGCCGGTAGAGTGCGCCCGGTTCGGCAACGATTGCGCACGCCCGGCATAGTTTAGTGCGCCTCAAAGAGTGATCAGACACCTCAACGACTGGGCTCGACCAAAAGCCTGCTGTGTTGAGCGCGGGTGATACGGCGACACCGGACCAACCGCAAAGCCCGAGAATGGCCTCTCCATTTCGTATGATCTCGGGCCGGTCATGATGCTGGGAAGAGCAGAGTCCTCGCAGCAGCATGCGGCTGGGTGGCCATTTCGATGGTTCGGCCCGATTACGTCGAAACTTGCATGCGAAAGTCCCGTCCTGCGATCAGAAGGAATTCGGCAAAATGGATGGGTGAGACGTTGCCTCTCTGCTGAGGCGAGGTCTCGTGAACTACTTGAACGCTGATGGGCTGAGGCTTCTGATTATCGAGAGAGGTACGCCTCCGCCTGAGGGTGACACATCGAACTTGATCCATTGTGGCTAACGGCTGCGCTGACGCTTGGTGATCGTAGAGCGCTCCATGATGGAGCGACAGATCACGACGATCTAGGTGTATCGCTCCACACACGCTGTTGCGAGAGGCCTCGCCGCCATATCCTGCTGCGTTTCCGCACTCCCGGCCACGCTCAAGGCGTCAATATAGCAGAGGGCATAGATCTCTGCATCGGAGTTCTTCCACCCCGACACCGGTGCGCGCCCCGCGTTGCCCCACGAGGCCTGACGCGACCCTGGCCCTTCAGCAAATGCAAGCCTCCTGAGCCCGCACGACTTCATGATTGCTCGCCATATCTCTGTTCGAAGTCTGGAGCGATGTACACTTATCCTGGACAGAAGCCCTTTCTTGTCAGGGTCGGGAGGTAGACATCGCTAAGTGCCTGTTTGGAAACTGCGTCTGAGCCCGACAAATGGTCGGGTGGCCCATTTAGCTTTTGCGCAAATGCCCTGATTTCCGCTGCTTCGTGACCGTCAATTGCTCGGTGCAGCTGCCAGGGGCCATTATCAGGGGACTTTCCAAACAGGCTCTATGGGGCTGGGCGGTTATGAGAACGGTCAGTTGTACTGACGGTAAAGCCCGATCAGCACGCCCTGGATGCGGACACGGCTTTGAGGAAATATCTGCGTCTCATAGGCGGGATTGGCAGGCTCCAGAGCAATCGACTGGCCCTTCTGGCGCAGGCGTTTGAGTGTCACCTCCTGATTATCCACCAGCGCCACAACGATCTTGCCGTTCTCCGCCGTCTCGGCCTGGCGAATGATGACGATATCACCGTCGAGGATGCCAGCCTCGATCATCGAATCACCTGATACATGTAGGGCGTAATGCTGCCCGTTAGTGAGTTGCGCCGCGGGGATATCAATCTGCTCTCCCTGATCGCGGAATGCCTCGATTGGCAAGCCGGCGGCGATACGGCCATAGAGCGGCACACCCACGACAGAACTCTGCGAGTCAGCCAAGCTGGAGGCCAGCGGCTTCGCCTGACTGTGAGCAAGGCGGGGAAAAGGACCAGCTTCTACGAGAGTATCACTCGTCACGGCCGTCACAGGCTGCGCCTCAGTGACCGGTAGGCGCAGTATTTCAAGCGCACGGGCCCGGTGATGATGGCGCCGCAGGAATCCACGCTCCTCAAGTGCTGAAATCAGCCGGTGAATGCCGGATTTGGACCGGAGTTCGAGCGCCTCCTTCATTTCGTCAAAAGAAGGCGAAAATCCTGTCCGCTTCAGATAGCCGTCGATATAAAGCAGGAGCTGGTGTTGCTTGCGTGTCAGCATGGGGTCCCTCTCTCCGTGGCGGGGGCGGCACTCGACCGTAACTGCCCGGAATCACAATGTTCTTATTAAGTTCTTGGTTCGATCTCTTCAAGATTTTTTCCCCGGAACATCAAAAATCATCCTCCGTTCGAGCGGAAACACTTGACCCGCGGGCGTAATAGAAGCATTTATGCGCCCAGCTTGAAAACGCTGCCGTTCATGTCGCGCGCAGCGACAGATCAGTTTGCGAGGACCCAATGGCCAAGACCAACGTCATCCAGATCCGTCTCGTTTCGACCGCGGATACCGGATATTTCTATGTCACCAAGAAGAACGCCCGCTCGGCGACCGGCAAGATGGAAGTGCGCAAGTACGACCCCGTCGTCCGCAAGCATGTTGCGTTCCGCGAAGCCAAGATCAAGTAAGATCGGCTGACGCTGACGGAAAAGAAAAGCGGCCTTCGGGCCGCTTTTTTTGTGCCTGCTAGCTGTCGATCGGGGAAAGGGGCGGTCCAGACTTCATGCGGGGCCGTGACTCACCCAGTCGACACCTGGTCCGGCTTGATGGCCGTCAGCTTGAAGGAGAAGTTGGGGAGCACCCTTTTGCAAGCAAGGTTGCCGATGCATATGTCGGCAACGATACGGTAGAAGTGCATGCAGTCCGTTCAGTAAGGCCGTCGTGTTGAACTCAGGCGCGTGGGCGCTGGTTGCGCCGAGATGTATCACCACTTCGTCCCGAGGGCGCGAGCGTTACAGAACCCGCGCTGTTCGGCGTATAGTCACGAAAGATCCGGCAGGAGAAACCCGTCTCTGGGAGTTTTCAGTAGAGCTTTTCGTGCGGGCCATACGGAATGACCGTATCGCCATTACGGGCCAGATTCAGCATGGCGCGTGAGCGCTCATCCAGCATATCGGCGTCCAGGGCGCGCTCGTTCAGGCTGCCGATACGGCGCTTCCAGACGGCCTGTTCAGCGTCCGCATCTTTCTGGGCCTGAAGCGCCTGATCCATCAGTTTGAGCTGCTGGTGATAGGCCTTGATCCCGTGGTCGCCCTGAAGCGCGTTCCAGCCGAAATAGGCTGTGAGACCGAGAAACAGAGCCGGAGGGACAACGGCACGTACAAAACGACGGATAGCACGAACGATCTGCACGGGAACTCCATCAATCCAGTCACAACCTGCCTGAGCTAGACTAGCCTCAGCTTGCGATCGCTGACAATCGTGTAAACGCAATGAGGGAGAGAATGACTCTCTCCCCCATGCTTGCGTAGTGCAAAAAGGCTCAGGCGCGCGGGAGGATCGAGCGGCCTGCGTAACGGGCGGCGGTTGCCAGCTCGTTTTCAATGCGGATCAGCTGATTGTACTTTGCCGTGCGATCCGAGCGTGACAGCGAGCCCGTCTTGATCTGACCGCAATTGGTCGCCACCGCGAGATCAGCAATGATCGAATCTTCAGTCTCACCCGAGCGATGGCTCATGACGCACTTGTAGCCGGCGCGATGCGCGGTTTCCATGGCGCGGAGCGTTTCGGTCAGCGTGCCGATCTGGTTGACCTTCACCAGCAGCGCGTTGGCCGTGTTGTTCTCGATGCCACGCACCAGACGCTCGGTGTTGGTTACGAACAGATCGTCCCCGACGAGCTGCAGCTTGTGGCCAAGCTTTGCTGTCAGCTCTGCCCAGCCTTCCCAGTCGTCTTCTGCAAGGCCGTCTTCGATCGAAACGATCGGATAACGTGCTGCGAGATCGGCCAGGTAGTCGATCATGCCCGAGGAGTCGAGATCGCGGCCTTCGCCGTCCATCTTGTAACGGCCATCGCGATAGAATTCGGTGGCGGCACAATCAAGCGCGAAGGTGACGTCTTCACCGAGGCGGTAACCAGCACCTTCGACCGACTTCGAGATGAAGCCAAGCGCTTCGTCTGCCGACTTCAGACCCGGAGCAAAGCCGCCTTCGTCACCAACATTGGTGTTGTGGCCCGCTGCATGCAGGTTCTTCTTCAGATGAGCGAAGATTTCCGATCCCATACGAACGGCGTCCATGATCGTCGGTGCGCCGACCGGCTGGATCATGAATTCCTGGATGTCGATGGGGTTATCGGCATGCTGGCCACCATTGACGATGTTCATCATCGGCACGGGCAGGGTGTGCGCGAAAACGCCACCGACATAGCGATAGAGCGGGATATCCAGCTCAAGCGCGGTTGCCTTGGCGGTCGCCAGCGAGACGGCAAGGATCGAGTTGGCACCCAGACGCGCCTTGTTCGGCGTGCCGTCCAGCTCGATCATGGCTTCGTCGATGGCGATCTGATCCGACGATTCGGCGCCCTGCAGGGCGTCAAGGATCTCGCCTTCAGCGAAGGCAGCAGCCTTGAGAACGCCCTTGCCACCATAACGCGACTTGTCGCCGTCACGCAGCTCGACGGCCTCATGGGCACCGGTGGAGGCACCGGACGGAACAGCAGCGCGGCCCTTGGCACCCGAGGACAGTTCAACCTCGACTTCTACAGTCGGATTGCCACGGCTATCCAGAATCTCGCGAGCAATGATATCAATAATGGCGCTCATTTGGGGGCTCCCTGTTTGAACGTTCGAACTTCGGGCATCACAAGGCGTCGAGACACCGGCGCTGTCAACTGGCGTTATGTGAAATGAGGATGGATATTCCGTGAGACCCCTGTCACTGCTCGTCATTTTCCTTGGTATCGCCGGTCTGGTGCCATTTATCACCCTCGCTATGGCGGCCTTGTTCTGGGGTAGTCTGGGGCCAGTCACCCATATTGGCGTGGCGATGCTGGCCTATGGCGGCTGCATCCTGTCGTTCCTGGGGGCGGTTCACTGGGGGCTGGCGCTTGAGCAGCCTGCCATCATGCCAGCACAGGGCATGGGAGCGATTAACCGACGCAGGCTGTTCCTCGGTGTCATGCCGTCGCTCTGGAGCTGGATCGCCATCTATGCAGGCGTCGTCTGGGCACCGCGCGGCGGTATCCTGATGGAAATGATCGGCTTTGTTCTGGTGTTGATGGCCGAGCGCGCTGCCTATCGCAAGGGCGCCCTGCCTGCTGGATACTTCCCGTTCCGCGCCCTGCTGACGGCTGTCGTGGTGCTTTGTCTGGCCGCCTGCCTCAGCGCACCGCTCCAGCCTTACACGATCTGAAAGACAGGCTCGCAGATCACAGGGAAATTTACCGAGCGGGCAATGAAGCAATGGGCATGAGCCTGATCGTGCAGGCTTTGTGCCTGCTCGACCGAACTTCCGCTCGCCAGAGTGATGACGGGGCGCAGAACAGCGCTCTCAAATTCACCATCCCCTTGCGCGTTTTCCATCATCACGGCTTCGGCGGCGTCGCGATAGGCCGTCACGACAAGGCCGGCACCTGCAGCAAGACCGAGATACCAGAGCTTGTGGCAGGCACTCAGCGAGGCGAGGAGCAGTTCACCGGGATTCCAGCCCGTCGGATCACCATGAAAGCTGGGATCTGCCGAGCCGTGAATCACGGGTTTGCCTTCGGCCGCAATATCATGGTTGCGGCTATAGACATGCCATGAGCGCGTGCCGAGCCCGTGATTGCCGGTCCATTCGGTCTGAACCGAATAGACGTGTCGCTTAGAACCCATTGGACTTGGCAAGCCTGTCGAAAGCCTGGAGCGTTTTCAGGAGTTCGCGCATCTCTGAAAGCGGCACCATGTTCGGGCCGTCGCTCGGCGCCTGGTCGGGGTTTTCGTGCGTTTCAATAAACACGGCGGCAACACCGATAGCCACAGCGGCACGGGCGAGGGGAGGCACGAATTCACGTTGCCCGCCTGACGCACCACCAAGGCCGCCCGGCTGCTGAACAGAGTGTGTGGCATCGAAAACCACCGGATAGCCGGTCGAGGCCATGATCGGCAGGCCGCGCATGTCGCTCACCAGCGTATTATAGCCAAAGCTCGTGCCGCGATCGCACAGCATGATTTTTTCATTGCCAGTCGACGCGATCTTGGCTGCAACGTTGGCCATGTCCCAGGGGGCGAGAAACTGACCCTTCTTGACATTGATAGCCCGACCCGTTTCGCCAGCCGCGAGCAGCAGATCGGTCTGGCGGCACAGAAAGGCAGGGATCTGAAGCACATCGACTGCCTCGGCAGCAGGCTTGCACTGTTCCGCGCCATGCACGTCGGTCAGTACCGGACAGCCGAATTCCTCACGGATACCCGCAAGAATATCGAGCCCTTCGGCAAGGCCGATCCCTCTTTGCGCCTTGAGAGACGTGCGATTGGCCTTGTCGAACGAGCTCTTGTAGATCCAGCCGATGCCAAGATCGCCACAGATCTCGGCAAGACCAGCTGCCATATCGCGTGCATGGGCGCGGGATTCGATCTGGCAGGGGCCTGCAATCAGCGTGAAGGGCTGCTTGTTGCCAATGGTGAGCGAACCAAGGGTGATATCATTCATGCGAGGCGGGCTTTCTTGACGGCAGCCTCGATGAATCCGGCGAAGAGCGGATGCGGAGCGAAAGGCTTGGACATGTATTCCGGGTGATACTGCACGCCCACGAACCACGGATGATCCGGATATTCGACCACTTCCGGCAGAACATCATCGGGCGACATACCCGAAAACACGAGGCCAGTGGCTTCGAGCTGCTGACGATAATGCACGTTCACCTCGTAGCGGTGGCGATGCCGCTCACGCACTTCGGTCGTGCCATAGATTTCGGCAGCGCGTGAACCGGGCTTGAGCTTGGCCGGGTAGGCGCCAAGGCGCATCGTGCCACCCATTTCGCCATGCTCACGGCGGCGCAGCATCTCGTTGCCACGTGCCCATTCGGTCATGAGACCCACCAGCGGTTCATCGGTCGGGCCGAACTCCGTGGAAGAGGCCTTGTCGAGACCAGCCAGGGAGCGGGCGCACTCGATAACCGCCATCTGCATGCCGAAGCAGATACCAAGGAAGGGCACGCCGTTTTCACGGGCATAGCGCACAGCCTCGATCTTGCCTTCGGAGCCACGCTCGCCAAATCCGCCCGGCACGAGAATGCCGTCGACCCGACCGAGCGCTGCGATCGATTCGGGATTCTTCTCGAACGTTTCGGATTCGACCCATTCGAGGCGGACCTTGACGCTGTTGGCAATGCCACCATGCAGCAGCGCTTCGATGAGCGATTTGTAGCTGTCGAGAAGCGCCGTGTATTTACCAACCACGGCGATACGGACCTCACCATCGGGATGACGCAGCGTTTCGACAATTTTGGTCCAGCGGCTCAGATCGGGCTCGCCATCCACAGGCAGGCCGAAATAACGCAGCACCTCATTGTCCATGCCTTCCTTGTGGTAGGAAATCGGACAGGCATAGATGGTGTCGACGTCCAGCGCGGCAATCACGGCTTCGGGACGCACATTACAGAAGCTGGCGATCTTGCGACGCTCATTGGTCGGGATCGCGCGGTCCGAGCGGCAGATGAGCATCTGCGGCTGGATGCCGACATTCTGCAGTTCCTTGACCGAATGCTGGGTCGGCTTCGTTTTCAGTTCACCGGCTGCGGGGATGTAGGGCAGGAGGGTGAGATGCACGCACATGGTGTGCGCCGGGCCCAGATCGTTGCGCAGCTGACGGATCGATTCGAGGAACGGCAGGCTTTCGATATCGCCCACAGTGCCGCCGATTTCGACCAGCACGAAATCATAGCCATCGGTGCCAGCCACGACGGCTTCCTTGATGGCGTCTGTGATATGGGGAATGACCTGCACGGTCGCGCCGAGATAATCGCCACGTCGTTCGCGGGCAATCACTTCAGAATAGATGCGTCCCGTCGTGGCGTTATCGGCCTTTCGGGCATGAACCCCGGTGAAACGCTCGTAATGGCCGAGGTCGAGATCGGTCTCGGCCCCGTCATCGGTTACGAACACTTCGCCATGCTGATAGGGGCTCATGGTCCCCGGATCCACATTGAGATAGGGGTCGAGCTTGCGCATGCGGACCTTGTAGCCGCGCGCCTGGAGGAGAGCCGCAAGAGCCGCAGAAGCGATGCCCTTGCCGAGAGAGGAAACCACGCCACCGGTGATGAATACGAACCGAGTCATGGAAGGCTCTCCTACACCGGATCGTGTTCCGAGGGAACGAGAAGAATGCCGCCCGAGGACCCGGGCGGAAGAAATTTTTCGTTCTGTTGCGTTACTGCTTCGCAGGCGCCGCCGGAGCGGGTGTTGCGGCGGGCGTCTGGGTGGTCGTGCTGGTGGCCGGTGCGGCAGGCGTCGTCGGGGCGGGGGGCTGCGCCAGAATGTCGCTGCCTGCGTTCGTCGAGGCGCCGCGGTTCAGTACCGCGAGCAAAAGGCACAGCACCATGAAAACGCCTGCGAGCACTGATGTGGTGCGCGTAAGTAGATTGGCCGTGCCGCGTCCCGTCATGAACGATCCCATGCCCTGGCTGCTGCCAATGCCAAGACCACCGCCCTCGCTACGCTGGATAAGGATCACGCCGATCAGGGCGATAGTCACAAGGAAATTGAGAACGAGCAGCAGCGTGGTCATGTCCGGCTTTCATGTAAACGCAATATATATGCCGTCAGGACGCCGACGAGAGACCTGCCTTTGCGATGCCGAGAAAGGATTCGGCAGACAGGCTGGCTCCGCCGACGAGCACGCCCCCCACACCGGAAACAGCGAGGATGGACGCGGCATCTTCGGGCTTGACTGAGCCGCCATACAGGACCCGTGGTGTTTTGTCATCCGTTTCCAGATGACGACGCAGCACCTCATGAATCAGCGTCATGCGGGATTCGATATCCTGTTCGGTTGCCGCCTTGCCCGTGCCGATGGCCCAGATGGGCTCATAGGCCACGATGCCCTGGAACGATCTGGGCAGACATTCTACGATCTGGCGTGTCAGCCAGGCCTCTGCCTGTCCATCGCGTTTCTGGGTCGCGCTCTCTCCCACGCAGATGACCGGGCAAAGACCGAATTTCTGTGCCGTCACGGCCTTGCGTCGGATAAGAGCATTGTCCTCGTGATGATGTTCTCGTCGCTCGGAATGACCAAGCAGCACATGTCTGACCCCAAGATCTGTCAGCATGGGGGCGGAGATATCCCCCGTATAGGCTCCTTCGGCTTCGGCATGGCAGTCCTGCGCCCCAAGCCCGATGCCAGTTGATTGCAGGATGGGGGCAATGAGAGCTGTCAGGGTAAAGGGAGGGGCAAGCACGACGTCGCGCTGCGCCACAACGGGCCCGATTGCGTCTGCAATTTCGGTAGCAAGTTCCGAACCCCGACCGCGAAGGCCATGCATCTTCCAGTTGCCCATGATCATCTGGCGCATCATGTATCCTTCAACGATCCTGCATTAACCGGCGAGCGATGTTCCTGCTTAGCGGATGTTTTCCGACCGGAGACAGAGGGGAACGGCGATTGTTCGCCATCTTTGCATCATCTTATCGTCAGATGAGTGACAAGCGTTGCATCGGGCATGGGCGCTTGATGTCTTCCGGGCAAGGGCGCCGTCTGGTCAAGTCAAGCGTGTCAGACTATGGTCCTGCCATTCAATCCCTGGCGAATTGCGGATCCTGGACGCGTATGATTTCGACTTTGCGGCATCTTGTTGTCGATTCCTGGCTTGGGCGCATTATTGCGCTTCTCATTTTTCTGGCCTTCGTTGGCTGGGGCGTCGGCGATATGGTCGGCAGCTATAACGGTGATCAGGCCAATACTGCCGTGAAGATCGGGACCCGACAGATCGGGGCCCAGGATCTCGCCAATGCCATTCAGAACGAAATGCCGCGTGTTGCGCAGCAGATGGGGCTGAGCAACCCGTCCCAACTGACCCCGGCTGTGCGTGAGCAGGTTGCCCAGGGTGTGCTTCAGCGCATGCTGGCGCAGAACGAGGTTCTGGCCCTGGCGGACCGCAACGGCATGAAAGTGCCCGATGCTCTCGTTCGTAACGAGATCTTTGGCATGAGCGTGTTTCATGGCACGGACGGGCAGTTCGACCGCAAGCTCTTCAATAGCAAGCTGAGCCAGATCCATATCACGGAGCGTGATCTTCTGGCGAAGGTGCGTGATGATATCGGTGCGCGTAACCTGCTCGAAGGTCTTGGCAACGGCATGAAGGTACCGGGCTCGGTGCTTGATCAGCTTCTGTCCTATAATACGCTTGCGCATCAGGTGGACCTTCTGCGTCTCGACAGCGCCTCTGTGGCCGTGCCGGTCGCCCCCGAGGAGGCACAGCTTCGCCGCTTCTATGATCTGCATCCTTGGCTTTATCGTTCGGCAGAATATCGTCATGCCAAGCTTGTCCTGCTCTCGGCAGACACGATTGCTCGCACGCTCACCATTCCCGATGCCGATCTCAAGCGCTTCTACGAGTTCGAGATCCAGAAATACGATGTGCCGGAAACGCGTAGTCTCGAGGTGCTGACGCTTCAGGACCGGACGGCTGCCGAGGCCGTCCTGGCAGCCTGGAAAGCCAGTGGCGATTACGCCGCTCTTCAGAAGCAGAATCCGGCCGCCGCAGCTGTTGCCTTCCCCAATGCGCGCAAGGCCGATATCCCGAGCCCTGAACTGGCGAAGGCTGCGTTTGAAGCGCCTTCCGGCGTGATCGAAGGGCCGATCGAGAGCCCCGCAGGCTGGATCGTTTTCCGCGTCACGGCAATCAATGCACCGCACAAGACCGATTTCGACCATGCGAAAGCCGATATCCGTGATGAAGTGGCCCGCTCGCAGGCCCCGCAAATTCTTGGTGGACGCGTGGCTTCGCTGCAGGATGCCATAGCGGGTAGCGCGGACCTCGAGCAGATACCGACCGACATCGGCGCCGTGCCGGCTCAGGGGTCGCTCGATGCCCAGGGCCTGACGAAAGATGGTGAGGTTGCGCCTCTGCCGGGGAGCGATGCCGTCCGCAAGGCCATTATCGCGCGCATCTTCAGTCAGAAGAAGGGCGAGAAGCCCTCGCTGGTCAACGGCCCGGACGGCAGTGCCTTCGCGGTGCTCGTGGACGAGATCGAGCCTGGCCATGTGAAGCCCTATGACACCGTGCGCGAGCAGGTGGGGCATGACTGGCTTCGCGAGCGTCAGATGCACATGGCAGACGAGCGCGCCACCACGCTCATGCAGGCAGCCCGCAAATCGGGTGGTCTCGACAAGGCCGTGGCGGGCACGACCGATGAAGCTCAGATGCAGAAGGATCTGATGATCTCGCGCATGCAGAATGGTAACCTGCCATCTGCTCTTCTTTCGCAGATTTTTTCGACCCCGGTTGGCAAGACCGGCATGATGGCCGATGGTGACGCGCTGTATGTGTTCACGGTCAAGGCGACCAAGCCTGCAAGCCCTGAGAGCACCAAGGCGCTTCGCGCCTCCATGCAGTCTCAGCTGCAGGACACATTGCGCGCTGATGTGCCGGTGGTGTTTGTCCATTCGCTGGAAGGGCAGATCAAGCCAGTGCCGAACATGCCGGTGCTCCAGCAGGCGCTCAAGGCGGGAACCGGACAGGAATGACGACCGAATTTCTCACGCGTATCGAGGCTGCCGACCTTCTGACGCCGGTCGCGGCTTTCATGAAGCTTTCCTCGCTGGTGCCCGCTCAGGCGGGTGGCGGTGAGGGGCGTCCATATCGTCTGCTGTTCGAAAGTGTCGAAGGCGGCGCCGCGCGTGGGCGATATTCGGTCATAGCCCTGTTGCCGGATCTCGTCTGGCGCTGTGCTCATGGCGTTGCCTCAATCAACACTGCGCCGCACGACGCAGGGTCGGTATTTACCGAGATCGACGAGGCACCGTTGGTTTCCCTGCGCCGTCTCATCGATGAAAGCCGCGCCGAGTTGCCGGATTCACTGCCCACCATGATCGGGGGCGTTTTCGGCTATCTGGGCTACGACATGGTCCGGCAGATGGAAATCCTGCCGAATGCGCCGCAGGATGATCTGCACCTGCCCGATGGCGTGATGATGCGTCCGGGACTGTTTGCCGTGTTCGACTCGGTGCGGGACGAGCTGCACCTTGCCGTGCCCTTGCGCGAGGGTGGGATGAGCCGCGAGGCAGGTCTGGACCTGCTTGAGCGTGCCAGCAGGGCGCTCATAGCAGCGCCTCTCGATACGGCGCCTGAGCTGCCCGAAGGCAGCGTTCTCGACGCTCCGGTTTCGACCATGACGGCAGATGCGTTCATGGACAAGGTGCGCAAGGCTCAGGACTATATTGCAGCGGGCGATGCGTTCCAGATCGTGCCCAGCCAGCGTTTCGAGGCAACGTTTCCTCTGCCTGCACTGGCACTTTATCGTTCCCTGCGACGGGTCAACCCTGCGCCATTCCTGTTCCTTGTCGAGATGGATGGCTTCTCGCTCGTCGGTTCATCTCCTGAAATTCTGGTGCGGCTGCGCGATCAGGTTGTGACCGTACGTCCCCTCGCCGGAACCCGCCCGCGGGGTGCGGATCGCGAGGAGGATGAACGCCTCGAAGCCGAGTTGCTGGCCGATGCCAAGGAACGTGCCGAGCATCTGATGCTCATCGATCTGGGGCGTAATGACGTGGGTCGTGTGGCACGCATGGGGTCGGTCACGGTGCCGTCGTCTTTCGTGGTCGAGCGCTATAGCCATGTCATGCATATTTCCTCCACGGTGCAGGGTACGATTCGTCCCGAATGTGACGCGCTGGATGCGCTGTCCGCCGCTTTCCCGGCGGGAACACTGACGGGTGCTCCCAAGATCCGCGCCATGGAAATCATCGACGAGCTGGAAGTAACCCGGCGTGGTCCCTACTCGGGCTGCATCGGCTATGTCGGCGTTGACGGCGATATGGATACCTGTATCGGCCTTCGCATGGCGATCCTGCACAAAGGGCGGATGTATGTGCAGGCCGGGTGTGGTGTCGTGGCCGACAGCGATCCCGCCAGTGAGGAGATGGAGACGCGACACAAGTCACGCGCCATTTTCCGTGCGGCGGAGCTGGCCGTGATCCAGGCCAGCGGGGGTGGTGGCTGACGGGCTGAACCGCCGGAAAGTCAGGCATTGTAACGGAATTTGACCTTCACTCGAGACATCGCCATCTTAGTGCCATGATATTGCTGATCGATAACTACGACAGTTTCACCTTCAACCTTGTCCACCATTTCGGGGCACTGGGAGAGGCCTGTGACGTCCGTCGCAACGATGCCCTGAGTGTTGAGGAGGCCCTTGCCCTCCGCCCGGAAGCCATCGTGATTTCTCCCGGCCCATGCTCGCCCAACGAGGCCGGTATCTGTTGTGACCTGATCGCAGCGGCGGCACCGCATGTGCCGGTGCTGGGTGTCTGCCTTGGACATCAGGCGATCGGGCAGGTTTTTGGCGCGACGGTTGTCCGTGCGCCTGTGCCGATGCACGGAAAGGTCGACGGCATACGTCATGACGGCACCGGGCTGTTCCATGGTCTGGCCAGTCCGACGCAGGCGACACGCTATCACAGTCTTACCCTGGCACCCGAGACGATACCCGACACCCTTATCGTCAATGCCCGGTCGCAGGATGGCGTGATCATGGGCGTGCGTCACCGCACATTGCCGGTCCATGGCGTGCAGTTCCATCCGGAGAGCATCGCTTCGGAAGATGGCCAGATGATGCTGGCCAATTTTCTCAACATCGCCCGTGCCGCTCGCCAGAAGTCGCAAGCAGCCTGAATGACAATGCAGTCTGGTCGTCTCAAACAGGTCATGGGTCGGCTCGCCGAGGGGCGGCGTCTCACGGGGGAAGAAACCGAAGCGCTCTTTACCCTCATCATGCAGGGCGAAGTGCCCGGCGAGCAGCTTGCAGCCATTCTCATGGCGCTTCGTCTGCGTGGCGAGACTGTCGATGAACTAAGTGGTGCGGTGCGTGCCGTTCGGGCCTGCATGACAGCCCTGCCCGATGCTCCGGAAGGGGCAATGGATGTCTGCG
This sequence comes from Asaia bogorensis NBRC 16594, assembly GCF_001547995.1. Lineage (NCBI taxonomy): Bacteria > Pseudomonadati > Pseudomonadota > Alphaproteobacteria > Acetobacterales > Acetobacteraceae > Asaia > Asaia bogorensis. The sequence goes on from NZ_AP014690.1 coordinate 1,363,857, forward strand.
GCACAGGGGGGGACGGGCTGGGCACGCTCAATGTTTCCACTGCCGTTGCTTTCGTGCTTGCAGGTCTCGGTGTGCCGGTGGCCAAACACGGCAACCGCGCCCTGTCGTCCCGGGCGGGAGCAACAGACACGCTCATGGCGCTGGGGATCGCCCCATGCGAGGATCTGTACGAGCAGGCGCGCCGCTTGCGTGAGGGCCGTCTGGCTTTTCTTGCGGCCCCCCTGCATCATCCGGCCATGCGCCATGCCGCGCCGGTCCGGGGGGCACTTGGCTTTCGCACGATCTTCAATCTGATCGGGCCGCTCTGCAATCCGGCTGAAGTCCGCCGACAGATGATCGGTATCTATGATCAGCGTTGGCTGCGTCCCGTGATCGAGACACTGGCATCGCTCGGTGCAGAGTGCGTGTGGGCCGTGCATGGCGAGACCGATCTTGGCGGGAGTGACGAAATCACCCTGGCGGGCTTGTCGCATATCCATGCCTGGGATGGAGGGCGCTTTCTCGATCTTGTCCTGACACCGGATATGGCGGGACTGCCGCACCGCCCCATCGCAGCGATTGCGGGCGGTGACCCCGCCCATAATGCCAGCAAGCTGCTCGACATGCTTTCCGGGCAGGAGGGCGCGTATCGTGATACTGTGCTCCTCAATACGGCTGTCGCCCTGCATGTCTCTGGCCGTTTCCCCATTCTTGAAAACGCGTCGATCGTCCCCACTCTCCTTCGCAGGAATGTCGAGGTCGCCGCAAATGCCATCGATACAGGGCTGGCCCTGTCGGCCCTCGTTCAGGCGCAGAAGCAGGCGCCCGATTCTGCCGTTGCGGTGCACCCCTCCCATTTGATCCAGACGTCAGGCTTGAAATGACCGATCATTCGTCCACTCCCACGCATGACACGCCCGCCGGCTTTCCTGATGTTCAGGTGCCCGGAACCATTGTGCAGGAAGAGACCGCATTGCCCGTTTCCGGCGTGGACATGCCGGATGTGCTGGCGCGTATCTGTGCCCGGACGCGCATCGATGTCGAACAGCGCTCACAGATCATGCCGCTCAAGGAAATCACGGCACGCGCCCGCGAGGTCAGTGTACCTACGCGTGGTTTCGGTCAGGCGCTCAAGCAGATGGCGGCCGATCGGCGTGTCGGGCTGATTGCTGAAATCAAGAAGGCCTCGCCTTCGGCTGGAATTCTACGGCCGGATTTTGATCCGGTTGGCATTGCGAAGGCTTACGAGGCGGCAGGCGCGATCTGCCTTTCGATCCTGACCGAAGGCTCGTGTTTTCATGGGTCGATCGAGGATCTCAAGGCGGTCAAGGAAATCTGCCCGCTGCCGATCCTGCGCAAGGATTTCATCCTTGAACCATGGCAGGTGCATGAAAGCCGCCTGATCGGTGCGGATTGCATCCTGATCATTCTCTCGGCCCTGACCGATGCCGAGGCTGCCGAACTCATCGCCCTTGCCCGTGGTCTTGATATGGACGTGCTGTGCGAGGTGCATGACGAGGCCGAACTCAATCGCGCGCTTGCGCTCGACACCTCGCTTATCGGGATCAACAACCGCAACCTGCGCACGCTCGTGACCGATCTGGACACGACAGCCAAGCTTGCCCCGCTGGTGCCGCCCGATCGTATCCTCGTTTCCGAGAGTGGTATCCGCACACTCGAAGATGTGACGCGTGTGGGTGAGGTAGGGGCCAGCGGCGTGCTCGTTGGCGAAAGTCTCCTGCGCGAACAGGATCCTGGCATCGCCGCCCGCCGTCTGCTCGGCACGCTCTAACGCACATATTAACAGCCCGGGTTGTGGACTTGCTCAACGGGACTGGTAAATACCGGTCCCTGAGTTGTGCATGACACAACGATCTGGCCCAGGAGATACTCAGCATGTCCGGCAAAGCCCATAAGGGAGCGGCTCAGCCGCTCGCCGATCACAACGGACCGATCCTGCCACTGGAGACCGTGCGCACGGCATATCGCGATATGCTTCTGCTGCGCCGCTTCGAGGAAAAGGCCGGACAGCTTTACGGCATGGGTCTGATTGGCGGTTTCTGCCATCTCTATATCGGTCAGGAAGCGGTTATCGTCGGTATGTCGCTGGCGATGAAGCCGGGCGACAAGATCGTGACCTCCTACCGTGATCACGCGCATATGCTGATGATGGGCATGAGCCCCGGCGGTGTGATGGCCGAGCTGACCGGACGCAAGGACGGTTATTCGCATGGCAAGGGCGGCTCCATGCACATGTTCTCGCGCGAGAAGAATTTCTATGGCGGTCATGGCATCGTGGGCGCGCAGGTGGCCATCGGTACCGGTCTGGCCTTTGCAAACAAGTATCGCGGGACCGATGAAGTGGGCGTTGCCTATTTCGGCGAAGGTGCCGCTCAGCAAGGGCAGGTCTATGAGAGCTTCAATCTCGCCGCCCTGCACAAGCTGCCTTGCATCTATGTGATCGAAAACAACCGCTATGGTATGGGCACGAGCGTTGAGCGTTCCAGTGCTGCGGCTCACAACCTGTCCGAAATTGGAGCGCCCTGGAAGATTCCGGGCCGCAAGGTGGATGGCATGGATCTGTTTGCCGTGCATGAGGCGGCTCAGGAAGCTGTAGCGCATTGCCGTGCAGGCAAGGGGCCGTTCCTGCTCGAGATGGAAACCTATCGCTATCGCGGCCACTCCATGTCTGACCCTGCGCGTTATCGCGATCGCTCGGAAGTCGAGGAAATGCGCCGCACGCGTGATCCCATCGAGGCGCTGCACAAGCTGCTGTCCGAGAAGGGCACGACAGACGAGGCGTTCAAGGAGATCGACGCCGAGGTGAAGCAGATCGTTAATGACGCTGCCGAATTCGCGCAGAACAGCCCCGAGCCTGATCTCTCTGAACTTTGGACCGATATTCTGGTGGAGGCGTAAGTTATGGCCGCTCCTGTTCTCATGCCGGCTCTTTCGCCTACCATGACCGAAGGCACGATTTCGAAATGGACCCGCAAGGCGGGTGACAAGATCAATTCCGGCGATGTCATTGCCGAGATCGAAACCGACAAGGCTACGATGGAAGTCGAGGCGGTCGATAGCGGTATTCTGGCAAAGATCCTCGTGCCGGAGGGCACCGAGAATGTTGCCGTGAACACGCAGATTGCCATCATCGCGGAAGAGGGCGAGGATATCTCGGCGCTGGAAAACGGCCCGGCCCCCGCCCAGACGACCCCGGTCCAGACCGCGGTTGAGGAGAAAGCCCCCCAGAAGCCGCAGGAACTGGTGGCGACACCGGACCGTGAATGGGGAGAGACCTCGGTTATCACGGTGCGTGAGGCCCTGCGTGATGCGATGGCCGCAGAGCTGCGTCGTGATGACGATGTGTTCCTGCTTGGTGAGGAAGTCGCCCAGTATCAGGGCGCCTACAAGATCAGTCAGGGTCTGCTCGACGAATTCGGTGAGCGTCGCATCATCGATACACCGATCACCGAGCATGGCTTCACCGGTATGGCCGTCGGTGCCGCTCTGACAGGCCTTAAGCCGATCGTGGAGTTCATGACCATGAACTTCGCCATGCAGGCGATCGACCACATCATCAATTCCGCCGCCAAGACGCTCTATATGTCGGGTGGACAGATGGGCTGTCCCATCGTGTTCCGTGGCCCGAACGGCGCAGCAGCGCGCGTGGGTGCGCAGCATTCGCAGTGTTATGCCAGCTGGTACGCCCATGTGCCCGGTCTGAAGGTCGTTGCCCCCTGGTCGTCAGAGGATGCCAAGGGTCTGCTGCGTGCCGCCATTCGTGACCCGAACCCGGTGATCGTTCTTGAAAACGAGATCCTGTACGGACAGAAATTCCCTTGCCCGGTGGATGAGGAGTTCATTCTGCCCATCGGCAAGGCGAAGATCGAACGTGAGGGCAAGGACGTGACCCTTGTGGCGTTCTCGATCATGGTTGGTGTGGCGCTTGAAGCCGCTGCCAAGCTGGCCGAGCAGGGCATCGAGGCGGAGGTGATCAACCTGCGCACCATCCGTCCGCTCGATACCGAGACGATCATCAACAGCGTCAAGAAGACGAGCCGTATCGTGTCGGTTGAGGAAGGCTGGCCGGTCGCTGGCATTGGCGCCGAAATCTGCACAGTGGCCTGTGAGCAGGCGTTTGATTATCTCGATGCCCCGCCTGCGCGCGTCTGTGGTCTGGATATTCCGCTGCCCTACGCTGCCAATCTCGAAAAACATGCGCTTCCGCAGCCTGACTGGGTGGTGGACGCGGTTCGCAAACTGTTCTGAGGGGCTGCGACCATGGCTACCAATATCCTGATGCCCGCTCTTTCTCCGACCATGACCGAGGGTACGCTCTCGCGCTGGCTGAAGAAGGAAGGCGATACAGTCAAGTCAGGCGATCTGATTGCCGAGATCGAGACGGACAAGGCCACGATGGAAGTCGAGGCGGTTGATGAGGGAATTCTCGGCCGTATTGTCGTGCCGGAAGGCAGCGAGGGGGTGAAGGTCAACTCGCCCATCGCCATTCTGGTTGAGGAAGGCGAGGCTGTGCCTGACGTCGTTGAGTCGGCGCCTGTGCAGAAAGCCGCACCTGCCCCCGAGACGGCTTCACAGACCGCCGTGCAATCGGCTCCCGCCCAAGCCCCGGCTGCGCCCGCGCAGCCTCAGGCCGCGCCGGTGGCGGCATCTCACGGCAAGCGCGTTTTCGCCTCACCGCTGGCACGTCGCATTGCCGCGCAGAAGGGTATCGATCTTGCTGCGCTGAAGGGGTCAGGCCCTAACGGCCGTATCCTGCGCCGCGACGTCGAGAACGCGAAGCCTGTTGAGGCTCCGGCAACGGTGACGGCTGGGGGTTCCGCTCCGGCTGAAGCCAGGCGCGTGCCGAATTCGTCCATGCGCAAGGTCATTGCGCGTCGTCTCAGTGAGTCCAAGCAGAACGTTCCGCATTTCTATGTCTCGGTCGACATCGAGCTTGATGCGTTGCTTGCCCTGCGTGGCCAGCTCAATGCAGCGTCACCCAGCGAGGGCGAGGGGCAGTTCAAGATCTCTGTCAATGACATGATGATCAAGGCTGTGGCTTTGGCCCTGCGCGATTGCCCCGGCCTGAACGTCCAATTCACCGAAGCCGAAACGCTGCATTTCCCCGACATCGATATCTCGATGGCAGTCTCGATTCCCGATGGTCTGATCACACCGATCATCCGTCAGGCCGATCGCAAGACCCTGCGTGAAATCAGTGAGCAGGCGCGTGATCTGGCCAAGCGTGCCCGTGACGGCAAGCTCAAGCCGGAAGAATTCCAGGGCGGCACGTTCTCGATTTCCAATATGGGCATGTTTGGCGTGCGTGAATTCGCCGCCATCATCAACCCGCCCCAGGCTGGTATTCTGGCCATTGCCGCTGGTGAGAAGCGCGCCGTCGTGCGTGGCGATCAGCTTGCGGTTGCCACTGTCATGACAGCCACCCTCTCTGTCGACCATCGTGCGGTCGATGGAGCACTCGGTGCGAAATGGCTCAATGCCCTGCGTGACATCGTGCAAAACCCTTATCGACTGGTGATCTGACTCATGGACAAATTCGATCTGATCGTCGTGGGCGGCGGGCCGGGCGGCTATGTCGCTGCCCTGCGCGCCGCGCAGCTTGGCAAGAATGTCGCTGTGGTCGAAAGCACCCATCTGGGGGGCATCTGCCTTAACTGGGGCTGCATCCCGACCAAGGCGTTGCTGCGGGCGTCCGAGCTCAATCATCAGTTGCACAATCTTGCCGAGTTCGGCTTCAGCGCCGAAAAGGTGAGCTTCGACATCGAGAAAGTGGTGGCGCGCTCGCGCGCCGTGTCGCGTCAGCTGTCGCGCGGTGTTGCCGGATTGCTCAAAAAGACCAAGGTCAAGGTTTACGATGGCCGCGCCAAGCTCGCCGGCCGCGATGGCAAGGCGCATGTCGTGGCCATCAGCAAGGATGGCAAGGAAACCGGTCGTATTGCTGCGCCCGACGTGATTTTGGCAACAGGCGCCCGCGCCCGCCATTTCCCCGGGCTCGAGCCCGATGGGGAACTGGTCTGGACCTATCGCGAGGCAATGGTGCCGAAGGAGCTGCCAAAGCGTCTTCTGGTCATCGGATCCGGGGCGATTGGCGTCGAGTTCGCGTCGTTCTATCGCAATATGGGCGCGGAAGTGACCATTGCCGAAGTGGCCGACCGCATCATGATTGCCGAAGATGCCGAAATCAGCGCCATGGCGCAGAAGGCCTTCGAGAAACAGGGCATCAAGGTACTGACCGGCGCCAAGGTTGGCCCGCTCGACAAGAAGGATGGCACCGTCTCGACCCGGATCACGACAGCATCGGGCACGACCGATCTCGTTGTCGACAAGGTCATTCTGGCGGTTGGTATTGTCGGGAATGTGGAAGACCTCGGCCTCGAGCAGACCAAGGTCAAGGTCGACAAGACCCATATCATTGTCGATGAGTTCTGCCGCACCGGGGAGCCGGGCCTGTGGGCCATCGGCGACGTGGCGGGTGCGCCTTGGCTGGCGCACAAGGCCAGCCATGAGGGTGTGATCTGCGTCGAGAAGATAGCAGGCCACGATCCCGAGCCGCTCCATCCGCTCAATATTCCGGGTTGCACCTATAGCCGTCCCCAGGTGGCGTCGGTGGGGCTGACCGAGGAAAAAGCCAAGGCAACCGGACGCAAGCTCAAGATTGGCCGGTTCCCGTTCCTCGCTAATGGCAAGGCGTTGGCCATGGGCGAGCCGGATGGTCTGACCAAAACCATCTTCGATGCTGAGACTGGCGAATTGCTCGGCGCGCACATGATCGGCGCTGAAGTGACGGAGATGATTCAGGGCTATGTGATCGCTCGGACGTCCGAACTCACCGAGGCCGAGCTGAAGGAGACGGTCTTCCCGCATCCGACAATCTCGGAAACGATGCATGAGTCGGTCCTTGCAGCCTGGGGTGGAGCACTCCACTTCTAGTCATGACCATGCAGCGCATCACCATCGATCATCGCAAGCCAGGCTCGCTTCGCCATCCTGAAAAGGCCAACCGGCCGGACAACCCGATCCAGCGCAAGCCGGACTGGATACGGGTGAGGGCGCCCAATAGCCCCGTCTATCAGGAAACGCGCAAGCTCATGCGCGATAACAGGCTGGTGACAGTCTGTGAGGAAGCAGCGTGTCCTAATATCGGTGAATGCTGGTCACAGCGCCACGCCACCATGATGATCATGGGGGAAATCTGCACACGCGCCTGTTCGTTCTGCAACGTCACAACAGGCATGCCTAAAAGGCTGGATGCCGACGAGCCACAGCGCGTGGCAGAAGCGGTGGCCAAGCTCGGGCTGCGTCATGTGGTCATCACCTCTGTCGATCGTGACGATCTGGCCGATGGTGGCGCGCTGCATTTTGCCCAGACGATTGCACGGGTACGTGAAGCCTCGCCGGAAACGACGATCGAGATCCTGACGCCAGACTTCCTGCGCAAGCCTGGCGCGCTTGAGGTCGTCGTCAAGGCTCGGCCTGATGTTTTCAATCATAATATCGAAACCGTCCCCCGGCTTTATCCGTCTATCCGCCCGGGCGCGCGTTATTTCCAATCCGTGCGTCTGCTGGATGACGTGAAATCGCGCGATGCCTCGATCTTCACCAAATCCGGGCTGATGCTGGGTCTTGGTGAGGAGAAGATGGAGGTGGCACAGGTGATGGACGATTTCCGTATCGCCGATGTCGATTTCATCACGATGGGCCAGTATCTGCAGCCAACGCCCAAACACGCTGCCGTGGCAAAATTCGTGCCGCCTGACGAGTTCGAGGAATTTGCCCGCATGGCTCGCGCCAAGGGCTTCCTGCAGGTCAGCTCAAGTCCGCTGACACGCTCGTCCTATCATGCCGATTCCGATTTCGCAGCGCTTCGTGAGGCGCGACAGAACAGGCTGAAGCAGGAAGCGCTCCAGCCGGAGAGACAGTAATGCCCACCCATGCCGAGCAACGATTGATCGCTTACAGTCCTGAGCAGCTTTTCGATCTCGTGGCCGATGTGGGTGCCTATCCCCAATTCCTGCCTTGGTGCGTCAAGGCAGTCATCAAATCACGCACCGAACACGAACTGGTCGCGGATCTCACTGTGGGCTTTGGGCCGTTTCGCGAGACTTTCACGAGCCGTGTCTCGCTGGAAAGACCACACCGCATACGCGTGCGGTATGAGAAAGGCCCGTTCAGATATCTCAATAATGTCTGGACATTCACCCCTGAGCCACGGGGCTGCCTTGTCGATTTTTTCGTCGATTTCGAGTTCCGCTCGCGCCTTCTCCAGAATGCGATCGGGGTGGTGTTCAATGAGGGCGTCCGGCTGATGGTATCAGCTTTCATAAAGCGGGCGCGTGATACTTACGGGGTATCGTCGCAACCCGGTGCGGTGATCCGCCAGTAATCACGCGGACGTTTTTTGATTACATCGCAACTGCAACGCCTTCGTTACGTTTCCTGCTTAGAGCCGGGTGTGGTTTGCGTCACAATACACAAATCCGACCCCGATATCTATGTATCAAGGAAGGACGAACGATGAAGATTTCTGCTCTGGGCGCCACGCTGATGGCCGCTACCTTCGCTGTTGCAACCCCGGCATTCGCCAAGCATACGGGCCACAAGGCTCATGCCAGCAAGACTGCCATGCACCACCAGAAGGCTGACAAGGGTTCGGCATCGACCGAAGACCTGAACGCACGCAGCCTGCAGCAGGCCCAGACCCCCGTCCCGGCAACCGCCCCGGCTGCCGCGCCGATGGCCAATGCCACAGCACCGGCTCCGGCCCCCATGCCGATGGACGACAACATGAAGATGCCTGCTTCAACGATGCCGGCGTCTTCAGGTCAGTAATTGATCCAGCGTTCCTTCCCGTGATTCAGGCGTGAAGTCTGACTGTCACGGGTGGGAATAGCGGCTTTCCACCCTTCTCGGCATGATGCATTTCTGCTGATACATCTGCCCTTTCTGGTGCGGAGGCCCTTAGACCCTGTCTCGAATGAGGCAGGGTTTTTTATTGCCGCGTTTGCGCGCCTTGCGGTCAGCCCGACGATTGGGGCTTTTGTCGCAGGCAAGGCCGCTGCCTAAATGTTCTGCAATCTGGCCCTTGAAACCCTATGTTTCGCCGTTTGCATTGCCTATATGCCCCCATCATGAGCGGTGTTGATAAAAAACTGGTGCGGGCCTGGGTGCGACAATATGCGGGGCCAGCCAAACGTGCTGCCCTGCCCGTTGTAGCGATCGGTTGCTTCTCGACATTGGTCGGTATCGGTCAGGCCTGGTTCCTTGCATCGACAATCGGGCGTCTACTGGCCGGTTACGACCAGTCGGTTCCCGGTCTTATCGGGGCCTTCACCGCGCTTTCCCTGCTGCGGGCAATCTGCCTGTTTGCGCAGGAGCACTATGCGGCCCGTGCGGGCGTGAAGTCGCGCGAACGGTTGCGCCGATCAGCCCTGAATTCGGTTTTCAATGTCGGGCCAGCCCTGTTGCGCCGTCAGCACTCCGCCGAGATCGCGGCCTTGCTGGTGGATCGTATCGAAGCGCTGGATGGCTATTTTGCCCGCTGGCTGCCTGCCTCGATGACATGGATGGTCTTTCCGGCAATTGTCCTCGTAGCGGTGCTGGCAGTCGACGCCCGCGCAGCTCTGATCCTTGCAATATGCGGGACCCTCGTTCCGGTAGCGCAGGCTGTGTTCGGCATCGGTGCCGCACTGGCGTCGCGCAACCAGTTTCTGGCGATGGTGCGTCTTCAGGCACGGTTTCTCGATCGGGTTCGCGGTATAGCAACCATAGTTCTCTCAAACGCAACGGACGCCGAAGCCGCATCTTTGGCACGCTCGGCCGATGAGTTGCGCCGGCGCACGGTCAGGATTCTGCGCGTGGCGTTCTTTTCCTCGGCGGCCATTGATGTGGCGATGGTCGTGGCGATCATTCTGATCGTTTTGACACAGGGTCATTTCATCCATCTCGTCACCGGCGTTCAGGACCAGCCTTCGACGGGTCATGTTCGACCTTCACCACATTTCGCTCAGACCCTTTTCGCGCTTTTTTTGGTTCCGGAATTCTTCGCGCCTTTCCGTGGATTGGCTCTGGCCTATCAGGATCGGGCTCAAGCTGCTGGCGCGGCTGAGGCGATGCAAGGACTGGATGGGGAAATCGCTGAAGCCGCACACGACGCTGCCGACGCCGTCGTGACGGGGCCTCTTACGGTAGAGGCGCAGCATCTGGGCTATCGCTGGGCCGACGATCGGCCCGCGGTGTTCGACGATATTTCCTTCACGGTGCAGCCGGGAGAAACACTGCTACTCGACGGGCCTTCAGGCGCAGGTAAATCGACCCTTATCGAACTGATCCTTGGCTTCATCCGGCCTGATCATGGAGCGATCCTGTTCAACGGAGAGGATATCGCGACGATGCGTGGGGCAGATATCGCCCGGCATCTTGCCTGGATTGGGCAGAAGCCTGTCATCTTTGCCGGTACCCTGCGCGACAATCTGCTTTTCGCCCGACCAGACGCAAATCAGGTGGCGCTGGATGAGGCCATCAAAGCTTCAGCGGTCGATACTTTTCTGCAGGACCTGCCGATGGGTCTGGATACCGAGATTGGCGAGGGAGGTTTCGGCCTTTCCGGAGGGCAGGCCCAGCGTGTGGCCATTGCGCGAGCCTATCTGAAGGATGCGCCGCTCCTGTTGCTGGACGAGCCAACGGCGCATCTCGATCCGGATACAGAACGCAGTATCATCGCGGCCCTACATGATCTGGCGAAAGGCCGGACGGTTATTCTGAGCAGTCATTCTGCTGCCATGCAGGCTTTCGCAACCATCAAGCTGCGCCTCGGTCCATCACCTTCAGTCATGAAACCGAGTACGTCCACGGTCCGTGTGGAATCGGAGATTCCCGCATGAGCACACGAGCGTCTCATCCTTCGCCCTCTGCTACGCCAAGTGTCGGGCAGGCTCTCGGGATCATCCTTCGGGTTTGGCGGCCCTATGGCGGCCGTCTGCTACTGGGCCTGATCCTCTCTGCACTTGCCCTGCTGAGCGGCATGGCGCTGATGTGGAATGCTGGGGCCAGAGTGACGTCCCTTGCGCTGGGAATGGGCGCTGCGCTCGGTTTGCTCAGGGCGTTCGGCTGCGCACGCATCGTGCTGCGCTATGCCGAGCGTCTGTTTGCCCATGATGCTATGTTCCGCGCCCTTGCGGCGCTCCGGGTGTGGTTCTTCCGCAATCTCGCTTCCGGCGCTGCGGCAGGTCTTGGCTTTCGGCGCGCGGGTGATCTGCTGAATCGCCTTGTTGGCGATGTCGAACTGCTCGACAATCTTTATCTGCGTATTGCCATGCCCATGCTGGGTATCGCGCTGTCCCTGCCTGTCATCGCACTTGTAGCGGGCTATGCAAACTGGCGTTTTGGCCTGGCGCTGTCCGGTCTTTTTATTGTCGCGGCCTGTGTGGTACCAGTCGTATCCGCTCGGCGCGCGGCATCACGCAGTGCAGTCATTCTTCATGCTGAATCGTCCTTGCGCGTCGCTGCGGTCGATCTAGCGACTGGCCTGCGCGAGGCGCGGGCCTTTGGCGGTGAGAGCCGTCTTGCGGAGCGCCTGATGGCCGAGGAGGCGCGGCTTCATGGTGCCCAGCTGGATCAGGCGCGCGCCATGGCTGGTGCAGGGGCCGTGTCCTATCTATGCGGTCAGGCAGCGCTTGTACTCATTCTCGTAGGGCTTGCCGGGTTCGGCAAGCTGACGCTCGACTACGTTTCCGGTATCGCGCTCATATTCCTTACCGGGATGATTTTCGAGAGCATCGGGACGCTGACGCGCACCAGTGTGCTGGCGACACAGGTTGGGCAAGCGGCCCAGCGTGTTGTCGAGGTTGCCGAGGCGAAACCGAGCGCGGCAGGCACTCATTGCCCGGCGCCTGAGGCTGGCGACCTTGTGCTGCGCGATGTGACCTTCGGGTGGGATCCGGCACGTGCGCCTGTCTTGAAAGGCATCGATCTCACCATAAGAGCAGGCGAGCATATCGCTCTGGTCGGGCCTTCAGGCGCAGGGAAATCCAGTCTAGCGGCGCTGCTGCTCAAGGTAGCACACCCGCAATCCGGACAAATCCTGTTCGGCGGTCACGATCTTTCAACAATCGAAACGACGAGCCTGCGCGGGCAGATCGGGTGGCTGTCCCAATCGACCCATCTGTTTGCCGATACCATACGGAACAACCTGCTTCTCGGTCGTGAGGGTGTGAGCGATGAGGCCCTGTGGGCGGCTCTGGAGCGCGCCGAAATGGCCGAGACCGTGCAATCCTTGCCCGATGGGCTTGATTCCTGGGTAGGCGAGGGCGGAACACGGCTGTCAGGCGGGCAGGGGCGTCGCATCGCTCTGGCCCGGACTCTCCTGCGCGACACGCCGATTGTGATTCTCGATGAGCCTGCGACGGGGCTCGACAGCGTGACAGAGCGCGCCTTTCTGCGAACGCTGGGTCGCACGATGCAGGGGCGCACCGTCATCCTCATCGCGCATCGTCTGAAGGGGCTTGAAAACCTCGACCGGGCCTGGCGTATCGAGGCCGGGACCCTCGCGCCATTGCCGCTCTAGCAAGCAAGTTGGGGCGTCTGCTTGACGGGCGGTAAGCCACAAGGCAGTGACATCGTCACGGCCCCGTGGATGTCACGGCGATTCGAGAAGGAAATAAAGATGCGTCGTCTGCCTGTGATGTTGTCGGTGTTCGCCCTGACGGGTCTCTCTGCCTGTAATGGCGGTGCAGATCGCGACCGTTACCCTGTTTTCTTCGAACCGGCCTCGACCACTGTTTCGGCAAGTGCCCAGAACATCATCGATCAGGCTGCGGCCGACGCACGCGACACGCAGGCCAAGACGATTGAAGTCATTGGTCATGCCGGTGCCCACGGCAATCTCTCTGCTGATGAAATGCTGTCCGTCGAGCGAGCGAAGGTTGTCGCAGCAGCCCTGACAAAGGCCGGTGTCGGCGCTGCCCAGATCACCCAGATGGCGCGTCCGCCCAAGAACAACGAGGATGCAGCCGTAGCGTCGCGCGTGGTGACGATCGAAGTCGATCCTTCCACGCATTGAGAAGCTCCATCTGAACCTTGGATTTAACTGACCTCTCCTCAATCGTCTCCGACGAGCGCGAAACGCCCGACGCGGTACTGAACCGCGTTTTCGGTTTCTCGAGTTTCCGGGGGCAGCAGGCAGAGGTCATCGAAGCGGTCATGAATGGCGAGGATGTGCTCGTCATCATGCCCACAGGCGGCGGCAAGAGCCTTTGCTACCAGGTTCCCGCCCTGTGCCGGCCGGGCATGGGGATCGTGATCTCACCCCTGATTGCGCTAATGGACGATCAGGTGGCGGCATTGCGCCAGCTGGGTGTCAATGCGGCAGCCCTACACTCCGAGCTCGATCCGGACCGGCTTGAGCGCATACGCAGCGATCTGCGCGATGGTCGCCTCGATATCCTCTATATCTCGCCCGAGAGGCTGGTATCACCCGGTACAGCGCGCTGGCTCGCACGTAACCCGGTATCGGTCCTTGCGATCGACGAGGCCCATTGCGTCTCGGCATGGGGCCACGAATTTCGTCCCGAATATCGGGCCCTGGCGGATCTGCCAGAGATCTTCCCCGGCGTTCCCCGTATCGCCCTGACGGCCACAGCCGACTCACGAACGCAGGATGATATCCTGCTGGCGCTGGGCATGCCGCAGGCGCGCCGCCTCACATCCAGTTTCCATCGTCCCAATCTGTTCCTTGCAGCCTCTCCAAAGGGCTCCGAGACGAAGCAGGTGCAGGACGCACTCACCCGGCATCGCGACGATGCCTCGATTGTCTATTGCGGCAGCCGCAACCGCACGGAGCGCATGGCGAAAAGCCTGCGTGAGAAAGGCTTCAACGCCTTGCCGTTTCACGCCGGGCTGTCGCCACAGGAAAAACACGCAACGCTTCTGCGGTTTCGCAGTGGCGAGCCAATGGTCATCGTCGCGACAGTAGCCTTCGGTATGGGCATCGACCGCCCGGATGTCCGCTGTGTGGTCCATCTGGACATGCCCGCTTCGCCCGAGGCCTATTATCAGCAGATCGGTCGGGCAGGGCGCGATGGGGCACCCGCCGATACTCTCCTGCTCTATGGCGGTGAGGATATGGCGCGGGCGCGTTACTGGCTGGAGCAGTCGAACGCGCCAGAGACAGAAAAGCGCGTCATGCAGGCGCGTCTGGAGAGCATGATCGCGCTGACAGAAACCGTCGGCTGTCGTACACAGGCCCTGCTTGCCTGCTTTGGTGAAGTCTTGCCGACTCCCTGCGGGCATTGCGATAATTGCAGGACGCCCGCCGAGACATTTGATGGCACTGAGGCCGCGCAGAAAGTGCTTTCCACGATCTACCGCACCGGCCAGCGCTTTGGCGCCGTTCATCTCACGACGGTTCTCCGTGGCAAGCTGACTGAGGCGATTGAGCGTCATGCCCATCAGCATCTCACCGTGTTCGGCGTCGGCAAGGAGCATTCGGAGCAGTGGTGGCGCGGTGTGATCCGTCAGCTTATTGCGCGCGGGGCCATCAGGATGAGTGGCGAGCACGGTACATTAGGGCTGGATGTCGACGCGGCTCGCCCGATCCTGCGTGGTGAGGAAAAGCTGCGTCTGCGCAGCGACCCCATGAAGGCACAAAGCTTCACTACGCGTAATGCGCCGGCTGCGTCGATTGTGGATGCGCTGGACGAGGAGGAACGTGCACGTTTCGAGGCTCTGCGCCGGTGGCGACGCGAGGAAGCCCGTGAGCAGGAAATCCCGCCCTATGTCATCTTCCATGACGCGGTCCTGACCGAGATCGCCCGGGAAAACCCCGACTCTGTCGATGCCCTCTCAGACATCAAGGGCGTAGGGGCATCGAAGCTCAAGCGCTACGGTGATGCCGTGATAGCCGCGCTGGAGGGCGACTGAAGGCAATCGTGGTACGACCGCCCCATGACGGCTCTGTAGGCGCAGGCTCACGATCCGGTCCCGGGTGGGAAGGGCATTGAGCGAGGTTGTATCCCTCACGCGTGCTCCTCGTCACCGGGCTCGAATTGTTACCTCTAGTCCTTGAGCGTGAAATTCACCGTCGTCGATGTGCCGCCAAGAAACTTGAAGGTCAGCGGAACAGTCTCGCCTGTCTTGATCGTGTCGGGGAAGTTGCGGCAGATCAGATGGTAGCCTCCCTCGGGGAAGACCATTGTCATATCGGCAGGAATGGTGAAATGCGAAAACAGGTTGGCGGTGTGACTCGTCACCTCCTGCTCGCTGTGAAATGCTTCGATGGCGGCGCAATCAGGGGAGCTGACGCCTGAAATCAGGTGGGCCTCATGCCCCTTGTTGACGACCGTGAAATAGGCGGCGGCCAGCCCCGGGTAATGCTTGGCCCGGCGTATCCACCCTTCGATGGTGATATCGCGATTGGCGTTCTTCTGTCCGGGAACGTTGGTGTCGTCTGTCTGGGCCCGTGCTCCCGCCGGGAAAAGCAGCGCCCCTGTCACGCAAACTGTCATGAGCAGTGCTGGAATAGCTTGCACTCTTTTCACTGATACGCTCCTTTCTGCGCCCGGCTCGTTTGGCCGGCCCGTGCCATCATCTGCCCATCAGGGGGAAACTCTCATGAACTGCCCGTTCTGCGGCCATGAAGATACGCAGGTCAAGGATAGTCGTTCGACTGACGATGGTGCGGCTATTCGGCGCAGGCGTGTCTGTGCTGCCTGCACCCAGCGTTTCACGACCATCGAACGCGTACAGTTGCGCGAACTGGTCGTGACGAAGATGGACGGTCGACGGGTGCCTTTCGATCGGGACAAGCTGGCCCGCTCGATCCGTATCGCCCTGCGCAAGCGCCCGGTTGAGGAAGAACGTCAGGAGCGGATCGTCAACGGCTTGGTGCGCCAGCTTGAGGCTTCCGGTGAAGCGGAAATTTCTTCGGCGCGTATTGGCGAATTGGCAATGGATGCATTGCACAGCATCGACGGTGTCGCTTATGTGCGCTTTGCAAGTGTATATCGCGATTTTCGAGAGGTTGAGGCTTTTTCGAAGCTGCTGACGGATATGCGTCCCGGTGAGGAGGCTGAACTGCCACTCCCGCCGGTCAAGCGCGGAAAAGACAAGGGATGATGACGATGACTGATGAGACCAAGACCAAGAACCAGCCGAAGCGTTCGCGCACCGTAGCCCGTGTCGCCGCCGTTCAGGCGCTGTTCCAGTGCGAACAGGGGGGAGAGAATGCCGAGACGGTCATCAGCCAGTTCCAGCGTCATCGTCTGGCCGATGATCGGGGCAGCGGCTTTGAAGATGGCTACGTGCCGGACGCCGATTTCCGCCTTTTCGGTCTGATCGTCAAAGGCGTGACGCTCGCCCAGGATCGTATCGATACGACGCTGGCGGCAGCTCTCCCTGCCAACTGGCCGCTCAACCGCCTGGACCCCGTGCTGCGTGCCCTGTTGCGTGCGGGCGCTTGGGAACTCGGTGAGGACGTCCCGGCGCGCGTTGTCATCAACGAATATCTCGATGTGGCGCACGGTTTCTTCTCAGGTGATGAAGCCCGCCTGGTCAATGGTGTGCTCGATGCGCTGACACGTCCGGCTGCCCCCGTGCAGGACAATGCGGAAGGCGATGATGCCGCAAATGACGGATCAGAACCGGTCTGAAATGAGCGGCGGCGAGTTCGACTTCATCGACAGGTTCTTTCGTCCGCTGGCGGGTGAGGGCGCTCTCGCGCTTGGCGATGATGCGGCGCTGATCGATCTGGCCGCGGACCGCGAGTTGATACTCTCGACCGATACCTTGGTCGAGGCCGTCCATTTTCTGCCTGACGACCCGGCCGAGACGATCAGCCGTAAATTGCTGCGTGTCAGCCTGTCAGATTGTGCAGCGATGGGCGCAAGGCCGCGCGGCTATCTGATGAATATCAGCCGCCCTGCGGCGTTCGACGATCAGTGGTTTGCCAGTTTCAGCGCGGGGCTGGCGCAGGATCAGGCCATTTTCGATGTCCATCTGCTGGGGGGAGACACGACCAGTACGCGTGGCCCGCTGGTGCTCAGCCTGACCATCCTCGGTGAAGTGCCGCGTGGAAAGGCCGTCCGACGGGGAGGTGCCCGGCCCGGCGATGTTCTGTGGGTCACAGGCACCATTGGTGATGCTGCCCTCGGCCTTCAGGCCCTTCTGGGCGAACTGCCAGACCCCGATGGCTATTTGGCGGGGCGCTACCGTATTCCCCAGCCCCGCACGGGCTTTCCTCTGGGTGATTTCGCCCGTGCGGGCATGGATATCTCCGATGGTCTCGTTCAGGATGCCGGCCATCTTGCCAGGCAGAGTGGCGTGCATCTGGAAATCGATGCGGCAGCGGTACCACGCTCTCCTCAGGCTCGCGCTGCCGGGGAGGCATGGTTCGAAACCTGTCTGACGGGAGGCGATGACTACGAGCTTCTCTTTGCAGCCGATGAGTCGCAGACAGACGCCATCATGAACGCAGCCAGGCAGGCAGGGGTACCAGCAACCCGCATAGGGCGCGTGACCCCCGGTACCGGCGTTGCCGTTCTGGATGGAGAGGGTGAGGAGATGCGCCTGTCACGTACGGGCTGGCAGCATTTCTGAGGCGCGGCAAAGCACGGAGACCGGGGGCTTTTGGCGTGGACCCGCGATGCGTTTAGAACCCGCCCAAGAGGGGGCGGGTCGCCCCAGCAGTCGGATACCCCGGTCAAACCGGGATACGCGACAAGGGTGATTATTGAGCGATATCTTTTTCGTACATGCGATGGACCTTGTTGGGCTCAGGCACGAGGCGGCGCACGAGGTTCAGCATCGGTGTATTGGTGTCGAGGATCCAGCCCAGCTCCACCGTTTTATAGGGCAGCGTCGCACGGCGGCGGATGAGTTCGTCGATAGCGAGTGAAGGCATGAGGGCACCGAGAAGTGTGCCGCGTACCTTGTGAGATACGCCAAGCAGGATCACACGGGCCGAGTCAAAGCGATGACCGAGCAGCCGCGCACCCAGTCTGGCCCAGCCGAGAGGTGAAGGTGCTCCGTCGATGCCTCGGGCAATATCGAACACATTGGGTACCACCAGCGCCATGGCGGCGGGCTCGCCTGCATGGTCGATCTGGACATAATGCTCGGGCCGCAACACCAGCTTGAGCTGCTGGATCAGGCCTTCCATCTCGTAGGATTGCAGCGGGACGAAGTTATACGTTCCGGCCCAGGCATCGTTATAAAGCGACCTCAGCACTTCGCCCTGTGCGGCAATTTGCTTTTTGGAGAGATGCGAGACCGTGACGTCGCCCAGCTTCCCCTCGCCGGGTTTCAGGGCACCCGGTACGATATGACGCTCGTCCAGATCCTCAGTCAGATCCAGCTTGAAGGTCAGGAGGTCGCGTGTGGGTTCAAAGCCCAGCGCCTCGATAAGGCCGTTGAGTTCCGGGGGATGCCAGGGGGTTCCGATCATTGGCGGCTCATTCTGGCCAGTGATCATGAGACCGGACTCGCCATGATAGCCAAGGGTCACAGGTCCGCGCATACGTACCATGCCCTGATCGCGCAACCAGGCTTCGGCGGTATCGAGCAGCGACTTGATGACGCCTGTTTCGGACACGGCATCGAGGGCGCCGAACCAGCCTGTTTTTTCGTCCCAGGCCTCCAGGGCCTTGCCATCCACTACGGCTGAAATGCGTCCAACAGGCTTGTTGTCGCGCCAGGCAATGAAGCAGCGCACGGAGGCATGACGGTAGATGCCGTTCTTGGCAGGATTGAGCAGATCATTCTGCTCCATATCCAGCGGAGGAACATAGCCGTCGCGCCCCTTGTAAAGTATCCGCGGGAGCCTGATGAAAAGTTTGAGGTCGTTGCGGGAGATAACGGGCCGTACCGTCACCGGGGTGACATCCAGCCCGTCTTGCACAGGAGATGAGGGAGATGGGAAAGAGCGCGTGTCATGGGAATGCTGAGGCGCTACCGTCGCGCTGTGTCTCCCCGCAGGATGATCTGTATCGACCTGTGCGGAGCCGGCGTGTCCAGCATCAGCCTGATCGGCATCAAACTGGCGGAGATCTTCTGCTTCCGACAAGGCTCACTCTCAATCGCGGTCTGTCCGGCTCGCCCCCATGGCGCGACCGGCCTTCCGTTTCATTTACGAAAGCGCGTTGAATGTCACGTCCAGAGCGGTTTGCAAAGCTGAACTTTGCACCAAGACATGTTCTTGTCACAGGAGCATCGGGTGGTTTGGGTAAGGAACTGGCGCTTCGTTACGCTGCACCTGGCGTCGTTCTCACATTGTGGGGGCGAAATGCCTCACGTCTGGAGGCTGTCGCCCAGGCGTGCAGGGAGCGCGGCAGCGTTGTCAATTGCCATATCCTGTCGCTCACGGCGATCGATGACGCGTTGCAGCTTCTGCGACAGTGTGACGATCAACATCCGGTCGATGTGCTTATTCTCAATGCAGGCGTATCAGACATACGCCCTGAAAATGCCCTGACCGAGACTGTTGAAGCGGTGCGCGAGGCAAGTCTCGTCAATTATGCAGTGCCAGCCATTCTTGCGACGGAAGCCGCCTCCAGGATGGCCCCCCGCAGATTGGGGCGTATCGCCATGATCGGCTCGGTTGCGGCTCATCATGATCTGCCTTTTGCTTCGGCCTATAGCAGCTCGAAAGCGGGTCTTGCGCGCTTTGCCACGTGCCTGCATGCGGCGATGGGCCCCCATGATGTCGGGGTAACGCTGATCGAACCGGGTTATATCGACACGGCCATGAGCCGCAGGCTGGATGGCGCGAGGCCGTTTCTCGTCACGGCGGAAGATGCTGCCGCAAAGATCGCGACCGCGATCAGCCGGAATACTGCGGTTCTCGTCTTCCCGCGCATCTTCCTTCTGCTCAAGCTGATCTCGGCGATCGTGCCGCGTGGTGTGGCGCATCGCCTTCTGCGCCTTGCGAAGGTGAAACAGAGCGCCGCGTAGCCGATGTTTGGCGGCAGGGAGCAAAGTGTGGGTGTTGACGCCGGGATGATAGCCTGCGACTGCTTCCTCACGAAATGTTTGAGGATGGGTTCGGGATGGGGCGGGCCCATGCCGGATCGGAAATCGCCCCCGGAAACTGGAGCAAGCAATGCAGGATATTGTCACCGTCGATATTGGAGGCACGAACGCACGATTTGCGATCGCCAAGGTCGATCAGGGGCGTGTGGTCGAACTGGGTGAAGCCACGACCCTGCGCACGGCAGATCATGCGAGCCTTGCTCTGGCATGGGAGGCCTTCGGCCGTACCCTCGGTCGTGAATTGCCCCGTTATGCGGGCATCGCCATCGCTTGCCCGATCCAGGGTGAGACGCTCAAGATGACCAATAATCCCTGGATCATCCAGCCCTCCATGCTGGCAGAGCGTCTGCATCTGGAGGACTTCACGCTCGTCAACGATTTCGGGGCGGTCGGCCATGCCGTGGCCCAGATCGATGAGCAGTATCTCGAACATCTCTGTGGCCCCGATCGCCCATTGCCGACCGAGGGCACAACGACCATCGTTGGTCCGGGCACCGGGCTTGGCGCTGCCTGTCTGTTGCGCCGCAAGGGCCAGTATTTCGTGATCGAGACCGAGGGCGGCCATATCGATTTTGCACCGCTCGACGAGTTCGAGGACAAGATCCTGCGTGCGCTGCGCCGCCGCTTCCGCCGTGTTTCGGCCGAGCGCATCGTATCTGGCCCCGGCCTGACCAATCTCTACGAAATCATCGCCGAGATGCAGGGTCTGCCCATTACCATGCGCGACAACAAGGCGCTTTGGGAGATGGCCATGGAAGGCCGTGATTCGATGGCAGCCGCTGCTCTTGAGCGCTTCTTCCTCTCTCTTGGTGCCGTGGCGGGTGACCTGGCCCTGGCCCATCGCGCCCAGGGTGTTGTCATTGCTGGCGGCCTTGGGCTGCGCGTGGCTGACCGTCTGCCTCATTCCGGCTTTGCCGAGCGTTTTGTTGCGAAGGGACGCTTCGAGAGCATGATGGGCGATATGCCGGTCAAGATCATCACTCACCCTCAGCCCGGCCTGTTCGGTGCCGCTGCTGCCTTCGCCTCGGACCATCCGTCGCTCTGAGATTGCGGGGGTGCGCCTTGCCGTTCAGGGCGCACCATCGCTTTTCTCCTACAGGAAATAGCCGATATCATTTGCTACGATGCTGATCGCTCGGAGCCACTCTCGCTTGCTGCCTGCTGGCCAGGGTCATACGAACCGATAACCCGTATGTCGTGTCCTCCGAGCGCCGAAATGAGTGTTCGGTTCAAGTTTGGCAGTATTCGCAGGTTTGACCGCACCTGCGAAAAGTGATCGTCCCTTTCGGGAAAGCGCTGTCATCCTATGTCAAGAAATTGTGCATTGCGTGCGAGACGAGATAGCGTAGTGCTGTCTTGATTACATTTGTGTAATATTGAATCGCGCCGCCGCCTTGCCACGGACACCAGACATGATGAAGCCCAATTCGATCGCAAGTACCCTAGGTACGGCTCAACACGGGCTGAACGGCGACGAGGATAGTCATGAGCACGCCAGGCGCGTTCCGCTCTGGCGGCATACCTATGTGCAGGTTCTCGTGGCGATTATCGTCGGTTCGCTGATCGGTCATTTTGCTCCCCAGACAGGGCAGGCCCTGCAACCTCTGGGAGACGGATTTATCCGTCTCGTCAAGATGATCATCCCTCCTGTCATCTTCCTGACCATTGTGACGGGAATTGCGGGGATGCGTGACCTGAGGGCGGTGGCGCGCGTGGCAGCGAAGACTTTCGCCTACTTCCTGTTCTTCTCCACGCTCGCCCTCATAGTCGGACTGGTAACAGCCAATGTCATTCGTCCGGGGGCTGGGCTCCATGCCACGATTGATACGTCACCTGCCGGAACGGCCAGCGTGGCGCGCTATATTGGCAAGGCTCACGAGACCAGCCTTGTCGATTTTGTCCTGAACATCATTCCGGACACCTTCGTTTCGGCCCTGACGACAGGAAACATCCTGCAGGCGCTTTTCGTTGCCATTCTGACTGGCATCGGCCTTGCCCTGATGGGTGAGCGCGGCGCGCGCATGTTCGATGTGCTTGACGAAATTTCGGCCGTGGCATTCCGGATCGTCGGTATCCTGATGAAAGCCGCGCCAATCGGTGCGTTTGGCGCCATTGCCTATACGGTGGGCAAATACGGCGCATCGAGTCTGGCAGATCTCGCCACGCTTGTTCTGACATTCTACCTGACGGCAATCGTCTTCATCGTCGTGGTTCTGGGTGTTGTGGCCCGTCTCGCCGGGTTCTCGATCCTGCGGCTGATCGCCTATCTGCGTGCAGAGCTTCTGCTCGTGCTGGGCACATCATCCTCCGAGAGCGCCTTGCCGAGCCTCATGGCTAAGATGGAGCGGGCAGGGTGCCCCAAGGCCATTGTCGGTCTCGTGGTGCCAATGGGGTACTCGTTCAATCTCGATGGCACGAACATCTACATGACGCTCGCAGCGCTTTTCATCGCGCAGGCCTATGACATCCATCTGGGTCTCGGCCAGCAGGTTCTGCTGCTTGGCATGGCCATGCTCTCATCCAAGGGGGCGGCAGGGGTCACGGGTGCGGGGTTCATCACCCTCGCGGCAACGCTCTCGATCGTGCCTTCCATTCCCGTGGCCGGGATCGGGTTGATTCTCGGTGTCGACCGTTTCATGAGCGAGTGCCGCAGCCTCACCAACTTCATCGGGAACGCTGTTGCGACAGTCGTCGTGGCACGATGGGAGGGCGTGGTGGACGATGCCAAACTGGCAGAGGCGCTCAAACCCGGTGGAGGATCGGCGAACGCTTCCTCCGCGCTGACCGACTGACCGGGACTGTACTCGTGATGCTAGGCGTAAGCTTTACCAGACGCTGTCTGCCGGCCCTGTTTTGTCTCTCGTCCGCGCTTTGCACGCAGCCAGCTCAGGCTCAGCCGCATGAGGCCTTGATGCCCCGTGTGAAGGTGTCGCACGCTGATAATGCCAGTACGGGCAGTTCGGGGCCCGATTTGCCCGTAAGTCCGCAGGCAAAGGCGTCGGCTGGCGCACAGGTTACGAAGCAGGGTCAAACATCCTCGCCGAAAGCTTCCGTGCAGGCGCCCTCTGTCGGTTATAACCCGGCACCTGACCCATTCCAGACCCGCGCACCGGCCGAGCCTGCTGTGACCACCTATCCTGCTCCCGCAGCGGGCGATGGGCTGACGACCTCGGGCTATAACCTGTCGCGCTGGGCTGAGGACTGGAGCCGGATGCGCTATGCCAAAAACCGGCGAGACTGGCTGGATCGTCTGAAATTCCTGCCCCTTAACCCTGCCCAGACAATCTACCTGACCCTGTCGGGGGAAATGCGCCTTCGGCTCAACCAGACCAGCAACCCCAATCTGAAGAAGGGGCCTCTGCAGAGACAGGATATCATGCGCCTCGTGGGGGGCGCCGATCTGCATGTCACGCGTTATTTTCGTGCGTTTGGCGAGCTGGCGCATGGCGGAATATCCGGGCCAAACATCGGCGTGCCAGCTGCCAGTATGCGTAACAAGCTTCTGCTGCAGCAGTATTTCGCCGAGGCGAATGTGCCGCTGTCCGGTGTTCATCTCGGGGCACGCTATGGCCGACAGGAATTTACCGATGGCGCCAATTTGATGACCTCGCAGCGCGATAACAACACGCTGCGTTTCGTCCTCAACGGCACGCGGTTCTGGGTACGTGGCAAGATCATACGCGGCGATTTTTTCGATTTCCGCTACACAAGCCTCGGCCGGGGCGGAGCGCGAGACGATGTGATCGATCGCGGCATACGCTTCTCAGGGGGGACCGGAGGGCTTGTTATCCCCCATGATTTTTTGGGAAAATCAAAGCTCTATCTCGATCCGTTCGTCTGGCGTCTGCGCAACCGGCGCGCTGTATGGGGCGGCGCCCCTGCACGTGAGAACCGGATGTATTACGGTATGAGGCTCTGGGGAGATGTCCAGCGTCTGACCATCGACTGGGTGGGGAATTATCAGGATGGCCATTATGATGGCCGTACAATTGCAGCCTGGCAGTTCTTCCTGGCGCAGACATGGCGTCTCGGGGCGCAGCCGACCGCGCCAAGAATCGGTTTTCATGTCGATTATGCCAGCGGCGGTGGTGCCTATGGCAAAGGCACATTGCGTAGTGCGCTCGCACCGTTTGGCAACAACATCTATTACAGCTACCAGCTCTTCCTGACGCCCACCAATCTGGTGGCGCTGGCGCCGAACGTCACGGTCTCACCCATTGAGAGCCTGCGTCTCACGCTTGAGCATCAGTTTGCCTGGAAAGCGAGCCTGAACGATGCCGTCTATCGGGCCAATGGCTCGGCCTTCGCAGGAACGCAGAACACAAAGGCCTATCGCGTGGCCCAATCCACCCGTGCTCAGGCCGTCTGGACATGGACACCCCGTTTGAGCTTCACGGGGCGCTATGAGCATCTTCAGGCAGGGCCAGCCCTGACACGGGCTGGTTATACCAGCTCGGATTTCGTGGCTGGCTGGGCGAATTACCGCTTCTGAAAGCAGGGCGACTGCCGAACGAGTCTCTCAAAGCGCGCCGGGGAGCGATCCTCCCCCGACGCAGCAGCGTGTTCAGCGCAGGCCGAGGCGGGTCTGATAGGTCACGGGAAAGAGCGAGAGCGCCCGTAGCCAAGGTGTCGTGTCGGCGTCATCGGCAAGCTGCACATTGTCCACGCCGCAACTGCGCAGGAACTGGGCCTGATCAGGAATCAGATGACCCTCTGCACGGATCTCGCCCGCAAAACCGAAATACTCGCGCAGGGCGCGCGCCTGCGTGAAACCGCGTCCGTCCCTGAAAATGGGAAAAGTGATGACGATCAGATCAAGATGATCAATGGCGGTTCCAAGCGTTTCGACGTCGAATTCCGGTGAGAGTCGGATGGCCCGCGTGGCTTCGGTCATCTCCGCCACCGGGATGATATCGAGCGTTCTGGGGGCCGGATGGCGCGCAGGGGCCAGTTCAAACAGTTTCATAAGCCGCTTCCTTGAAGGGGGCGTCACCAAGACGGGTCAGAGTGTCGAGGAACTGCTCGCCCTTTTCCCGAACGCTGAGATAGCGATCGACGATACGCGCTATGGCATCCACCATATCGTCCTCCGGCAGGGCCGCGCCAAGAATATCGCCCGTGCGCGACTTGTCGTCATCGCGCCCGCCAAGGGTGATCTGGAAGAATTCCTCACCGCGTTTATCCACCCCAAGCAGGCCGATATGCCCGACATGGTGATGGCCGCAGGCATTGATACAGCCCGAGATGTTGATGCGTAGCTTGCCGATTTCTTCCTGCAGGGCGTTATCGGCGAAACGGGCGCTGAGCTTCTGTGCGATCGGTATCGAGCGCGCATTGGCCAGTGCGCAGTAATCAAGGCCGGGGCAGGCCACGATATCGCCAATCAGTTCGTTATTGGCATCGCCTAGACCGATCTCGCAGAGCGCCTGCCACAGGGAGAGCAGACGATCCTGCGCCACATGGGCCAGCACGACATTCTGCAGATGGGTGATGCGCAGCTCGCCGAAAGAGAACTGGTCCGCGAGATCGGCAAGACGGTCCATCTGGTCCGAGGTGGCGTCGCCCGGAATACCGCCAGCCGGTTTGATGGAAACCGTCACGGCAATCCGCCCGGGGGCGAAATGGGGCATGGTATTGCTGCGCACCCAGCGATCGAAATCCGGGTGGTTGGCACGATCCTGCCTGAGTGTTTCCTCTCCACCTGGTGCGACCGTCAGATCGGGGGCGGCAAAACGCGCCCGTATGGCCGCCACAATTTCCGGGGCAAGGCGATAATGGGTGGGGTCCATGCGGGCCAGTTCCTGCCTGACGGCATCGCGATAGCCATCCACACCCAGCGCCTGCACGAGTATCTTGATACGGGCCTTGTAGATGTTATCGCGCCGGCCATAGGCATTATAGACGCGCAATATGGCTTCGAGGGTCATCAACAGATCCGCTTCAGGCACGGCATCGAACAGTTCATGCCCAACCAGCGGGGTACGCCCCAGACCACCACCGACGAAGATGCGAAAGAGGGGGCCATTCTCGCCGGGGCGGGCCAGTATGCCGATATCGTGGAAGCGTGCCGCAACCCGGTCCTGAGGGCTTCCGGAAATCGCGATCTTGAACTTGCGCGGAAGGAACGTGAATTCGGGATGCAGCGTGGACCACTGGCGCAGGATCTCTGCATGGACACGAGGATCCATCAGTTCGTCGGCGGCAGCGCCGGCAAACTGGTCACAGGTGACGTTGCGTATGCAGTTGCCGCTGGTCTGGATGGCATGCATGTCGACATCGGCAAGCTGACGCAGGATCTCCGGCGTGTTCTCCAGCTTGATCCAGTTGAACTGAATGTTCTGTCGCGTGGTGAAGTGGCCATAATCGCGGTCGTAATGACGGCCGATATGGGCCAGCTTGCGCATCTGGCGGGAGTCCAGCACGCCATAGGGGATGGCGACACGCAGCATATAGGCATGAAGCTGAAGATAGAGCCCGTTCATGAGACGAAGCGGCTTGAACTCGTCCTCGCTCAGCTCACCGCTCAGGCGTCGTTGCACCTGCCCTTCGAATTCCGCGATGCGGGAGGCGAGAAACTCACGATCAGCCGTTTGATACTGGTAGAGACCGACAGGCGCGTTCATGCGTCCAACTCCGTGGCAAACTGGGGGTGAACCGTAGGGCCAAAGGCCCGGATACGCTCGCGCACGCTCACCGGCTCAGCGACCTTCGCCGGGCGCACGACGACTTCGTAGACACCGACGACACCATCGTTCTGTGCCGATTGTATGGCGTTTTCGAGCGCCGATTCGTAGTTCTCGGGGGCAAGAATGGCGGCGTGGGCGATGGAACGCTGCCAGGCGCCGCTGGCATCACGCCATACGATGTGGCCATCCAGCAATCTGTTGGCTGTCAGCACCAGAGCTTCTCCGGCGCCTATGCGTATCGCCCGTTTCATCCACCATTCCGCCTTGCTTGAACTGATACTGGCGTGGTTTATAAACTATCCACGCTGATCGTGTAATTATATCTCAGAGAACCACTTCGGGAGCAAGGCATCAAACCGTGTCCCGGCCGTGGAAATCTGCTCTGCCCCCTTGCAGCCACGTGAAATTGCCGCATACGGGTTCACACAAACATTCCAGGAGCCAGAACGATGCCGGATCGTGCCCCTCTGTCTAAAGAAATCTTCCGCGATGCGATGGCGCGACTGGCCAGTGCCGTGACCATCATCACGACGGATGGCGAGAATGGCCGTCACGGCTTTACGGCTTCTGCGGTATGCAGCGTGTCCGATGACCCGGCGACGCTGCTCGTATGCGTCAATCGATCGGCGTCGACTCATGCGCATCTGGTGCGTCACAACATGCTGGCCATCAATATCCTGGCGCACGAGCAGGAAGCGCTCTCAACCCTGTTTGGTAGCTCGCGCTATGACATGGAGACCCGCTTCGCCAGTGGCGCGTGGCGCAAAGGCGAGCTCGGCATGCCGCTTCTTGAAGGGGCGTTGGTCACATTGGAGTGCCGCATCAGCCTGACACAGGAAATAGGTACGCATAGCGTCTTCTTCGTCGAGCCCCTCTGCGCCGAGTTTGCACGCGAAGAGGTCTCGGGTCTTGTCTGGTTCGACCGCGCCTATCGCAAGGCCTGATCGAGACCCTTCAGATCGTATGGTGGGCCCTGATCTGGCCCACCATACGATCTGGCGGTTAGATATGATCGAGAAACATCTCGATTGTTCCGATTTGCCCTGCGCGCTGGATCAGACCTCGGCCAGTCGTCAGGGCGCGTCGCCTGGCCTCGACCTGGCTCTGACGATCCGGCGCTGAGTCATAATCATCGATCTGGGCGAAGCCTATGGTGCGCCGGATCATCTCAAGACCGGCAAAACCAGCCGCATCATGCATGACCTGTTGGAAAAACCGCGCATATTCCGCGCTTGCAGGCTGGTTTCGTGTCAATGCGCCAAGATCACCTTTCGCTCCCGGTGCCTTCCATGCCTCCAGATAGGCGCGTTTGAATCCGGACCACAGCAGAGCGATCTCGTCGCGCATCCACTCATCATGCTCGGGTTGCGCGTAGGCATTCATCACCAGATTCGCGATGAACATACCGATATCGAAGCCAATCGGGCCATAGAGTGAAAACTCGCCATCGATCACACGGACATCGTCGCCATTGATCATGACGGACCCGGTATGCAGATCACCATGAAGCAAGGCTTGCCCCGTCGAGAGGAAGCGCTCCTGCAGGCGCTCGACCGCTGCATGTAGGATGGCGTCGCCTTGCATGGAGGCGACAGCGTCGTCGAGCTCCGGGCTGAGCCAGCGATTGCGTGCGCAGTCATTCTGGTAGGGGTCTGTCAGCACCAGATCGACCGTGATGCGCGTCAGGGCCAGATTGCGGGAGAACACGTCGCGCAAGGCATGCACGTCCTTGAAGGGCAGGGCACGCCATGACGTGGCAAAGCCGGTACGGCCGACAAATTCGCCAATACGGGCGGCAAAACCGGCCGGTGCGGTACCGGCAATCAGGGCGGTACGCAGGACGTGATGTGTCGCGAGGTTTTCCATCACGATCAGGAAGAGTCCTTCATCGAGATGATAGAGCGCCGGTATCTGACGACCCACCGCATCCGTGACGCTCTGCATCCAGCGCGCCTCGAACAGATTTCGTTCAAGTGGCATGGCCCAGGCGGGATCGACGCGCACATAGGGCAGGGACTGCTTGCAGCACATGCTGCCAGCCGGCCCTGATACGATGAACACCGTGTTGAGATTGCCGTCACTGACCTCGCGGGCGGTCCAGCTTGCGGCCCCACCACCAAGGCGGGTGGCAAGGGCAGGGTGTGTCGCGAGATAATCGATAAGGCTTGACGCTGTGAGGGGGCGATAGGTGCTCATTGGGCAAGGCGCTCCAGCATGGCGCGGGTTGTCGGCAATACCTGCGGGCTGATCAGATCGATGCGATCCAGCGCATGACATTCAAGCTGGTCGTATTCGTCATTGGCCTTTTTCTGCCAGGCCTCGCGAATGGCCTCGAAGGGGAGGTCGGTATCGATGCGAAAGCCGAGATCGACGATATGGGTGGTGTCATGTTCGCAGGCTAGTAACGGACCGGTCAGAGTGACCGCGTCGGTCAGGCCGATTTCTTCCTCAAGCTCGGCGAGGAGCTGGGCGCGAAGGTCGATCGGATCCTTATCGCTGCGGGCCTCGACGCTGCCGGCGGGCACACCTTGCCAGAAACCGGGCAGATAAAGCGAGTTTGGGTTACGTCGACCCAGAACGATGCCGTCGCGGCAGACAAGAAGCCCGGTGACGGCCAGCGATCTCAGCTGGAGCCGGTCGGCCAGCTCGGCCGCGCGCATCTGGGCCAGCACCCAGCGATATTCGCACCAGAACCCGTCCAACCGGTCGTGCTGCAGCTGCGAGAGGCAAAATACGCGGCCATTGTAGAGCCTAGGGTGTTTCTTCAACGCCTCTTGCCACACTGTCTCGATGCCCATCTCAAGCTCGGGATCGACCAGAGTCGGAGCCTTGTGGCAGGTTACCTGAATGTCCGGTAAGAGCGCGGTGACGCTCCACGGAGCGTCTACCGGGTGTCTGGCGCTGGTCATGAGGGTGTTCCCTGTTCTTCGAGCAGATTTTCGAGGGCTTCGAGCAACGGTTCGTCCAGAGGGGCTGCGCAGGACACTATGTTGGCTTCGAGTTGCGCCGTTGATGTGGCGCCTGCAATCACGCTGCCGATCTGTGGCTTGTGCAGCAGCCAGCCGAAAGCGAGATCCGCCATGGGACGTTCGTAACGTGCTGCCAGCTCTGCCAGTGCCTCGATAAGGGACCATGTGGCAGGATCACGATAGCGCTCCTGGAGATAGGTCCAAGCTGCCAGACGTGATCCTTCGGGTGGCGGTGCGTCCCTGCGATATTTTCCGGTCAGCATGCCTGAGGCCAGGGGAAAGTAGGGGAGCAGGCCCAGCCCGAAATGCGTCAGGGCAGGGAGGAGCTCTTTCCCGGCCGATCTGGTCAGAAGCGACAGCTCGTCCTGACAGCTGATGATACCGGCCAAATTATCCCGCCTTGCGATATGACAGGCATCGGCTACCTGCCACGCCGGTAGGTTGGAAAGGCCAGCATAGCGTATCTTGCCCGCCGTCACGAGGCCGTCGAGTGTGTGAAGCGTCTCCTCGAGTGGGGTGCGTGGATCAGGACAATGAAGTTGGTAAAGATCGATCCAGTCGGTTCCAAGGCGTTTCAGGCTGGCTTCAACGGCCTCAAGAATATAGCGCCGCGATGCCCCGGAGTGCCGGGCGGACGGATCATCGCCCGCGCACATTTTCATGCCGAATTTTGTGGCGATGACGGCCTGGGATCGCTTGTCGGTCAGGGCCTTGCCCAGAGCCTCTTCGGACGCGCCTGCATAGGCATCGCGACGGCCATAGACATCGGCCACATCAAACAGCGTCACACCCTGATCGAGCGCTGCGTGAACCAGCGTACTTGACTGCTTCTGGTCTACGCGTCCGCCAAGGTTGTTACAACCAAGGCCAAGGGTGGAAACCACGAGGCCCGATCGGCCGAGACTGCGATAGCGCATACGAGACTCCTGCGGCATGATCCGGCGGCAGCATAAGCCAGTTGAAAGCCGTGGTCACGGCAAGGGTGGCAATGGCCTCACGCATCAGGGCGGGGTCACGTTCTGGCTCTTTGCCACCGCACACTTTCGCTCCGTATGAGGGTACCCCCGCCAATCCGGCCCGTCCTTGCGCGCGTTTTCCCGGTGGTCTGACGACAGGGGAAAACGAGCCATTTTCAGACAGGAACGATACCGAAACTGAGCTCCAGCTGGATGGATGTCTTATGAAACATCGGGATGCCGAGCCATATCTCCCCAATATGGGTGTCAGGGCGCAGGAAATAGAAGTGACGTTTGTCGCCTTCGTCTTCCTGAAGGACAGGAAGCCATGCCTCGTCGCCTATGCCGTTTGAACGTCGAACATTCATGAGCAATTGCTCATGCGCAAATTCAAAGGGTCTGGAGAGGCTCACGCGGAATATTTCTGCGCGTCCACCTTGCAGCGGAGACAGGAAGAGAACGCCCCAAGCCTCACTCCAGGCGTGCTCACCCGGGTTTGCGTGAGCCGGAACCGTGTCCAACGACAGCGTCGTTCTGGCGCCGTCCTCAGCGATTACTGCATGAACGTGGTTTTCCCCGTCGGCGGGTCGCGTGGCGCGGATCCAGGCGGCCCCCCTTGCATGCGTTGTGGAGGGGAGACCAGAGAAAAATGCCTCCCCGTTAATCACGCCGTTCGTTGCATCATCGATCGTTTCCGATCCGATCCACTGAACCCGGCCCCAGCGAGCATCGCTGCGCCAGCCCCTGGTCAGCGGGGTATAGGTTTCCAAAGCGCGCAAGGCACTATTGTAATGCGCGCACAGAGCGCGGTTGAGCATGCGTTGATGTTGCTGACCGGATGAGAGTTTCCCTGTCAGGTCCGACAGCAGCTTGCGGCTCCATGTGTGAGATAATGCGGCTGTTGGAATGGCATCAGGGTTGCGGCTGAACCATTTGACCTGACACATATGGGCCGGAAGCTTCTGCGCGAATTCCAGCAGATCGGGAAATGTAAGCTCCCTTATCGGCTCCCAAAGCATATGGCAGATGTTTGTGAACTGCCCCTTGCCGAAACGTCTGAAAAACGTGACAGGCAGAAACTCCTCCAGCGCAAGTGTCTTCTGGGTCGGATTAGCGAAGTAACCGTCACACCGTCGCAGCACTGCAATGCGCTGATAAAGCGTATTCCATTCGTCACGATCAGCGAATAGTCCCTCGATCTGGTTGATGGACATGAGGGGAATATCCGCCTCATCGATCAGATAGCGCCGAAAGGGCTCAGCCTCCTGAAGGTTGTCCCACACCCATGCTTCGCCGCGCGGGACCTCCTCCAGCGGGACATCTATGAGGTAGTGTCTTGTCATGCCGACAGGGGCGAGGCTTCCCGAACCGAGGTGCCGAATGGCCTGTGAGACATCGAATTGTCTTATGAACAATCCGTTTGATGCGCAGGTACAGAAATGGGTCAGATCGCTGAAAACATGGAGAGCCTCGCCATAAGATTCCATATGGCCAAGCAGGAGAGTGCCCCCCCATTTCTTGCGCTCAACGCGTCCGTTGAAAACGTGGATGCGATGATGAGCGAGGAGGGGATGGGGTGGGATGCTGCGTTTCGCGGGAAAATTGACAACGAGAAAACAGTTTTCATCGGTGAAATTGAGAAAATTTTCCAGATAAACAGCAAGGAATTCATCTTCCTCGTTGTAATTGGTTGCGAAGACAACCTTTGCAGGGGGGGAATCAGTAGGGGTTCCGATGGTCGCGGGTCTGTCTTGCGGATCTGCCTCGCGGCCAAATACCTGAACACTTTTCAGGTGCAAATGATCCCAGTTGTCGAGCCTTACCCTGACGAAGCGGGTATAGATAACGCTCGGAAAAACCACCCGGTAAGCGTCGTTGACCGTGCTGCCAAAAATGGTGTGGTCCGTCTTGGAAAAGACCTCTTCCCACGATGTTCCGTCTAACGAAACCAGAATGGTGAACATGCGGTTTCGGACTGGCCAGTAATCGGTGTTGACCAGCAGGACGCTATCGATCAGGCATGGACGCTCCAGGTCGACTTGCCACCAGGGAAACCACTCGGCGGCAGTCTGAAAGCTGGAGTTTTCGTCATGGGGCGACACGCCCTCACTTGCGATCTGCTCGAGCGGAAGTACGAAGTCCGGATGTTTCGAGCTTTGTGTGGCAGGCTTGCCGAGCGCGAGATCAATCATTTCAGCCATGGTTGTTTTTCTTAGCTCAGCTCTTGACGACCGGTTTCGAAATCGGGGCCGACCGCCAGAGACACTTCGGCGGTGGCATTGCAGAACACAGGCAACCCTATCCAGACCTGCAATCCTTCTCCGCGGGCCTCCCGAACGAAGTAATGGCGCTCAGTATCGTGAGTGCGCTCAAGTCGATCGGCGTAATCAACAGTATAGCCGAATTCGTCATAAAACACCGTTCGCGACAAGATATCAGGCGGCACGCATCGATCCTGGCGCATGGTCATTCGGAAGACCGAGCTTCCCTGCATACCGGTGAGATAGAGATACCCCTGCAAATGGATCCCTGACACCGGCGCGCCGTCTTGCGAGACAGCGCTGCATGACAGACGAAGTGTGGTTTCACCGTCACCTGTTTCATGCATGGCTATGGAGATCGAAACGAGCTGACTTGTCGCCTCCATGAACAGGATTGCGGGAGCCACACGTGAGGGACAAAGCTCGGGAATTTCAGGAAAGATCTGTTGTCGCTCACATCTGATGTCGCGCATCGACCACCTGAACCCGCGTCGACCTCTGGCTTCGCTGTTCCACCATTTGTCGGTCAGGGGACCGAAGCGCTCAGCTTGGCTGACGCGCGCAAGGAGCGTCGATATGAGCGTCGTCTCCTGAAACCGCGCCAAGGACGGATGTTCGTCATGGGCTCGGTAGAGCAGGGCGCGGCCCCAGTCAGTCGTGACTGCCATTGTTGACTGCGCGATTGGCGCGCGATCAAACCATTTCATGGCGGCAATGTGAGCCGGAAGGCGAGGCACCACGTCGATCAGATCATCTACTGTTGTTTCCCTGGTGCCTGACCAGAGGACGCGACAGATGTGCGTATATTCACCGCTGCCGAACTGATTGAAAATCGACGTGGGAAGCAGTTCCTCGAGTGCCATGAAATTCTCGAACGACGAGAATTTCTCGAGTTCGGTGATGAGACTCCGACGCTCCTGGACCAATTCCCAGTCTTCGCGCCGTGCGAAAAGCCCCTCGATTTGAGTCACTGAGATACGGTCAAGGTTGATCTGGTTTTTGAGATACTGTCCCAGGCCTTCGCTGTTTCTCAGATGATGCCACATCCATGTTCCATGATAAGTAGGGTTTATGGGATCAACGTCCTGGTCCAGTTCATAGGCGCGTTCGCAGGCGACGGGAACGGGCGATGCGAGCGGCAATTGCATGATAGCTGCGGCAACATCGAAATGGCGTACCAGCAAGCCATTTGAGGCCATTGTTGCGAAGTAGCGGAAATCCGGAAAGACCGATCGCGCCTCTTCATAAGCCTCGATGTGGCCGATCATGAGCGTGTGGCCCCATTTTTCACGCTTCGTCTGTCCGTTGAAGATATGCACACGCGGACTTATGCGAGCGAGACTTGCTGGAATCTCTCTGCCAGTCGGGAAATTCAGCGCCAGACAGACATTTTCAGGCGTGAACGCGAGAAAATTATCGATATAGCGCCCCAGAAAGGCATCTGACTCATTGAACAAGGTAGAGAAAACGACCCGCGTATCGGCGGCCTGCCGTTCGATCATGGAGAACGTGTCGCCAAGAGACAGTTCATCTCCCGTCGTCGAGGCGGCCATCAGATTCAGGCTGTTAAAGGAGAGTTGTCCGTAGGCGTCTGCCCGGATCCTGACATGTTGTGCAGCGAACACCCGGGAAAATCGGATGTCGAAGTCACGGGCATTGTCCGGTTCATGGAGTGCCTGCGTCCACAACGGCAGCCAGCGCAGCCCATCGTCCGAAACCAGCACGGAGAACAGGGGCGGCTGACGTTCGTCACCCTGCAAACCTTTCAGGGCAAGGCCTTCGATGCGCATCTGCTTTGCAAGGTCGATCTGATACCAGGGGAACCATTGTCTCCCGGACTGGAAGCCACCCTCACCATGATGCGAGGCCTGTGAACTCGCGGTTATGGCGGCGATTTCAGATATACCGTTCATTAAGCAGAACCTTTTTCCCTGATGATCACACGAAAGCTCTACACCCCTCGGGAAAAGGAAGGGAAAGTCTCTTTTGTCGACGCGATTAAAGCACCTGCTCGACCGACGACGCAAGTTGGCGAACATTACTTATGATGAAACAGGTGCTTAGCAGGCTGTTTTCACCTGATTGACACATAGATATCAACAAAAACCACGAAATATCGTGGGATCAGTTCTGCTGCGTTTTGTGAGCATTTTCATACTTCTTGTTGCGAGTGCCTGAACTGCTATGTCCGGATATCGGTCCGATCTTGGCCCTGTGGACTGGTTTCAGGGTGTCGAGACAACCTTGATCTGGGTTTCGACGTTGACGGCACCGTTGATGGCGGGATTGACGGCATTCGGTAATATCGCAATGGCCACGCAGTCGCCTTCTTCGACCTCGGCGGGGACTGTGTCGATGGCATTGGCTTGCTTCATGACTGAGTCAAGGCCATTACCCGTCAGGACCACCTCGAGCAGCTTAACAGCATCGGGGCCGAGGGCCATGCTGGGGTTGGGGGCATGACCGTTACCGCTGCGATCATTCCACATGAACTTGTTGGGTGAATGACCGGGGAAGGCACGCTGGCAACTATTATGCTTGTAGATAACGACAATATCGCGCACGCTCCAGATGCCTTGACCCGCCGGAATTTTGGCAAATTCTGCAGGGGCAGTGGCGGAGACGTTCCCGTAGAGGCTGATGACCTTGCCTGGATGGATCGGTCCCTGTCTGGAGACGGGGAGTACTGCATAGGCATTGAGCACCGGGCCACGTGCGGTGCTGGGAGTCACGATGAATTCTGAGTCGAGACCGCTATAGGTTTGCTGCGTCCAGCGTGGTGCGCCCGTATCATAGAGGAGTTGCAGGTCGGTGCGCATCGTATAGGGCAGATTGGCAAAATCGGTGCCGTCGAAACTGAGGAAGATACAGCCGCCGGGCCTGATATGCATGGGTAGCCTCTCTGGCAGAAGCAGGGCGACAGGGAAAGTCTCTGTACCCGGACGCGCCTGTTTGAGAATCAGCCCTGCAAGACCCTGGCTCGGGAACCGGGCATAGATTTCGGCATAGCTTCCGATCGTCTGGCCGGACACAGGGCAATTGCCCTGGGTGGTATAGGCGAGGCCGAACAGGGTTTCCGAGTTGACGGCACCATGCAAGGCAGGGTTTGCGGCGCTGGTTGTCGAGATCGTGCCAACCAACCCCCTGAAGTTAACGTCCGGTGGAAGATTATCGGGTAGCCTGAACGCATAAAGGTTCTTGATCTGAAACGACGTCGTTTTTTTCGTGAGTTCTGCCTTGATCGGGAGCCGGTGGAGTTCAGCTGCGTTGGGTACGGTAGACGGCGTTGCGTGTGCCATGCCGTTGAGTGCGGAGTAAGCAATCAAAAGGCTCGCAGCCAGGGCGCGTGTCAGCGAGCTGCTAAGCTTGCGAGGTGTGTTTGCTTGCGCATGGAGGCTGGTCATCGCATTTTGGTCCGGTGTTTGTGCAAATATTAGTCAGTGATCAACATAGAGTTTATCGAGGAATAGCAGGTTGAGCGATAATGGAAAACAAATCGTGCCTTCGGGGCACGTCGTTACTGCCAACTCTATTCCCGATTGTGATGTCGCAGGACCTGGTCGCCGCTTTTTCATGGGGGGTATGGTGCTTCTGATCGCTGGCGGTGGCCTCGGCCGGGCTTTCGCTGCCCAGCGTTTTCCGCCTGACCACATGATCGCCACCGATCCCTTCCGTCCGATCAGCCACTTCACGGCGCAGAGAGGCTGGATGAACGATCCCTGCGGCCCGATCTTTGCCGATGGTGTGTATCGTCTGTTCTACCAGTGGAACCCGGAGGCGGCCATCTGGGACAATATGCACTGGGGCCACGCCACAAGCCCTGATCTGGTCAACTGGACCTATCAGCCCGTCGCGCTCTCTCCCCAGCGCGACGGGCCTGATCGTGATGGCGTGTTTACAGGCGATGTTGTGCTTGATGGGGATCGCGCTGTCGCGATCTACACCGGCTTTCGTTTCAACCGTATGCCTCCCCAGATCCAGTGCATGGCTGTTTCAGATCGTGCGATGACCCATTGGCGTCAGCATCGCGAACCTCTTCTGGCCAGTGGGCCGGATCATCTCAATATCGGCGGCTTTCGCGATCCCAAGCTTTGGCGTGAGGGGCAGACCTGGGTCATGCTGGTCGGCAGCAAGATCGAAGGTGTGGGCGGGGTTGTTTTCCGTTATGAGAGCGTGGACCTGGCAAAATGGACGTTCATCCGCGTTTTCTATGGGCCTTCTGACCTGCACGGTGGCGATGATGTGCTGGAATGCCCGGATTTCTTCGACCTCGGTTCGTGCCACGCCCTCATTTTTTCTATCAATTCAGTCGTGCACATCGTTACGGGGCAGTATGAGCACGGGCATTTCACGCCAGCCAGACAGGATGTGCTCGGCTATGGCGGGTTTTACGCCGCGCGCAGTTTCAGTGATGCGCATGGTCGTCGCACAGTGTTTGGATGGTTGCCTGAAAAGCCCT
Organism: Asaia bogorensis NBRC 16594; assembly: GCF_001547995.1. Taxonomy (NCBI): domain Bacteria; kingdom Pseudomonadati; phylum Pseudomonadota; class Alphaproteobacteria; order Acetobacterales; family Acetobacteraceae; genus Asaia; species Asaia bogorensis. The sequence goes on from NZ_AP014690.1 coordinate 1,401,207, forward strand.
GGCAGGCTGGCGAAGCTGCGGCACGTGGCTGGAGTGGCGTCATGTCCTACCCCCGTGTGTTGACTGCAGACAAGCAGGGCAGGGTCTCTTCCAGAATCCATCCGTCAATGGAGACCCTGATTGGCGAAGAAATGTTCAACGGTACGCTGACCCGGGCGGTTAGCGTCGATGGACCTCAGGTCAGGATACGGGTGCAGTTTCCTGCCCTGAGCAGTGGGAGCATCGTGTTTGCCCACACGGATCGCTATCTGCATCTCGATTACGATCCGGTAGCTGCGCCGGGCGAACTTTCCTGCAACGAGGATCGTGCGCCTCTCGAGAAGTCGTCTCATGCAGGGCTGGATATTTACGTCGATGGAAGTGTGATCGAGATCTATACCTCGACTGGCACTGTGCTGAACGCCAGGGCATATGGCAATCCTAGTCGACCATTCACGCTTTCAGGTACCGGATGTTTCGCGGATGCCGCCTGCGAAATCAATGCGCTCCTGCCGGCTACATTCCGTTTTGCCGAGTAACCTTGTTACTTTTCCGGTGGAGGCGTGTTCGGCAAGGTCAGTCTGACCGAAACCGGACAATGGTCGGAGAGGGTAAGGGGGAGCGTATCGCGAAAGGTCATGACGCTCAGACTGCCGGGGAGTAGCCATGAGCGGGCGGCCCCGCCCAATATGATGTGATCGATAAAGTAGGTCCCCCCCTCACAAGGGCTTGCCATTCCCGCCGTGACAAGAAGCGGGTCATGAGGAGAGACCATCTGGCGATAATACGGGTCGGTAGGGGTCAGACGCCGATTGAAGTCACCGAGGACGATATAGGGTTCGCCCTCGTCTTCACGTTCTTCCACCCAGTTGGCGATGAACCCCACCTGTTCGCGCAGGATCGGGCAGGCATGGGCGGCCTCCGTCCATAGACGGTCCCAACACCCAGATTTCAAATGAACGATCAACAGTCGCAGGCTCGTGCGCCCATCAAAAATACGTGCGTCGAGACCGGGACGCAGGGCGTGGCCACCGTGGATTGAGGAGCGGTCGAAGTCGCGCAGTTCGGTGCTAATGACGACTTTCCATGGCGCACGCAGGACAAGGCCGAGATTCTGGGCAATCGGCGCATGTGTCAGTGCGATCGTATAGCCGGGGGAAGGAAAGAGCCGCCGAAGTGCGGCTTCGTCACTGACTTCCTGCACGGCAAGAATATCGGTGTCCAGACGGCTGGCATAATCGCGCAGGGCTTGCCAGTCTTGCGCCGTACGTTGGGGGGCATCGTCTGGTAGAAGGGGGCTCGACGCTGGAAGAAGGGTTAGCCAGTCAAGATTCCAGGTGCCGAGCTTGACTGGTATACCGGGCGCCGCACTGGCTGTCCGGATAAAGGTCCAGACAGCCAGAAAGCAAAGTCGGGCGTAATCAGACCTTGACGCCAAGATCGCCCAGAACGTCACGGACGGTCCGCTCCTGACGGGTCTGCTCGTCAATTACCACGACCTGCCCCGACCCGATATCGTAGAACCAGCCCTGCAATGCGATCTCGCCAGCGGCAAGGGCACCCACCACGGCTGGATGGGTACGCAGATGGGCAAGTTGAAGCAGAACGTTCTGCTGTGCCAACTCCTTGACCGTCTCGGGCCCGGCGTCTTCGGCCTTGAGGGGGCCAAGCGCGGCGCGGGCCGCCTCGGCGTTACGCAGCCAGCGCTGCACTGTGGGCATGGCATCGAATTTCGGGTTGTTCAGGTCGCACAGGGCGCCCATCGCACCGCAATTGGAGTGACCGCACACAACAATGTGCTTCACCTTGAGGACGAGCACGGCGTACTCGATAGCCGACGAGACGGCACCGAGCATTTCGCCATGCGGAGGAACGATATTGCCGACATTGCGCACAATGAAGAGATCGCCCGGCGATGTCTGGGTGATCATGCTCGGATTGATGCGGCTGTCGGAGCAGGTGATGAACAGGGTGGAAGGCGACTGGCCATCGGCAAGGCTTTCAAAGAGCTCGCGATGCTCTTCATAAACCTCTTCGTCGAAATGCTGTACGCCCTTGAGAAGGGCAACCAGGCTGTTTTCGATTTCACTTTTCATCGTGACCTCATCTGAAAAAGGGGTGTGGCTTGCTGTGAGTTTTGCGCCACACCTGGAACTCAGATGACTCGGATGCCGTGGTTTTGATTAGGTGTCCATGCCTGAACGGCATGGTTCACCCTTTGTCATGAACGTTCAGGCTGAAAGCGTGTTTCTGAGTGAATCGAACACGGCGTCGCTGTTGGGCTGCGGACCACCTGCCTGCGCCATATCCGGTCGACCGCCGCCGCCCTTGCCACCCATCTCGGCTGAAGCCAGACGGACCAGATCAACCGCGTTGAAACGATCATTCAGGTCTTTCGTGACAGCGACGACAACACTGCCTTTGCCTTCAGCCGTGGAGATCAGGGCAACAACACCGCTCCCGATCTGCTTGGTGATGGCCTCGGCCATGTTCTTGAGCTCACGTGGTGCCACGTCACCCAGATCACGCGGCACGAAGGTCACGCCATTGATGGACTCGCTGGCCGAATCGGCCTGACCCGTTGCCAGACGCTTCTGGAGCTCCGAAACCTGACGTTCCAGCGCCCGACGCTCCTCGACCAGCGCGGCGAGGCGATCCGGGGCCTCGGCAATTGTGGCCTTCAGAAGATCGGCCATACGGCGCAGACGCTCATCCGCCTCGATGGCCAGACGGTCGGCAGCAACACCGCAGACGGCCTCAATGCGGCGCACGCCAGCCGAAACACCGCTTTCCGAGACAATGCGGAACGGCCCAATTTCGCCCGTGCGACCCACATGGGTGCCACCACAAAGCTCGATGGAATAGGCTCCGCGCGTCTCATCACCCAGCCCCATCGAGACCACGCGGACCTCATCGCCGTATTTCTCGCCGAATAATGCCATGGCGCCTTCAGCGACCGCGGTTTCGGGGGTCATGATGCGCGTTTCGACAGCACTGTTTTCACGAATGCGGGCATTTACCTCACGCTCGACGAGTGCCAGCTCTTCCGCCGTGATGGGACGAGGCTGCGAGACGTCGAAGCGCAGGCGCTCCGGCGCATTCAGACTGCCTTTCTGGGCCACATGGTCGCCAAGCTGGCGGCGCAGCGCCTCGTGAAGCAGGTGAGTGGCGGAGTGATGACCACGCACAGCCTGTCGGCGGGTATGATCGATCTCGGCTGTGACCGATGTTCCCGGGCGCACGACGCCCTCGATCACACGGCCATAATGCACGAGCAGATCGCCATTGCGCTTCTGGGTGTCGGTTATCTCGATGCGCAGGTTCTCGCCAACCAGCACGCCGTGATCGCCTACCTGGCCGCCACTCTCGCCGTAGAAGGGGGTCTGGTTCAGCAGGATGGCGACCTCATCACCGGCCGAGGCGCTTTCGCTCTCGATTCCGGCCTTGGCAACCAGTACGACCTCGGCATCGGCTTTTTCCGACGAGTAGCCGAGGAATTCCGAGGCGCCAAAGCGCTCGCGGGCATCGAACCAGATGGTTTCTGCAGCGGCATCGCCTGAGCCCACCCAAGCCGCACGGGCACGGGCGCGCTGTTCTGCCATGGCGGCCTCGAAACCGGCCACATCGACAGTGCGACCCTGTTCGCGCAGCGCATCCTGCGTGAGGTCGAGCGGGAAGCCGAATGTGTCGTAAAGCTTGAAGGCCACGTCCCCGGGGAGGGCGCCGCCCTCGGCCACACGGGCGGTTTCATCCTCAAGCAGCGACATGCCGCGTTCCAGCAGGGCGGTGAAGCGCTCTTCCTCGCCCTTCATGGTCTCAGCAATCAGGGATTGATGCTGCACGAGTTCGGGATAGGCCGATCCCATCTGACGGATCAGGGCAGGGAGCAGACGATAGAAAACCGGCTCGGTCGCGCCCAGACGCTGCAAATGGCGCATGGCGCGACGCATGATGCGACGCAGCACATAGCCACGACCATCCTTGGACGGCATCACGCCATCGGCAATCAGGAAGGCCGTCGAACGCAGATGGTCGGCCACGACACGATGGCTTGCGCGCAGCGACCCATCAGGATCGGTGCTGAGCGCGTTTGCCGTGGCTTCGACCAGACTGCGCAGCACATCGGTGTCGTACACGTCGCGCTTGCCCTGCATCACGGCCGCAAAGCGCTCAAGCCCCATGCCAGTATCGATCGAAGGGCGGGGCAGCGGCGCGCGCGTGCCCGGAGGCCCTTCGAGATACTGCATGAAGACGAGATTCCAGATCTCGACGAAGCGATCGCCGTCCTCTTCCGGCGAGCCCGGAGGGCCGCCCCAGACATCGGGGCCATGATCGAAGAAGATTTCCGAGCACGGACCGCAGGGACCCGTATCGCCCATGCGCCAGAAATTATCGGCCGTCGGGATACGGATGATCTTCTCTTCAGAAAGGCCCGCGATCTTGCGCCACAGGCCAGCCGCTTCTTCATCCTCGGCGTAGACCGTGGCGAGCAGTTTTTCCTTCGGCAGACCGTAGCCCTTGGTCAGGAGGTTCCAGGCAAATTCGATCGCCTCGGCCTTGAAATAGTCACCAAAGGAGAAATTGCCGAGCATTTCGAAAAAGGTCAGATGGCGAGCCGTGTAGCCCACATTGTCCAGATCGTTATGCTTGCCGCCTGCGCGCACGACCTTCTGCGCCGTCGTTGCACGCGTATAGGGGCGTGTTTCCTGCCCGGTGAACACGTTCTTGAACGGCACCATGCCAGCATTGGTGAAGAGCAGCGTGGGATCGTTCTGCGGCACCAGCGAGGCCGAGGGAACGATCTTGTGGCCCTGGTCTCCGAAATACTTCAGAAACGCGCTACGCAGCTCATTTGTGGTGGTGTTATGGATCGGTGTGGTCATGGCGCGAGCAGAAAATCCCGATTGCGGCGTGAAGATGGCATCTCCACTAGAGCAAAGAGACCGCAAAGGAAATGTTTTGCGCGTGTCGGTTCAGGATTCCAGATCGTGATCGGCAGGGTCGACATTCAGATCGACCGCCATCTGCGCCAGTTCCATGGGCGTTTCAGGAACCTTTGCCCGGAAGACAAGCTTGCGTGACAGGTTGAAATTGGCCATCAGCCCCATGAGGGACCCCGCCGCCAGAGGCACGGCGACATGCTGTGAACAGAATGGAATGGTGAAGCACAGCGCATAGACCGTCCCGCGATTGAGCAGGAACCCAAAGCTGTTGGCTGCCAGAAAACGCAGCCATTGCAGTATGGGGTGGTCGCGATGGGCGACGCTGCGAAATGTCCAGAGCTGGTTGAGCAACCAGTTCAGGCTCGCCACCAGAAAGTAGGACAGCAATGTGGCTGCCGTCAGGCCGAGTTCGGGGCGAAGCAGGTAGACAATCAGAATGTCCCAGACCAGACCAAGGGCGCCGATAACGCCAAAGCGCAGGAACTGCGTTATCAGCTGTCGGGGCGCACGCGGATAGAAGATCCGTTTCTTGAGCACGTCGCTGCGGCCTTTCGCATCATGAAATCGGGGTCAAGCTGGTAGGGCCATTGATGGCCGGATGCAAGCGAAGTCGGGGAGGCAGCTTGGGTTTTTGACGTGCTTAGGCCCGCTATCAGCCGGGCCTCGGTTTCCACGGTGCGTGGTGGCTTGGAGGCAAGGAGGCAGAAGGGGAAGAACAATGCAGCCGGGTGTCATATTTTATCCAGTCCGGCCCCTCTGGCCGTGGATCGCCAGTGATACCAGGCATTGGCAGCCAGCCCGACCAGTATGGCGTAAAGACCGGCACTGACCCACAGGCTGCGTGTGAGGAACAGCGCCACGTAGGCGGTATCAATGGCAACCCAGAGTGGCCAGCACAGCATGATTCGCCGGGCGGTCCAGATCTGCGCGACGAGGCTCAATGCGCTCAGCGCGGCATCAGTGAATGGGGCCGGGTCGTCCGTCCAGTGAGCCAGACCATAGCCCAGTGCCGCACTCGCGATCAGGCCAGCTAGAATATCTCGTTCCAACGCCGTATGACGAGGCGATGCCACACGCACGCCCGTCTGCTCGCGCGGGGCGTGAGACCATGCGTACCAGCCACGAAGCAGGAACGCGCAAAATGCAAGCTGCAAGGCCGAATCTGCCCAAAGTCGTGCCTGAGCAAAGACCACCAGATAAAGCAGAGCCGCAATCAGGGAAACTGGCCACCCTGACACCCGGCGTTGGCCAGTCAGCCAGATCCCCGCCACGGTGAAAAGCGCCGCAATGGCCTCGAGAGGAGACATCAGGCTCTCGCCGGAGGCGTGGCGACAAGTTGGCAAAGATCACGACCGGGTGGTGACGCAAACCAGTCGAGATGACCGATCAGATAGGTCTCCCACGTCACTTTGGCAGTGTCAGGAGCGCGCAGCAGCGTGTCGTAATACCAGACCTCCGAACAGGCGAAGGCCACATGGGCAAGAGGCAGCATGGCGGCAATTTCTTCCCGATCATGCAGGTCTAGCGCCTCCTCCCGATCGTATCCTGCGAGGAAAGCGGCCGTGTGATCGGGTCTTGTGGCATAATCCACCGACTGCTCCATCTGCACGAAGTCGCGTTTACTGGTTGGCGACACGGCGCGCGGGTTCATCCAGTCAACCATGCCGCGTTCGAGGGCTACGGCGATATCGAAAGCGCGGGTCGTAAGATCGGCCATCCCGAAATCGAACGGTGCCCTGACGATCGTGCGGTCAGGCAGGCTCTGCCCTCCTGCCTCGCTGTCCCAGATGAGGTTGGACCCGTGCCAATCGCCATGCCCCCAATGCAAGGCCGCCGTTTTGAGAAACGGCCGGGCCTGCGTGATGGCGGGCGTGAGTGCCGCGATCAACGGGGACAATCCGCCTTGCCGGTCGAGCGCTTCGCTCAGCGCAGGTTGAGCCTTGACCCAGCCGCTAAAGGCTATCTCGGGATCAGCCTCTCCGAGAAAAGGGGTTAGGGCGGAAACCAGTGGGCGTGTCGAACGCGACGGGGCCTTGAAACTGCGTGCGGCCCGATGAAACCGGGCGAGGGCGCTTCCTGCTTCAAAAGCCTCGTCAAGGCTTCGGTAGGGCTCCCATGACATGGTGTCACGGTAGAGGTCCAGCCCGTTGAGGGCGGGAAAACATTCATAGCACCATTCGCCGCTCACAAGGATTGTGCTGCGTGACCCTGCGCTTTCGCTCGTGCACTCGCGGGGGCAGGCGACCGGCAAGCCATTCCGTGAGAGGTGAGAGATCAGACGGTGCTCTTCCGCCAACGCCCCCCGGTCACGAAGTTGATGATGATGGCGCTTGAGGAACCATATCTGACCGCCCGGATCGCTGACACGCGCAACCGCAGAAAAGGGCCGTGCGCTATGCCACGAGATCGGCGCCGTGCTTTCAAGTCCGAAAGCCGCAAGGACGGGCTTTGCCTCATCCTTGGTGATGAGCGGCCAGTCGCGCTGTGCCTCCTTGCCCCAGAGGCCGAATTGCCCGATCTGTTCTGACGCGCCCGACTTTGTCATCAGAACCCGGCGGTCGCAGTGGCCAGGGCTGAGAACCCGCCGCCGATATAATAATCCGGCGATGATCCTGCGATGGTCGATCCATATCGCCCTGTCGTGTCGCGGGCATTGAGTGTGGGGTCGGCAATCCCCGACAGGTAATGCTCATTGGTAATGTTGATGAAGTTGAGCCGCAGAGACGGTGCCTTCAGTCGGGAGAGATCCGAGAAACGATATCCGACCGTGAGATTGCCCGTCGTATGATCGTTTATGCGCTCGTCATTCATGAACGTTGCGTATTGGCGTCCCGTGTACTGAACCGCGGCAAAGCCGAAAACGTGCCCGTCATCATAGGTCAGACCGGCTGAAGCCTGGAGTTTCGGGCTGCGCACGGCTGTCTTGCCGGAAGTGGGCAGCAGGTCACCGCCGCTCGCGATATCGTTGTCGATCGTTGCATGGAGGTACTCGCCTGAGAGATAGGGTGCAAAATGATGCCAGGGTTTCAGGCCAAGCTCGATATCCACACCACGCGATGTCTGACCACCGGCATTCATGGTGGACTGGATGGGGGTGTTGTTGACCAGCACCTGCGTCTGGATCTGCCTGTTCGTGAAGTTGTAGTTGAAGAAGGTCAGGCTCCCAGTCACGAGCGGCCCGGTGTAGCGATAACCGATTTCTTCAGAGATCGAATATTCGTTGCGCAGATTATGCGTGCCAGTCGTACTGATGTCGCCGGAGCTGGTGTCATAAACATTGTACAGCGCAGTGAAAGCCGGAGCGCGGAAATTGGTCGTGGCGTTCAAAAAGATCTGATGCTGCGGCGTGATCTGGAAGCGCAAACCCAGACGGGGGAGCGGCACTGCGCTATTGCTCGCGACACGATACTGCGGTCCGGGGACGGCATTGGTACCAACGCGGCTGACCATAACCTCCTTGAACCCGGCGTCGACAAGCAGGCGGTCAGACAGGAAATGCATCCTGTCACCCACATAGAGCGCATTCGCCATGCTGATGGTGTGCGTGTCGCCTGCAAGATAGATGCGCCCGTTGCTCAGCCGCACGAAATTGCCGGTACCGCTGCCCCAGATGTTGGCCGAAGCGCCGTTCTCGCTCACGGGTGAGAAGGACTGGATTTCGTGATCATCGCCGTAATCGAACCAGTAGCCGGCATAAAGCTCGTTCCATCCCTGCTTCCAGGCAAGCTCCGATGTGAATCCTGAGCGATAGCTGCGCTGGGTATAATTGGCACGTACGATGGCCGACCCATCAGCAGAGCTGGGGAGGGTAAGCGTGTCAGTCAGAGCCTGCGTACCGGTATAGAGACCGCTTAGCGGCAGGGTCGAACCGCCCGGCACATTGCCATAGGCGCCCTGCGCATAGGGTGTGGCCTTCAGTGTAAGGTGATTGGTGAGCGCAAGCGAGATCGGAGAGCCCATATAGAGCGTCCGTTCGGGCGCACGCCACAGGCGTTGATAATAGGGGCCAGCTTCCTGGTTCTGCGGGTCGTAGCGCGATGCCAGCGCATTGCCTGACGAGACCCCATATTCCCTGAACTGGTCCTTCGACACTTGCGGGTAATAACTGGTGATCGTGCTGTTGAAGCTGCCGACAAGTCCTGCGTGGGAACGCTCTCCGATGTCACGCACAAGCTTGAAATCGATATGGTGGCGCATGTCATGGCCGGGGCCACGCCAGTTCTCGGCGCTGGTATGGGAATAGGAAACAAAGCCCCGCAGCCCTGTGTGCCCGATCATTCCCGTATCTAGCCGGATGAATTCGCGGTTGGTGTTGTACGAGCCATAGGAGGCCGACATCGTCCCCCCGGCCTTGTGCGCCGGATCGCGAAAATCGAGACTCATCAATCCGCCCGCAGCGTTGAGCACGGGACTGTCCAGATCCGCCTCACCCTGGGCCAGAGCGATCTGCCGATAATTCTCACTATCGGCAAACTGGCTCGGATAGCCGGAATAGAAGGCGAGATCATTGAGAGGCATGCCCTCAAGCACATAGCCGATGGAATCCGTGTTCAAGCCACGCACCGAGATGGTTGTCTGCGGGGAAAGCCCCATTGCGTCGGATGAGGCCACATTGGCGCCTGGCAACACGGAGACAAGCTGATAGGCGCTCGATATCGGGGCCTGTCTGGCAATGAAAGTGCTATCGACCGTGCTGACTGCCTTGATGCCGTGCTGCGGGTGAATGAGACCACCGCCGCGTTCGGCATCGCGCTTTTCAGGCTCGGTGGCCTTGACTGTGATTTGCTCGGCCTTGCCGGATCTGGCGTGGTTGGGCGCGGCGCCGTGAGGGTCGGGCTTTACGGCAGCATGCGCCGAAGAACCGGCCAGCATCACGCAAAGTCCAACGCCGGAGACTTCGGATAGAAGGCCGATGCGCCGCAGCACGGGGGGCATGTTGAGCAAACGAGGCGGCAAAGGCGTGGTCCAGTCGTGATAGGTCGTGCGGTAGGTGTTGCGTATGAGAGCAGGTCTCATATCGACGGGTTCGAAACAATTGTTTTCGTGATGCAGGGCGCAGGTTTGACGGGCGAACAGGTGAGGCAGATGAGGCATGAGAAAGATGACGGCCCCGGCGCCGGATACATAATCTGTTTCAGGCAGTCAGGTGTCAGTTCTGCTATCTGTGCGAAACAGAGTCATTCTGCTAGCAAAGCGCAGTAAACAGGGAGGGGATTTCGATGCTCGCGGAGAATATTGCGTCTTACGTGACTGGCTGGGCTGTCAAGCGCAACACAGATGCAGCGCCCCATCTTGTGAATGCCGATGATATCGCCTTCCTGGCCGAGCTCGTTGCACAGCAATCAGGCCTCGCCGCGGAGGATGCCGAGCGCAATCTGCAGGTAGTGCTTGAAGGATGGCTGTTGCAACGCGCCCGGGGGGAACGTCCCACCCGTTTCAATACAGGTGATTTCAGCGCATTCATCGCGTTTCTGCCACCTGCTGAGCCTGTGCCTGTGCCTGTTGACAGTTCTCCGGCGGAAGAGCCGGTGGCACGCGTGAGCACCGCGCGCAAGGCGCGGCATGCGCCAGAGGAGCCGTCCGCCCTCTCTGAGGCGGAAACATTGCCCAAGCGGGTAGAGTCCCCCGCGAAGACCCGTTCAAAGCGTCTGCCGCGTGAGGCTCCGGCTCATGATTTGTTTGCGGGGCTCGATTTCTCGCGATTTCATGTCGAGAACGGTGTCTGATTGCTGTTGCTCGTTCTCGTAGCGTTGGCCAATCTGAATACGAGGGCCAATCCGGCGAGTGCGCAGATCATTCCCATGATGAAAATGGCCCCGTAGCCGAGACAATCCGATACGATACCGGCTACCGGCCCGCTGATCGCATAAGACAGGTCCTGAAAGGCGGCGAAACCGCCCAGTGCCGTTGCGCGCATGGGGCCAGATACCCTCTTGACCACCTCGACGCCCATTGAAGGGTAGATAAGCGAGCAACCTGCCCCGGTCAAAACCGCACCGGCCAGGGCAAGATAGGGTGAGGGCGCCAGGGCGATACATCCTTGGCCAATCGCCTCGATAGCCAGAGATATCGTCGCCACCCTCAACCCGCCGAGACGGTCGGGGAGGTGCCCGCACAGAAGCCGTCCCGCCACGAAGGCCAGACCGAAACAGGTCAGTCCGAGGCTACCGAAACGCCAATGCTCATGAAGAAAATAGACAGAGAGGAAGGCCCCCAATACGGCAAATCCCACGCCTTGTAATGCGACGACGCTCCCATAAGGTCGTATGATGCCCAGCACCGGCCAGAAGGAATCCCGCTCTCCTGTCAGGACCGGTGTCGGGGGAATACGCTGCACGATGGCAAGGCCGAGGCAGGGCAGGATGGTGCAAAGAGCCATCAGCGCCGGGAAGCCGCTTAGGTGGTAGAGCTCAAGACCGATCGGTCCGCCGAAGGCGAAGGCTCCGTACATAGCGGCACCGGTCCAGGTCAGGACTTTGCCAGCGCCTTTGGCTCCCGTCAGCCCGATACCCCAGCCATGCATCCCGACCAGTGTGTAGCTCTCGCCAACGCCCAGAAGCAGTCGCCCAATGATGAGCAGGGCGAAGGCGAGCGGTCTCGTCAGAAAGTTCAGGCTCGAGGCAAAACAGATCGCGCTCGCCAGCACGTAGAGGCACAGACCGAGCCGCATCGCAGTCCGACCGCCCCGCTGATCTGCAAAGGCGCCGGCGATCGTGCGGGTCAGGATGGTCGAGACAAATGCGCATCCCACGGCGATACCGGCCAGCGCATTGCCATAGCCCGGCCATGACGTCACGAAAGGGGGAATGACCGCAAGGGGCATCGCGACGGCCATATAGGAAAAGAGTAGCGCGATGGTCAGAAACGGAAGATGGCGCGCGCTGGCCTCAGGCAGAAGTGACTGGGCCGAAGCGTCATTGGCGGTCATTGTGCGAACTCCCGAGCGACATACCGCCCGCAGGTCCGCCGGCGTGATTTGACAACCAGCCTCGGGCGCCTGGCCCGGTATCGTGCGGAGGCATGGAAAGACGCCGACGCTAGTCCCTGACCGGAGAGCGCTCAAATAACGCTATGGTGAGAGGGCTATCTCATATTGCTGATAGGAAGACCCTAAAATCTCACCATGCACATCCTGGCCGTATCGAGCGCTATGACGCGTTGAGGCGAGCCTCGCAGCGGCGAGCGACGCGCTGTACCCTGCTGTCCTGACCGTTACACGCGGTCAGCATGATCCCTGCAGGGAGACCTTTCCAGTTCAGGGGAAGGGTGATGGAGCAGCCGTCGAGCAGATTGGCAAGGGATGGATTGCGCAGGACGAGACGATTGAAACGCCCGTAGGAATCAGGGTCGATGCAAGCGGCGATCTGCGGAGGAAGGATTGGGGTCGTCGGGCAGATCATGGCGTCGAAGCCTGACATTTCGGCGTTGAAACGCGCGATCAGCTTCTGTCGCTCTATGAAAAGCTGGCGCAGGGTCTGCACGCTCGTGTGCTCACCCATCATCATGCGTTCACTGACGCGAGGGTCGAACTGGTCAGGATGGTGGATGAGGTCATCGTGGAAGTAATGGAATGACTCCGCCGCGACGATCTGGGCCTGGATGTTGAGATCAGCGATGTCCTGCAGCAATGGGAGCGGCTGTCGAACGATTTCAATCCCTCCGCTCTCTAGATGGCGCATGACGGTCTCGAACACCGCGAGTACCTGGGCATCTGCATCGTTGCGCACGAAGGATGTCGGTAGAAGCAGCCGCAAACCGCTTTCCACGGACTCCGGCGCCGACCAGTGTCCGGGGTTTCCGCACGCCATAAGATGATCAAGCAGAGCACAGTCGCTGACCGTCCGGGCTATGCTCCCGACACTGTCGAAGCTGGGGGAGAGCGGGATCATGCCCGCACGGCTGATGCGGCCAGCGCTCGGCTTATAGCCTGTCAGGGCATTCATGGCGGCAGGAATGCGGCAGGAGCCGCCAGTATCTGATCCGATAGCCGCGAGGGCCGCACCAGTTGCAACCGATACGGCGCCACCGGAGCTCGACCCACCGGGAATGGCCTTGCCCTCGTCAATGAGCGTGTTCCAGGGCTGGGGCCCATGTGGGTTGAGCCCGAGACCCGAATAGGCAAATTCCGTCATCTGCGTGCGGCCGATGAAGATGAACCCTGCGTCCCTGAGCGGCGCGATGGCTTCGGCATCACTCAGGGCAGGGGGCCGGTCCGCCAGAATGGTCGAGCCAGCGCGCGTCACCTGACCCTTGATATCGAACAGGTCTTTCACCGAGATAGGCACGCCCGCCCAGGGCGATGCCTGATAGCCCTTGGCACGAATCCTGTCAGCGGCATCGGCATACTGACGGGCGCGTTCCGCCGAAAAATCACCCGTGAAGGCCGCACGGGCATTCTCACAGGTTTCGATCTTGTTCAGGCAGTGCTCGACAAGCTGCCGACTGGTGATTTCGCCGCGTGCGAGGCGCTGTGCCGCCGTGATGAGGGTATCGGGGTGAGGATCGAAACTTGTCTTCGTGACGGGACTGCTCATTGGCTGCGCCTTCTTGTTTGTTTTGCTTATTCTGCGAACTGCTCCGCGATGATCCTCTCGGAAAGCCCATGATCGGGGTCGAAAAGAATGGTGGCGGTGATCGAGCGGTCCTCGCTGACGACAGCCTCGATCACATCCCGTACCTCAAGAAAGTCAGCAACTGCCGCGCAGGGACGTTTGTCCTGTTCCAGCAGCGTAAAGCGGACCACAGCCGAGGAGGGAAGAAGCGCACCGCGCCAACGTCGTGGCCGGAATGCCGAAATCGGCGTGAGAGGCAGAAGATTGGCGGTGAGAGGCACGATTGGCCCGTGGGCAGAGAGATTATAGGCGGTCGAACCTGCCGGGGTCGCGACGATTACGCCATCGCAGATCAGCTCGGGCAGACGAACACGTTGATCGACCTCGATCCTGATCTTCACCGCCTGGCGTGTTTGGCGAAACAGGAACACGTCATTGAAGGCGATCCCTTCGTGCAACGTTCCATCACGCCCTGTGGCCTTCATGCGCAGCGGGTGCAGTTCCGAGGATTGCGCCCGCGTCAGGCGGGACACCAGATCCTCATCGGATACCGTGTTGAGCAGGAAGCCAACCGAGCCGCAGTTCAGGCCATAGGCCGGTATGCCGTGCTCTGCGACCCGGTGCAGCACTTCGAGCAGAAAGCCATCTCCACCGAGACAGACGACTACCTCGGCCTCTTCTATGGGGGCGTCACCATAGGCCTCCACGAATCTCTGCCGCGTTTTCTGGGCAATGTCTGTTGGTGAGGCAAGGAAGGCAATGCGCCTCGGTGGTGCCTTGAACCATCGCTGGGGCGCGGGCGACAGGCTCATCTCAAAGCCTCGTGTCGCGGGAAGTGAGCCGGTCCAGGAAAACTGAGAACACGCAACAATCCATCTATCCGAACAGGGCCAGTCAGGAACACGAAGTCACCCTAACGGGGGGCGACGGTCATCGCAACAGGCTCTCACACCTTCGCGTTTCCATAGCTGTCATCTGCCCCTCTTGGCGCGTATAAGCAACCTTGGCTATCTTTCGAGCGCCCCCAGCCAGAAAAGGTTCTCCCCATGAGTCAGACAGATAAGCAGGCCGTTTTCATACCTTGTCGTATCGCCGTCCTGACCATTTCGGATAGCCGCGATCTCGCCACGGATCGTTCGGGTGCGATCCTTGCCGAGAATGTGCAGGCGGCAGGTCATGAACTGGCCGAACGTGATATCGTGCCGGACGCGCTGGATCGGATTGTCTCGCGACTGCGTGCCTGGATAGCCCGTGACGATGTGGATGTCGTGATCACGACGGGTGGGACAGGCATCACGGGCAGGGATGTTACTCCGGAGGCCTTCGCCCAAGTGATCGAGAAAGACATACCTGGGTTTGGTGAGCTTTTTCGCATGCTCTCCTATGCCAAGATCGGTACGTCCACCATACAGTCACGTGCGCTCGGCGGGCTTGCAAACGGCACTTTTCTTTTTGCTTTGCCGGGTTCGACCGGGGCAGTGCGCGATGGCTGGAACGACATTCTGGTGCATCAGCTTGATAGCCGGCACAAGCCCTGCAATTTCGTAGAGCTTATGCCGCGTTTGCGCGAGGCCTGAGGCCTGGCGTGTGGCTCAGGAGAGGCGCGCACGTTTCTTCCTGGGGGGGGTACGCAAGCCGAACTGCGCCCTGAGCGCTGCACGGTATTGAGCCTGGCTCGATGCGAGAGAGGCGTTTCGCCCAAGTCTCTGGCCGATCAGAGCGTGCAGCGTGTCGATTTCATCGAGGTGTCGCGCCAGATCGAGGGCACCGGTCACAGACTGCTCATGGCGGCGATGGATGTTGAGAGCCCGGGCAAGATAGCCGATCTGCGCCCTGGGCTTCATAAGGATCTCGACATAAAGCCGCCAATCGCCTGCCAGGCGCAGTCTGTCCAGATCCGACCGGCAGCGCGTCAAGGCCTCCGCAAAGGCCTCACGTCTGAACAGGACTGCGCTGACATTGAGAATGAGATTGCAGCGCGAGAGAAAATTGCGAACGAAATTCTCACCGTCCATCAGCAGGTCGCGGTCCAGATCGTGCGCGGCATGCTGCTGGTAGTATCCCTTGTAGTCGGGTGAGATTGTCACGCCATCCCTGTCAATCGCCCGACTGTCGCAGAAGATCATGCTCGCCTGGGGCGCCTGCGCGGCAACGGCAGACAGTTCAGCCAGGAATTCGGGCTCGGAAAGGTCATCGGCTTCTGCAATCCATAGCCATTCGCCCGTCGCAATCTCGGCGGCCTTCTGCCATTGCGCGAAAACGGAGCCGCTCTGCCGCGTTTGTCTGATGAGTGTGATCCTACGATCGAAAGACGCTGCTGTTTTCTCGGCAAGCGCGGCACTGCCATCATTGGAGGCATCGTCGATGACGATAATTTCGGTGACCGGGCAGTTCTGGGAAAAGATGGTGGCCAGACGTGCTGCGAGGTACTGCGCGTAGTTGTAGGAAAGAACAACCACCGAGATTGAGGGCAGGAGGGGCAGGCTCAGCGCCACCAGTTGACGCACATAACGGTCAAAAGAGAAACGCTGCCGGAGCGCGATGCCTCGCTCGAGCCGATCGGCCAGAATTTCGCCGTGTTGGGGGGGGCAGGAGAGGATCCAGTTTGCCGTGGCAGGCAGGTCGCCCGGTGCAATCACAGCATGGCGCCCATCGCCCTCACGTATCAGGTCATCGAGCAGATCCGGTATCATGCCATTTCGGGCAAATGCCATGCAGGCAAGGCCGGAGGCCAGAGCTTCCAGTACCACCGAGGGATAGGGATCCTCGCGTGATGTCAGGGTGAACAAATCAGCGGCAGAGAGGAACGGCCCCACATCCTCGACGCGCCCGGGAAGGTGGAAGCAATGCGTGACCTGAGCCGCCTCGAGATCAGCCGAGAGCGCGCGCGACAAGGTTTCATCAATGGCACCGACCCAGATGAAATGAACAGGTCGTGTCTGACCAGCCAGGTCGTTGCATCCTTCACTGTTGTTCTTGGCCCCTAGAGGGTTGGCACGTGCATTGTGAAAGACGGGGCTTCTGATCATTTGCCAGAGCTGGAGGAACAGGTCGAAACCTTTGCGGATATCGCCAAAGCCGATGCCGGTCACGACCAGCGCATCGCTGCCTATCCCATAGGCAAGTCGCACACGACGACGGTCTGCCTCGGAAAAGGCGACCGGGTTGTAAAGACCCTGCGGCATGATGACGGCCTCGGGGCAAAGACGCGTGAGCTGAGCGCCCGGAACAATAACAGACCGTGCCAGGAGGCGGGCCGTTGCCAGCGGGGCGTCCAGATGGTGATGTTTGAGCATTCCCGGCAACTCGTGGATGAGCAGCGTGAACTCGATCCCCGCGCTGGCCAAATCTGGTACCAGCCAGGTGGAGGCGGCGCTATTGACCAGTGCATTGGTGAACCCCTCGTCGTGCAGGGATTGAAGCCGTTCCCGTCCCGCATTGGTATTGGGCTTGAGTATCTCGACCGTCCCGACCTGTCGGTAGCGCCCGAGAAGGTCGCCACCACCAAGCAGGATAAAGGTGATTTCTACGCCATGATTGCGGCGCAGGGTTTCTCCGATAGAGAGCAGCAGCATCTGCGCCCCGGCTGGAAACGCGTCATGTCCGATGAGCAGCAGGCGATGGGGCGTGAAGGAGCTTTGAAAACCGGTCACAGCCCGGGCTGTTGCATTTAGATAGGCAGAGCCGAAATGGATGTCGGGCTCCAGATAGGCCCCTTCGGCCCACTCGTTCCAAGCATTCACGCATACGATGGCCTCGCCATGAAACGGATGCGCTCGTGCCTGGCATATGGTCTCACTCAACCACCCCTCGTAAAGCCGTGGCGTCGAGCCATGGAGGACGAGACCGGCACCCTGACGCCGCGCGTCGTTGTCCCATGACGGACAGACTGTGCGAATGCGTGGAAACTCGGGTGCCGGGTCGGCGAGTGCTTTGCTAACAAGCTCGGCATAGTCGTACACACGGGCCGTCATGTCCTCGTCGAGGATCTGCACCCGGTTTTCGATGGGTGTGCAGTCGAGCGTGAGCTTGTGAGGCGGGAACTCGATGGCACCGTCGAGCCCGAACGGTCGTGGATCATGATCGTCAAAGGCCTGGGCCATGATCATGATCGGGCTGAGGTTATGACGGGCCTTGAACAGCTTGCGCCATCTGGCGATGCGCGAGGGTGCCTCCGGGATCGTTCCCGGACGATAGATCATGAAAAGAGGGTGTGTCTCGATCCGGATGTACCTGGGGTCACGCATATGACGGGCGAGGTCGTCTATTAGAGCCTCGTCATCCTCCTCCCGATAATCCTGTGCGATGAGCACGTCCGTCTCGCTGCCATCCCAACGGCGGCTCCAGCTTTCATTAGCCCACATGAGACAGAAGGGAAGGTCGATATCCGGACAGTTGAGCAGGGTCTCCATCGGCGTGTCGAGAAGCCGCTTTCTGTTGAACCAGTAATGATAGAAGATGAACCCTTCTATGCCGCTCTGCCGCGCCATATCTGCCTGTTCCCGCAGGGGGGCTTCATTATCCAGACGATAATGCCCCAGATCCCGGGGGATGCGAGGCTGATAATGATCGGCAAAGCGCGGGACCCCGCGGGAGAGATTGGTCCACTCGGTGAAGCCTGTCCCCCACCAGCGGTCGTTCTCGGCATTCGGATGGAACTGCGGAAGGTAGTAGGCAAGGACGCGTGCGCGTCGGATGGCCGCGTCGGGCAGGGGATGGTGAGTTTCGAAAAGCGGTCCCGCCTGGGTGCGTCGTCTTATTTCGCGGGCAGTCGTGGTTTCATGTTCGGGCAGGCAGGGAAACACCCCTGCCTCATGACGGTGCTCCAGCCAGTGGAGGAAGGGGTTGGTTTCGGGCTGATGACGCAGATAGCGCATACGGTAGAAGCTCGGGTCGAACCCCTCGAACGGACGTCGTATCTCGCGATATCCCTGCACCATGTAATGCTCGACCGGGTCCATCCCTGACGCGGCAACATCGGGGTAGCTGCGCAGATAGAACGCCGTGTCGAATTCCGGCATCGCCCGCACATGGGGCGCCTGACGGTTTGCAAGATAATGCGCCAATGCATTCGCGTTGGCAGGTACGAGGTTGGCCTGGCGATACCAGACCGGATCGAACCAGGCGACGGGACGGCGCCCCTCATATTCGCCTTTGGTCAGATAATGGATCAACGGGTCGTCGGTGACATCGCGGTTCGTCGCCAGATACCAGGCGGGATCGAAAAAGGCATTCGGCTTGCGTCCCTCACGCCAGCCTGAGGCGTGGTAGTGCTGCAAGGCGCCGCTTCCGATATCGCGGAGATCCGGGTTGCGAGAAAGATAGAAGGCCGTATCGAAAAGCCCGGAATGGCCAATGATCCTGAGGTTTGTCGGCATTTTTGCTTCTCCGGCGATTCGTTAAAAAAACATTAAACCAGCTTGGAGTGGCTGGCCAGAAATTCCCTGAATCGGTGAGAGAGCGTATGAACCTTCACGCGGGATAGTCTGCGGTCGGGACGCGTGCAGGAATTGCGGCACAGCGTTTACGGTGGCATATTCCCCGGCCCGTACGATGAGTGACCTGAATAGGGGGCCCGCTGCATTGGCACGGAATGTCATCACCATAAGCCGCCAGCGATCTTGCACGGTCTTTCAATCGACCGCGCGCTGCACCTGGCGAGATACGAGGCCATGCAGTTTCATTCCGATCCGGCCATGCGCCCAACCGATGATCACGCAGCGAACGGAAACGCGGGTTCCGTCGCATTGATGGGTAGTGTGGTAACGCCCAATGTCTCAGATGAGCTGGATGACCGCGCTGCGATGAACGCAGACGGCCCGCGATCCCCCACCTCTTTCAGGGTCACGCTCGATGAGGGGCTGACCCTGGAATGCGGGGCCCATGTCGCCCCACTTGATATCGCCTATTGCGCTTATGGAACGCTTTCGCCCCGGCGAGACAATGTCATTCTCGTGTGTCATGCGCTGACAGGCGACCAGTACGTAGCCGAGACGCACCCCGTTACCGGCAAGCCGGGGTGGTGGAGCCGTGCTGTCGGGCCTGGGCGCGCGATCGATACCGACCGGTTCTACGTTATCTGCGTCAATGTTCTTGGGGGGTGTATGGGCTCGTCTGGCCCGCGCACTGTTCGAGACAATGGTGAACCCTGGGGCACCGATTTTCCGCCTATCACCATCAGGGATATGGTCTTCGCCCAGGCGAAGCTGCTGGATCATCTAGGGATAGAGCGCCTGTTCGCCGCTATTGGCGGCTCGATGGGCGGTATGCAGGTGCTGCAATGGGTGGCGAGTTTCCCCGAGCGTGTCGGTGCCGCAATGCCTATCGCGACGGCGCCCTTTCATTCCGCCCAGAACATCGCGTTCAACGAGGTGAGCCGTCAGGCGATCTGTGGAGATCCCGACTGGTGCGGTGGTCGCTATTGGGCGCACGGCACGATCCCGGCCAAGGGCCTCGCTGTGGCCCGTATGATGGCCCATATCACCTATCTGTCTGAAGAGGCACTGACCCAGAAGTTCGGTCGTCGCACGCGACGTGACGCCGTTCCTTCTCAGGAGCCTCCCACGTCAGGGAATTCGCTTTTTGGCGAAATTTTCGAGGTCGAAAGTTATCTGCGACATCAGGGATCGAGTTTCGTGCGTCGCTTCGATGCCAATTCCTATCTCACCATCACGCGTGCTCTCGATTATTTCGATCTGAGCGCAGATTACGATGGCGATCTGTCGGCACCTTTCCGTCATTGTACAACGCGCTTTTGCATTATCTCCTTCACTTCGGACTGGCTGTTCCCAACATCGCAGTCGCGGCTCTTGGCGCGTGCCCTAAACCGGGCGGGAGTGAACGTCTCCTTTGTCGAAATCGAGAGCGACAGAGGGCACGATGCGTTCCTTCTGGAGGAGCCGGATCTTGACCGCACCATGCGCGGCTTCATCAATGGCGCTGCGGAACAGGCTGGGCTTGTCGCCAGGGTGGAGGAGGCAAACCATGCGTCTTGATCAGCAACTCATTGCCGAGATGATCGAGCCCGGAACGCGGGTTCTGGATGTCGGCAGTGGGGATGGTGCCCTGATCGATCATCTGTTCCGCACCCGCCAGTGCGATGCGCGCGGCATCGAGATCGACATGCGCGAGGTGACGCGTTCGGTCGCGCATGGCCTTCCCGTCATGCACGGTGATGCCGATCAGGATCTGATTCATTATTCCGACGACGCTTTCGATTATGTGGTGCTGCAACGCACGCTTCAGGCGGTCGAGAAGCCGCGCGAAGTGCTCCGCCAGATGCTGCGCATCGGGCGTCATGCGATCGTTTCCTTCCCCAATTTCGGCCATTGGCGCCTGCGCCTGCAAATTCTGCTCAGTGGGCGTATGCCCATGAACAAGGTGTGGCATACGCCCTGGTACGAAACACCCAATATCCATCCATGCACCATTCAGGACTTTCTCGAGCTGTGCGAGAGCGAGGGCTATGTGATCGATCGCTGGCTGGCCATTGATGAGGCTGGAGAGCGCGCTCCTTGGCGTCGTTCGATCCGCCTGGCCAATCTGTTTGGCGAGCAGGCGCTCTTTCTTTTACGCAAGCGTTAAGCGGGCGCATCCGTCGCGAAGGCATATTACGAATTTAATCGAAATATCGCTTTACGCCGGCGTGAACCCTGTGTTTGCATGATGCGTTTCCTGAGCTCCACAACCCTGCCGGGGTTCTCAGGATAGCGGAGTTATTCATGACAGACATTCTGACTGCCATCGCCGAACGTCGAGCGACCAAGCGTTTCGAGCCGGATGTGACGATTCCCGAACATGAGTTGCGCGCCATTCTCGATGCAGGCCGTCATGCACCCACAGCATTCAATATCCAGCACTGGCGCTTTGTCGTTGTGTCGGACCCTGCGCTGCGCAAGGAAATCCGGGCAGTTTCATGGAACCAGCCGCAGGTGGAAGAGGCAAGCGCCCTTATCGTGCTCTGCGCCGATTTCAAGGCTTGGGAAAAGAACCCGGCGCGTTACTGGGCTGAAGCCCCCGAGAAGATGCAGGCGACCTATGAGGGCATGATCCAGAAATTCTACAGCGGCAACGAGCAGATGCAGCGCGACGAGGGTATCCGGTCATGTGGCATGGCAGCGTATGCCTTGATGCTTGCCGCAGCGGCCCATGGCTATCAGAGCTGCCCCATGGATGGGTTCGACTTCAAGGCCGTTGGCGAGTTGATCAACCTGCCCAAGGATCATGAAGTCGTCATGTTTGTCGCTATTGGTAAGAAGGCAGGCGATTATCCTCCGCATGGCGGCCACCTGCCGCTGGAAGAGACGATCATTCATAATCGGTTCGCCTGACGCACTGCCCGGCACTGACCATATATGGAAAGAATGCCGGGCGTTTTATTGACCCGGATCGATCACGGTTTTGTAAGCAGTGTGGCTTGCAAGAATTCGAGCCTCTGCCTATATGGGCTCTCCCCGGTCCGGATTGATCCAGGTGGCCCGGCTGTCATGCTCGTGACAGCCGCAGAGCAGCCTGTGATGTCGTTTCTGGATCTTCTCCTATCCTGACGACGTCCGGGCCAAGAGACGTCATCCTGTGAGCTTGCCCCCGTTGGCATCGCTCGTGCCCAAGGAGGCGTTTTCGACCATGACCAGTTTTGCCGATCTTCAGCTCGCCATGCCCATTCAGCGTGCCCTGAGCGAAGAGGGTTACACCAACCCAACGCCGATTCAGGCAGGCTCCATCCCGTACCTGTTGCAGGGGCGCGATCTTTTGGGGCTCGCCCAGACAGGCACCGGCAAGACGGCAGCCTTTGCGCTTCCCGCTCTCCATCGTCTTGCAACCCATCATCGCCCCCTGACACCCAAGGGTGCCCGCGTGCTCGTGCTTGCGCCGACCCGTGAGCTGGCAGCCCAGATTGACGACAGCTTCAAGGCATATGCCCGTCATATGAAGCTTCGCCACGCTGTCATCTTTGGCGGTGTCGGCCAGGGGCGGCAGGTCGAGGCAATGCGACGTGGCGTCGATGTGCTGACTGCGGCACCCGGCCGCCTGCTCGATCTGATCGGTCAGGGTCATATCGATCTGCATGATCTCGAGATGCTGGTGCTCGACGAGGCCGATCGTATGCTCGATATGGGCTTCGTCCGCGATATCCGCCGCATCGTGGCACTGCTCCCCAAGGAGCGTCAGACGGTCCTGTTCTCCGCCACCATGCCGAAGGCTATCGAGGAGCTCGCGCATTCGCTTCTGCGTGACCCGGCCAAGGTGGAGGTGACCCCGCCATCCTCGACGGTGGACCGCATTCGTCAGGCCGTGATGTTCGTCAAGGCTGAGGACAAGCGCGCCGCAACACTGCTGCTGGTCAAGAATGAGAAGGTCCAGCGCGCTGTGGTCTTCACGCTCATGAAGCATGAAGCGAACAAGGTGGCCGACTTCCTCAACGCTGAAGGTATTCGCGCCGAGGCAATCCACGGCAACAAGTCGCAGGGCGCACGTGAGCGTGCGATGGCAGGTTTTCGTGATGGATCGGTCAAGGTCCTTGTCGCGACTGATATCGCAGCGCGCGGCATCGACGTCGACGACGTGAGCCATGTGTTCAATTACGATCTGCCCAATATCGCCGAGAGCTATGTCCATCGCATCGGGCGTACCGCCCGTGCCGGGCGTGATGGATGGGCTGTGACCCTGTGCGATGCGGAGCAGCGCGCCTGGCTGCGTGATATTGAAAAGCTTATTGGCAAGGAAATCCCGGTGGTGAGCGATCACCCCTTCCATTCGCAGGAGGCGCAGGACTCCACAATGCGCCCGCCCGTACTGGGTGGCGGTGGACGTGGCCGTAACCAGCCGCGTGGTGGAGGGCAGCGCGCAGGCGGTGGTGGTCGTCCGGGTGGTGGTCAGCGTCCGGGTGGCGGCAATGGTCGCCCCGGTGGCGCGCCGCGTCATGGCGGTGGGGGTAAGCCTTCGGGAAATCGTCCTCCGCGTTCGCGCTAATAAACTGCCAGCACGGGACCTTCGATAGATCGAGGTCCTCTTGCAACCGCTTTGTCTCCGCTCCGTCACCTCGAGTGGCGGGGCGACATTGCCTGCATATAAGCATTCACCCTGCTCGGCGCTGAATGGCCGAATACGGCAGGCTGGCCCCTGAAGATGCAATATGGACCCAAGCGGGCGGGGCATCCGCATCTGGACTCAGCGATCCAATATGACAGTGCCACGCTGCACGGTTTGCCCGATCACCCGGATTTTGGGTAACGGAGATGCATCAGTTTCAGGTGATAAACCTGATCAATGTCACATATCCGTGTATGAATTGCGGGTGATGGGCAAGAAAACCCCGAATATACTTGGATTTTCCGGAATCTGGATCAATCCAATCCCTGATTACCGCCATGTTATGTCAAAACCATTAGTTGATCACGCGGTTTAACACTCGGATGCTGGCAATAAGGCCAGGCAACCCGAGGTTCTTACGTGTCCCAAAGCAGAACAATCCTCACCCTCAACTCCGGTTCATCCAGCATCAAATTCGCCCTGTTCGACGAGGATAGCACGAGCGAAAGGCTTCTTTCTGGTCTGGTCGAGTATCAGGCAGGAGGTGCTGTGCTGACCACACGGACCCCGGACGGGGTCAGCAAGCGCATGGTGATCGAGGCGACCGGCAAACATGCTTCTGCGCATGGGGATATGATCCGGCACGTTCTGAATTTCGTCGAGGCCCATGAGAGTGGCAGCGAGATCGGCGCAGTCGGTCACCGTGTGGTTCATGGCGGCAGTTATTTCGAGGGGCCGACCGCGATCAATGGCGAGGTTCTTGAGCGGCTTGATGATCTGATTTCACTGGCACCGCTTCATCAGCCCCCGAGCATCGCCCCGATGCGCCTGCTGCTTGAGGAAAAGCCCGATCTTTTGCAGGTGGCCTGTTTCGACACCTCGTTCCATCACACGATCCCGACCGTGCGCACACGCCTGCCGTTGCCTGCCACGCTGTTGGATCATGGTGCCCGTGTTTACGGGTTTCACGGCCTCTCCTACGACTATATCGCC
The DNA here is from genome assembly GCF_001547995.1 of Asaia bogorensis NBRC 16594. Taxonomy (NCBI): domain Bacteria; kingdom Pseudomonadati; phylum Pseudomonadota; class Alphaproteobacteria; order Acetobacterales; family Acetobacteraceae; genus Asaia; species Asaia bogorensis. Next base: position 1,425,706 of record NZ_AP014690.1, read on the forward strand.
AGTGAGCTCGAGGCGCGCTTCCCGGCTATCGCTTCCAAGCGCGTTCTTGTCGCCCATATCGGAAACGGCGCGAGCCTGTGTGCCCTGATGCATGGGCGCAGCATTGCCACGACCATGGGGCTCACCGTGCTGGATGGTCTTATGATGGGCACGCGCTGTGGAACGATTGACCCCGGCGCTATTCTGTATCTGCTGCAGCAGAAGAACCTGACGCCAGCCGAAGTGCAGGATACGCTCTATTATCAGTCGGGCCTCAAAGGCGTTTCCGGGCTCTCCAGCGACATGCGGGTTCTGCGCGAGCACGAAGCTGATGAAAATGTCCAGCTTGCGCTCGAGATGTTCGTCGAGCGCTTCGTGCAGCAGGCTGGCGGTCTCATTGCCCAGATGGGCGGTGTGGATGCCATCGTCTTTACCGGGGGTATCGGACAGCACGACGCGATGTTCAGGCGCGCCGTCTGTCAAAGGCTAAAATGGCTCGATGTGCAACTTTGCGAAGACGCCAATCTCGCCGGACGCCCCACAATAAGTCAGAGATCGGGCAGGGTGACGGTGCTCGTCATTCCTGCTGATGAAGAAACAACGATCTTCCGCCAAACAAGAAGAATAATGAAAGGAAAACAGTGATCATGACCGCTCAAGGTCCGCTCTCTGCAAAGCAGATCGCCCTGTTTGATCAATGGTGGCAGGCTGCCAACTACCTCTCCGTCGCGCAGATCTATCTTCTGGATAATCCGCTGCTGCGTGATCCGCTCAAGCTGGAGCATGTAAAGCCGCGCCTGCTGGGGCATTTCGGGACCACACCGGGCCTCACGCTGCTCTATCTGCACCTCAACCGCATCATCAAAGAGCGCCAGAAGAGCATACTCTTCATTGCTGGTCCGGGTCATGGGGCGCCGGGTGTCGTTGCCGCAACCTACCTGGAAGGCACGTATAGCGAGTACTTCCCGGAAGTGTCGCAAGACATCGAGGGTGTTGGACGCTTGGTCAAGCAGTTCTCGTTCCCCGGTGGTATTCCGAGCCATGTGGCTGCGACCACCCCTGGTTCGATCCATGAAGGCGGTGAGCTTGGCTATTCTCTTTCTCATGCCTATGGCGCCGTGCTGGACAATCCTGATCTGGTTGTAGCCTGCGTTGTCGGTGACGGTGAGGCCGAAACCGGCCCGCTCGCGACCTCGTGGCACAGCAACAAGTTCCTTGACCCGCGCAATGACGGTGCGGTGCTGCCGATCCTGCATCTCAACGGATACAAGATTGCCAACCCGACGGTGCTGGCTCGTATCCCCGAGGAGGAACTTCTGGCCCTGTTCCGCGGCTATGGCTATGATCCGGTGATCGTTGCCGGCGATGATCGCGACACCGTGCATCAGCTCATGGCAAAGGCTATGGACACCTGTTTCGACAAGATCGCCGAGATCCAGAAGCGTGCGCGCAGCGAAAACAGCGCGGATCGCCCGACCTGGCCCATGATCATCATGCGCACGCCGAAGGGCTGGACTGGCCCCAAGGAAGTCGATGGTCAGCGTTGCGAGGGCTACTGGCGTTCCCATCAGGTTCCCCTGACGGATCTGGAAAAGCCAGGCCATCTGAAGATCCTCGAAGACTGGATGCGCAGCTACAAGCCCGAGACGTTGTTCGACGAGAATGGCCGCCTCCATGCCGAGATTGCTGCTCTGGCGCCGGAGGGTACCCTGCGCATGAGCGACAATCCTCATGGCAATGGTGGTCAGCTTCGTCGTCCGCTTCGCATGCCGGACATCGAGACCCACGCTCTTGCCGTGTCATCGCCCGGTGCCGTTCTTGCTGAGAGCACACGAATTCTCGGAGCATGGCTCCGTGATGTGATGCGCATGAACCTTGAGAGCCGCAATTTCCGCGTGCTGTCACCGGATGAAAACAACTCGAACCGCCTGAATGACGTCCTTGAGGTAACCAACCGCGCGTGGACGGCTGAGACGTATGCCTATGACGATCATCTGGCACCGGATGGCCTCGTCATGGAAATTCTGAGCGAGCATACCATTCAGGGTTGGCTCGAAGGCTATCTGCTGACCGGGCGCCATGGCTTCTTCTCGTGCTACGAAGCCTTCGTCCATCTGGTTGATTCGATGGTCAATCAGCATGCGAAATGGATCAAGTCGGCGAAGGAAGTTCAGTGGCGCCGTCCGATCGCTTCGCTCAATTACCTGCTGACCTCGCATGTCTGGCGTCAGGATCATAACGGCTTCAGCCATCAGGATCCGGGGTTCATGGATCATGTGGTGAACAAGAAGGCCGATATCGCCCGCGTGTATCTGCCGCCTGATGCGAACACCCTGCTCTATGTGGCCAAGCACTGCCTTGAAAGCTGGGATCGTATCAACGTGATCGTGGCGGGCAAGCAGCCGGAACATCAGTGGCTTGATATCGATGCGGCCATCGCGCATTGCAGCCAGGGTATCGGCATCTGGCAGTGGGCCAGCAATGACAAGGGCTTCGAGCCGGATCTGGTCATTGCTTCTGCGGGTGACGTTCCCACGGTCGAGGCGCTTGCCGCTGTGCAACTGCTCCGCGAGCATACGCCTGACCTCAAGGTCCGCTTCGTGAACGTTGTCGATCTCATGACGCTGCAGTCGCCGAGCGAGCACCCGCATGGTCTGGACGACGTGACCTTCGATAATCTGTTCACCAAGGACAAGCCTGTGCTGTTCGCCTTCCATGGCTATCCGCAGCTGGTGCATCGTCTGATCTATCGTCGCAGCAATCGTGCCAACTTCCATGTGCACGGCTTCCGCGAAGAAGGCACCACCACCACGCCGTTCGACATGACCGTGCGTAACAACCTCGATCGCTATCACATCGTACTGAACGCCGTGCGTCGCGTTCCGGCCCTGTCGGGACATGCCGCCTATGTCACGCAGATGATCAACGACAAGCTTGTTGAGCATAAGCGCTACATTGCCCAGTATGGTGAGGATATGCCCGAGATCCTCAACTGGAAGTGGCAGGGAAGCCGGGGCTAATGAAGCAAGCGGTTCAACTCGTCCTCGCTGACGTGGATGGGACACTGGTGACCAGGGACAAGATCCTGACACCCCGTGCCATCCGCGCCGTTCATGCCCTTCGCGAGAGGGGTATACGGTTTGCCGTGACAAGCGGGCGACCGCCTCGTGGCATGGCGATGCTGATTGAACCGCTGGCAATCGACATGCCGATTGCCGGTTTCAATGGTGGCGTTCTGGTCCATCCGGACTGGAGCGTCATCGAAACCAAACGCCTGACCCATGCCCAGGCAGAGCAGGTGCTGAAGATCATCACCGATCATGGGGCCGACCCCTGGGTCTATACGAGCCATGACTGGTTTGTTCATGACCACGATGCGCCCCATGTCTCGCGTGAAGAATGGACGGTGAAATTCGCACCCAGAGTAGATGATGTCTCCCGTCATCTGGACGACGTCGTGAAGATCACCGGTGTCAGCGACGATGCTGCGCTGATGCAGAAACTCGAGCGTGACTTGCAGGAGGCGCTGGGCCAGACAGCGTCAGCCGCGTGCTCACAGCCCTATTATGTTGATGTGACCAATCGGGAGGCCAACAAGGGCGGCGTGGTGACAACGCTTGAAGCCTTGTTCGACATTCCAGCCGCGTCGATGGTCACATTGGGAGACCAGCCCAACGATATGCTCATGTTTGCAAAGACAGGTATGTCGATTGCGATGGGGCAGGCGAATGACACGGTCAAGGCTGCGGCAACCCATGTCTCAACCTCGTGCGAGGAAGAGGGCTTTGCGATCGGGCTCGAACGTTACGTGCTGGGGGACGTTGCCACCTGATCAACTGTGATCAGGAGTTCGACGCGTGATTGATCTGTATTACTGGCCAACGCCTAATGGCCACAAGATAACGCTTTTCCTCGAGGAGGCTGGGCTGGATTACCGGATCATTCCGGTCAATATCAGCAAGGGCGATCAATTCGCTCCCGCATTTCTCAAGATCTCGCCTAATAACAAGATGCCAGCGATTGTCGACCACGCGCCTGCTGACGGCGGTGAACCGATCAGCGTGTTTGAGTCCGGCGAGATCCTGCTTTATCTGGCCGAGAAGACCGGATTATTCCTCTCTTCCGCGCCACGTGAGAAGATCAAGACCCTCGAGTGGCTGTTCTGGCAGATGGGGGGCTTCGGGCCCATGCTGGGACAGAACCATCATTTCTCGCTCTATGCTCCCGAGAAGATCGCTTATGCCATCAAGCGCTATCAGGACGAGACGAAGCGCCTCTATACTGTGCTGGAGACACGCCTGAGAGAAAGCGCCTTCGTAAGCGGAGAGCAATACGGCATTGCCGATATGGCGACCTATCCGTGGACGCGCACCTGGAAGGAACAGGGGATCGATATCGAAGCCTTCCCTGCGGTAAAGGCATGGCGCGAGATTGTCGAGGCTCGACCGGCCACGCAGCGTGCCCTTGCGCGGGCCGATGAAGTGAAGTCCTGAGAGCTCAAACAGTGGGGCAGAATCATGGGGTTTGCCCCCACTCCTGTTCCGAAGAAAAACACCCGGCACCATTACGGCACCGGGTGTTTTTTGCTCAAGGCCGCAATCAGCAGGTTGCGGCCCGTTTCCCGTCAGATCACCAGACGGTAAAGCCACCATCGACACTGACGATCGAGCCGGTCATCAGGCTTGCGGCATCCGACGCAAGGAACTGGACAACCGAGGCCACTTCTTCGGGCTGTCCAACGCGGCCCATCGGGGTACCATCGACCCAGCGGTCGTATAGCGCGGGCTTCTGCATACCAAAGCGGGTAAGGGTGGTTTCGATATAGGTGGGGGCAACGGCATTGGCACGGATGCCATGCGGGGCCCACTCGGCGGCCAGTGAGCGGATGTACTGATGCACCCCTGCCTTCGAAGCGTTATAGGCGGCCTGCTCCTGCGGACGGTTGACGATAAGGCCGGACATGGACCCGATTGCAACAATCGCGCCTGACTTCTGCTTGATCATCACGCGTCCAACGGCCTGGCAGCAGCGGAACACGCCGTTGAGATTGACATTGATCTGCTTGAGCCACTGATCTTCCGTCATGTCCTCGGCCTTGACCTCGGAGATGCACAGACCGGCATTAGCGACCAGAATATCGAGGCGGCCATGACGCTGGACGATGGTATCCACGGCCTGGGTGACGCTGCTCTCGGAAGTGACATCCATCGCGACGCTGCAGGCTTTCATACCCGAATCGCTCAGGCTCTTGGCCGATTCAGCCGCCTTGGTCGCGTCAAGGTCGGCGATGACCACATGGGCGCCAGCCTCGGCCAGCGCGGTAGCACAGCACAGACCGATGTTCTGCGCGCCGCCCGTGACCACTGCAACACGACCATCGAGGCGAAGTTTTTCCATATACATGGGGAGTGACTTTCTTGTTAACCGGCGAGACGGTGGCGCACGAGCTTTGTCAGCGCCATCCCTCTTGCGTCGAAGAGGTGACAATTTTCCGAGAGCAGGCGCAGACCGACCGTGGCATCGACTTCGCCACCGTGATCGCCATCTGTCTGCACGATAATCAGCGCGCCATCCGGAAGCGCGACGTGCAAGAGCGTGAGGGCTCCAAGCCGCTCGACCATGCGGATCACACCTGAGATCTCGCCATGCGGGTCGAGCACGATATGCTCTGGTCGAACACCCAGTGTCATGGCTTCGGCAGAAGCGGACTCACCCGGTAGCACGGGCACCGTGATGGGCGTTCCGTGATCGAGGGCAACGGTCATGCCTTCTTCACCGATGCTGCGCACGGTCACGGGCAGGAAATTCATTGGCGGTGAGCCGATGAAGCGCGCAACGAACAGGTTGCGGGGGTGATGGTAGAGCTCGAGCGGTGAGCCAACCTGCTCTACGACACCCTTTTGCAGGACCACGATCTTGTCAGCCATTGTCATGGCTTCAACCTGATCATGGGTGACGTAAATGGTCGTTGCCTTGAGGCGACGGTGCAGGGTGGCAAGCTCGACACGCATCTGGCCACGCAGGGCAGCATCGAGATTGGAAAGGGGCTCGTCGAACAGAAACACCTTGGGGTTGCGCACAATGGCACGGCCGATTGCAACGCGCTGCCTCTGGCCGCCCGAGAGCTGGCCTGGCTTGTGCTTGAGATAGGAATCGAGCTGCAGGGTCTTGGCCACGTCGGTGATTTTCTGGCGACGTTCGGCTTCGGGCATGCCGGCCAGCTTCAGGCCGAATTCCATGTTCTGGTAGACATTCATATGCGGGTAGAGCGCATAGGACTGAAAGACCATCGCGAGGCCGCGCTTGGCGGGCTCGACATCATTGACGCGCTTGCCGTCAATCAGCAGGTCACCGCCAGAGATCTCTTCCAGTCCGGCGATCATACGCAGGAGAGTGGATTTTCCGCAGCCTGAGGGGCCAACGAAAACCACGAATTCCTCATCGTTGATCTCAAGGGAAACGCCCTTGATGATTTCTTCGGCGTGATAGGTCTTGCGGATATCGCGCAGTTCAACTTTAGCCATTGTTCACTCCGAAAGAGCGTGAGGAGCCGAAAGGGAGGGTCATTTCAGAGAGGGTCATTTCACGGCGCCGAACGTAAGGCCACGTACGAGCTGCTTCTGGCTGAACCAGCCAAAGACGAGGATCGGAGCGACGGCAAGCGTGGAGGCGGCGGAAAGCTTGGCGAAAAACAGTCCCTCAGGCGACGAGAACGAGGCAATGAAGCTCGCCAGAGGGGCAGCGCGCGACGAGGTGAGGTTGAGCGACCAGAAGGCCTCGTTCCAGCACAGGATGAGGGAGAGCAGCGCTGTAGAGGCAATGCCGGGCAGGGCGAGCGGAAGCAGCACGACGCTGATCTCCTGCCAGCGATTGGCCCCGTCCATACGTCCAGCCTCAAGGATTGGCACCGGCACTTCCTTGAAGAAGGTGTAAAGCATCCAGACGATGATCGGCAGGTTGGTCAGCAGATTGATGATCGCTAGACCGATCACCGTGTCGAGCATGTGCGTCGACCGCGCGATCAGATAGACCGGCACGAGCACGCCGACAGGCGGCAACATGCGCGTCGAGAGCATCCAGAGCAGGGTGCCACGTGTGCGTTTGGTGGGAAAAAACGCCATCGAATAGGCTGCTGGAACGCCAAGAAGCAGCGCGCCGCCAGTGGCAAGCACCGACATGAACACGGTGTTGAAGGTAAAGTGCCAGTAATTCTCCTGGGCAAAGACGTCGTGATAGCTTTGCAGCGTCGGCTTGAAGATCAGATGAGGCGGTGTCGAGATTGCGTCCATCTCGCTCTTGAAGCCGGTAAGGACCATCCAGAGGATCGGAAAGAAGATCCACAGCGCGACGGCCCAGCCGACGACACCGAGCGCGATTTTGGGGAGGAGTTGCGTTTTCCGGGCCATGATCTCATGCCTCCAGATTGCGGGCGACCGCACGAACGAGGAATGCGGCGATGATATTGGCGATGATGATTGCAATCACGCCACCGGCCGAGGCACCTCCGATATCGAATTGCAGCAGGGCGCGTGAATAGATCAGGAAGGCCAGATTGGTGGAGGCAACGCCCGGTCCGCCTGAGGTCGTGACCGAAATTTCAGCGAATACGGTCAGCAGATATATGGTCTCGATCATGATCACGACCGTGATGGCGCGGCTCAGATGCGGCAGGATGATGTAGCGAAACCGGGCGATCGGCCCCGCGCCATCCATACGTGCCGCTTCTTTCTGCTCATGGTCGAGTGACTGGACCGCTGTAAGCAGGATAAGCACGGCAAAAGGCAGCCATTCCCAGGCAACAATCATCATGACTGTCTGCATGGGATAATGGGCAAGCCAGTCGATGGGTTGCAGCCCGACTGCCCGCATCATGGCGCTGTAAACGCCATAAATCGGATGCAGCATCAGGTTTTTCCACAACAGGGCTGACACTGTGGGCATGACGAAGAACGGCGAGATGACCAGCACACGCGCAATACCGCGCCCGAAGAAATCCTGGTCATACAGCACGGCCAGTAGTACGCCGCCGCCAACGCTTATGACGAGAACCCCGAGCACGAGCAGAACGGTATTCAGCAGCGCGTAGAGGAAATCCGGGTCAGTCAGCAGGTAGACGTAATTACTGAACCCGGCGAAACCCTTGAGGGTCGGGTCGACCAGATTATAGTTCTGGAACGAATACCAGAGTGTCAGGACGAGGGGGATCAGAGACCAGATCAGCAGGATGATGACCGCAGGGGAGAGGAATACACCTGCTCCCGCTTTGCGCTTCACCCGCTTTGGTGTGGCGATGACAGCTTCCATAGGCAAGCTCCACGAGCGTAAGGCCGCTCGTCCTGGCTGTAAGGGGAAAGTTCAGCGTGTCTTGTGGGGAGTCCGGATGATGTCCCCCACGTGGCGTGGGGGCTTGAAGGTCTAGTGGGCGAGGGCTTCGGCCATCAGGGCACGATGGTGAAGCTGCTCGTCATGCATCGCCTGAAACACGGCAAATTTAGCGTTGTGATAACGTGACGTGCTGGTATCAGGCGCGACTTCTGCGCCGACACGGGTCATCTGCGACATGGCCACGCGCATGTCGCTGTAAACACCGCCTGCAACAGCGCCGAGGATCGCCGAGCCAAGGAGAACAGCATCGGGCTCCTTTGGCAGCATGATACGGCATCCCGTCGCATTGGCATGTTCACGCAGGAACACGGGGTTCTTGGTGCCGCCCCCTGTCGCGAAAATGGTGTCGATTGCGTAACCCTTGGCATTGAGCGCGCGGATGATATCGCGCGTGCCATAGGCCAGGCCCTGAATGGTCGCGAGATAGAGCATCACAAGATCATCGAACCCGGCTGAGAGGCTGAGCCCGCTCACCATGCCGCGCAGGGTCGGGTCGGCGTGGGGCGACCGGTTGCCATGATAATCTGGCAGCACGTGGAATTCCGCTGTCAGCGAACCGGGCAGGGCGCCTTTTTCGAGTTCGGCCAAGCGCTCATTGAGCAGCTCGTAAACGGTACGACCTTCTGATTTGGCCTTTTCGGCCAGTTCAGGGCCATAGGCATGGCTGGAAATCACGAAATCGACGAGTGAACCTACGGCAGACTGACCGGCTTCGTTCAGCCATGTGCCGGGGATCATGGCCTCGGAATAAGGGCCCCAGATCCCATCCACATAACGTGCCTCTTTCGACACGGCCATATGGCAGCTCGACGTTCCACCGATCAACGCAAGGCTGCGGTCGAGTGCGGCATCATCAACCGTTTCACCCGATGCGGAGCCGATCACACCGATGCCACCGGCATGGGCGTCAATCGCGGATACACCGACAGGGATACCGGCTTCGAGCCCGAGTTCATGCGCGGCATCGGCACTTAGGCCGTTTCCGACGGTCTCGCCCAGCGAACGCACATTCTTGCCGATGCGCTGGTACCCTTCATCAACCAGTTCGCCCAGACCGATTGCCTTGAAGTAGGACTCATCCCAGCCCTTGGAATGGGCGAGATAGGTCCATTTGCACACTGTCGAGCAGCAGCTGCGGGAGTCTGCGCCGGTTGCGCGCCATGTCAGGTAATCGGGAAGATCAAAGAAATAGCCAGCTTTGGCGAAGGTCTCCGGCATATTGCGCTTGAGCCAGAGCAGCTTTGGCGTTTCCATCTCGGGAGAGATGGTGCCCCCGACATAACGCAGCACCTCATACTGGCCAGCGTTGATTTCCTCAGCTTCTTTCATCGCGCGATGATCGGCCCAGAGGATGATGTCCTGCTCAGCTGCCCCCTTGGGATCGATGGAGAGGGGTTTGCCCTCGCGATCGAGAACGACGAGCGAGCAGGTGGCGTCAAACCCGATGCCGCGCACTACAGGGTTTTTGCCCTCAAGCTCGCTCATCGCAGTACGGATGCTCTTGCAGATGGCACCCCAGATGTCCGTTGAGGATTGCTGGATGAAATCTGCCTCAGGCCGCCAGGTACGGGTGGGGGTCACGCAGGAAGCGAGCTTCTCTCCAGTGAGGGAAAACACGCCGGCGCGTGCACTGCCTGTGCCGACATCGACGCCAATAACAACTTCCATGGGGACCCATCCAAACTCTTACGAATTCGTCATATTCCCACTCAGCTTCTGGGATGCAATTCACCAATGCGTGTGATCTGTCTCAATATGTATGAGATATCGCACAAAAAAACCCGGCACCTTGAGATGCCGGGTCGATAGCCTGTCATGTTTGCCAAAAGGGATCAGAAATTGACCCCGGCCTGGACGAACACGTTACGGCCCATGAAGAGATTGCCGTACTGGTAAACGTTGCTGTTCGTGGCACCATCAACGACGTAGGGGGGCTTCTTGTCGAACAGGTTGCGCACGCCTGTCTGGAAGTTCCAGCGGTTCAGCTGATAGGCCAGCGTGATGTCATGCGTGAAGATGCCCGGCGTCTTGTAACGGCCAACAGTGCCCTTAACGAGGTCCTCAGACTGGTTGTTCCAGACCATGCCGCCCGTATAGCTCATCATATAGATGAAGCTGAAATCGTCATGACGCCATGTTGCCGTTGCGTAGTCACGCACGCGGGGCTGACCCGTGCTGTTGTTATACAGCAGGCGACCATCATAATTGTACCACTGACCGCCCGGCACATATTGCTGCTGATAGCTTACCAGCTGCTGGAAATTGTTGCTCAGGTTCAGGCGATCATGACGCGTGATACGGAAGGTATAATCCAGATCGAAGTCGATACCGCTCGTGTGTAGGCCGCCGAGGTTTTCATACATCGCGGTGGCAGTCTGGATCTGCTGGGTCTGCGCGTTACGCACGATTGCCGAGCAATAGCCGGTGTTTGCGCCGGTATAGCACTGATCAAGCAGATACTGCGTCCCGATGACGCTGATCATGTTCTTGAGCGTGTAATGCCAGTATTCGACCGAGAGCGACAGACCCGGCACCCAGTGCGGCGTCAAGACAGTACCGAACGTATAAGTGCGGCCGGTCTCGGGCTTGACCTGCGCGTTACCGCCCTGGAGAGTCGGAACCTGAGCCGAGTTGCGCATCTCGAAGCCCGGGCTGATGCCCTGGCGAGCGCATGTGGCAGCAACCGTCGGGGAGGATGCACCATAGCTGCCCATCTGCGAGCAGGGATCATAGGCGGTTTCATAGCTCAACTGCTGACCACCGAAGAGCTCGAAGATGTTGGGCTGGCGGTAGGACGTGCCCAGCGTTCCGCGGAAGCGGATATCACGGTTGGGTGCCCAGTTGATCGCGACCTTCCAGTTCTTTGCTGCACCGAAGGTATTGTAGGACGAATAACGGCCCTGCGCGTCGATCGTCAGATCCTTGGCCAGGAAGGCATTCTTCAGCAGGTTCAACTTGCCTTCAAGATAGCCTTCGGAAACGTTGAATCCACCACCGGTATAGGCCTGGGTGTTGGTCAGCGTGAGACCCTGTGCCACCAGCGGGTCGGGGCTGTCGCTCATCTGCTCGCTGCGATGTTCCATGCCGAGCGCGATACCAAGCTCACCACCGTTCTTCCAGGGCATCGAAACGACGTGGTTGTTATGCACACGGAAGTTGGTGTCGCGGAACTGGTACTGGATGTTTTCGGCTGTCGTGTAATTGGTATAAGCAGCGCCCTGCGGCGTCAGCTTGCCAAACGGTGAGGAGAGCTCACAACCTGCCGATGCCTGACATACACTCGGATCATAGACGAGGCTGGTATCCGGGTTGCCGGGATCGGTTGCGCGCAGACCCCAAGTGTTGAGCAGATTGGCATAATTGCCAATGTTCAGACTGCGAACGTTCTCACGGTTAACACCATAGGTATAGGATGCATCATACATCCAACCATGGGTGATCTCACCCTTTGCGCCGAACATGCCGGTCACCGTGTCCGAGGCGCGCTCATAACGGCGGGGGCCCCATTCACCCATGCGACGATAGACGGTTGTGTCCTCACCGAACGGGTTGCCGGGATAATCGCCGGGAACCACGACCGCGCCGGGAAGGGTGCTCGGCGGGATCGAGCCGGACATGGGCTCGGGCGCCATGAAGCTGTTTGTGGTGCGGTGGCTGTAAAGCACGTTCGCATAGACTGTCAGGTGCTTGTTCACATCGTAATGTGCATCACCCGAAAGCGAAGAGTCCTGATAGTTGTTGGTCAGGCTGGAATCGCGATTGAAGGGGTAGCGATCTGCCTTTGTGAACGGCACGACCGTCTGGCCATTATCATGGGTCGTGTAGCCCTTGCCATTGCCGCTATCGGGGTAGAATACGCCGTTCGTGCTGTAGGAGGAGCCATAGGTCGGCTGGCCTGAGACCGGGTTCGTCAGCGCCACGGGGTTTGCCCAGGCGCGGTTACGCTGCATCACGCCGGTTGAGGTCAGGTACTGACCGAACAGGGTGATGTTGCCCTTGCCATGGTCGAAGTTCCAGCCCTTGAACGCTGAGAGCATGCCCTCGGGCGCATCGCCATATTGCGAGATGCTGCCGCGCATCGTGATGTTGCCGGTGTTCACGTCGTGACGCATCTTGATGTTGATGACGCCCGACACGGCATCGGCACCGTAAAGTTCCGAACCGCCATCCTTCAGGATTTCCACGCCAGCCACCTGCTGAAGCGGAATGGCGTTGAGATCGACGCAGTTCGAGTTGCCATTGATGGTTGTGCGCTTGCCGTCGATCAGCACGAGAACGCGGTTGGTCCCGAGGTTGCGCAGATCGGTACAGGACACACCGCCGCCGCCATTAGTGACAGCGTTCGTCGTGGCACTGGAGCCGACGGACGGCAGACGGGCAAAGAAATCACCGAGGTTGTTCACACCCGTCTGGGCGATCTGCTTGGAGGTGATGATCTGCACCGGGTTCGAGTTAGTGTTGTTCGACGTGCTGAGCGCCGAGCCAACCACCGTGATGCTTTCATTGCCAGCCGGGGCGGGGCCGGAAAGCGACGTCAGGCTGCTGCGACGTGCGCTAACTGGCGCTGCCGTCGTGACAGCCGCCGGGGTTGCTGTGATGCCCGTGCTGACCGGACGTGCAGACGAACGTACGGCGCGTTTTGTGCTGCTCTTGTGGCTTGCCTTGTGATGGGCCGTGGTCGCGGTGGCGGCCTGAGCCGTGAAGCTCGCACCGGCGAGGATCGTTGCACCGAGCAGCATGGAGGCGCGGCAGATGCGTGTGCGGGAAATGGCCATTGGTCACTTTCGCGAAAAGAATTGAGGGCGGAATAAGCTCCGGATTTGACCCCGCAGATGGCACATGGTGATCAAGAGTTTCAATCTCGTAACGTAGAGTCACCCGCCGCCATTGTGACATTTCCATTGCGATGTGTTCCCGATGCAACAGGCTGTTGCATGGATGTTGATAGGAAGTTTTAAAACTGACGCATGTTTGGGAATTTTATTACCAGCCAGTACTTGACGTGCTGATCACGGAAACTTTACAAGGGCGCAGCTCGCGAAAACGCGAGCACGAAACTGCTTCCAGCGAGCCGCCATGACCGTTCATCCCGTCGTTGCTTCCGTCACCGAGCGCATCATCGAGCGCTCCGCCGTGTCGCGGCGTCGCTATCTCGCCCTCATGGAGCGAAACCGTCAGAAGGGCATCTCGCGCCCGCGCCTCGCCTGCGGCAATCTGGCCCATGCTCTCGCGGCATCGGGGGAGGACAAGGCGCGCCTCATGCGTGGGGGCGGGGTGAATCTGGGTGTCGTCACCAGCTACAACGACATGCTCTCGGCGCATCAGCCTTATGCGCGCTATCCCGATCAAATGCGCCTTTTCGCTCGCGAAATGGGTGCGACAGTGCAGGTGGCTGGGGGCGTGCCGGCCATGTGCGACGGCGTGACGCAGGGGCAGGAGGGTATGGAACTCTCTCTGCTGTCGCGGGACAACATCGCCATGGGCACGGCCATCGGCCTGAGCCACGGCATGTTCGAGGGCGTGGCGCTTCTTGGCATATGCGACAAGATCGTGCCCGGATTGCTGATGGGCGCGTTGCGCTTTGGCCATCTGCCCGCGCTGCTCATTCCGGCGGGCCCCATGACGTCGGGGCTGCCGAATAAGGAAAAGCAGCGCGTGCGGCAGCTTTATGCCGAAGGAAAGGTGGATTCGAGCGCCCTGATGGAGGCCGAGGCTGCCTCCTATCACAGTGCCGGAACCTGCACCTTTTATGGCACGGCCAACACCAATCAGATGATGGTGGAGATGATGGGCCTGATGTTGCCTGACTCTGCTTTCTGGAACCCCAGTACCCGCATTCGTCAGGCGCTCAACCGCAAGGCAGTGCATCGCCTTGTCGAGATCTCACAGCCAGGCTCGGATCATCGCCCCCTCGCGCAGATGGTGGATGAAAAGGCGATTGTGAATGCGGCGGTCGGTCTACTGGCCACGGGTGGGTCCACCAATCACGCCATCCACCTGCCGGCCATCGCGCGTGCGGCAGGTATCTGCATCGACTGGAGCGATCTCGATGCGCTCTCCGGGGCCGTGCCGCTGCTCACGCGGGCTTATCCCAACGGTTCGGCCGATGTGAATGCCATGCAGGAGGCCGGTGGGCTTCCAACCCTGATCGCTGCGCTGAGCGAGGGCGGGATGTTGCACCAGGATATCCTTACGGTGTCGAAGGGTGGCTATGCGGATTACGCCTGCCGTGCCCGACTGGAGGGAGAGGCCCTGCTTTACAGTGCGGCGCGCGCGTCATCCGATCGCAGCGTGCTGCGCGATACACGCGAGCCTTTCCGTCAGGATGGCGGGATGCGTCTGGTGCAGGGCAGTCTCGGCCGTGGCATCTACAAGACGAGTGCCGTCGATGATGACCGCCAGACCATCGAGGCACCGGCTGCAGTGTTTCATCGTCAGGAAGATGTCATCGCCGCTTTCAAGGCAGGCAAGCTGAACCGTGATGTCATTGTGGTGGTCCGTTTTCAGGGGCCGGATGCAAACGGCATGCCTGAGTTGCATCGCCTGACGCCCACTCTGGCAGTCCTGCAGGACAAGGGCTATCGCGTGGCGCTGCTCACGGATGGTCGCATGTCCGGCGCAAGCGGGAAGGTGCCAGCCGCCATCCATATCTGCCCAGAGGCCCAATCCGGCGGCCCGATTGCCCTGATCGAGGATGGCGACATGCTGCGCATCTGTGCCCGCCGTGGGCAGATCGAAGCGCTGGTCGAGCCCGCCATCTGGCAGGCCCGTCAACCGGCCTTGCCGCCCTTGCCCGGACTGGGTACGGGACGCGAGCTTTTCACACTGATGCGCAGCCGGTCCGATACGGCAGAGAAAGGTGGCTCAGCCATGCTCGCCGCTCTCGAAGACACGATGGACCTGCATGCTACAGAACTCGACAAGGAATTCTTCGATGCTCGACACGACTCTGCTCGACTCGGTCATGACGCGTTGTCCGGTCATTCCGGTGCTGGTCATACCGGACCTGTCGCTGGCCCGGCCGATCGCGCAGGCGCTCGTCGCGGGCGGGTTGACCACGCTTGAGGTGACGCTGCGCACCGAATGCGCACTCGACGCCATCCGGGAAATGTCCAAGGTCGAGGGC
Organism: Asaia bogorensis NBRC 16594; assembly: GCF_001547995.1. Classification (NCBI taxonomy): domain Bacteria; kingdom Pseudomonadati; phylum Pseudomonadota; class Alphaproteobacteria; order Acetobacterales; family Acetobacteraceae; genus Asaia; species Asaia bogorensis. The sequence goes on from NZ_AP014690.1 coordinate 1,441,196, forward strand.
GCTCATGTCGGGGCGGGCACTGTGCTGAACGGTGACGATCTGGCACGCGCTGTCGATGCGGGCTCGCAGTTCATCGTAAGCCCCGGTCTGACGCCAGAAGTAGCCGCTGCAGCCCAGCGTCATGACGTGCCGCTTCTACCGGGGGTGGCCAATGCGGGTGATATCATGCGAGGGCTCGACCTCGGACTGAGCCGTTTCAAGTTCTTCCCGGCCATGGCCAATGGGGGGCTACCCGCGCTCAAGGCGCTTGCCGCCGTGTTCGGCAAGGCCCGTTTCTGCCCCACGGGTGGGATCACGGAAGACAACGCCAGCGCCTGGCTTGCCGAACCCGCTGTTACATGTGTGGGCGGTTCCTGGCTTACGGCTGGTCCGTTCGATGCTGCCGCGATTGAGGCACGTGCCCGCAATGCTGCGAAGCTGGCAGGCTGAGGCCAAACGCGAGGAGAGAGAGATCTTCTGACGGACGAGCGACGATGGGCCAGGTTCGCGCGGCTCTGATGCGCGCTGAGATGTCAGGCAGGATGCGTGTTTTGAGTGCCGCGCTGTCTGGCCGCCTGTCTTGTGGGGTGTGTTCGCCACCCCAAGGAATAAGAAAGACTGTCCCTGGGTTTACGGTCTGCACTGGGGTACGTCCCTGATCCGTCAGTAAGAAATTATAACTTAGAATTTAAGATCGGGATCATTGCCAAGTCGAAGCCTTTCGACGGATAGACACAGACATGCCCTCCTCAGAATTCCGTCCGGATCCCCACGGCTCTCAGCCGCTTTCATGACAAAGCAGGGGCGATCCTATTTCGGATTGGCTGGTGTCATCGTGCTTGCGATGACAACCGAACTCAACGAGCAGGTCTCGTCACAATCACTTCCTGATATCCTGGGCGGACTGGGCATCAGCCACGATCCCGGGACCTGGTTCAACAGCCTTTATCTCTCGGCTGAGGTCATGGGGATGTCGCTCGCGCCCTGGATGGCGCTGACCTTCGGTGTCCGCCGCTTTGCGGTGGTGGTAGCGATGATTGCCAGCCTTTCGGCCGCCTGCATCCCGTTCAACCACAATCTGACCCTGCTCTATGGGTTGCGCCTTATCGAGGGGCTGGCTGGCGGGTTTGCCGTGCCGTTGCTGCTGCTGGTGGCCCTGCGCGTGCTGGCACCCCCTGTGCGGCTTTATGGCCTTGCGGCTTACTCCCTTACGGCCACGTTTTTTCCCAATCTCAGCACGGCGTTGGCAGGTCTGTGGACCGATCTTGTCGATTGGCGCTTTGTGTTCTGGCAAGCCGTGCCTTTTGGCAGTCTGGCAATTTCGCTCATCTGGTATGGTATCGCGCCGGAGGAGCCCAATTACAAACGCTTCCGCAATTTCGACTGGAAGGGCGCGCTCCTCATATTGTTCGGTTTCGGGGCGCTCTCCACGATGCTGCAGCAGGGAGACCGGCTGGACTGGTTCAATTCACCCGCCATCTGCGTCATGGCCCTGGTGGCGGTGGTGTGCATACCACTCTTGGTGATCAATGAATGGGAGCAGCATACGCCGCTATTTCGTATCCAGCTTCTCGGTCGACGCAATTTTGCCTACGGGGCAACGACGTTGCTCATCTTCCTTGTGGTGTCTCTGGCCTCATCGACCCTGCCTGCGACATTCCTGCAGGAAGTGGCTGGCTACCGGCCTGAACAGATCTACCCTGTCACGCTGGAGATTGCCTGTATCCAGCTCGTCATGCTGCCTCTTATGGCTGTCGTGCTGAACAGCAAGGCGGTTGATAGCCGCGTGGTCAGCCTGCTGGGCATGTGCCTGATCTGCATGGCGTGTATTGGCGACAGCTTTCTGACGGTCGGATGGAACCGCAACGAGTTCTATCTGTGGCAGATTTTCATGGGCGCGGGTGAGGCGATGATTGTCATGCCACTGCTCATGATGTCCACCAACTCGCTCGTTCCCGCCGAGGGGCCGTTTGCCTCCGCAATGGTCAACACCCCGCGTGCCGTGTCGCAGGCTATCGGCGTCTGGATGCTCCAGCTTATCCATCGCTGGCGCGGTGGGCTGCATTCCAACCGCATTACGGACCGCATCGGGCTGGACCGCTACCGCACCTTTCAGGCAAATGCCATTCCTTTGCAGCGCCCGGCGCCTTTACTGCCTGACGGTACCCCGCGCAGCCCGGATGCGTTGCCCACCTTCAAATATCAGGTTGCCCATCAGACGACCGTTCTGGAACTGTCTGACGCCTATCTCATCATCGCCGGGATTACGGTGTTCCTCATGGCATGGGTCATTCTCCTGCCTCAGCGGACCTATCCCCCCCGCCTCATGTTCGTGAAGAAAAAATCCTGAATCATGGCTTCAGACGACCAGAAAAGCAGCCCCGCCAAATGGCCTTTCCTTGTGACAGGCTTCATCCTCGTGGTGTTCTGCGGGATCATCCTTGCGATCATTTTCGTGCCAAACCGCAAGGTCTGGACCAATGATGCCTATGTGACGGCCCATTACGCCACCATTGCGCCGCGTGTGCCGGGACAGGTGGTCGAGGTGCTGGTTGATGATAACCAGAGCGTCAAGGCGGGGCAGGTCATGGCACGGCTCGATCCACGCGACTACGAAACGGCGCTTACCCGCAGTCGTGCCCAGCTCGCACACGACGAGGCGCTCGTGCTCGATGCCGAGGCGGCGGTGGATCGTCAGCCGAGCATGATCGAGGAAAGCAAGGCAGAAGCCGCGCGGATTGAGGCGCAGCTCGTCTATGCCAGGCAGAATGCCCAGCGCTATCACAACTTGGCCCAGACCGGCGCAGGGTCCGCGCAGGAGCGTCAGCTTACCGATGCCTCCATGCGCGAAATGGAAGCCAATCTGAGGAGCATGAAAGCGCGGATCACGGCAGCGCAGGATGAGATCCCGATCCTGCGGGCACGCCATGAGGCGGCGCTCAGGACGCTCAAGATCGACCACGCCGTGGTACGGCAGGACGAGCTCAACCTGTCCTATACCGAGATACGCGCGCCGTTTGACGGTATGGTGGGCGAGAAGACCGTTCAATCGGGCAATTATGTATCGCCGGGTGCCGCCCTTATGGCGCTTGTGCCGATGGATCAGCTTTGGGTCATGGCGAATTATCGTGAGCTTGCGCTGCGCCATATGCGTCCCGGACAGCACGCCCGTATTCATGTCGATGCCTATGATATGGATCTGGACGGCATTGTTGACAGTATTCCCCCGGCTTCGGGTGCCGCCTTCGCCCCGATCGCCCCGGAAAATGCCACGGGTAATTTCACCAAGATCGTCCAGCGCCTTCCCGTGAAGATCGTCGTGGCCCCGAACCAGCCTCTTGCCAGGCTGCTGCGTATGGGCTTTTCGGTCGAGACGACGGTCGATACCCATCTTGAAAATGTCGTGGATGAGCAGCGGCATAGCGCGAACGGGATCACCGCACGATGAGAACGATCAGGCGGCCGGCTGTTCTGCGCAGCGGAATAGCGCTGTGCTGCCTTGGTAGCATGGTTGCGGCCTGCACGATGGGCCCTGATTTCAAACGTCCGGATGTGATCTCGCCTGCGCAGTTCGGGGCGGAGCCGCAGGATGTGGCAGGAACGACCTACGGCGGTCCGGTCGATGTGGCCTGGTGGAAGCAGTTCAATGACCCTGAGCTCAATTATCTGATTGATCGTCTTGCAGTGCAGAACATCGACCTGCAACGCGGGATGCAACGTATTGCCGAAGCCCGGTCGCAAACACGTATCGCGGCCGCGCAGGGGCTCCCTAGCCTGAACTGGGCCGGGTCCTATACCCGCACCCATCAGAGCGAGACGGGGTTTATCTCGCTTGTGCAGCCACGCAATGGCGCGCCGAACGAATATGATTTCTTTCAGAACACGCTTGGCGCGTCATGGGATCTCGATCTTTTCGGGCAGATACGCCGTGCCGTCGAAGCCCAGCACGCAGCACAGGAGGCCGCAGCCGAGGCACGCCACGGCCTTGCCCTGAGTACGATCGCGACCCTGGTTGACAGCTACATGCAGCTTCGCGGAGTTCAGGACCAGATTGCAATTACCGAGCGGCACATGGCGGTTTCCGATCATGATCTGGCCCTCGTGCAGTCACGTTTTGGCAACGGCGCAGCGACCACGCTCGATCTGGCGCAGGCCCGTACGGAGCAGGCCAATACGGCCTCAGCGCTTCCCACCCTGCGCAACTCGGAAAGCGCGCTGATCAACGCCATTGGTCTGCTTCTGGACGAACCGCCGCGAAGCCTCGCGCAGGAACTGGCACGCCGTGATGGCACGATGCCGATCATCGTCCCGGCTGCGCCGATCGGGGTGCCCTCAGCCCTGGCTCGCAGGCGCCCTGATATTCGTGAAGCCGAAGCCAAGCTGCATATGGCGACTGCTGGTGTCGGGGTCGCCATCGCTGCATTTTACCCGGATATTACCCTGACGGGGCAAATGGGCACGCAGACCCTGTCTGCAGCGAATTTCTTTTCACTGCCATCTCGTCAGTTTGCGACGGGGCCAACCCTGTCTGTCCCACTCTTCGAGGGCGGACGCCTGCGCGGGACGCTGGCACTGAGACGGGCCGAGCAAAAAGACGCGGCGCTTGCCTACCACCAGACCGTGACGACGGCCTGGAACGAGGTCGACAATGCCTTGACGGCTTATGCCCAGTCCCAAAAGCGCCTCGTGCAGACGCGGATCGCGTGGCAGGAGAGCCGCAAGGCTGTCGAGGTGGCGCAACAGCGCTATCGCGAAGGGGCTGTGAACTTCCTCCAGGTCGACACGGCAGAGGCTGCGGCGCTGGCCGCGGAGGCGACTTTCTCGGCCAACAGGATTCAAATTGCGACTGCTTTCGTCTCGCTTTACCGGGCGCTGGGTGGAGGCTGGGAGTATCCGGCTTTTTCAGAAGATAAATCTTCAAAATCAGAAGGTTAGGGTCATTGTTTTGACCAGTGTGTGAGAAGCTGTCTCTTCGAATCATGCTTTATCAATAACGATCAAATCTCTGATATTATACGATTCCTGAGTCCAAGATTTGTTCCTTTGGGGTTTGAGAGAACAAACTGCGATCCTTGAGCGATCCTTGCGCGATCATGGTGCCAATCTGAACTACATATTTTTCTAAGAGTCTTGTTTAGAATCATAGGCCTAGACGGAAATGATCAAGTGGTGCCATAAGGCGGCATGAATGGACGTTCTCATATCGTTCTAGGTTTGGCCTGTGGAATAACGGCGGCCGCTGCCGGCTATGTGCCGTTCACATTCGCCTCTCTGGGAATGGCTGCCCTGGGGAGCCTGACACCTGATATCGACACCGAACGTTCCATGCTCGGCTGTCGCCTGCCTTGGCTTTCGCGAACGCTTTCCCGTTGCATAGGCCATAGGACAGTTACCCATTCTCTGGCGGTGCCATTGCTGCTGGGTCTGGCTGCGATCCATTTTGGTGGAATGGATCTCTTGTGTTCCGCTGTGGGAAGTTTCCTGATCGGATATGCGAGCCATATCGCAGGTGACCTCGTGACCGGCGGATGCTGGGCGCTCTACCCATTATCCCGCAACAGGATCTCTCTCTGGCCATATGCTAGGGTGGGCAGCCTGCGCGAATATATGGTCCTGCTTGTTAGTCTCGGGTTGTTGGGAAGCGTGACGTATCATCTCCTGACCCATGAGACACGTCAGTCCGGCCATCACACATCAATCGGATCTCACAGCGGCAAAGCCCGCCGCATGGCTTTTATTGCGTAAAACGGCTCGGACGCCTATGAGCACCTCTTGAAATCCAGCCATTCCGGAGCCCGTCATGACCTCTCCCGATCGCCTGCCCGTCCGCCGGGCGCTTCTTTCCGTTTCAGACAAGACCGGTCTGATCGATCTGGGCAAGGCGCTGATCGCGCATGGCGCGCAGCTTCTCTCGACGGGCGGATCGGCCAAAGCCCTGCGTGATGCCGGACTGCCTGTGACCGACGTTTCCGATCACACGGGCTTTCCCGAAATTCTGGATGGTCGCGTGAAGACGCTGGTGCCGCAGATCCATGGCGGTATTCTTGGCCGTCGTGATCTGGACTCTCACAAGGCACAGATGGCTGAACACAATATTGCGCCAATCGACCTCGTTTGCGTCAACCTCTACCCGTTTGCCGCGACCGTCGCGTCGGGGGCAGGCCCGGAGGACTGCATCGAGAATATCGATATCGGTGGGCCTGCCATGATCCGCGCAGCAGCCAAGAATCATGACCATGTCGTGATCCTGACTGAGCCCGCACAATATGATGCGCTCAAGGCATCGCTTGATGCGGGCGGTTCCACCCTGGCCGAGCGCACGGCCTGGGCAGGTGCCGCCTATGCCCATACGGGTGCCTATGATGCGATGATTGCCACCTGGTTTGCGGGCCAGCGCGGCGACGCCCTGCCAGAAACCATGACGCTGAGTGGCACGCGTCGTGAATCCCTGCGCTACGGTGAGAACCCTCATCAGCAGGCCGCTTTTTATGTCACCGGTGAGAAGCGTTTCGGCATCGCGACGGCAACGCAGATTCAGGGCAAGGCGCTCAGCTACAACAACCTGAACGACACGGATGCGGCTTTTGAGGCTGTTGCCGAGTTCGACAAGCCGAGCGTGGTGATCGTCAAGCATGCCAATCCCTGCGGTGTGGCCAGCGCCGAGACGCTCGAGGCGGCATGGAAAGCTGCACTCAAATGTGACCCCGTTTCGGCCTTCGGCGGCATCGTCGCGCTGAACCGTACACTCGATGAGGCGACAGCCGAGCAGATTGCCACGATCTTCACCGAGGTGATTGTGGCCCCTGACGCCACCGAAGGCGCACGCGCGGCGCTGAGCCGCAAGAAGAGCCTGCGCCTGCTCCTGACGGGGGGCGTGCCTTCCGCCACGGCTGAGGGCATGACTTTCAAATCGGTTGCAGGCGGCTTCCTGGCACAGAGCCGTGATGCCGGTCAGGTGACCGAAGCCGATCTGCGTGTCGTGACCAAGCGGGCACCGACCGACGCTGAAATGGCCGATCTGCTTTTTGCTTTCCGCGTTGCCAAGCATGTGAAATCCAATGCCGTGATCTACGCCAAGGATCGCGCCACGGTCGGCATCGGAGCCGGGCAGATGTCACGCGTCGACTCAGCGCGTATCGCGGCGCGCAAGAGTCTCGACGCAGCCGAAGCTGCAGGTGAGACAGTGGCACTGACAGAAGGGTCGGTCGCGGCGTCTGACGCGTTCTTCCCCTTCGCTGACGGCCTTGAGAGCGTGATTGCAGCCGGTGCCATCGCCGTTATCCAGCCGGGCGGTTCCATTCGCGACCAGGAAGTGATCGATGCTGCCGATGCAGCTGGCATTGCCATGGTATTCACCGGTATGCGCCATTTCCGTCATTGAAACTGGTCTGCGTTGTCGCTTTCCCGATTGCCCGGTGCCTCGGACTGAAGTCGCACCGGGTAACGGGGCGTCAATCAGTCGGTTGTGAAAGACAGGGCTGAGATAGCTCTCACGGAGGGGGGAAACATGAAGATCAGAACCGGTTTGCTGGCAGGGCTCGTTGCTGCGTTGGTGGTTGCGCCTGCTGGACGTGCCGCTGCTCAGCCGGCCATTTCAGGGGATACGATGCCTCAGGGGACCATGTCGCAGGCAGTTCTCGGCTCACTCCCGGCGGGATGTGTTTTCGATCTGACAAGTCTCCCCCGTTTTTCTGGCAAGATAGACCGCCTATTGCCGGGCACACAGGGTGATGCCGTCGGTGCCTTGCTCAAGGATGGCACCGAAATCGAAATGCCCCCCGGTCTGGCCGCGCAGGATCACCACATGCGTGCTGGGGCGACCATTACCGTTCGTGGGCTTGCCGCTCCATCGCTTCGTCTTGTTCGGGCCTTTGCGCTGAGCAACGGGCAAGAGCTTTGTGCCTCGCCGATGCCGGAGCTCGTGACGGCAGCGCCCCCCGCCAGCACACAGGGCCGGATTGCGCGGCTCCTGCATGATGGTGATGGGGCGCTGAATGGAGCCTTACTTGATAATGGCACCGTGCTGCGTGTGCCTGCCTCCGGCGCCCGTACCTCTTTCCTGCGTCTCGGGGCGCCGATCTATGCGGAGGGTTACGGCTATCAGACGGCCTATGGCAAGTTAGTCGTGGCAAGGCGTCTTGGGCCCGACAGGCTGCAGGCCATTCATGTTTCAGATGAACCGCTTGTCCCCCGCGGCGCTCCGCCGGGATCGGCGGGTTACGATCAGATTGAGGCGCCCGGAGGCACTGAATAAGGTCCTCTCAGCGGTTTAGCCTGTGTATCGATAAGGAAATGCCGGGTGGCGTTACCATCCGGCATCTTTAATTCGACCCGCTGGGGCGCTATCGATCGCGTGATGTCCTCAAACGATGTCTGACTCACGCAACGCGAGTGTAAGGCAAGGCGACAGGGGGAGAATGGGGGCAACCGTCGCCTGGAAGGCGTGATACAGATCAGCCTTGTCCGGGTAGACCTCGCCTGAATAACGGCCTTGCGCGTCCACCTCATTACGCCATCCACCAAATTCATGGTCGATCAGTGTGCTGGCGATATAGTCCCAGACCTTGCGATACCATGTTTCATAGGCAGGGCTGCCCGTGCGCTTAAGCAGGTTCACTGCGGCGGTGACAGTTTCCGCCTGCACCCAGTGCGCCCGCACTGTGACCACCGGCTTATGGTCCCAGTCGATCGTGTAGATCATGCCAGGCTCTCCATCGGGTGCCCACCCAAAGCGCAGCGCTGAGTCCAGCAGGGCGCGGGCATCATGCAGCATCCAGCCGGGGGCGGTCCCTTCGCGTCGCAGAAGAGCGGCCTCTACCTTCAGAGTGAGGTGAGCCCATTCTGCGAAATGGCCCGGTGTCATGCCATAGGGGCGCAGGGGGTCTGTCGTCTTGTCTCGGTTGTAGTCCTTGAGGAGTGTCCATTCCCGGTTGAAATGCTCGGGCATGCAGTAATCATGGTTTCCCGCGATCTCGTGCACAAAGCGGTGCACGATACGATGGGCGCGATCGAGCCATTTCTCATCCCCTGTGATATCAGCAAGGGCGAGGCAGGATTCTGTGGAGTGCATGTTGGCGTTTGCGCCGCGATAGTCCTCCTCGTCGCTCCAGTCGAAGGCGAAGCTCTCACGCATGACGCCTTCATCTTCGGACCAGTAATGGGTCTCGAGAACTTCGGTCGCCAGGCTGAGAAGCTTTTCGCCCCCTTCAACACCCAGCAGGGTTGCCGACGAGCCGGCCAGGGCCACGAAAGCATGAAGATAGGCCTGTTTGCGGCCCTCGCGTGCTGCAGGTGATTCGTACCAGCCGCCGTGATCCTTATCATGGAGCGGGCCGAGAAGAGCCTTGACGCCATGACGTACAAGCGGGAGGCAGCCCGGTATGCCCTGCAGGGCTGCCATGGAGAAAGCATGGACCATACGGGCGGTCAGGATCCCGTCTGGCAACGCGCCCTCGGGCAGGGTGCCGTCGCGGCCAAGAGCGCCAAAACCGCCTTCCATGCGTGATGCCATTGCGAAGCGGAGCAGGCGGCGGCCCTCGGCGGCCAGCCACAGGCGATGGGCGGAACGGCGCACCCAGCTTGTTTCAGGCAGAAGCATGGGCGAGAGAAGATCGGTCATAGAAACTGTCCCGTTATCGGCCGCCAAAGGGGCCTCGCATTACATGAACGGCAATGATCACGCATGGAAACGCGTTGAGTTGCGCGACAGAATATTGCGCGTCGTTTCAGGAGACCGGAAACGGCGAACCCGGAAGGGTTCCGCTTCGGATACGTATAACGCGTGACAAGAGCACGTTAACGCCTGTCGCGATCCTGCGTCCTGTCTGCTCGGCAAGTCTGTCACAAGAATTCACTATGGCTTGGCATTGGCGCGTCTTATTGTGCGGCATCAACGCGTTAGCGCGTAAGTATTATTGCATCAGGACGACAAGAAAAGACATGGCGCCGTCACAGTCAGTAAATCCGCCCCCGGTTGATCTTCTTGGTTATGGCAAGCTTCCGTTGGAAGTTGCTCGCAACAAGGGAATCTGGCCTGCGCCGCATTATCAGCATTCACTGGTAGCCTGCGCGCGCTGGGAGACGGAAAGCGTCGTGGAATGGCTCACCTATCATCGGTCGATCGGGTTCGACCATGTCTATCTGTACTGTAACGATGATGATCCGACGGCACTCTATGAAGCGGTGATGCCTTTCATTATCGCCGAAAAGCCATTCGTGACCTTCCATCACTATCGCTATGTGGGCGAGCAGTTTCAGATGTATCGCCACTTTCTACGCCACCATGTGCATGAGACGCGCTGGTTGATGTTTCTGGATATCGACGAGTTTGTGTGTTTGCCAGGCAGCAACGACATCAGCAGTGTAAGCACCCGTTTCGGTGCAGATCACGACGCGGTCTATCTCAACTGGTGCGGCTATGGCTATGGTGGTCATGTCGAGCGGCCGGGCGGAAGTGTCCTGCGTCATTACCGCCATCGCGAGAGCGGTGCCTCACCTTTTACCAAGATCCTCGCCAAGGCGGAGGCCGTGTCCTATCGGCGTGCCTGCGAGAACCCGCATGTGGCCATCCATCACGATCTATTCGGCTTGGGCGCGCCGCTGCGCGCCTGCAACATGCTCGGTGAATCGATGGAGGGTTATTACAATAACTTCCCTGACCACGCGTGGTCTTTTCTGAACGCCGACAATAGGCGTGAGCGCCTCGTTCAGGCTGGCTATATCGCGCATTTCAATATCCGCTCGGAACAGGATTTCGCGCGTCGTGTTGCCCGGGGATGCCAGGGAGACTTCGCTGCCCAGACCCATTGGCAGAACAAGAATGTGCAGGAGCGGGCCGAGTATCACGCTGCAACCAATGCCGTGCTCGATACCTATCTGTCCGACTACTGGGAGGCGATGATCGGCAAGGGATGGCAGACGAGCATCGTGCCCTGCTCGCAATGGGACCTCCTTTCGAGAGGGAAGCGCGCCACGCAGAGTTCCACCATGCATCAAGGCTCGCGCGATGACGATGCCAGTCGGGCCGTATCAGGTTTCCTGACGGGGCACCCGCAGCATCACACAACCCTTGAAGACAACCCCTGGTGGATGGTTGATCTCGAAGTGCTCAGCCACATTCATCAGATCATGATTTTCAACCGGCTGGATGGCGTTATGGAGCGGTTGGCGAGCTTCAAGGTCGAAGTTTCGCATGATCGCATCATATGGAAAACGATTATCGATCGGCAGGACGGCCCGGTCTTCGGCGGGCTTGACGGGACGCCATTCAACTGGATCGACGAGGCGGGCGTTCTCGGACGCTTCGTTCGTGTCACCATACCGGGCAGGCAGGTCTATCTGCAGACCGATCAGATCGAGATTTTTGGCCGCCCATTTTCTCTTGACGACTTCAAGGCCGCCAACGCCCCTGACTAGGGCGCATCACGGCGCGGCATCGCCACGGGAGGTCAAGGCAGAGCCCTTTTTGCAAGAAACGTGCCAGGGCGGCCTTGGAAAAAGCCGCAATGTTCCCATGTTCAAGTTATGACGAGGCGAGAACTGCCTGAGAGGGGTTCTCGTTGTCGTAACCAGCCGCCTTTACGGGGCATAGGAGCATTGCGAAAACATGAATATTGAGAAATTTACCGAGCGTAGCCGCGGTTTTCTTCAGGCCGCTTCGACAATTGCACTGCGTGACTTCCACCAGCAGCTGACCCCCGAGCACCTTTTGAAAGCGTTGCTCGATGATCCTGAGGGCGCTGCCTCGGGCCTGATCCGCGCAGCCGGGGGTACACCCGAAACAGTCCGCAAGGCTAATGATGCCGCACTGGCTCGTGTTCCCAAGGTGCAGGGCGGCGGGGCTGGTCAGCCTCAGGCAACGCCTGACCTTGTGCGTGTACTCGATAGTGCTGAGCAGGATGCCCAGCGTGCCGGTGACAGCTTCGTTGCGCAGGATCGCCTGCTTGTGGCGCTTGCTGCCAGCAAGACTGGCGCTGGTCAGGCGCTGAGCGAAGGCAAGGCCGATGCGAAGGCCCTTGAGCGCGCGGTGGCGGAATTGCGCAAGGGACGCGTGGTCGATAGCGCCAACGCCGAGGCGGGCTTCGATGCCCTCAAGAAATATGCGCGGGATGTGACGGCCGTGGCCCAATCGGGCAAGCTCGATCCGGTGATCGGTCGTGACGAGGAGATCCGTCGCGCCATTCAGGTTCTGGCACGCCGCACCAAGAACAATCCTGTGCTGATTGGTGAGCCCGGCGTGGGCAAGACCGCCATCGTGGAAGGTTTGGCGCTGCGTATCGTCAATGGCGACGTGCCGGAAGCGCTGCGCAACAAGAAGCTGCTCTCGCTCGATATGGGTGCCCTGGTGGCTGGCGCGAAATATCGCGGTGAGTTCGAGGAGCGCCTGAAGGCTGTTCTCAAGGAAATCGAAAGCGCCGAGGGGCAGGTTATCCTGTTCATCGACGAGATGCACACGCTCGTGGGCGCGGGACGCTCCGATGGCGCAATGGATGCGTCGAACCTGATCAAGCCCGAACTGGCACGCGGCGTGCTGCATTGCATCGGTGCCACCACCCTCGACGAGTATCGCAAGTACATCGAAAAGGACGCGGCGCTGGCCCGTCGTTTTCAGCCGGTTTTTGTGGGTGAGCCCTCAGTTGCTGATACCATCTCGATCCTGCGTGGCATCAAGGAGAAATACGAGCTGCATCACGGTGTGCGTATCACCGATGGCGCACTCGTGGCTGCCGCGACGCTCTCCAATCGCTACATCACGGATCGGTTCCTGCCGGACAAGGCCATCGACCTTGTGGATGAGGCGGCAAGCCGTCTGCGCATGCAGATCGATAGCAAGCCCGAGGCGCTCGATGAACTCGACCGTCGTATCATCCAGCTCAAGATCGAGCGCGAGGCGATCCGCAAGGAAGAGGACAGCGCGAGCCGCGAGCGTCTGGTGAAGCTGGAAGCCGAGCTGGCCGACCTGCAGGAACAGTCGGACACCATGAGCGCTGCTTGGCATGCCGAAAAGGACCGGGTGAATGCAGTTCAGAAGCTCAAGGAGCAGCTTGATCAGGCGCGTTCGGATGTCGATATTGCCCAGCGCAAGGGCGATCTCGCCAAGGCGTCCGAGCTTATGTATGCGACGATCCCAGGCCTTGAGCGTCAGATCGAAGAAGCCCAACAGGTCGAACAGCAGGATGCTGCTCAGGCAGGATTGTTCAGCGAGGCTGTGACCGATCAGGGAATTGCCTCTGTCGTGTCGCGCTGGACAGGTGTGCCGGTGGACCGGATGCTGGAAGGTGAGCGCGCCAAGCTGGTGCGTATGGAGGACGAACTTCGTGAGCGCGTAGTCGGTCAGGAGCCTGCGCTCAAGGCGGTGTCCAACGCCGTGCGTCGTGCCCGTGCAGGTTTGCAGGATCCCAATCGCCCCATCGGTTCGTTCCTCTTCCTCGGTCCGACCGGCGTCGGCAAGACCGAACTGGCCAAGGCGCTGGCGCAGTTCCTGTTTGACGACGATCGCGCCATGCTGCGCGTGGATATGAGCGAGTTCATGGAGAAGCACGCCGTATCCCGTCTGGTGGGTGCGCCTCCCGGCTATGTCGGCTACGAAGAGGGTGGCGTGCTGACCGAGGCGGTCCGTCGCAGGCCGTATCAGGTCATCCTGTTCGACGAGGTCGAGAAGGCGCATGAGGATGTTTTCAACATCCTGCTGCAGGTGCTCGATGACGGCCGTCTGACGGACGGGCAGGGGCGTGTGGTGGATTTCCGCAACACGATCATCATCCTGACCTCCAATCTCGGCTCGGACATACTGGCGCAGCAGCCCGATGGGGAGAGCACGGACCTCGTACAGGCTCAGGTGATGGCGGTGGTGCGTAATCATTTCCGCCCTGAATTCCTGAATCGTCTGGACGAGATCGTTCTGTTCTCTCGTCTGCAGCGGGCGGATATGAACCGTATCGTCGCCATTCAGCTCAAGCGCCTGCGTGAGTTGCTGGCTGACCGTAAGATCACACTCGACCTCGATCAGGCAGCTGATAACTGGCTGGCAGAGTCCGGTTATGATCCGGTTTACGGCGCGCGCCCGCTCAAGCGCGTCATACAGCGCAGCCTGCAGAACACGCTGGCAGGGCTGCTCCTGGATGGGACGATCTTTGATGGTCAGACCGTGCATGTCTCGGCCAACGACAAGGGGCTGGTCATCAATGGCCAGCAGGCCGAGCTGAACTGATTGGCCGCAGGGCCATTGCCATGCCATAGGCCGGTTCATCCGGCGAGCGGCATGGCAAAGAAAGGCATCTGAAGTAAAGGGGGCGCACCTATGGCCGGGTGCGCCCCCTTTTTCGTTTGATAAACGCTGCCTGAGAGGGGCGTCGCTGTTATCCGGGCATACCTGTGCCACCAGTTAAGCCGTAGATCTGTCCGGTGATGTAACTTCCCTCCGTGGAGGCGAGCGTGACATAGACCGGTGCGATCTCCGCAGGCTGGCCCGGACGCCCCATGGGCACGGTGGTCCCGTATTTCTCGACGGCAGACATGGGCTGGCCGCCACAGACCTGAAGTGGTGTCCAGAAAGGTCCGGGCGCCACGGCATTGATGCGTATGCCCTTTGGCAGAAGCTGCTTGGCCAGAGATTTGGTCAGGTTGGCGATGCCAGCTTTTGTAAGGCTGTAATCAATGATGATTTCCGACGGATTATAGGCGTTGGAAGAAGCCGTGTTCACGATGGCGCTGCCCGGTGGCATATGCGGGATAGCGGCCTTGATGATCCAGAACAGCGCATAGAGATTGGTCTTGAGTGTCCAGTCGAATTCCTCGGTAGAGAGTTCAAGGATACTCTCATGGTAGTGCTGCCGACCGGCACAGTTCACCAGCGTATCAAGGCCGCCGAGTTGTGACGCAGCGTCCGACACAAGCTTCTGACAGAACGCTTCGTTGCGAATGTCGCCCGGCAGGGCAATGGCCTTGCGTCCTGCCTTGCGGATGAGGGCCACAACCTCGCGCGCGTCTTCTTCTTCCTGCGGGAGATAGTTGATCGCGATATTAGCCCCTTCCCGTGCGTAGGCAATGGCGATGGCGCGCCCAAGGCCTGAATCGCCGCCTGTGATCAGGGCACGGCGTCCAGTCATGCGGCCGCTGCCTTTGTAGCTTGTCTCTCCGCAATCCGGTTTGGGATGCATGCGCGATTGTAGGCCCGGCCATTCCTGGGGTTGGGACGCAAACGGGGCGTGGGGATAGAGTTTCTGCGGGTCGGCCAACGGTGCGGAGGCGGCAGGCGCATTTGGCGCAGCCTGCGCACGGCTTGACCCGGCAACCAGCCCTGCAAGACCAAGCGTTGCTCCTTGCATCATGCTGCGTCGGTTGGTGGCGGGGCTGGCCCCTTCAGGCGTGATGGTTCTGAGGGTTTTCTTGTCGATCGGATCGGTCATGGCGGCTTATCTCACTTGCGTCGGGGAAACGGTGCCGGTCAGCCGACACGGGATGAGAAGTCGCAAGACGGGTTTGGGTTGCTATGCAAAACGACCCCGAAGCTCTGACAGGCTTGCCGCACAGGGGGCGTGGCTGGGGCATTTCCGGTCCCGGGGTGGCTGGCGGCTGCCTGTCCGTTTGTCCGGTTCCAACGCCCTAGCCCTAGCCCCTTAGAGAGGCTATATTGGCCGCTTGTTGCGAGTAGGAGCGTCACGCCAGCATGTCCGAACAGATCCGTCCGACCGAGTTGCCCGAAAACCTCGATGACGAAGCCGATTATGGCGCCTCCTCGATCTCGGTTCTCAAGGGGCTCGATGCGGTACGTAAGCGCCCCGGTATGTATATCGGCGATACGGATGACGGGTCCGGCCTGCACCATATGGTGTTCGAGATTATCGATAACGCCGTGGACGAGGCTCAGGCTGGCCACGCGACACGGTGTATCTTGACACTCAACGGTGATGGTTCTGTCAGTGTCCGTGACAACGGGCGTGGAATCCCGACCGATCTGCATGAGGAAGAGGGCGTCAGCGCGGCAGAAGTGGTGCTGACAAAGCTTCATGCGGGCGGCAAGTTCAACCAGAATTCCTACAAGGTCTCCGGTGGTCTGCACGGCGTTGGCGCGGCCGTTGTCAATGCGCTGTCGGAATGGATGGAAGTCCGTATCTGGCGCAATGGCACCGAGCATTTCATCCGCTTCCAGCATGGCGAGCGTGACGACGCTTTGGCGGTGATCGGTGCCAGTGACGAGCCACGCGGCACGCTCGTGACGTTCAAGCCGAGCAAGCAGACTTTCACGAAGGTGGAATTCGAGTTTGCCATTCTCGAGCGTCGTATGCGCGAGCTGGCTTTCCTCAATTCCGGTCTCGAAATCGTCCTGCGGGACGAGCGTCATGCCGAAAACAAGGAGGTCGTCTTCTGCTATGAAGGCGGGCTAAGCGCGTTTGTCGAGTATCTCGATGCCAGCAAGACCTCGATCGTCACCCCGCCTATCGTCGGGTCGATCGATCACGCCGAGAGCGGCATCAAGGTCGAGTTCGCGCTGACATGGAATGACAGCTTCCATGAGACCATGCTGTGCTTCACCAACAACATTCCCCAGCGTGATGGGGGTACCCATCTTGCGGGGTTCCGTCAGGCGCTGACGCGTGTTGTCGGCAAGTATGCTGACACGGGGTCATCCAAGAATTCGGCATCGCTTACGGGCGAGGATATGCGCGAGGGCATGACGGCAGTGCTGTCGGTCAAGGTGCCCGATCCGAAATTCTCGTCCCAGACCAAAGACAAGCTGGTCTCTTCCGAGGTGCAGCCGGTTGTGCACGTCACGGCTGCTGATTCAATTGGGCACTGGTTCGAGACTCACCCGCGTGAAGCCAAGGCGGTCATTGCCAAGGTGAACGAGGCCGCCGCTGCGCGCGATGCTGCCCGTCGTGCCCGTGAACTGACGCGACGCAAAGGTGTGCTGGATGTCTCATCGCTGCCGGGCAAGCTGGCGGATTGTCAGGAGCGCGATGCCAGCAAGGCCGAATTGTTCATCGTCGAGGGTGACTCGGCAGGTGGAACGGCCAAGCAGGGGCGTGATCGTCGTTTCCAGGCGATCCTGCCGCTCAAGGGCAAGATCCTCAATGTCGAGCGTGCGCGTTTCGACCGTATGCTTGGCTCTGCCGAAGTCGGCACGCTGATCACGGCGCTGGGGACGGGCATTGGCCGTGGCGATGTGGAGCAGGGCGGCTTTTCCATCGACAAGCTGCGCTACCACAAGATCGTCATCATGACCGACGCCGACGTGGACGGTTCGCATATTCGCACCTTGCTGTTGACCTTCTTCTTCCGCCAGATGCCGGAGCTTATCGAGAAGGGTTATCTCTATATTGCCCAGCCACCGCTCTACCGTGCCAAGCGCGGCAATGAAGAGCGTTATCTCAAGGATGACGCCGCGCTGGAGCAGTATCTGCTCGACAAGGCGCTGAGCAACGCCACGCTTACTCTTGCCGGGGGCGAGGTGGTTGCCGGCGATGCGCTGATGGAGCGCGTCAAGGCCATGGGCCAGGTGGCCAAGACATTGACAGCCCTCGCGAGCAAGATTCCTGTGTGGGTGCTTGAGCAGGCCTATGTGGCCAAGGCTCTGTCACTGGGTCATGATCACGCTCAGGAGCGTGCGCCTGTATTGCAGGCTCGTCTCGATGCGGCATCGCCCGTCAACGAGCGCGGCTGGATGGTCGGTCCCACCGAGGAAGGTGGGTTGCGTCTGGCCCGCAGCGTGCGTGGCGTAGGCGAGGTTTATGCGCTTGATGCTGCCCTGCTGAAATCGGCAGAAGCACGCTGGCTGGCAGGTGAGGGCAGCCGCGTGGCCGATTATTTCGAAGGCCCGGTCAAGCTGTCGCTGGAAAGTCAGGGTGCCGAGCTTTCAGGTCCTGCAATGGTGTTCGACCGTGTTCTCCAGCAGGGGCGCAAGGGCCTTGCCATCAACCGCTTCAAGGGGTTGGGCGAGATGAACAATGAGCAGCTATGGGATACAACGCTCGACCCGGCCACGCGTATTCTCCTGCAGGTCAAGGTAGGAGATGTAGAAGATGCGGGTCAGGTGTTCTCGACGCTTATGGGCGACGTGGTTGAACCGCGACGCGACTTCATTGTTGGCAATGCCCAGAGGGTCGCCAACCTTGACGTTTAACTCCTTCGGCAGAGGGCTTGCCGCGACTGCGCTTGTCCTCGGTTTCTCGGGGCAGTCATTTGCAGCTGATGTGGGCGAGGCGATGCCCGCACGCGCTGCAGCCAATAGCGGACAGACCACGGCTGTCTATCGTGTCTATAACCATGGCTTGCATGTCGTCGACGCTACAGCCGATTACACGCTGACAGAGCTTGGATACGGGATCCGCACGACGCTTCATGCTGGTGGCCTGATGAGCTGGTTCATGCGCATGGACATTCAGAGCATGGCTCAGGGACATTTCGATCATTATTGGGTGCAGCCTGTGAGCTATGAAAGCACGGGCTTCTCGCGGGGCAAACATCGCAGCATCGTCCTGCACTTTGCCGATAATATGCCCCATGTGGTCACGCTCGATCCAAAGGAACCCGACAGGGAGGCCGTGCCGGAAGCTCAGTTGGGCCATGCGATGGACACACTCAGCGCCATGGCCCTTTTGCTGGAAAATGTGCGTCAGACCGGAAAATGTGATGGCAATGCGCAGGTGTTCGACGGGTTACGCCTGAGCGCCATGACGTCGCATGGTCCTTTCAAGGCAGATGTGCCGGGCAGTTTTGGTCAGAAGTTCAAGGGGCCTGCGTTGCGCTGCGATTTTGTTGGGCAGCAGGAAGCGGGATTTATCAAGGATTCCTCCCATCTCGAGGTCATGAAGGCGCCTCACCCCGGTGCTGCATGGTTCCAGGACATTCCCGGCGTTGGTCTGACGGCCGTTCGTGTCGAGTTCGAGCATCCCAAACTGGGACAGATGACAGCAGTGCTTGATCATGTTCCTGCCGTGCAGCCCTGAGGCAGGATGCTGAGACCCTGACGGCGGGCGAGGCTGCCATCACGCGCCGTCTATATCTTCGCGTCCGATTGATGCCTGTGACGATCAGTCGGGACGTGATAGATCATAGATCAGGCGAGGGAGCTCGGCGATACTTCCTGCGACAGCAGTGGCATGGGCGCTCATGCTCCGATCGCCGTAACCCCAGCTCGCGAAGAGCGAAGGCATGGGAACGCCCATCGCCGCCATGATATCATTCTGATGATCGCCGATCATGATGCCACGTGTTGGCTCGGCGTGAATCAGGCGCATCGTGTTGCGGATGTGGTCGGGGTCAGGTTTGCGTGTGGCGAAGCTGTCGCCGCCACCTATGGCATCGATCAGGGAGGCGACCCCGAGCTTTTCGAGAATTGTCTGTGCTGCCTTGACCGGTTTGTTGGTGCAGACGACGCACGCGATACCGCGCTCACGCAATGTTGTGAGCATGGCCTGCGTGTCGGGAAAGAGATGCGTCTTCTCGGTCGCCCTCGGCTCGTAAATTTCCAGAAAACGACGGGTGGCCTCATCGCGATCGATGCGTTTCTCGTCTCCCCCGTAAATCAGCAGTCGGTCGACCAGACGATGTGCCCCGTCTCCAATCATGCCCCGTACGTCTTCCTCAGTCGGGAGATGCAGATCGTAGGATTTCAGAAGGGCAATGCCGCTCTCTGCGAGATCGGGCAGGCTGTCAATCAGTGTGCCGTCGAGGTCGAATACGGCGGTCTTTATCTCGGTGCTCACGGTCGATTTTCCTCGTGATGAGGGAGGCTGCAATAAACAGCAATCCGAAGTGACGAAGCAGCCGTTTGACAGAGCCCTGTCGCGTTGGCTACGCCACGTAATGATATGACATCATTTTCCTTTTCCGACGGCCAGCCCGTCCACCATCACAAACCGACGACTGCCGTCATCCTCGCCGCAGGACTCGGCACGCGCATGCGTTCCGCGCTTCCCAAGGCGATGCACCCTCTCGGCGGCCGCCCCATGATCAGCCATCTCATCGAGACGGCAAGTGGCGTGTTCGAACGAATCGTCGTGGTGGTCGGCCCGGATATGCCATCCCTCGAAAAGGCCGCCGCGCCCTGGCCCTGCGTAGTGCAAGTCGAACGCCTGGGCACGGGCCATGCGGCCCGCATGGCTGAAGCGCTTTTCGGAGAGGGCGATGTCGCAATCCTTTACGCCGATAACCCGCTGATCACAGTGGATACGATGCGCGCGCTGCTCTCCACCCGGCGGGCTGAAGGGACATCGCTTGCCCTGCTTGCCATGCGCCCTGCCGATCCCGCTAGATACGGACGTGTTATCGTTGAAAACGGCTTCGTCAGAGAAGTCATCGAATTCAAGGATGCAGCCGAGGAACAGCGCGCCATTGGCCTATGCAATGCGGGCGTTCTCTGCGCGTCATCCGACGATTTGCGTCGCTGGCTTGGAGACGTGCGCAACGACAACGCACAAGGTGAATATTATCTGACCGACGTGGTGGCACTGGCGGCAAGCGAAGGCTTAGTGCGCCATGTCGAAGCCCCTGCTGAGGAACTGGCAGGAATCAATTCGCGGGCTGAACTGGCAACTGCGGAGGCGACGCTGCAAAAGCGCCTGCGTCTCTCAGCGCTCGAGGCGGGCGTCACCCTGATTGCACCGGAGACCGTGTTTTTCAGCGCGGACACCATCATCGAGCCTGATGTCGTTGTTGAACCCAATGTGGTTTTTGGCCCCGGGGTGACGGTGCGCAGTGGCGCGCGAATTCGCGCCTTCAGCCATCTGGAAGGATGCGTGGTGGGCGAGGAGGCCTTGATAGGTCCCTACGCCAGGCTCAGGCCCGGCACGATTTGTGGCAGGGCTTCCCATGTCGGCAATTTCGTCGAGCTCAAGGCAACAGAGCTTGGAGACGGCGCAAAAGCCAATCATCTGACCTATCTTGGAGATGCGCGTATCGGTCAGCGCACCAATGTCGGTGCCGGCACGATCACGTGCAATTACGACGGGGTGTTCAAACACCGTACGACGATTGGGAGCGACGTCTTCGTGGGGTCTGATTCCATTCTCGTGGCGCCCATATCCGTGGGTGACGGCGCCTTGCTGGCTGCTGGCAGCGTGCTGACCGAAGATGTGGAGCCAGGTGCGCTCGCCTTGGGGCGATCAAGGCAGATCAACAAGGCAATGCGTGGGCAGGCGATAGCCTCTGCCCTTCGTGCAAAGAAGGAGAATGGCTGATGTGCGGCATTTGTGGCGTTGTCGGCCATCAGAACGCGACACCCCTTGTTGTCGAGGCGCTGCGTCGCCTTGAATATCGCGGCTACGATTCAGCGGGTATTGCGAGTCTGGTAGACGGGCGTATCTCGCGCCGTCGCGCGGCGGGCAAGCTCGATAATCTGCAGGCGGTCCTGGATACGCAGCCGCTGGAGGGGATAACGGCAATCGGTCATACGCGTTGGGCCACCCACGGGCTGCCCAACGAGGCCAACGCCCATCCGCATGCCACTGATCGTGTGGCGATCGTGCATAACGGCATCATCGAGAATTACGAAGAGCTCAAGGCCGAGATGCTGGCGGTAGGGCGCCACTTCACTTCCGAGACGGACACGGAGTGTGTTGCCCAGCTGGTCGATTTCTATCTCGATCAGGGACTTTCCCCTCGCGAGGCCGCCAGCAAGACATTGGGGCGCCTTCAGGGCGCCTACGCGCTTGCCATGATCTTTGCCGGGCATGAGGGGCTCATGATCGGCGCCCGTCATGGGGCGCCCCTCGCCGTCGGCTTTGGTGAGGGCGAGATGTTTCTCGGTTCGGACAGCCTCGCTCTGGCACCACTCGCCCGCAAAATCGCCTATCTCGATGATGGCGACTGGTGCGTGCTCAGACCCGATCAGGTCGAGTTCTTCGACGCCGCCAACCAGCGCGTGCAGCGTCCCGTACAGACGATTGCCCTTATTGCAGGAACCGTCGGCAAGGATGGCTACCGCCATTATATGGAAAAGGAGCTGCACGAGCATCCGGTCGTGATCGGCCAGACGTTGCAGCGCATCATCGATCCGGTCACGCGCGAGATCAATCTGCCAGCTTTCCCTTTTGAGCTGGCTGAACTGCCGCGCGCCATCATCACCGCCTGTGGCTCGGCCTTCTATGCTGGTCTTGTCGCCCGTTACTGGCTTGAGGCCGAGGCGCGACTTCCGGTCGATATCGATGTGGCCTCCGAACTGCGCTATCGCAATCCGCCCCTGACCCCGCGTGGTATGGCGCTGATGATTTCCCAGTCTGGCGAGACGGCCGATACGCTTGCTGCCCTACGCAGCCTTCGCGAACGCGAGCAGCACATCGTCTCGATCCTCAATGTTGAGGGCAGTACGATGGGCCGTGAGAGCGACGTGGTTCTTGGCATGGTTGCAGGACCCGAAATCTCGGTCGCGAGCACTAAGGCCTTTACCGCGCAGCTCGCGGTGCTTGCCGTACTCACGATTGCCATTGCGCGGGCCCGTGAGACAATGTCGGAAAAGCGTGCGGGCGATTTGCTGGCCCATCTGCTCGACCTCCCTTCGCGTGCGTCAGAAGTGTTTTCCCGGGCGAGTGATATCCAGGACATGGCGGCCTCGGTGGCTGAGGCGCGCGATGTGCTCTATCTCGGGCGTGGGATCTGTTTCCCGGTCGCTCTGGAAGGGGCGCTGAAGCTCAAGGAGATTTCCTACATTCACGCCGAGGCGTATGCCGCGGGCGAGATGAAGCATGGACCGATCTCCCTTATCGACAAGGATGTGCCGATTGTGGTGATTGCGCCCTCGACGATCCTGTTCGACAAGACGCTCTCCAATATCCAGGAGGCCAAGGCCCGCGGTGGTCGTATCATGGCCTTTACGGATGAGAAGGGGGCTCAGCGCCTGAGCGGTATCGCAGAGCATATGGTGATCCTGCCTGAGGTCGATCCTTTCGTGGCACCGATCCTCTACACGATCCCGGTGCAGATGCTGGCCTATGAGGTGGCGTTGCGCCGCGGGACAGACGTGGACCAGCCGCGCAACCTCGCCAAATCCGTGACTGTGGAGTAGGCTTGCCAAAAAAATAGCCTGAGCTGCAGCGAGGAGCGTTCGACATGACTGGACCGGGACCGAAGGTGCTGATCAAGGGGGCAGGGGTTGCTGGTCTGGTCACCGCTGTCACGCTGGCAGAACGCGGGGCGCAGGTCACGCTGCATGAAGCGGGCTCCCGTATCGGTTCGGGCGCGTCCTGGTTCGCGGGCGGCATGCTTGCACCCTGGTGCGAGGCTGAGTCAGCGCCGGAAGAAGTGACCCGTGACTCGCTCAGTTCGCTTTCCTGGTGGTCTGCTCATGTGCCGTCTGTTCTGCAACAGGGCAGCCTCGTTGTAGCCCCCCCTCGCGATCAGGTGGAACTTGCCCGGTTCGGCAGAAGAACCAGCCATTTCGAGACGATAGATGCCGAGCGTATCGGCCAGCTCGAACCCGATCTGGCCGGGCGTTTTGATCGTGCGCTCTTCTTTGCCGAGGAAGGGCACGTTGACCCCCGGATCGCTCTGAAGGGGCTGGAAGCCCGTCTGGTGGAACTGGGCGGCCATTTCAGATTCGATGCGGATCCGATGGAAGAGACGTTCGACTGGGTGGTCGATTGTACAGGTATCGCAGCAAGGGAAAGTGTTGCCGGCTTGCGTGGGGTGAGGGGGGAGATGATTCTCGTTCGTTGCCCGGAAGTCACCCTTCACCGTCCGATCCGTATGCTTCATCCGCGCATACCCATCTATATCGTCCCGCGTGAAAACAAGGTCTTCATGGCGGGAGCGACGATGGTAGAGAGCGACGATACGCGCGAGATCACTGTCCGCGCCATGAGCGAATTGCTCAATGCGCTTTACACGCTTCATCCGGCTTTTGCCGAGGCTGAGATCATCGAGGCCAATACAGGCATACGACCTTCCTATGCCGATAATGTCCCAAGGGTGCACCGCGAGGGAAACAGGATTTCTCTGAATGGTATGTACCGTCATGGATTTCTGCTGTCCCCCGCCCGAGCTGCTGAAGTGGCTGCAATCGTGTTCCCCACGCCGGGTTGAGAGGTTCGCCCCGGCAGCTTAGGGTGGCCAGACCATAGTCAGTAATGTCCGAGCCGGTAGGAAACGACCACCTGTGCGAACCGGGACGGCCATGAACACCAGATAGTGCAGGAGACTCACCATGATGATTCTGGTGAACGACGAAACGAAGATCATCAAGAACCATTCGCTTGCGGATGTCCTTATCGAGCTCGGATATGGTGAGACGAAGGTTGCGACGGCTCTTGACGGGCAATTTGTTCCGCGATCCGCCCGTGCCTCACGTATTCTCAGCGAGGGATGCCGGCTGGAAATTCTCGCTCCCATGCAGGGAGGCTGAGCCATGCTGGCCTACGGCACGGAACTAAGTTCGCCGCTTATGCTGGGAACGGCACTGTATGACAGCCCAGCCATTCTGGCTGAGTCCGTTCGGGCGGCGCGGCCCGGTGCAGTAACCGTATCGCTGCGACGTGAGTCTGCTGGTTTGCAGGCAGGACAGGCTTTCTGGGAACTGGTCCGCAGCCTGAAGGTGCCCGTTCTGCCCAATACAGCAGGCTGCCACACGGTGCGCGAAGCCGTGACCACGGCCCAGATGGCGCGCGAGGTTTTCGAGACGGACTGGATCAAGCTGGAGGTGATCGGCCAGGGTGATCTGCTCCAGCCGGATGTGTTCTCGCTGGTTGAGGCGGCGCGCATACTGACGGAAGAGGGTTTCAAGGTCTTTCCTTACACCACCGAGGATCTGGTCGTGGCAGAGCGCCTGTTGCGGGCGGGTTGTGAATTGTTGATGCCCTGGGGTGCACCCATCGGGTCGGGCAGGGGGCTCAACAATCCCTTCGGGCTGCGTGCGCTTCGGGCGCATTTTCCCGATGTTCCGATGGTGATCGATGCTGGCATAGGCAGGCCTTCTCACGCCGTGATGGCGTTCGAGCTTGGATATGATGCGATCCTGATCAACACGGCAGTTGCCAAAGCGGGAGATCCTGTTGTCATGGCGGAGGCCTTCCGTCTGGCCTGCGACGTCGGATGTCTGTCCCGCAGGGCCGATCCAATGGACGAGCGTGACATGGCGGTTCCCTCAACACCAACTCTTGGCAAGGCGAATTTCTGACCATGACGTCACGACTTCCATCCCCGATTTACCCGGTCGTGGATCATCCGCGCTGGGTCGAAAGGCTGGGCGCAGCTGGTGCACGTTTCATTCAGCTTCGTCTCAAGAATCTGGATCCCGAGATCCTGCGAGCGCAGGTGATCGAGGCCCAGGAGGCGGCAACACGCCACAATGTCCGGCTTGTTCTGAACGATTACTGGCAACTCGCGATCGAACTTGGCATCGATTATATCCACATTGGGCAGGAAGATCTCGACACGGCCGATCTAGATCAGATCAGGGCTGCACGTATTGCCTTTGGCATCTCGACTCATTCGCATGAGGAACTGCAGCGGGCGCTTTCGGTCTCACCCGATTATGTAGCGCTCGGCCCCATCTGGGAGACGAAACTCAAGAAGATGATATGGGGCCCGCAGGGGGTGGAGAGGTTGCGTGAATGGCGCAAGATCATCGGCCCTGACATGCCGTTGGTTGCGATTGGTGGCATCACGCGCGAACGCGCTCCATCCTGCATCGCTGCCGGCGCAGATAGTGTTGCCGCAGTGTCGGACTTCATTGCCTCACCCGATCCTGAGGGACAGGTGAAGCATTGGCTTGAAGCCTGCCAGATCTGACTGAAACAAAAGAGTTCCACACCGTGAATCAGTAATATTTCCTTTATGTTCCGTGTGGTGCACTCGCGGAGTCGTGAAGTTTCGCGTATAGTGAGGGTGTTTATGCAGAAATGAGGGAGAACACCCACCCATGATGGTGACGGGACTGGCTGCCGTTATTCTGGCGCTGGCGCTTTTGATGGTTCTCATCAGCGCTGTGCAGCCTCTAGCCCGACGCTGGGAAGTGTCGGAGACGGTCCTGCTTGCCTTGGCGGGTATTGGTATAGGTGCCGCGGCAGATCTGTTGTTGCGCTCATCCTTGACCGAAATCTTCGATGGTGCGGCGGAGACGCTGCTCTATTTCCCGGTCAATAGTGAGGCGTTCCTTCTTATCTTTCTGCCGATCCTCGTGTTTCAGGGGGCGCTTGCGATCGACGTGCGACGTCTGGCGCATGAGACAGCGACCGTCCTGCTTCTGGCCGTCGTGGCAGTTCTGGTTTCGACCCTGACCATCGGCATGGCGCTTTATCCCTTTGCTGGCCAGACAATGGTGGTGTGTCTGTTGCTAGGGTCGATCGTCGCGACGACCGACCCATCGGCTGTCGCCGGTATTTTCCGCGAGATCGGAGCGGCTTCGCGCCTCACCAGACTGGTTGAGGGCGAGGCCCTGCTCAATGATGCCGCGGCGATCGCCATTTTCTCGATCCTGCTTGCCTCGGTGACGTCGCACCGACATATCGAGCTTGGCGAGACGGTTATCGATTTCTTTGCGTCGTTCGGCGGCGCCATGATTGTCGGTGTCGCTGTTGGCCGCCTGACCCTGCTGATGATTGCGGGTCTCGGTGGATCGGCGGCGGCCGAGATCACGCTGACACTGGCGTTGCCTTATATCGTCTATATCCTCTGCGATGAGTTCCTTGGCTTTTCTGGCGTTGTGGCCACTGCAGCCTCCGGCCTGACAATGTCGGTTTACGGGCCTTCGACTTTCAGACCTCAGGTCTGGCGCTTCCTGAATGAATTATGGGTCCAGCTTGTGTTCTGGGCGGGCTCTCTGGTGTTCGTTCTGGCCTCAATGCTGGTGCCGCGCCTGCTGATCGGCATGACGCGATGGGATTGTGTACTGATCCTTATCGCGACGGTTGCCGGGTTGCTGGCGCGTGGGGCCGTGGTGTTCGGCCTGCTGCCCATCCTTGCAGCCTTCAAGCTTTCGCCTCCTGTGCCTGCTCCCTTCAAGACCACGATGGTCTGGGGCGGGTTGCGTGGTGCCATCACGCTGGCCCTTGCGCTGGCGGTGACTGAAAACCAGCGTGTATCTACCTCGACAGCTCATTTCATTGGCATCATTGCGACAGGGTTCGTGCTGATCACCCTTCTGGTGAACGGCACGACGCTGCGCTACCTCGTGATGTTCCTTAAGCTTGATCAGTTGCCTGCAATCGATCAGGCGATGCGCCATCAGGTGCTCAGTAGCGGCCTGGCACAGGTTGCCGAACGCACGCACAGCCTTGCTGACGAACTGGGTTTTGGGGCAGGGACCCAGAAAACCATTATTGGTCAGATCGAACGACGCGCCCAGGAAGAGAGCGAGGCCAATACCTTCGATACCGCTCTCGGTGATCGTCAGCGCGTGACGCTGGCACTGATCACCATCGCCAATCGCGAGCGTTCGCTTCTGCTTGACCTGTTCCGTATACGGGGCCTTTCGAGGCGGGTCATGGAGACGCTTCTGCGTTCTTCCGAGGCAATGGTCGATGGAGCCCGCCTGGAAGGCCGGTATGGTTATGTGAGAGCCCTGCGACGGCGGTTGCGCCCTACCATGCGATTTCGTATGGCGCAGATGTTGCACCGGCGCTTTCACATTGATCAGCCGCTTATGCACTGCATGTCAGAGCGCTTCGAGATGCTGGTTATCGCGCATCTTGTCTCGCTGTCACTCATGCGCTTCATGCATCAGCGCCTTGAACCGACACTTGGTAACCGCATTGGCGAAATCGTTTCCGAGGTTCTCGGACGTCAGCGCCGTATGCTCGACGATGCGCTGGAAATGATGCGCCTGCATTATCAGGGTTATTCAGAGGCGCTGGAAAGCCGCATTCTTCATCAGATCGCCTTGCGCCTCGAGGAAGAGGAGTATGACGAGCTCCTTTCTGACAACCTCGTCAGCGAGGAGTTGCACCGTGAACTACTCAAGGACGTCGAAAAGCGCCAGGAGCGCCTCGAGAAGCCACTGCGTTTTAATCTCAAGAGCGGTATCGAGCAGAGATTGCGGTCGTTTCCGGCGTTTCGAGGCGTACCGGACGGCGTTCTTCATGATCTTGCGATGAATATCTCGCTGCGTTTCGCTTCGCCTGGTGAGGTCCTGCTCAAGCGCAACGGCAAGATCAGAATGGTCTATGCTGTCGTAGCGGGACTGGCGGAAGTTCATATTGCCGAACAGGATGTGCAGTTTGGGGCAGGGGACCTGATTGGGGCTGCGCCATTGATCAACGAGACGTTCTCGAGGGGTACGGTGCGTACTCTGCAGTTCTGTCATCTGCTCGCCATACCGGCATCGTTGTTCCGTCGTCTGGTCGAGGATTATCCGATCGTGCGTCGGACAATTGACGAGCGTGCAGAAGCGCGGCTTGCAGACGGACATCGCCTGTCGCTCGTGCTCGGTGGGGACAAGGAACCGTTCATCCCGGCGAGAGAACTTATCAAGGCGGAGAGGGATACCTCCAAGAGCTCCTGACCGGACTTCGCCTTTGTGCCGGGAACGACCCCGGCGCGAAGGTGGTCCATGCAGAATGTTAATGCCGCGTTCAGTGGTCGCCAGCGTAGCGACTGAGATTTTGCAGGTCCAATTAGCGGCCATATAAGGTTGTGATCTGTGCGCGTCGGAGCCGCCCTTCTTGCGAATATATAAGAGTTCGATAAGATATATTATGCCAACTGGTATATCAACTTATAGGCTGGAGGCCTGAGGTTGCAGCGCCGCGCGCGTGGATTTTATCCCTAAATCGTCGGCGCGACAGCCCGTCGCGCCGGCGTTCCATCCGCCGACGCGCTGCTTGAGTGTTCTCATGCCAAGGCATAGCTGCCCAGCTCAGCGCCGGTCTGGCTATCAACTTCCTTGAGGATCACGCCATAGCCCCAGAGCTGGCCCAGATGTTCCAGCGTCAGCCTTGCATCCGTAGGTTGCAACAGCTTCCCCGGTCGCGTGCGGTGCTCAAGCCGCAGGATACGATCTCCGGTGAGATCGGCCCCTACGATCTCGATCTCCTCAGCAAGCAGACCGGGATCGTAGGATGCGGCCACGGAGCGACGTATGTCTCGATATCCGCCGTCATCATGAATTGCGTCGACCAGCAGATAAGGCTGGCTCAGATCATCCTCCAGTCTGAACAAGCGGAAGTCACGGATAACCTTGGGTGAGAGGAATTGCTGCACAAAGCTTTCGTCCCGATATTCTGCCCAGGCGTGATGAAGCGTGCCCACAGGGTCCTTGTTTCCTGCATGATCGGGAAACCAGCGTCGATCCTCCTCCGTCGGGTCAGTACAGACGCGTGCGATATCGCTCATCATGGCAAAGCCAAGGGCGTAAGGGTTGAAGTTCGGCCCTCCCCCCTCATCGAAGCCACGCTGGGTGATCACATTGCTTGTTGAATGGATGACCTCCAATATAGCCGCGTCATCGATCAGTTTCTTGTCATGCAGGCGATGCATGATGAAATTGTGCACCCAGGTTGCGCACCCCTCATTCATAAGCTTCGCCTGAGGTTGCGGATAGAAATATTGGGCGATCAGGCGCACAATGCGGATAATCTCGCGCTCCCAGTTTGCCAGTCGCGGCGCGTGTTTTTCGAGAAAATAGAGGATGTTTTCTTCCGGCAGACCAAGGCTTGCCATCTGATCGTCTGTGGCACCGCTCCCCGTGTTCTGACCCTGTATCTCTGGCAGCGTGCGCCACAGATCGTTGAACTGCTCATCCTCATAGGCGCGCCTTTCACGCGCGCGTTCCTGCTCCTGTCGCAAATCAAGGCGCTTGCTGCCTGTATGACGGTCAACCCCTTGCCCCTGCAGGGCATGGGCCGCATCCAGAATGCGTTCGACAGCCTTGATGCCGTATTTCTCCTCACAGCGCGCTACATAGCCACGTGCGAACTCGAGATAGTCCAGGATCTGGGTTGAGTCGGTCCACTCGCGGAAAAGCCGGTTGTTTTTGAAGAAATGGTTATGCCCGAATGCCGCATGGGCGATAACGAGCGCCTGCATGGTAGCCGTATTTTCTTCCATCAGATAGCTGATGCATGGGCTCGAATTGATGACGACCTCGTAGGCGAGACCCATAAGGCCGCGCTTGTAGGCGTTCTCATGCGATACGAAGCGTTTACCCGCCGACCAGTGCGGGTAGCTGATCGGCATACCGTGCGAGGTATAGACATCAAGCATCTGCTCTGAGGTGATGATCTCGATACGATTGGGATACGTGTCGAGCCGTAATTCCTCGCTCGCAATACGGTCGATTTCGCCGTAGCAATCCCTGAGCGTCGAAAATGTCCAGTCGGTGCCGGTATAGAGCATAATCACTCCCCTGCCCGTTCGGCCGCACGACGGGCGAACAGATCTCTGAAAACCGGAAAGATATCGCGCCTGTCCTGAACCTGACGCATGGCGAGTTGCGGCGTGTTGCCAGCGAAATTCTTGTAGCCACGCCACAAATCGGTTTCGCTCCGCAGTAACGCACCGCCCATACTGACTTCGACATAAGCAAAATACTGCACGACAGGGAGTATTGCCTCGGTCATCAAGCGGTTGACCTTGTTCATGTCCGATGAAATATTATCGCCGTCCGAAACCTGGGCGACATAGACATTCCATTTGTCAGTCGGGTATCGCTCAGTCTGGATCTGATGCATCAATTCCAGCGCGGTGGAGACAACCGTGCCGCCTGTCCGAGGATCGGTAAAGAACACGTCCTCATCGACTTCTTCGGCGGTTTCGGCATGGCGAACGAAGACGATCTCAAGCTTCTCGTATCGCTTTTCGAGAAAGACATGCAGCAGGAGGAAGAACTGCTTGCCCAGCTCCTTCATCTTCTCGGTCATAGAGCCGGAGACATCCATGATGCAGAATATCACGGCCTGTGTGGTGGGTTTCGGAACAGGGGTAAAACGCCGGTAGCGCAGATCGACCGGATCGACCCAGGGAATACGTGCGAGACGTTGGCGCAAAAGGTCACGCTCGTCACGCAGGCCTTGCAACCGCACGAACTGATCATCGGAAAGAGGACGCGCCTCCTCCAGCGCGGCGATTTCGGCTTCGAGATCGAGTAATTCCTGAAGTTTGGGACGTTTGAGGCCGATGCGTCGCCCCATTGATCGGCGCATGGTGCGACCGAGATCGATCTGTGAGGGTGAGCCGTCGCTCGTCAGGCCAGACCGGCTGGTTGCTAGCGTTGTTGTCGAGGCAATCTCGCGCTTGACGAGATCGGGAAGTTCCAGATCGTCGAAAAACAGATCGAGAAACTCCTCGCGTGAGAGAACGAAGCGGTAGGAATCCTCGCCTCCACCCTGACCGCCCGCACCACTTCCCTCACCCGCACCCTCGCCTTCACCACCCGGCGGCCGGCGCAGCCTGTCTCCCTTTACGAACTCCTTGTTGCCTGAGAGCACGATATGGCGGGCACCGGCGCTGAAATGCCGATGAAAGCTCGGCTCGTGAAGGACATCGGCCGGGATCGATACAGCACTATCCTGGCCTATTTCTCGTATGCGGCCCTGTGCCGCGGCATCGCGCACGGCGCTCTGTATCGCCTGGCGCGCCCTTGTCAGGACGCGCTGGCGGTTCTCGGTGTTCTTGCCGTGCGGGTTCGGGCGCCTGTCTATGATTTCCATGAAACGCTCCGTGAAAGAGAGATCAGGCGGATTGCTTGACGCGCATGTACCACTCGACCAGTCGCCGCACCTGACGTTCGGTATAGCCGCGTGCGACCATGCGGCTGACAAACTCGTCATGTTTGCGCTCGCTCGTGCTGTCCTTCTTCGAGCCGAAGCTGATGACCGGCAGCAGATCCTCGACCTGACTGAACATGCGTTTTTCGATCACATCACGAATTTTCTCGTAGCTAGTCCAGGACGGATTGCGGCCGCCATTGCTCGCCCTCGAGCGCAGGGAGAACTTGACCACCTCATTGCGGAAATCCTTCGGGTTCGCGATGCCGGCTGCCTTTTCAGTCTTGCTGAGTTCCGCGTTAAGCAGATCGCGGTTCATCAACTGGCCTGTGTCAGGGTCCTTGAAGTCCTGATCCTCGATCCAGGCATCCGCGTAATCGAGATAACGGTCAAAAAGGTTCTGGCCGTAATCATTGTAGCTCTCCAGATAGGCTTTCTGGATTTCATTGCCGAGGAATTCGGCATAACGCCGTGACAGATCGGATTTGAGCGAGGCCAGATAGGCCGCCTCGACCTCGGCCGGGAATTGCTCGCGTCGCACGGCCTGTTCGAGCACATACATCAGATGCACCGGATCAGCCGAAATCTCGGAGGGGTCATGGTTGAACGTGGCGGACAGGACCTTGTAGGCGAAACGCGTGGAGATGCCCTCCATGCCTTCATCCACACCGGCACTATCCTTGTATTCCTGCATGGCGCGGGCCTTGGGGTCGGTCTCGCGAATGTTCTCACCATCATAGACGCGCATCTTTGCGAACTGCGTCGAGTTGGGGTGTGATTTCAGCCGCGAAAGCACCGCAAACTGCGCCAGCATCTCGAGGGTGTGCGGCGCGCAGGGGGCGTCGCCCAGAGCCGAAGACTGGATCAGCTTCTCGTAAATTTTCGACTCTTCGGTCACGCGCAGGCAGTAAGGCACCTTGATCACGCATACGCGGTCGAGAAAGGCCTCATTGGTGCGGTTATTGCGGAAGGACTGCCACTCCGCCTCGTTGGAATGGGCAAGTATGACGCCGGTGAAGGGTATCGAACCGATATTCTCCGTGCCGACATAATTCCCTTCCTGCGTTGCCGTGAGCAACGGGTGCAGCATCTTGATGGGGGCTTTGAACATCTCGACAAATTCGAGAATGCCCTGATTGGCGCGGTTGAGGCCGCCGGAGAAACTATAGGCGTCGGGGTCGTTCTGGCTGAAATTTTCGAGCTGGCGGATATCCACCTTGCCGACCAGGGCCGAGACATCCTGGTTGTTGTCGTCACCGGGCTCGGTCTTGGCGATAGCGATCTGGCGCAGCTTCGACGGATTGAGGCGCACCACGGTAAAACGTGAGATATCGCCGTCGAAATCCTCCAGTCGCTTCAGCGCCCAGGGGCTTGCGATGCCAGTCAGGACACGGCGGGGAATATTGTACTGCGCCTGAAGCGAGTCCGCGTAGCGCTCCGGGTCGAACAGACCAAGAGGGCTCTCGAACACAGGGCTGATCTGCTTGCCTGCCTTGAGCACATAAATGGGCTCACGTTCCATGAGGGTCTTGAGGCGTTCGCCAAGCGAAGACTTGCCGCCGCCCACCGGGCCAAGGAGGTAGAGAATTTGTTTGCGCTCTTCCAGCCCCTGCGCTGCATGACGGAAGAACCCGACAATCTGCTCGACCGCGTCCTCCATGCCATAGAAATCGGCGAAGGCCGGATAGGTGCGCACGGTGCGGTTCATGAAAATACGGCTGAGACGCGGGTCGCGCGCTGAGTCGAGCATGACCGGGGCGCCAATCGCCTTCAGCATGCGCTCGGCGGCGCTGGCATAGCAGCTGGGGTCTTCACGGCAGAGAGACAGATAGGAAGCCAGTGACATCTCTGTTTCCCGGCGTTCCTCACGGTAAGAAGAGGCCAGCGTAAAGACGTCCGAGAATGCACTCATGACTCGTATGCTCCGATGAGGCCTGCCACTAAGTCGGGGGCGAAACGGTCACACCCACCGATAGGAAATCAGGCGATAAGTCGGGAAGTCAGGCTTTGAGAGACGACAAAGGGTGCGGAAGCAATAAATGCTCCAACATGGTCAGGAACTGGCCGGAATGACCGGATTTGAGGGGAATTCTCGCTATGAAAATTAGTACCGGACTCACCCGATATGCTGACGCTATCGCGATGTAGAGCCGCGCTTCAACAAAAAAACGGTTAATCGAAGAAATATTTAAACCGTGAGAACCATGCCGTCATAGCCGGGCTCTATACCGTCGGGCAGACGCTGGCGGAGTGTCTCGTAATCGAGCGCAGGTCCCATATGGGTCAGGATTGTGCGCTCGGGTTTCAGCCGTGCACACCATTCGATAACCAGATCAACCCAGGCATGAGCCACGTGGGGCTCATACTGGAAACACCCGACAATCCAGGTTTTTACGCCTGAAAGGACCTCCAGCGATTCCTCACTGAGATATTCGACATCGGTCGAATAGGCGAAATCGCCGCAGCGCAGGCCGATCGTCGGGATACGGTAATGGCGCTGCTCGAAAAGCTGCAAATCGAGATCGCAGATTGCCAGCTTGTCGGTGGGGGTGATCAGATGCGGCTCCGGCACAGGGCGGAAGAATCCGGTACCGCTCCACGGACGGAAGGCATAGCTGTAGCGCGCCTCAAGCTCGTGCATGACCGTATCGGTAGCATAGAGCGGAAGCGGTGCATCGAGCATGCGATTGATGGCGCGGAGTTCATCCAGCCCAGCCACATGATCCGCATGTTCGTGGGTGTAGAGAACGGAATGGACCACGCCGATTTTCTGGCGCAGGAGCTGGGCGCGCAGATCGGGTCCTGAATCCACCAGCAAACGCTTGCCGCTCTCGGCCTCGATGACGATGGAGGAGCGCGTTCGCTCGTTGCGGGGATTGGAGGGGTCGCACGCGCCCCAGATCCCCTCACCCTGTGCGCCGCCAACCATGGGGACGCCGCCGGAACCACCACAACCGAGGATCGTGATTTTCATGCGGCGCGCTTGAACAAGGCGTGAAAGTTACGTGTGGTGAGTTCGGCCAGAGCGGTATTCTCCATGCCGCGTTCCATCGCCAGCCGCGCAGCAGTGTGGGCCACATAGCCCGGCGTGTTGGGCTTGCCGCGTTTTGGCACAGGCGCAAGGAACGGGCTGTCGGTCTCCACCAGCAGTCGCTCCTCAGGTATGGCGCGTGCGACCTCGCGGATGGTCTCGCATTTCGGGAAGGTCAAGAGTCCTGAAAAGCTGATATAGCCCCCCAGATCAATGGCTGTCCGGGCCAGCTCCATTCCTGAGGCAAAGCAATGGAGCAGAAAGGGAAAAGCCCCTTTCTCATGTTCGTCACGCAGAATGCCCGCAACATCATCATCGGCCTCGCGGGCATGGATCACCAGCGGCAGCCCGGTCTGGCGGGCGGCATCGATATGAACCCGGAAGCTATGGGCCTGCACGTCGCGCACCGACGGTGCGCCATGCAGATAATCCAGCCCTGACTCTCCAATGCCGATGACATGCTCCGGCGCGGCGAGATGGATGATCGTCCCGACCTCTGGCGTTGCTTCTTCACCCACATGGTCGGGATGGGTGCCGATCGCGCACCAGACCCGCAATTCTGGCGTGTCGAAACGGGTCAGGTCGATTTGCGTCTGCGCCCGTGAGAGGCGCGTGCCAATCGTCACCATGCCTGCCAGTCCATGATCACGGGCGAGTGCCAACGCGGCAGGCACGTCGTCCAGACGGTCCAGATGGCAATGGGAGTCGATCAGGCCTGTCATGGGTTGGACCGTCACGCTGCAGTCTCGGGCTCGACATAGCGGGGGAACAGGCCCTGTGGCGCGGGCAGCGTAATACCGGCATCGAGCGGTGTGGCAAGGGAGGCGAAATCGCGTGCAGTCTCAGCGACACCAAGCTGCGTCAGCAGCTTGTCCATGGTCCCCGGCATATAGGGCTGCAGCAGGATGGCAATATGGCGCATGGCCTCATGCAAAACACGCAGAACCGTGGCCATACGCACAAGATCGGTCTTCTTCAGCGCCCAGGGGGCCTGACGGTCGATATAGCTGTTGCAGGCACGGATAACTTTCCAGACCTCTTCCAGCCCGTCAGTCAGGGCAAAGCGCCCCATCTGGCCGCGCAGGAGTTCGGGCAGCAGCGATGCACTGGCCAGAAGCGCGTTGTCATCTTCGCTACGTGCGTCAAAGGCAGGCAATGTGGCGTCGCAATTCCGTGCGATCAGGCTCAGTGTGCGCTGGGCCAGATTGCCGAGATCATTGGCGAGCTCGACATTCAGGCGATTGACCAAGGAGCGCTTGCTGAGATCTGAGTCACCACCAAACGGGACTTCTCGCAGCAGGAAGAAGCGCACAGGGTCGAGGCCGTAGCTGGCCACCAGATCACGCGGGTCGATGACATTGCCGATCGACTTGCTCATTTTCTCGCCCTCGATCGTCCACCAGCCATTGGCGAAAACCGAATGTGGAAGGTCGATCTCGGCGGCCATGAGGAAGGCGGGCCAGAACACGGCGTGGAAGCGGATGATATCCTTGCCGACGATATGTGCCGAGGCCGGCCAGTATTTCATGCGCTCAGCGCTGAAATCGGGATAGCCGAGCGCCGAGAGGTAGTTGGTCAGGGCGTCGAACCAGACATACATGACATGATCGGCATCACCAGGGACCGGGATACCCCATTTGAAGCTGGTGCGGCTTATGGAGAGATCCTTCAGCCCCTGACGGACGAAACTGACGATCTCGTTGCGTCGTCCCATCGGGCCAAGAAATTCGGGGTGTTGCTCATAGAGCGCCAGCAGCCTGTCTTCGAACGCGGAGAGACGGAAGAAATAGGAAGGTTCGCGCACCCACTCGACGGGCGCACCCGTCGGGGCTGTCTTGCGGCCATCCGCATGCGTTGTCAGCTCGTCTTCAGAATAGAAGCACTCGTCGCGCAGAGCGTACCAGCCCTCATAGGCATCGAGATAGATATGACCATTTGCGGCGACTTTTTCCCACAACGCCTGAGCGGCCTGCTTGTGGCGCGGCTCGGTGGTGCGGATGAAATCGTCATAGGAAATGCCCATCGCATCCGCCATGCTGCGGAAATCGGCTGCGATGCCATCCGTAAAGCTCTGGGTATCGATACCGGCAGTCTGGGCGGCCTGTTCCACCTTCTGTCCGTGTTCGTCCGTACCGGTCAGGAAAAACACGTCCTTGCCATCCAGACGGTTGAACCGCGCAAGCACGTCGGCAGCGATGGAAGTGTAGGCGTGGCCGATATGGGGTGCGCCATTCACGTAATAGATGGGGGTGGTGACGTAGTAACGTGAGGTCATGGAGCACTCGCTATGGCGGCTGCCTGTCTGACAGCCTGATTCTTGTCCAGATTGAACCGCTCGGTCTCGCGCTGTAGCGCCTGAAGGGCAGAGAAAGCCTCGGCGGCCTGGCTGGCCTCGGCAAGCTTCCCCTGCCCCGCCAATGTTCTGGCGCGGTCTGCAAGCCCCTCTCCTAGCAAAGAACAGAGCACGGCAAAACCGTCATCGTGACGCAGGAAAGCGGCAAGACTGTCTGCATCGGGTGTTTCGCCGGTTGCCAGCAGCGCCGTGGCGAGATCGCGGGCCGCTCTGTCTGTGCCCTGATCGGCAGAGAGGATGCGGCCGGGCGCACCATGCGCCTGCGCGACAAGGGTCTGGAGTTCGGCAACGCTTCTGCCCTGCGCCCTGAGCACTGCGGCCGTCTGCTCGGTGGTTAGCGGGGCCAGCCCCAGCAGACGGCAACGGCTTCTGATGGTGGGCAACAAAGCCGAGGGTGAAGGACAGGTCAGGAAAAACACCGTATCGGTAGGCGGTTCCTCAAGCAGCTTGAGCAGCGCATTGGCCGCGTTGCGGTTGAGGGTTTCGGCGGCATCGACAATGACGACGCGCCACGAACCGTCCGCAGCCGTATGATGCAGAAAATCCTGCACGGGGCGGACGTCATCCACCACGATTTCCTGACGCATGCGCTTGCGCTTCTCATCCATGCGCCGGGTGATCAGCAAAAGATTGGGATGGGTACCTGCTGTAATCTGTCGTCCTGCACGGCTCTGCCGATCCGTACCATTCAGCAGCACTCTGGCGCAGTCGAAGGCAAAGCTCGTCTTGCCAATGCCTGAATCGCCATGAATCATCCACCCATGATGCAGGCGACCGGATTCCAGCGCCTGTCGAAACAGGGCTTTCTCCGCCTCATGCCCGATCAAGGCAGTCGCAGACGGGTTCTCAGGGCTGCTCATGAACCGCAGGGTGGCGTATCGATGTGTGAGCCGATCAAACGAGGCGCGACAATGGCCATGATCCCGGCAGCGACCTCTTCGGGTGTCTGCGAGGCATCGACCCGTTTGACCCGGTCCGGATCCTGTTGGGCAACCAGCGCAAAGCCCTCGGCAATACGGGTGTGGAAGGCTTCCTGCTCCTGCTCGTAGCGGTCCAGCCGTCCGCCCCTTGCAGCCACACGAGCCGCCCCGATTGCCGGGGGAATTTCGAGCATCAGGGTCAGATCGGGCTCGCAGGCCAGCAAGGCTCGCAAGGACTGGATGAACGCAAGCGTGGAGGTATCGCCTCTGGCGAGGCCATAGCCCTGATAGACAAGGGTTGAGTCATGGAAACGATCGCAGATCACGATCTCGCCCCGCGACAAGGCAGGAAGGATGACGCTGTCAAGATGATCGGCGCGCGCCGCCATATGCGCCAGAGCCTGCGCCCGCAGGGAAAGAGGCGCCTCGTTGAACAGGATCAGTTCGCGCAGGGCCTCGGCCCCCGGCGAGCCACCGGGCTCGCGAGTGAGGAGTACTTTATGCCCTGCGGCAAGCAGGGCCGCGTGCAAGAGGCGGGTCTGGGTGGATTTTCCCGCCCCTTCGCCGCCCTCGAAGGTGATGAACAGCCCGCTCACGCCTTAGCTATGGGGCGCGGCTTTGGGGCCATGGCCCAGTCGTGCAAGGGCCCGGCCCACCAGCCCGAGGCGCGGCACAGCATTGGCGGCGACGAGATCGAGGCGGATATCCGGCATCCCCTGATTCTGGAGCACAAGCGCACCGATCGTCTGTCCGGCCATGACAGGGGCAATGGCGGGTGACGGATATTCCACGCTGATCTTGCTGCGCTGCTGCCAGCCATGAGGCAGGGTCAGCACGATATCACGGGTGCCGACAAGCGCGACCTCGGCGGCCTCGCCCATATAGACCGGCATATGATCAACCACCTGACCATGATGGAACAGGGTGACGTTCTCAAAATTGGCGAAGGCCCACCCGAGAAGGCGTTCGCCCTCATGAGCACGCTCATTCATGGAAGACGTGCCGTTGATCGTCATGATGATGCGACGGCCATCACGCTTGGAGCTGGCGCACAGACCATAGCCGCCAGCATCGGTGTGGCCGGTCTTGAGACCGTCTGCCAGCCCCTTGTCCACCAGGACGTTACGATTGCCCTGCTTGATATTGTTGTACGTGAATTCCGTGGCCGAGAAGAGATGGTAATATTCGGGGTAGTCACGGATCAGGTGCATCGCGACGCGGCTGACATCACGTGCGCTCATATACTGCGACTCATCCGGCAGGCCGGTGCAGTTCATGAAGTGAGTGTTGGTCATGCCAAGCTTGGCGGCCGTCTGATTCATCAGATTGACGAACTGCTCTTCCGACCCGGCAATGCCCTCAGCCAGTACGATACAGGCATCATTGCCGGACTGAATGACCATGCCTTCAATCAGATCCGAAACGGTCACGCTCTGCCCCAGAGGCACGAACATCTTCGAGCCCTGTGTGCGCCATGCCTTTTCACTGACCGGCAGAGACTGGGTCAGGCTCAGATGGCCCGCCCGGATCATGCCGAACGTGATATAGGCGGTCATCATCTTGGTGAGAGAGGATGGCGGCATGTGCTCGTCCGCTGCTTTTTCCAGCAGGGTTGCGCCCGTATCGAAATCGATGATGCAGGCCCAGCGCGCTACGGTATCGAGCGGGCCGATCGGCGTGGATGCCGGTGTGGCCGTGCTGGCTGTGGCAGCAGTCGGGGTGGCTGCCGCCGCAGCGCTGGACGCTACCTTGCCACGTCGCGGGCGCGCGAAAGCAAACTGACTTGAAACGGCTAACCCAGCCGCACCCGAGAGCAGAAAACGTCTTGTCCGCACGTCAACACCTTACCTGGCCACAATATGCGCGCCTGTGCCACCGCATTGGCGCGCCTGGGCTAATGCCCTGTCCGCCTCGGATACAGCGGTGAAGGGGCCCAACGCAACCGTCCACGGCAATGATCCCGCCACACCCGCCGTCTGGCTGATGTCAGCGCCACATTGTGCAGCCACACGTGCAGCCGCTGCATGCCCCGAGAAACTGCCAAGAATCACACGGTAATAGGGCATCTGGGCCTGTCCCTGCATGACCGTTTGCGGCATGTCGGGCACATAAAGCGTCTGGCGTCCGGCCTCACGGTCGTTCTGTTTCATGCCAAGCGTCTGCGTTGTGCCATCATCAAGCGACTGCGCCGTGATGGCCTCGCGTGGGGCTGCGCTGATTTCGAGTTTCGGTGCATTCGGATTGGACTCGGCAATCTGGCGGCTCATGGCCTCGTCCTGAACAATCTCGACCGGCGTCGGGGTTGTATCCATGCCAAGAAGGGTCGCCACGCGCGGCGTGACGGCGAGCACCCGTGCCGCGCTTGATGGGCCACGATCATTCAGCCTGATCCTGACCATGCGGCCATTGGCAAGATTGCGCACCGTGACCACAGACGGAAGCTGAAGCGTCTGATGCGCCCCCGTCATGGCATCAGGCGACCAGATTTCGCCATCTGCCGTAACGCCCCCTTTCGGCGCAGTGGCAATTATTGCAAGACCTGTCTCGTTGAGATCGAAATGCTCGGCAGGATAAAACCAGCTGTCACTTCCCTGCCAGGCGCTGCCTACCATGTAATGGGGTGCGGCCTGTCTGGGTGTTTCATGATGATGGCACCCTGCGAGTCCGATTGTTGCGCCCAGAAGCGCCGCGCTACCCTTAAGCGACCGCATAGCCGAGCAACCCAACGCCGAGAGCATAGAAATCAGACGGGTTATAGCGCCGGATCACATCGAAATTGCGATAGACCATGAAGGCGTCCGTACCGGGACCATCTGGGCGAATGACAGCGCCCGTTACATCGCTGCGCGAGAAGGCTGAGCCATCTTCCCGGCGCACGCCAAGCGCCATCCATGAGGCGAGCGTCTGCTTGTTGCCTCGTCCGAGCTGCCCCTGCGGGATGTCCTTTGTGAGCGTCACGGCCTGTCCCCAGGGGGCGTCGGGTTCCCAGCCACTGCCATGCAGATAATTGGCAACAGAGGCGAATACATCCTGCTCGCTGGTCCAGATATTGCGTCTGCCATCATGGTCGGCATCAACGGCGTAGTGCAGATAGGCGCTGGGCATGAATTGCGGCTGCCCCATTGCCCCTGCGTAAGAGCCGAGCATCGCTTCTGGCTGAATGTCGCCATGATCGAGAATCTGAAGCGCCTTGAACAGCTCGCCACGGAAGA
Source organism: Asaia bogorensis NBRC 16594 (assembly GCF_001547995.1). Taxonomy (NCBI): domain Bacteria; kingdom Pseudomonadati; phylum Pseudomonadota; class Alphaproteobacteria; order Acetobacterales; family Acetobacteraceae; genus Asaia; species Asaia bogorensis. Next base: position 1,482,325 of record NZ_AP014690.1, read on the forward strand.
AGCTGGCGCGCCTGCCGTCATAAGCGAGAGTCGCGAGTGCATCGATAACCGAGAATGTGCCGATCTTGCGACCGAAACCTGATTCCAGCCCCCAGATGCCGACGATGACCCGTGGATCGACCCCGTACATCTTGCCTGTGGCTTCAAGCATCTGCGCGCGCTGCTGATAAGCGGCCTGCCCCTGGCTGATGCGTGTCGTGCTGATCACACGTTCGCGATACTGAGCCCAGGTCAGGGTAAATTCCGGTTGATGCCGGTCAAGCTTGATGACGCGCGCATTGGGTTCGCGTGTCAGGGCAAAGGCACGCGACAGAGTCGAAGCGGCGATTCCCTTGCTGATGGCCTCGCTGCGCAGAGTGTCGAGAAAGGCGGCATAACTACCGCCCGATGCACCGGAAGTGGCCTGCTTATGAACATGGGCACTCCCTTTGTGCCCAAGCGTTCCGGCGAGGCTGGTCCCGTACAGGCAGGGGGCGGCCGCTGTCGCGGCCAGTATAGAGCGTCGGGTAAGCACCAGTGTCATCCTTGCCTGTTTATCTGCCAGAGGGTGCCGCCCCCGGTTCAGCTCAGGGATGAAGCTTTCGACCCTCGGCAGCACCATGCATGATGAAGTGCAGGAATGGATTAATCGTCAAGGGAATGTCCGGGTTCGCAGCAATATATTCGGCGACGCTGAAATGGCCATTGGGGTCGCGGCCTTCGAGATAGCCATGCGTCATGAAGTGCTCGACCGCGTCCAGACCGCAGGCTCCGACATCGGGATATGCGGCGAGATACCAGTTGGCATCGAAGTAAAGAGCCTCGGCAGGATACCCGCAACCTGACGGTGCAGCCGGCTCGGCTACCGGGGCCGGCGACGTTACCGCAGCTTCGTCCGCCACCGGTGCAGCGGCCTTGGAGACCTGATCGAGCAGGTCGGTCGCGGTAGAGGGCGTCTTGACGCCTGCCTGGGCAGAAGCAGAGGTGTCTGTCTGATTTTTCTTACGGGCTGTGGTCGTCCGGGACCGGGCTGCTTTTGCCAAGAGAGAATCCCCCAAAATAAAATATCGCTACGCGCGTTGAACGCTTTTGATGGCGGGAGGCGTATTTCCCGCCAATGCCTTGCAACATGGTCCGGATATCAGCCTAGTATTGGCTCATCGCCGGAGTGATCGTTAATGACCGTTTCCTGTTTACCGTTTCGTAACCATTCTGGATGAATTCGCGCCGGGACAGTCAAAACTTGAGGCGGTTTTTATGACACGGTTAATGTGTGGTCCAGTGACAAACTGCATAGATATCATAGGTTTGCGAAGTATTACAAAACGATAATGACGATATTCAATCTGTTTGCAAAATATTGCCATGCGATTGCCAGCGTGTTGGCCGCGCAAAGCGGGCCTTTCGATACCGAAGGTACGGGATTTATTCTGGAGTCTAACCGATCTTCCTGCGTCTTTTCGTCTATTTTGTTAACCGATCATTTTCGAACTGTGAGGTCTTTAACGCATGAAGTCTGATCAGAGCGGCGTCTCTGTCAATCTGCTTGATGTCGCGCGTGAGGCCGGTGTCTCACGCGCGACGGCCTCTCTCGTGTTGCGCAACAGCCCGCTGGTTGCCGCGGCAACGCGCGAGAAGGTCCAGGCTGCCATGCAGAGCCTTGGCTACATCTACAATCGTGGCGCGGCCAATCTGAGGCAGAACCGCACGGGAACCATCGGTCTTGTCCTGTCGAATATTGCCAACCCATTCTTCAGCACGCTGACGGCAGGCGTGGAGGAGGTAAATGACGCGCAAGAGATCGTGTCATTCATCGCCAATAGCGGTGAGTCGCCGGAACGACAGGCGAAGCAGATCCAGCGCCTGCGCGAACACAACATCGACGGCCTGATCATCTGCCCGGCGATCGGCAGTGATTCCGCATTGATAGCGGAGCTGGACCGGCTAGGCCTGCCCTTTGTTCAGGTATTGCGTGAGGTGCCTGGCGTCCAGCGTGACTACGTGACTGTCGATTATGCTGCCGGGATCGATGCGGCCCTCGCCTATCTCGTCAGCACAGGGCGGAGGCGGGTGGTTTATGTGGGGAATATGGAAACGCATTCCGCAGCTCTGGCGCGCGTGCAGGGATTCCGTGAGGCGGCGGCTCGCCTGGGTCTGTTGGATGTGGCGATCATCGATGGCACGCGTGACAGCCGCTACGATGAGCGCAAGGTTGATGCCCTTCTGGACTCTCCTGGACCGCCAGAAGCTGCCATCTGCTACAATGACATCATGGCGCTCGCGCTGATGAACCAGCTTCGTCGGCGCGGTGTCGTGATGGGCAACCATGTAGGAAGCGGTTTTGCCGTGATCGGCATGGATGATCTTCCCGCGGCATCTGCCTCCTATCCCGCGCTGACCACGATCGCCACAATGCCACGGCTGGTCGGGGCTGCCGCGGCGCGCCTCCTTCAAAAGCGGATGACACGACCTGCACGGCGCGAGGAAAGGCAAGTCATCGTACCGGAGCTGATTTTGCGTGAAAGCGCGTGATCAGCCAAGTCTGATCGTGGCAGCGATTTAACGCCGCATCACAGATCATTGATAGATGTGTCACATTTAGGGTGTGACTTTTGTTTCGAAAAAGCGTTCAACAGTCATTACAGAATTGTAAGTTCCACAAAAGTCTCCTCCATCCCCGCGGTTAAGCCTCCGAGATCGTCTGATAATTTCCTTTTGGATCGATCTAAATGGTTTCGTGGCGGTCGATGGAGTGAAGCAAGGCGGTATGTGATGACTTTATTCCAGCTTACGTCGAGCCTCGTTCAGCGCCCCGGAAATGACCTCCACATTGTGTCTCCTCACAGTGCGGAGAAAGTCTGATGGTGAGTCTGGCTCTTCAGCGAAACAGCGCAACGGTCGCCATGCGTTCTCCTCCAACCGAGGCCAACGACGCGCTGCGCCCCGAGATGTCGGCTCAGGAACTGCGCCGGGCCGCCTGGACCTGCTCGATTGGTAGCGCGATGGAGTACTATGACTTTGCGCTCTATAGCCTCGCCTCTGCCCTGATCTTCGCCCCGCTCTTTTTCCCGAGCAATATTCCCGGCCTCGGTCTGGTAGCGAGCTTCGCCACCTATTTTATCGGTTTTGCGGTGCGTCCTCTAGGCGGGATCTTCTTTGGTCGTCTGGGCGATCGCTACGGTCGCAAGCGCGTATTGCTGCTCACTGTCACGCTGATGGGGCTTGCCAGCGCCTTTATCGGCCTTATCCCGACTTACAAGAGCATCGGCATCATGGCGCCCCTTCTGCTCGTTTTCCTGCGTATGGCGCAGGGCTTCGGCGCGGGCGCGGAGCAGGCCGGGGCTGCCGTCATGATGACCGAGTGTGCCCCGCGCAAGCGTCGTGGCTACTACGCGGCCCTGCCCTTTCTAGGCATCCAGATCGGGACGGTCTCGGCCGGACTCATCTATTATGCCATGCTGACCGGTGTTCCGGATATCACCCAGACCATGCTCTGGCGTGTTCCCTTTGTCGGCAGTGCTGTCCTGCTTCTCATAGCGCTTTACATGCGCATGAGGCTCAAGGAGTCACCGACTTTCGCCAAGATCAAGGAAGATGAGCGTCATGAGGAGACCGGCTCGCTGCGTGAGACGCTGACGACCTCATGGCGGCCGATCCTGGCCGGAATGGGTTTACGTATGGCCGAGAACGGGGGCTCGTCGATCTATCAGGTGCTCGCCATCAGCTATCTCGTGCACACAATCGGCATGAACAGCCAGTGGGGCACCCTGGTCCTGATTGGCGCGGCACTTGTGGGCGGCGTGACCATCCCCGTTGCAGGGTGGCTGAGCGATCGCTTCGGGCGTGTGCGTGTCTATCGTGGCTTTGCGCTGCTTCAGGCCGTCAGCGCCCTGCCCGTCTGGTATGTATTCAGTCAGGGCCACCCTATCCCCTCGGCGATCGCCCTTTCCTTCGCGCTCGGGGTAGCAACCTGGGGAATGTTCGGCACGCAAGGGGCCCTGCTGCCCGAAATGTTCGGGCTGCGCCATCGCTACACGGCTGTCTCGTTCACACGCGAATTCTCTTCCGTCATCGCGGGTGGCGTATCGCCAATGGTCGGGCAATTTCTCATCGCGATGTTCGCAAGGTTTAATATTGGCGGCGTAGGGAGTGGCAAATACGCCTGGATCCCGCTGTCCGTCTATGTCGTCTTTCTGGCTTGCCTTGCCATCCTCGCGACTTTCTATGTGCCCGAAACCAGAGGACGCGATCTGATGGCGCAGGAAGATGCGCTGTGAAGAGCCTCAGATACGCGATCATGGCCTTAGCATGGGCTGTTGTGAGTCCGTGCCTCATCGCACCGCTTATTGTTCACTTTTCTGATCGAACGGGAGTTTCCGCATGATCACGCTCGACCTCGCACCTCCCGGTGAGATCTCCCCTGCCTGCGATACGGATTCAGCTGCTGTGCGTCTGTTGAATGGTCGCCAAACACGCGCCCCGCTGCAGGCGCTGGACGACAGTGAGGTTCCACGGACAGAGGACGACGCCTATCGCATACAGGACGCTGTCGCCGCTGCTCTGATTGCCGATCAGGGCAACATCATAGGCTGGAAAGTTGGCGCGCCCTCGCCCACCGGGCTTCCGTTCGCAGCGCCTTTGCATGAAGCGACCCTCTTTAACGGCGATACGACGCTGGCACCGGGTCTGTGTCGTCATCGCGGGGTGGAAGCGGAAATCGTCTATCGTCTCGGCCGTGACCTGCCATGGCGCGACCGGCCCTGGTCGCTGGGCGAGGTGATTGACGCCATCGACAGTGTCCATACCGCCATCGAGATCATCGACACGCGTTTCGTGCGGCCCGGCTCCCAGCCACGGCTCGTGCATCTGGCTGATCAGGGGAGCCACGGCGCACTTGTAATCGGCCAGGGTGCGAGGGCGTGGCAGCGTCTCAGCCCTGTTTGCGAGACGGTTCGTCTCGCTTTCAGTGATGGTCGTGTGATCGAGCATATCGGGGGCAATTCGGCGGGCGATCCGCGTCGTTTGCTGGTCTGGCTGGCCAATCACGCAATTGGAAGAGGTATCCCACTCATGGCGGGCTGCATGATCACAACGGGCTCGATGACCGACACCATTTTCGTCCCACCGGGCATGACGGCCACGGCAAGAATCGCCCATCTTCCCCCCGTTACGGTCGAGTTGCCCTGACAGATGCGCTGACATCGGCTCACCAGGCACAAATCAACCCGTCAATCGGGTCGGACCCAGACTTTCTTCCAGAGACAGGACATTCCCGTGAAACCTCATATCCTTCTTATCGAGCCCATGATGCCATTTGTGGAAGCCGAGCTTGAGCAGGGCTACGTGCTTCATCGCTGGAATGGTGAGACGCTACCTTCGGGCGTATCGATACGCGGGGTGGTGACCGGCGGCGGTACGGGGCTGCCTCGCAAGCTGATGGACGCGCTGCCTGATCTGGAGATCATCACCATTAACGGTATCGGTACGGATGCGGTTGATCTGGTCGAGGCTGCGCGCCGCAATATCGCCGTGACCGTCACGCGTGATGTGCTGACCGACGATGTGGCCGATCTCGCGATGGCCCTTCTGCTGTCAGCCCTGCGGGACCTGTTGCCCGGCGATGCGCTGGTGCGACAAGGGCTATGGGGTAGCAAGGGATTGCCGCTATCGCGCAAGGTCAGCGGGGCGAAACTCGGCATTGTGGGCATGGGTCAGGTCGGGCAGGCCATCGCGCGGCGGGCGCAGGCCTTCTCCATGCCGGTTTCGTATTTCAGCCGCAGGGACCTCTCCCTGCCGGGGATTCCGTTCGTGGCTGACCTCAAGGCGCTTGCTGAAGCCAGCGACGTTCTGGTTGTTGCGGCCTCAGGCGGGGCGCAGTCCCGCCATCTGATCAGCGAGGATATTATCGAGGCTGTCGGGCCTGAGGGGCTTCTGGTGAACGTGGCGCGTGGCAGCGTGGTCGATGAGGAGGCTCTTGTCAGGGCGCTACAGGACGGGCGGCTTGGCCGCGCCGCGCTCGACGTGTTTGCTGATGAGCCGCATGTGCCGCAGGCGCTCACGACCATGAGTAACGTCGTGCTGCAACCGCACCGCGCCAGCGCCACCATCGAGACGCGTACCGCTATGGGGCGGCTCGTGCTGGATAATCTGGCGGCTCATTTCGCAGGTACCCCGTTACTGACGCCTGTGTTCCCTGCAACAGTTCCTGCGCCCTCGGCGCCTGTAGCGGCGCGCGAGGCCGAACCCGCAACCTAGGCAGCGCCAGACCAGCGCCTGCAACCACGAGGTGAAAAGCCTGCGTGGGGTTGGGCAGCAGGCTGTGTGACCGTGATCTGCGCCCGGTAAGGCGCAGGCAAGGATAGACGCTCATGAAAACGAGTTTCTTGCTAAGGACCGCGCCAGTCGCGCGGTCAATGAACCCGCTCGTCCGTCGCGCGGGGCTCCTCCCGGCGGGTCTGGGGTGCGGCCTCCTATGCCTCGCGCTGACCCAGAATGCCTGGGCGCAGTATCGCGGGCCGATCTCCGAAACCGCGCCGCTTTTTGCCCTTGATACACCGACTTCCTACGCCAATACGGCGTTTACGCCCCCGGTCGAAAGCATGGTTCTGCCGTGGGAGCGGCTGATCAAGCGCCTCAATCGCAAGGGCATTGGCATTGTGGCTGACTATACCAGCGAAAGTGCCATGGTGCTCAATGCCGGTCATGCAGGCGACACGGGCTACGCCCATCAGATCGGCGTTGAGCTTGATCTTGACTGGTCCAGACTTGTGGGCTGGCGAGGGTTCATTACCCATGCGGTCATCGTCAATCGTGCCGGGCATAATCTGGCGTCCGATCTGGGTGAACGCTCGTTGAACGGGTTTCAGGAAATCTATGGCGGCGGCGGCAATGTCGGGGTGCATCTTGTCTATGTCTATGGCACGCAGGATCTGCTGCATAACCGCATGCAGATTGCGCTGGGCAAGATGCCCGTCAATATCGACTTCGCCAATTCGCCCCTGTTCTGCACCTTCATGAACAAATCCAATTGCGGCATCCCGAAATCGCTGACGCGCACAGCCGCGGGCTATGGCACCTATCCGGGCTCGACCTGGGGAACGCGTGTGCGTTACTGGCCGCTGCACGGCATTTATGTCCAGTCGGGGTTATACGGCGTCAATCCGTATCTCAATTCCAACCAGTATGACCGCACGGGTTTCAGGATGGGTACAGAGCTCTATACCGGCGTTTATGTGCCCACAGAGATCGGTCTGATCCCGTCCTTCGGCAAAAGCCAGCTTGTCGGGCATTACAAGTTTGGTGTGGCCTATGATTCCTCGAATTATCGCGATCTCTATTACGACAACAATATGAATGCCGCTGCCGCAACGGGTCAGCCGTATCGCTGGACCAATGGCAAGACGCAGATCTGGCTGCAAGGTGACCAGATGCTGATACGCAATGGCCATGGCCCGTTGCAGGGGCTCTATGCGCTCGCGGGTGCGACGAAAAGCGAGGGCCAGAACAGTGTGTATGACTGGCAGGTCTATGCCGGGATTGTCGATCGCGGGATCATTCCGTCACGTCCGAAAGATACGTTTGGCCTCGAGTGGTCAGAGACCTTCGCCAGTCGCCAGCTTGTGGCGTCACAATGGATACGATACCGGCGCGGACTTTCCCTGCCGGGTTCTGCCACCTACCCGCAAAGCCATCTGATGACGTTCGAGGCGACCTACAGCATTCATGCTTTCCGTGGGCTTTCGATCCAGCCTGACTATCAGCATATCTGGCGCACCAATCTGCAGGCGGACAAACCGCAGGTCGATGCAATCGGCCTCAAGATTCATGCCGTGCTCTGACGGTAAGGTTGTGAGGTGACAGAGGGCAGCAAAGCCGTCACCTTCTGCTTATGATGGACGCGCTTATATTCAGGCTGAAATTCAGGCAGCTCCTGCTTCTGCAGCAGATCAGCCTTGAGCCGTCGCTCAACCGTGCGGCGCGCTCACTCAACCTGTCGCAGCCAACCGCATCGAAACTGTTGCAGGATATGGAAGACGACCTCGGCGCACAGCTCTTTGAGCGGCATTCCCACGGTCTGACTCCGACTGACGCCGGACGGGTTGCGATACGTCACGCCGAAAAAATTCTGGCTGATCTCGGGCGCCTGCGTGAGGATCTCCAGGCCGTCAAACGCGGGCTGACAGGGACTGTCAGTATTGGCGCGATTGGCGCCGCACTCCATGAGATTGTGACCCCGGTTCTGGCGTCAACAACGCGCAGCCACCCCGAGATCAGTCTTACCCTCAGGGTGACCACCAGCGATGATCTCATGCCCCTTTTGCAATCGGGGCGGATCGATATCGCCTTAGGTCGCCCAATGAAGGGCATCGGCCATGATCTCCTTACCATTGAGGAGATATCCGATGAGCCGCTCCTGGTAGTTGCCGGGTGCGACAATATCCTGTTCCAGGCGGAGGCGCTCGACCTTGATGCGCTGATACAGCAGCGATGGATCGTGCAGATGCAGCCCAGCCCGCTCCGTCGTGCCTTCGAGGGAATATTCACGATGGCGCGATTACCCATGCCCCGGCGCCTGACCGAACTTTCCTCCGTTCTCGCGACGATCGACCTGCTCACGCAATCCGACATGGTCTCGGTCCTGCCCCGCTCGCTTTTCAGGATGTTTAAGAACACGGGCATGATTGGCGAATTGCCGGTTTCGCTGCCTGATATCATCGGGCCCTATCACCTCATTCGGATGCGAGACCGTGCCCTGTCACCCGCAGCACAGTTCGTGTGGGAGGCTTTGCGGGAGCGGGCTATCGGAAAAGCCGATAGCGGCATCGGATAACTCTGATCGACAAGACCATCTGCACCGTCTTTGCTTGGCCGTGTCTGGTACCGACTCTCAATGTGCCGGACGCATCGTTGCAAGGAATGTGATCATGTCCGCCCCGGTTGAGAACGCCCCCACCCCCCGATCCACAGCGACAGGCAATAAATCCGAAAACCGCTACAACGCAAAAAACTGGCCGATTGCTGCGGCCATGATCCAGTATCCCGCCATTCTGGCAGATGGCAGTTCGGTGCAGGATCAACCCACCGAGGGTTGGGCCAAGGCGATATCGGAGGTGTCCCGTGCAGGATTCACGGAAATCGACCCGACAGATAGCTGGCTGCGTGTGGCAGACCTGACGCCAGCACGCCGACGCGAGTTTCTGGCGCTCTGCACCAATGCCGGCCTGACGATCCCCGCAATCTCGACATCGCGACGCTCCGTGATTGATCCTGACCCGGCGAAGGCCGATGCCTATCTGGCCTATATCCATCGGGTGATCGATGTGGCGCCGGAGATGGGCGCAAGCGAAATCGCGGTTGGCTTCGCAACAGCGCTGAACGATGCCCAGAAGAAGGCGCTCTGGTTCTGGACCGCTCAGGGTCATCGTGACCCGGAAGATAAGGCTGTCTGGCAAAAGGCGGTTTCACGTATCCGCGAACTTGCCGACCATGCAGCAAGCGTGGGCGTGACACTCTCGCTCGAAATGTATGAGGACACCTATCTCGGAACGGCTGATTCCAGCGTTCGCTTCATTCAGGATGTCGATCACCCTGCCTGCGGGATCAATGCTGATATTGGCAACCTTGTACGGCTGCATCGTCCGGTCGAGCACTGGCACAGCATGATGGTGAAGCTCGCACCCTATCTGCGCTACTGGCATGTGAAGAACTACCTGCGTACCGAAGATGCGACGACCGGGATGATCGTTACCGCGCCAGCGCCGATGGAGCAGGGTGTGATCAGCTACCGGGCCGCCATCGCGATGGCGCTGGAATATGGGTACTCAAGCCCGTTTCTGGTCGAGCATTATGGCGGTGACGGCCTGAGTGTAGCGGCGCGCAACCGCGACTATCTGCGCCAGATCCTGCCGCTCTAGGTTTGGCACAGGAGAACTGGGCCGGTCGGGCGGAATGGTTCCGCGCCGGAGTAGCCAATGATCAGCATTGCTTTTCCCTCAGGAGTATCATGTCCATCGCCTTCGGGGCTCGCGCAGAGCTGAATTGAGCATGGTGCTCCGCCGCCGCTACAACGCGATTTGAGGGAGCACCCCCGGCTGGCTCGCAAGGGCCAATCCTGAACCTGGTCCATCAAACGGAAGTCAGGGTTCAGGGGGGGGGGCATGGAGATATGGTCAGCCCGCAATGCGACTTATCGCCGTCAAGGCCAAGGCGTGCAGGTCCGACACGCGACCGGATAGAAGGAGACGAAGCTCATGCTGCTTGAAGGTAAGGTACTCGCGATTACAGGTGGCGCTTCAGGCATCGGCAAGGCTGCGGCCCTGGAGGCAGCGCGGCAGGGGGCTGACGTCGCCATAACCGATATCGTGGCCCCCGAGACTGTCCGCAGTCTTCTCGATGAGATCGAGGTTACCGGGCGGCGCGCTTTGTACCTGCAGGGCGATGTGGCCGAGCCGGAAACGGCAGTCCGTTTCATGAGCACTATCGAGTCACAACTGGGCGGTCTGGACGTTTTTGTCAGCAATGCTGGGATCTGCCCGTTCCACGCTTTTCTCGACCTTCCGCCAGACGTGTTGAAGAAGACGATCGGCGTTAATCTGCTTGGGGCTTATTTCATGGTGCAGGCGGCGGCCAATCAGATGGTCCGACAGGGGCGCGGTGGGGCGATCATTGCGGTGTCGTCCATCTCGGCTCTGGTTGGAGGGGAATTCCAGACACATTACACGCCCACCAAAGCCGGCGTTCACTCGCTGATGCAGTCAACAGCCATTGCTCTGGGGCCACATAACATTCGCTGCAACTCAGTGTTGCCCGGTACCATCAGGACGCCAATCAATCAGGAGGATCTCGCCGACGAGGGGAAGGCCAGCGCAATGATCGCGCGTATTCCTCTCGGCAGGCTGGGCGAGCCGGAAGATCTGGCGGGGCCAATCGTCTTTCTGGGCTCGTCGCTTGCCAGCTATGTCACGGGTGCCGCCCTGCTGGTCGATGGCGGCTGCTTTGTAAATCTCCAATAGGTTACGGCGGCGTTCCGTCGCCGCAGGGTGTTACAATCGAACGCTGCAAGTCGGGAGCGATTCGCAATTGCCCTGTTGGCGTTTTGGGGGTTGCCGTGGCACATGATGCGCCATGTCCGATGGCACCCCTCTTCATAGCAGTTCGCTCTACCACCTCCTCTCGATTGCCGGTGCGGCGTGGTGGTCCAAGGGACTGGCTGTCATCATCGGCACATTCATCCTCGAGGATGCCACGACCATGATTGCGGCCATGGCGGTGGATGATGGCCGTCTCAGCGTCGCGCTGGCGCTTGTCTCCCTCTATATCGGCGTGGCTGTGGGCGATCTCGGGCTCTATGGCCTGGGTGCTGTGGGCGCCAAATGGCCCCCTGCCCGGCGCTGGCTGACTATGCCGCGTCATGACAAGGGGCGCAGCTGGTTTCACCGCAACGTCGTACGCACCGTCGTGATAAGCCGTTTCATCCCCGGGGCCCGCCTGCCGCTCTATACGGCTTGCGGGTTTTTCCGGGCACCCTTCGGCGCGTTTGCGGCCAGCGCGGTAGTCGCTACATTGATCTGGACCTCGCTCCTTTTCAGCGTGTCGTTGCATGTGGGTGGCTGGATGTCGGTCCATATGGCGAGCTGGCGCTGGTTTGGCATCGCGGGGTTCATACTGACCATCCTTTTCGTCGGGCGCCTGATCGCCCGGTTCCAGACTTTCAGTGACTGAGTGGCAGATGCTTCAGACGACACACGGATTGCCCGACTCTCTCGATCGCGATGACACCGGCATGGACGCAGAGACCACAACCCGACAGGGAGAAACAAAGAAGGAGCCGCATCCACTCTCGTTGTTCGAGTTCTGGCCCGGGTCGATCTTCTATACGCCGATCGTTCTGTACTGGATCGGTCTCGGCCTGCGTTATGGCGATTTCAGCGTACCCAGTGCGGCGAACCCCCTGATCGAAACTGGCGGGCTGTGTGGCGAAAGCAAGAGCGGTATCCTCGATCTGGCCGGTCCGGTCGCTACACGCTGGATCGCGCCCTATGTCACGCAGATGCTGCGCAAGGGACGCCGCAAGGACGATGCGCGTGACTTGGTCGCCGCCATGAGGACGAAGGGCATCGATTTTCCAGCCGTGATCAAGCCGGATATCGGGTGCAACGGAACCGGGGTAAAGCTCGTCCGGAGTGAGGACGCGCTGCTCGGGGTGCTCGATACGTTTCCTTCTAATGTGCGTATCATGGCGCAGGCACTCGCCACCGGGCCTGTCGAGGCTGGACTGTTCTATATCCGTGAGCCGGGCGCTTCCTCAGGGCGCATCACCTCGATTACCTACAAGGAGGCGCCGATCCTTGAGGGAGACGGAGTTGCAACCATACGCGAGCTCATTGCGCGCGATACGCGAACCAATCTGCTGCCCGACATCTATCTGCCGCGCCTCAAGGATCGTCTCGACACGGTTCCCGCCAAGGGGGAACCGGTGCAGCTTGTCTTTACCGGCAACCACTGCAAGGGCTCTATCTTCCGCAACGGTTGTGCCGATGCCACTCCCGCGCTCACACGTCGCCTTGACGAGATTATCGGCGATATCCGCGAATTCCATTTCGGTCGTATCGACGTCAAGGCGGCCTCGATCGAGGCTTTGCGACGCGGTGAGGATTTCGAGATCATCGAACTCAACGGCGTCGGATCCGAGGCCACACATATATGGGATTCACGCACGACGCTGTGGGAGGCGTATCGCGCGCAATTCTATCACTATCGCATGGCGTTTCGTGTCGGGGCGATGAACAGGGCACGAGGCTGGAAAACCTGTGGGGCCTATACGATGCTGCGCTACTGGCGCAAGCAAAGACGCCTTCTCGCACTCTACCCCCTCAACGACTGAGGGTATTCGACAGTATCGGACGCAGATTGATGGCTGTCGTCCCGAGCGCCAGCTTCAGCTAGATAGCGTTTTGCTGAAACCGCCCTGGTTGGCAGGCCGGACGATTTTTGCGGGTGCTATGGATACGTACACAAGCCTGCGCGCGGTGCCTCAGCCCCCCCTGCCCGCCTTGTTGGATCACCCCCATTCAGGGGCGATGCGGCCTACTGGAGGCCGGACCCGAAGATATAGTTGCTGACCTGCTGCTCAAGCGATGTGGGCGCCTGGGTGTTGGTGATGGTACCATCTGAGGGCAAACGCTCACGGGACTTGCCAGGCTCGATGGCCAGAGCATTTTCCGAGGTCATCGTCGGGGCCGCGATCGTCAGGATCGTGTCTGAAGGCAGCGACAGATGGCGGTCGATGGAGAAATCGACCTGCGCCATCTGTGTGGCCGGGTCGAGGCTGATTTTCTGGACCGTGCCGACACGGACGCCTGCCAGCACGACGGCAGCGCCTGCGTCCAGCCCATTGGCAGAAACGAAGTGGGCATGAAGCTTCTGGGTGTCTCCTGACGGGCCATGCCGCTGTGCCACGGCAAAGACAGCAAAGCCTGCCGCGATAGCCAGCACCATTGTGCTGGCCAGAATCGCGCCGCCCCGGTTTTTTGCTGCCATATCTGCGTCACCTGCCTGTTATATCAGCGGAACTCTTCGCCCGAGTTGCGGTGACGGTCAAGCGCGGGCTTGCGATCCGTGCCGCAGTAAGGCAGGAGATGGAAACATTTATTTCATACTGAGCTGACATGACGCTGCTTCAAGCACTGGTTCTGGCCATCGTCCAGGGACTGACCGAACTCTTCCCCGTGAGCAGTCTCGGCCATGCAGTCCTCCTTCCCGCCCTGCTTCACTGGAATCTGGACGAGCGGAGCGAGCTATTCCTACCATTTCTGACGATGCTGCATTTTGGCACGCTGGTTGCGCTTTTCTGCTTCTTCTGGCGTGACTGGCTGGCCATCTTCACCGGTGCAATCGGGCTGCATGGTGCTGCCCGTCGAGAGGAAGCCATCCGTATTCTGGTGCTTCTGGTTGTGGCTACCATACCGGTGGTCATCTTCGGTGCGGCGTTCGAGCACAAGCTGAAGGTCATTTTCGGTACGCCCGCCGCTGTGGCGATCTTCCTGATCCTGAACGGCGTGATCCTGCTCGTTACCGAGTGGATGCGGTCTTACAAGGGGCGTATGCCCCAGCGTGCCATTGCCGATATGTCGGCCCGCGATGCGGTTGTCATCGGGCTATGGCAGTGTCTGGCGCTCTTCCCTGGCATCTCGCGTTCGGGTTCGACCATCAACGCGGGGCTTGTCTGCGGGCTCAATCACGAGACAGCTGCCCGGTTCTCGCTGCTCATGGCGCAGCCTGCGGTTCTGGCGGCGACGGTGCATGAGGCGTGGCAGCTCCGTCATATGAGTGTCAGCCCGGACATGATCCGCATTTCCATCATCGCGGCTATCGCGGCGGGCGTGACGGCGCTCATCAGTACGGCTGTTCTGCTGCGTTATTTCCGCAATCATGAGCGCTGGGCGTTGTCGCCTTTCGCCTTCTATTGCATGGGAGCCGGTGCCGTCTCCCTCGTCGCACTCGTTCTCTTTTGATAACGAAATAATTTCCACTTTGACAGCCGATCCGGCATGATCGGCTTTTCCTCTATGGGCGATTAGTATCATTCCTGACCTGGCCGAACCTCCACCCTCCGCATCGAATTCCGCAAGCCGACGCAAGACGCTCGAACAGGTCACGGCTGATTACGAAACCAACGGGCTCAAGCGCTCGCTGACTGCCACGCAGCTTGTGATGCTCGGTGTCGGCTCCACGATCGGCGCTGGCATCTATGTCATGACCGGCACGGCCGCCGCCGAGTATGCGGGGCCGTCCATTCTTGTCTCGTTCATCATCGCGGCGCTGGCCTGTCTCTTTACGGCTTTCTCCTACGGCGAACTGTCCTCCAGCCTGCCTGTTTCGGGATCGGCCTATTCCTACGCCTATGTGTCGATGGGTGAGAAAGCGGCCTGGACGGTCGGGTGGCTGCTGCTGCTCGAATACGGCATCTCCTGTGCCGCTGTCGCGTCCGGCCTGTCGGGTTACGCCACGAGCCTGCTTTCAAGCTTCAACATGCATGTCCCGGCGGCACTCAGTCAGGCAACCTTCCAGACCGTGCCGGGAAGCGGCGGTATGGCCATCACCTCGGGCTGGCGCTTTGACTTGGTCGCGACGCTGGCCATTGCGGTGGTGACGGCCTGTCTGGTGCGCGGCGTACAGGAATCAGCACGCGTCAACACGGTGATCGTGTTCATCAAGGTTGGGGTGCTTTTCCTGTTTGTCGTATGCGGTCTTTTTGCGCTGCATCCCTCCTATTGGCACCCGTTCATTCCGGAATATCGCGGCGGGTTCCAGTACGGCATCCCCGGCATGTTCCGTGCGGCCTCGATCATCTTCTTTGCCTATGTCGGGTTCGAGGCCGTCTCGACAGCATCGGCCGAGGCGCGCAACCCGCGCCGGGATGTGCCGATCGGGATTATCGGCAGCCTTGTGATCTGCACGATCGTTTACGTGTGTGTGGCGTCCATCCTGATCGGTATTGTGCCCTATCAGCAGCTCAATGTGGCCGATCCGCTCGCAATTGCCGTGCGCGCCATGCATCAGCCGTGGCTTGCCCTGTTCGTCAATCTTGGCGCCACGATCGGGCTTTGCTCGGTCTTGCTGGGGCTGCTTTATGGGCAGACACGCATCTTCTTCGCCATGAGCCGTGACGGGCTGCTCCCCCCGATCTTTGCGTATGTGCACAAGCGCTACCACACGCCTTGGACCGGGACGATTCTGCTGGGTATTCTGGTAGCTCTCGCTACGGCGACATTGCCGATTGACGTGATCAGCGATCTTGTCAGCATCGGGACGGCAGCCGCCTTCGGTATTGTGTGCTTCACGGTCATCTGGCAGCGCAACAAGCACCCCGATATGCCGAGAAGCTTCAGTGTTCCGCTGGGAGGCGTCACCATCAGGGGATGGTGGATTGGCGTCACCCCTACGCTGGGTATCCTGTTCTGCCTCGTGATGATTGCGCCGCTTTTTGCCGATATGGCGCGCGCCCTGATGCACGGCAATCCGGTCCCGGCCCTGCTGCTGATTGCTTATGCCGGGCTCGGATTTGCGACCTACTGGTTCTACTCCCGGCATAACTCCCGCTTTGCCACTGAGGAATCCTCCTCCCCCTGAGGCATGAGGCGTGGGTATCTGCCGAGGGGCCATTCTCCCACTGCTCATGACGTTACCCACAGATTTGGTGGATGCGTTCGTGGGCAAGCTTGTGGATAAGCTGGGCATGGAACGTGAATAAGGGGAGCATGAGAGCCCCCCCTTTCCAGCTTGCTTCAGTTAATCGTACAGGCGGCGGCCTTGTGAGCCACCGTGTTTGACCTTGCGATGTTACTTCACAGAGAGCGACGCAAGCGCCTCACCCACGACGCGGGCGCTGAGCGCCATGGAAATTGCGCCGGCGTCAGGATAGCCTTTGCTGCGCTCGCCATGGGTGCGTGCGCGGCCCAGTCGCGGCAGAAGGTCTTTTGTTGCCTCGGCTGCGGTAGTTGATGCCTTGGCGGCTTCGTTCCAGGCTTTCGAGACATTTTCTCCCTGGCGCAGACCCTGCTCGAAGCGTTCCACTAGGGGGACCAGAGCATCCATAAGGGTCTTGTCACCCGGCTTTGCCTTGCCAAGGGCCGTAATCTTTTCCATTGCGCGACGCAGGCCGGTTGAAAGGCTCTGGGCATCGGGCACGGCAGAGTCATCGAAGGCCGTGCTGAAGGCGAACAGCCCTGCCCCCCACAAGGCGCCCGATGTGCCGCCGGCACGATCCGCCCAGGCATCTGCTGCTGCTGCGAGCACTGTCGCAGGGCCCGCCCCGGCCTCAACAGCGGCCAGCGCGGCCTTGGCCGAGGCAGCTGCCCCACGGGCCATTCCTTGCCCGTGGTCGCCATCGCCCGCATGGGCGTCTATCTGCCCAAGCTCGGCCTCGGCCTCTGTCAGGGCGTGTGAGAGCTTGACCATGATGGAGGCCACACAGCGACCGCCATCACGTCCGGCATCGGTGAGGGATTTCATGTAAACGGCCGGGGCATCTGTCAGCACCGACAGGGCATGATCCTGCACGCGGGTCACCGCGTTGCGGCGGAATGCCGCGCTATCCACCGGGGCACACCAGAAACGCTCAAGCTCTTCATCGAGCCATGTGATGGTCAGTGAGCATCCGGCCATGTCGAGGCTGGTGATGTATTCCCCGGCGATGGGTGCGACCAGAGTATATCCGGCATTTTCAAGATAGGGGATGATCGCTTCCCACAGCACGAAAAGCTCTTCATATTTCGTCCCGCCCAAGCCATTCAGCAGCGCCGTGATGCGCGATCCTGCCTTGGGGGGCGCTTCCTTAAGCAGACGCTCGCACAGGATGGCAGCCAGGGCTTCGGGGCGCATGAGATTCTGCTCATCAATGCCCTGCTCTCCATGAACACCTAGGCCGAGCGCAACCCGACCATGCGGGACATGGAACAGCTTCTCGGTTTCACCGGGCAGGGTGCACCCGTCGAAAGCCACACCGAAAGAACGTGTGCGCTCATTGGCACGCTGGCCCACCGCCTCGACTTCGTCGAGGGAGAGACCTGCCTCGGCCGCAGCCCCCGTGATCTTGAAAACGGGTACGTCGCCTGCCGTGCCACGACGTCTGCTGGCCTCCTCGGCAGGGGCGCTCGCAATGTCGTCTGTCGTGGCGATCATGCGGGCATCGATCCCCTCGGCGCGAAGGCGCTCAGCGGCGATACTGAAGTTCAACACATCGCCGGCGTAATTGCCGTAGCCGAGGATAACGCCGCCACCCAGATTGGCCTGTCGAGCGATGCGCAGGATGGCCTGGGTAGAGGGCGAGGCAAAGACGTCGCCCGCTACAGCAGCATCGGCAAAGCCGGTGCCGACATAGCCGTTGAATGCCGGGAAATGCCCGGACCCGCCGCCAACCACCAAAGCCACCTTGCCCTTGGCGCCGGGCTGACTGCGCAGCACGCCGCCACGGACCGGCTGGACGATGTCGCGATAGAGGCTGGCAAAGCCACGCAGGGCCGATGTCGCGAAATTTTCGGCGTCACCACAGATCTTGGTCATGAAAATATCCTCGATAGGGTCCGCGATGAAGGCAATGGGTGACCCCCGCAGGGGCCCCCTGTCAGGCCTCGCGGTTGAAATAGCGTCTTGCGATTGAGTCGAAGGAAATGGCGGCGACGACGATCCCGCCGCTGACGATCGATTGCCAGTAAGGAGAGATGCCGAACAGCACGATAACGTTCTCGATGATGCCGATGATGACCGCACCCAGAACGGCGCCGAATGGGCTGCCAAGGCCGCCTGTCGTGGCGACACCGCCGATGACGGCCGCTGCGATGGGGGCAAGCACCCAGGTATCGCCAATGGAAGGCTGGGCTGTTCCGAGGCGGGCAACCATCACGATACCTGCCAGTGCGGAAAGGAAGCCTGCCGTTGCAAAAGCGCAGACGCGAATGGCGTCCACCCTGATGCCAAGCATCCGTGCAGCGGCATTATTGCTGCCAATGGCATAGACATAGCGCCCCAGCGGGGTGCGGATCATGACAAAGGAAACGATCGCAAGGCAGACAAGCAGGATCACGAAGGGCACGGGCAGACCGAACATCATGCCACGGCCAAGGAAACCGATATCACTCGGGATTCCGGTGATTGCCACGCCCTTGGTGAGCACCAGATTGGCGCCCCCATAGACACCGGCCATGCCAATGGTCAGCACCAGGGAGTGCAGGCGCAGCCTTGTGATGAGCAGGCCATTGAGCAGCCCGCACCCCGTGCCGAGCGCGAGGCAGAGAATGAGGGAAAGCCACGGGTTGAGGCCTGCCTGAACCATGAGCAGGCCACCCGCCACCCCGGCGAGGCCGCCAATGGCACCAACGGAGAGGTCGAGCTCACCGAGGATCATCAATATGGCCTGACCGATCGTGACGAGCCCCACGAAAGCCAGCGAGCGCGCGATGATCTTCATGTTGAACGCGGTCAGGAAGTGCGATGACAGCGAGCAGGACAGGACAAAGATGACTACCAGCGCCACGATCACGCCGCAGAGCGGGTTGGCCGCCAGAGCCTTGATGCGGGCGCGCGCGCCGGGGGCCGTCACGACCGCCGTGCTGTCGGCCTGAGGAAGCGTTGAAGGTTCATGCGACATGTCTGGTCTCCGGTGAGCCGATGATCGAGGCGACCAGCGTGCTGACATCCGTCTTGTCGTGCTCGAAGGAACCGTTGATACGGCCGGAATAGAGGGTGATGATGCGCGTGGCGCAACGCTGCAATTCGTTCATTTCTGACGAGACCAGAATGATCCCGACGCCCTCTTCCGCAAGGCGTTGCATGATCCGGTAGATCTGGAACTTGGTGCCGATATCGATGCCCTTCGTCGGCTCATCGAATATGAGCAGGCGAGGCTTGCGTGCCATGGCGCGGCCGATGATCGCTTTCTGCTGGTTGCCGCCAGAGAGAAACATGATCTTCTTCGCCGCCGACGAGGTGCGGACATCGAAACGCTGAATGATCTCGCTGACGATCTCTTTTTCCCGCCTGGGAGAGATCAGCCCGCCCGTGGAGATGTCATCGGTAACGGCCAGCGCGATATTTTCGCGCACGCTGAGCATCGGGAAGATACCGTGATGCTTGCGCTCTTCAGAGAGGTAGATCATCCCTGCCTTGACGGCTTTGTCCGGCCTGTTGGGGGCGATGACCTTTCCATCGAGCATCACCTGGCCGCTCCGGACTTTGCGGAAACCGAACATGGCCTGCATGATTTCGGAACGGCCTGCGCCAACCAGACCCGCAAAGCCGAGGATTTCGCCTCTCTTCAATTCAAAGGAGATATCCTCGAACCCAGGCCCGCACAGATTATCTACCTTGAGGATCGTCTCGCCCGTGCGAGAGGCCGGATCGGACTGGAATTGTTCGTCCAGCTTGACCGTACTGCCCGACATCAGGCGGATCAGTTCGTTTTCGGTCATGCCCTCCATAGGGAAGCTGCCAACGCTGCGACCATTGCGCAGCACGGTGACCGTATCGCCCAGCGCGAAGATTTCCTCCATCTTGTGGGAGACGAACACGATGGCCACGCCCCGGTTGCGCAGATCACATACGATGCGGAAAAGCTGTTCTGTCTCCCGGGCTGTCAGCGATGAGGTCGGCTCATCGAGGATCATGACCCCGAAATCTTCCTGGGTTGCCGCGCGGGCAATCTGCAGAAGCTGCTGATCGGGCACGCTGATTTCGGCAACCTTCTGATCGGGCCGCGCGTGGATACCGAAACGCGCGATATACTCGGCGGCCTTGGCTTCCATGGCCTTTTCGGAAACGGTGACCGTGCCGAAGCCCGAGCGGGCAAACGGCATGAACATGTTTTCCGCGACGGTCAGGTAGGGGAAGAGATTGAGTTCTTGGGGAACGTAGGCCACCCGTCGAAACAGCTTGTGATCGTGAAGGGCATCGGCATCATCGATCACCAATGTCCCCTCATCGGGTCTGACCAGACCGGAAAGAGTTTTGATGAGGGTAGATTTGCCCGCCCCGTTTTCCCCGGCAAGGATATGCACCTTG
Source organism: Asaia bogorensis NBRC 16594 (assembly GCF_001547995.1). Classification (NCBI taxonomy): domain Bacteria; kingdom Pseudomonadati; phylum Pseudomonadota; class Alphaproteobacteria; order Acetobacterales; family Acetobacteraceae; genus Asaia; species Asaia bogorensis. The sequence continues at coordinate 1,502,860 of NZ_AP014690.1, forward strand.
CCGGGTTCCAGGGTCAGGTCGATATGGTCAAGCGCTACGACACCCGGATAGGTCTTTCGTATGCCTGTTGCCTTGAGAAGGACCATGGCCCTGCTCCCATCGCTTACTTGGTGAGAGTCGCTTTGGTGATGATGTCGATACCGGTATCGATGTTCTTGGGCGTCTGCTGGCCCATCGCCTTCTGCCAGGCGGCGATTACGGCCCAGTAGCCCTGCATTTCAGGGCGGCTCGAGGCCGAGGAATCCACCACACCGTCCTTGATGAGCTGGAGCATGTCACTCAGGTTATCGAGCCCGACTTCCTGAACCTTGCCCACCTTGTCACTCTCGCGGATGGCCTGGCCGATACCCACGGGGCCGGCCGCATCACAGGCTACCCAGCCGCCGAGATTGGGGTGGGCCTGCATGATGGCCGAAGCCTGCTTTTGAGCCGTCTCGATGCTGTCATTGTCGATGCCTGTGGCAACAACCTTGATGTCGGGATATTTGGCAAACACCTTGAGTTCACAACGGGCGCGCAATGCATGATTGGGGGCGGTTGGCACACCCATCATGATGGCGACCTCGCCCTTGTGATCGATCAGCTTGGCAAGCCGTTCGGCTGCCAGAGTGCCCTGCTCGCAGAAATCCGCCCCGACTGCCGTGATATCCATGCCTTCGGGAGGGAGGGAGTCGAACACCGTCATCGGGATCTTCTCGTCAACCGCTTCCTGCATGGTCGAGCGATTGCCCTTCTCATCGAGCAGATCGAGGATCAGACCATCGGGATGTGTCGCAATGGCCCGTTCGATGATGTCGTTCTGGGTCGAGACATCGGCCGTCTGCGGTGCACGATATTCCACCGTGATGGTGCGACCGGTTGCCTTGCTGAGCAGTTGGGCAGCCGATTGGGCACCATTATTGGCCTTGTCGAACCAGGGATGCACGGCTTTCGGTATCATGACGAAACGCATCGGCCCGTTCTCCGGGGCCGCATGAGCGGCCAACGGAGCGAGAAGGAGGGATGCGGTAGCGAGCAGGACTTTTTTCATGAAATCAGACCTTATGTGGTCGTGTTAATCCATTACTTGCAGGCGTTTGGCGAATACTTCTTGTCGAGAGCGTCGATGCCATCGACGTTCTTCTTGGAAGCGCTTGCCGGGTCGAATTCTTTCGCTAGGAAGGAATCGACAATCGTCTTGGCCAGTTCGGCCCCGACGACGCGTGAGCCCAATGTGATGATGTGGGCATTATTCGACAGGGCGGCGCGCTCGGCCGAATACGCATCGTGAGCCTGAGCGGCGCGGATACCAGGGATCTTGTTGGCCGAAATCGCGACCCCGATACCGGTGCCGCAGCACAGGATGCCGCGCTCATATTCGCCGGAAAGAATGGCGTGACCCACGCGCTCGCTCAGTTCGGAATAAAGCTCGCTTTTCGCATCGACGGGGCGCGAGAGATCGACCGCATCGACACCCTTGGCCTTGAGATGCGCCACGATCTGCTGGGCCAGACCTTCACCGGCGCTGTCGCCACCAACTGCAATTTTCATGATCGTTTTCCTTGATCGTGTTTCAGGGGGATGGAGAATGCGAGGTGGGCGCTGCGTCATCCAGATGGGCGACATGCAGGTTGATGCCAGCATCAAGCATTCGGTTCTTCTGGCTTTCGGACACACCTGAATCGGTGATCACGACATCAAAGTCAGAAAGGCTGGCCAGACGGTTCAATGCGGTCACATCGAATTTCTGGCTGTCGATCATCAGGATGCGACGATCGACAATTCCCATGAGGGCCATCTTGCACTTGACGATCTCCTGCTCCTGATGGAACGCGCCGAGATCGCGCACGGCAGAGACGGACATGAAGAGCGTATTGGCCCTGAGTGATTTGGTTCCCTGCTCGCACAGGATGCCGAGAAAGGCATCGAAGCGGGGGTGATATTTGCCGCCCAGCGATATCAGGCTGATATCGCGTGCGCCTGCAATCTGCGTGGCAATTCCCATGCTGTTTGTCAGCACAGTGAGCGGCATGCCCGAGGGCAGGTTTTCAGACAGGATGCGCGAGGTGGTGGAATCATCGAGTGCGATGATATCGCCAGCCTTGATAAATCCTGCTGCGAGGCGGGCAATGGCCTGTTTTTCACGCGAGGCACGGCGCATGCGATGGACGACGCTTGTTTCCATCACGCCGCTGGCTAGCATGGTCACACCGCCATGCACCTTGCGCACCAGCCCCTGCTCGGACAGGGCATGGAGGTCGCGATGGATGGTCATGCGGCTGGTCGAGAAACGGTCCACCAGTTCCTCGATCTGCGCACCCCCGTTTTCGAGCACGTAGTCCAGAATCTCGCGTCGTCTGGCCGAGACGGCCTTGCTCTCGACCCCGGTCGCGCCGCTCATGACGCAACAGACCTGATGATGGCCTCGAGCCCCGAGGGATCCCAGGCCGAGCGACCGATGAAGACACCATCCACATCGCTCAGTGCCGTGTAACGGGCGGCGTTGTCGAGCGAGACACTCCCGCCATAGAGAAGGGGCACACGCCGCGCCTGCTCTTCTCCAACGAGTTCGATCAGCACATGACGCAGGCGCTTATGGGCAATGTCGACAAATTCCGGCTCGGCCGCCCTGCCCTTCGCGCCGATTGCCCAGACTGGCTCATAGGCAAGAAGCACCGTAGTGATTTCATCCGTTGTCAGACCGTGAAGCGCCATCTTGGTCTGGCGTGCCAGGGTTTCGTGCGTCACGTTGAACTCATATTCCTCGGCGCTGTCGCCGATGCAGATGAGCGGCCGCAGGCCGTGACGGATGGCAGCGCGCACCTTTAGGTTGACCGTGATATCGGTCTCGCCGAAATGCTCCCGTCGTTCGGAATGGCCAAGCTCAATCAGGTCTGCCCCACACTCGCGCACCATGCGAGGGGAGATTTCACCCGTCCAGGCGCCCTCTTCCTCCCAGTGCATGTTCTGCGCACCGACATGCCAGGCCGTGTTTTCGAGACGGGCAGCGACGGTTTCGAGTGAGGTGAACGGGGGAATGACGAAGGGGGTGATCGTGTCAGGCACCGCCATGTCGGCAATCCGAGCGGCCGCGTCGCGGGCAGCCCCTGGCCCCTTGTTCATCTTCCAGCTTGTTCCGACCCAGAGCGACTTTTGGGGCATTGCTTCCTCTTTCTGCACAGCGCGACGGCCGGTTCGTAACGTCTTAATGTTACTCTATGGGAGGCTTTAACATTTTTATAGAGAAAATATCACTATGATCGTTCACATTGATATGAACGGATTGACTGAAAAGGCAGATTTCTGGAGTATATTGTATTGTTTCAGCGGTTTGACGATTTATGCCTGATGTTATCTTGAAAGCCGTAATTCTGTGATCTCACAATCGTCACGGACACAAAGACGCGGTGTCATCCCTCGTTCCGCGAGGCCCTGATGGTAGAATTCCACGGCCTGAGCGGGCGTTAGAACACCATCGGTCACGCTTCTCATCATGCCGAGCATCAGTACCGGGTCTTCGGCGTGCAGGATCTTGCGACCAAAAAGCGCGGCCCTCGCCCCCGCCTGCTGCGCCTGACCAAGCAACTCCAGGCAGTCGCGTGTGGTGCCGCTTCCGCCCCCCATGATGCCAATCACCATACGTGGGTCGAAGCGGCATAGGGACGACAGGCTCTCCGTCGTGTTGAACGGAATTTTCAGCAGATGCGGCATTTCATCGCGACGCATTCCTGCCAGACAGCGTGTGATCATATCGTTGAGGAAATCGCCGAAATCGCCGGGATCGATATCCGTCTGGTTGGGATTGAAGACCTCCAGAAAATACTCGAAACCTGTTTCGCGTGCTTCCCTACGAAAGGCCCTGAACTGGTCCAGAACCATGACATCGTGGCTGGCCTCGCCGTTGAAAGTCAGCGAATACAGGCCGAAATGGCAGAGCGCCTGATCGAGCGTAGCGGTTCTGAAAGGCAGCGATTTCTGGCTTTCATAGGTGCCGGCGCGGATGCGCCAGAGGTCCGAACTGTCATTGGCGCGCACGGCAAGCTGTATGTCGCGCAGCGTTGTGAGGTGCGACGCCAGAAGATCCTCATGGGTGGATACTGATACCAGAACCATGTCCACCAGGTCATGCGACACGACATTATGGATGTCCGCGAGAAACTCGGCCTTGGTCATCATCCCCTGACCGGGGCGGCAGAAGGCCGACATGCCGCCGGCCATATCCGCGTCACGTGCATCGACCAGAATGAAGTCGTCGCGTGTGTCACATTGGGCCCTCATACGGGCAAGCTTCTGGCGGAACCGGTTCATGAATATCCTCTCAAGCCGCGCATTCTTCCTCAGGCAGCCTGTGCGACGGCGCTGTTATCGGTCACCCCATGCTGTTCGCGCGCAATATGCCAGCATGTTTCAGCCTGGGTGCTGCGTTCAGCCTCCGACCAGCCAAGCGGGGTTGCGATGAGCGTGCATATCTCGTCGATGACAGCGCGATTGAGCGCACCGCGCAGGGCAATTGGCGTGCGTCGGTAAACAATATCGTTGACGCTGCGCACGAGTTCTTCGTCTGCCACATAGAGAATTTCGTTGCGTGTGTATTCGGGAAGGCTCGCGAGCGGCGCATCGGGCGCTCGCGCGCAATATTCCGCCACCCGTTCCGCTATAGTGCCATAGCGCTCGAACAGCAGCGCTGCACGGGCCTCGGTCAGGCCATGTCTGCTGGCAAGCTGACGCAGATAGGCTGCTTTCTTGCGCGAGGACGGATAATTCGTCCCCCCTCCGATCGGACGCTGACGGGAAGAGCAGACTCTCTTTTTGTGCAGCATGCAGAGTGTCTTGTCGGCCACTTCTTCCGCCAGTCCACGGAATGTGGTCCATTTTCCGCCAACCAGCGACAGAACAGGGGTGATGCCCGCGTAATCCGTGTGGATGATGTGATCGCGGCTGATTGCACCAGGATCATCAGCATTACTGGCGGGGAGCGGTCTGACCCCGCAATAGCGATAGATCACATCGCTCTCACCGATGGTGAACCCGGGGAACAGTTCGGACAGCATGCGCAGCATGTAGGCTTGCTCGTCCTGTGAGCACTGCGCCGTATCGGGATCCTTTACAGGGATGTCAGTCGATCCGACCAGAATGTGCCCGAGGAAGGGATAAGCCAGGCAGATACGCCCGTCGGCCGTGCCGAAATAGACCATTTGCCCGTTGAGCTCGCGCAGCAGGCCCTCGTGACGGATGACGAGGTGGGACCCCTTGGTGCCACCGATATAGCGCGTCGTAAGCCCCAGCGCGGCATTGACGCTGTCGATCCACGCGCCGCCCGCATTTACGATGAGGTCGGTTCGTACCTGCTCCTTGCTGCCGGTCAGGCGGTCACGCAAGGTCAGGGTGCCCTCACTGAATGCCTCAACCTCGCTATAGGTCTTGATGGCGCAGCCGAGATTCAGTTTGAGCGCGTCTTCCACACATTCAAACCCGAGCCGCTCAGGCTGGGAAATGGCTGCATCGTAATAGCGCCCGGTCGCGATGACCTTGCGGGTCATATGCGGCCAGTTCTGCCGGACTTTCTTGCCAAGCGTGAGCGAATGGCGGGGCATCACCCTGGCCCGTCGCCCAAGGAAATCATAGATCTGCATACCGATCTCGGTAATCAGGACCCCGCGATCCGCAAGCTTGCTCTTGAGGCGGAAAAACCGCTTGATTGAAGGGACAATGCCGCCAAACCATGAGTGGATCGGGATCACCGTTGGCAACGCCGTGACCAGATGCGGGGCATTGCGAAGCAGCAGGTTTCTCTCGAGCGTGGACTGCGCCACGAGACGAAATTCCCCTGTCTCGAGATATTTGATTCCACCGTGAATGAGGCGCGAAGGAGCCGCAGAGGCTCCCGCACAGATATCCTCGCGTTCGATGAGCAGGACATTAACGCCCTGCAGGGCCAGTTCACGAAAGAGGCCGACCCCGTTTATGCCAGCACCGATGATCGTCACATCGAAATGGGCTGAGTCGAGATGTTCGGCAGAATGGGTCATGGGGTGTTCGGGTCCAGTATTGTCTTGAGCATTTTCATGATTGAGCGAGAGCGGGCGTTCGTGATCGGGCGTTTCAATGTTGCAAAGGGATCGAACCGATCGGGACGGCAGGCGCTTGAATCGCGGCGATTGCCGCGGTCAGGGTCTGTGTGATGGTCGGGGCTGTTGCGGCCTCCGAGGGCGGAGGCACAACCTGTCCGCTCCCGGGCATTGCTGGTGAGGTCGTGGCTCCAGCCGCCAGATTTTCAGGCAGCTTTTCGTGCTGGGGCTCGGCCTTCGGGTAATCATCACTCTGATCGCTGTGCAGGGATGGCCAGAAGGGCTCGAGCACGCGAGCTATGGCCAGATAGCGGCCATAAACGGCGTCATAGTATCGCGCGAGCGCGGCGTCGGGCTCGAACTGACGCGGCTGCATATGCAGCGCGTCCACGGCTTCTTCCAGTGAAGGAGCAAGACCACAGGCGACAGCGGCTGTCAGGGCTGCGCCGAGGGCGCCGGCCTCTCTCAAGGGAGACGTCATGACAGGGCGGCCGAGGATATCGGCAAAAAGCTGGCCAATTTCCGGGCGGCGGCTGCCTCCTCCCGAAATGCCGATCTGACGCACCCCGCCCGTTTGCAGCAGATCCTCCACGTGGTGGCGGTGGTTGAATATCGTACCTTCGATCATCGCGCGGAAGAGATCGGCCCTGTCGTGCCAGGACTGGACGCCGAGGAAAGAGGCGGTGGCCGGCGTCTCGAAGGGGGAGCCAAACAGGTAGGGATGGTAGAGCGGTATCTGACGCTCGGTGCGGCCCGTCGCAAATTTGGCGATGGTCGCCTCGATGAGCCTCGCGGCAGCCTCGGGATCGTCAGGTGCCACGTAACGTGCCATCCACTCCAGATTACTGGCCGACGCAGGCGAGATCGCCATGCAGTTCCACAAGCCCTTGCGGTAGCCAGCGCGGCAGGCCCACTCGGTCCCGATCACCGGGCGGTCACGCAGGACCTCGTTGATGGAGAACGTTCCGGCTGTGACGGTCATGTCACCGGGGCGAACCTGACCCAACCCGACAGCGGCCGCGATTACATCATGCAGGCCAGCAGAAACGGGCGTGCCCTCAGCAAGGCCTGTCAGGGCCGCCGCCTCGGCGCTTACCGTGCCTGCCAGGGCGCATGAATCAAGCATGGGTGGCAGGGCGGCGGAGATTTCCGACAGACCGAGCGCAGAGAGGATATCAGGGCTGTAACTCTGGCTGTGCAGGTCAGTAAAGGCGGTGCTTGCCTCCGTGAGATCGGTGGCAATCTCTCCGGTCAGGCAGTAACGCAGCCAGTCCTTTGCAAAGAACACGGTTCCAATCGAGGCAAAACGCTCGGGTTCGTGGCGCTTGATCCAGGCAAGCAATGTGGTGGCGGAGTACGGATAGGGGCGCTGCCCGGCCACCGGCATCAGGCGATCGAGCAGCCCTTCGCGCTTCCACCCGTCATGAATACCGTAGGCGCGGCTATCAAGCGACATGATGCCGTGACCGAGGGGCTGCTTGTTTCGGTTGAGCAGGAAGAGTCCGTCACCATGCGCCGTGACCCCTACGCCCGCGATATCGGTGCCCGTCAGCCCTGCATCGGCCAGCGCGTCACGTATGGTAGAAGCGACAATGCGCCAGGTTGCAGGCATATCACGCTCGACATGGCGCGGCGTATCGGTGATCTGCGCGACGCGCGCCTGCCCGAGACCGACGATCCTGCCATCTGTTGCGAAAATCACAGATTTGGCGCTCGACGAACCGCAATCGATCCCGATCAGATATCCTGTGCTCATGACCAGGCTCCGTTCTGGCAAGAGGGGTGGTGATCTGACTACAAGACTTAAACCGTCCGTAAATGTTTCGATAATCACAATGCAGTGCGATATATGATACGATTTGTGTCATCGCGCAGCCGATCACTGCCTGTTGAGCGTGATGACAAGTTGTTGCCCTGGTTGAGAAAGCCACGCGCTGAGGCACAACCCTCTCTTGCTGACATGAGATATTTGTGATATTTTTGTTATCTATCGATTGGTCTGCTTGGTCCATCGGAACAAAGCAAAATCTGTCAAAGGCAGTTCTTCAAGATGAGTGATGACCCCAAGCCAGCAGCCGCGCTCGACGGTTTTTCCGGGATCAAGCGCCAGAACCTGAAATCACGTCAGCAGCAGATTCTCGATCTGCTGTTCGAGCAGGGTAATGCGAGCATCGAGTTTCTGGCGGAGCATTTCGATGTCAGCCGTATGACCATTCATCGTGATGCCCATGCGCTGGCAAGTCAGGGGCTGATTGACAAGATCCATGGCGGAATCACGCTCAAGAACCGTGCCCGTACCGAGAAAAACGTTGCCTATCGTCAGCATCGCGCCGCCAATCTGAAGAAGGCGATCATCCAGCGTGCCGTGTCGATGATTGAGCCCGGCCAGGTCATTATTCTAGATGACTCGACCACTGTTGCCGAGATGTTGCCGTTGCTGCCTGCCCGGGCACCGCTGACGGTCATTACCAATGCGGTCGGGGTCGTTCAGGCTCTGGCCCCTTTCCCCGGTATCAAGATCATCTGTCTGGGGGGGGATTACAGCAACTCACGCAACGCGTTCTTCGGGCTGGTGTGCGAGCAGGCTGCGCGCTCATTGCGCGGCAATATCATGTTCATGTCCACCTCCGTGATCTCGGGTGACACGGCTTTCCAGAACGATCAGGATGTCGTGAAGGTCAAGCGTGCCCTGATGGATATTGCCGATCAATGCGTACTTCTGGTGGACAGCACCAAGTTCCGGCAGGGCGGTCTGCACCGCCTGACATCGCTGCAGGAATTCGACCGTATTCTGACGGATAGCCAGATCAAATCCGATACGCTGTCAGATCTTGAAGCCGCTGGTATTCCCGTCGAGATCTGCTGAAGCTTCTCGTCAGCCGGCGTGCATGGTCGTTCCAGCGTAAGCCAGCGTTGAGGCCGGGCGGGTAGCGTCCCCTGCCCGGCCCCTTACCACAATCAGGCGTTTTCGAGCGTCGCCATATCGATGACGAAGCGATACTTCACATCCGATTTGAGCATGCGCGAATAGGCGTTTTCGATCTCATCCATCGCGATCATCTCGATATCCGAGGTGATGCCATGCTCGCCGCAGAAATCCAGCATTTCCTGCGTCTCGGCAATGCCGCCGATCAGCGAGCCGGCAAAGTTGCGGCGCTTCATGATCAGGCTGAATACGCTGACGGGGAGCGGATTCTCGGGAGCGCCTACCTGAACGAGCGTTCCCTCGCGCTTGAGCAGATTCAGATAGGCGTTGATGTCATGATCGGCCGCCACTGCATCGAGGATGAAGTCGAAGCGACCCGTTTCCTTCGCCATCGCTTCCGGGTCCTTGGAGAGCACGACCTCATGCGCGCCAAGACGCAGGCCATCCTCGACCTTGCTTTGCGATGTCGTGAACAGAACCACCTCGGCACCAAATGCCCGCGCGAACTTTACGGCCATGTGGCCGAGCCCGCCAAGGCCAACAATACCCACGCGCTGGCCTGGGCCAACTTTCCAGTGCTTGAGCGGTGAGTAGGTCGTGATACCAGCGCAAAGCAGGGGCGCGACAGCCGCGAGTTCGAGGTTTTCCGGAACCTTGAGAACAAATCCCTGGTCGACCACTACGGCCTTGGAGTAGCCGCCGAAGGTGATACCACGTCCCTGACGGTCTTCACCGTTATAGGTGCCAACAAAGCCGACCTCGCAATATTGCTCGAGACCTTCCTTGCAGCTGGCACATTCGCGGCATGAATCAACCATGCAACCTACGCCAACCAGATCGCCAACCTTGAACTTGCTGACAGACGCGCCAGCCTCGCTGACGCGACCAACAATTTCATGGCCGGGCACGCAGGGATAGATGGTGTTGTGCCATTCATTACGAGCCTGATGAATGTCGGAATGGCAAACGCCGCAATAGAGAATGTCTATACGGACATCGTCAGGACCGGTGTCGCGACGATCAAACTTGAAGGGAGCGAGGCGCTCAGAGGCACCTTGTGCCCCGTAACCGATACAGGAAAGCATCGAGATTCTCCATCCTGGCCCTGGGCAGAGGAACGTCAAACACCCCAAGGACGATCGCCGTCTCTGGGGTGTCTGCCAATAAGCCTTCGGTGTTAACGTCTCGTTGGGCTCGCAAGTTCATTTCCTGCCGCTGTGCAGAGTGTCTATTCAGCCGGGGCCGAACTGGCCTGGGTCCGGCGCTCACGCCAGGCCGAGAGCCTTATATAAAGAGTTGGCAAAACAAGAAGCGTCAGAGCGGTGCAGGAGATCAGTCCCCCTATCACAACACTCGCCAGCGGCTTCTCCACCTCGGCGCCCTCGCTCATGGAAAAGGCCATCGGGAAGAAGCCGAGACACGCCACCGTGGCTGTTGCCATGACAGGGCGGAAACGCTCCCGCGCCGAGGTGACGGCTGCGGTAACAGCGTCGAACCCCGCAAGCCGCTTGTCACGGATATAGGAAATCAGCACCACGCCATTGAGCGTCGCGACACCGAACAGAGCGATGAACCCGATACCAGCCGAGATGCTGAATGGCATGCCACGAACCCAGAGGGCAATGATACCGCCGGTTGCCGCGAAAGGCAGGTTAACGAACACCAGAGCCGCCAGCCAGATATCGCCAAGGGCAAGGATAAGCAGGCAGAAGATCAGGACCAGTGTGATCGGGACGACAATTTCCAGACGTGCCACCGCGGTTTGCAGATTGCGAAACTGGCCGCTCCATTCGATCCTGTAACCCGGCGGAAGCTTGATCTGGCTTTTGACCGCGCTCTGCGCTTCCTGAACGAAGGAGCTGAGGTCGCGGCCACGCACATTGGCCTGTACCATCATCCGACGCTCTCCCTGGTTGCGCCGGATCGCCGCCGGACCGTCACGCAAGGTGATGTCGGCCACCTGATCGAGCCTTACCGAGTGATCGTCACGGGTCAGCACGGGCAGCAGGCGGATATCGTTCAGATCATCACGTGATTCTGCCATGATGCGCACTTCGGTGGGGATCAGCGCATCCTGCAGCGAGACTGGAGGGCCTACATGGCCGCCGATGGATTCCACGACATCCAGCACTTCGGATGTATCGACGTTCAACCGCGCTGCGGCGGTACGATCCACATCGATGTGCAGATACGGGATCGTGCCGACATCCTGCGGGGCCACGTCGGCAGCACCATTGACTGAATCCACTACGCGGGCCGTCTGGCTGGCGAGCTTCATCAGTGTGTCGATGTCCGGACCATAGATGCCTATGGCAATCTGGGAGCGCACACCCGATTGCAGGTCATCCATGCGCATCTGGATAGGCTGACTCCATGAATAGAGCGAGCCGGGGTTGTTTTTGCGCAAGGCGGCATCGAAGGCGCGTATCAGCCCTTCCTGTGTTGTGGCGGTTTTCCACTCGCTGCGCGGCTTGAGCAGAACATAGGTGTCAGACTGCTCGCCGCCCTGAGGATCGGTCGGTATGGCGGAGGTACCGCTATTGCTGACCAGCATCCGGATATCAGGGAATTGCCTGAGTGTTTTCTCGATCTGGGTGATGGCACGCAGCGAGGCGTCGAGCGAGATGCCAGGCAGACGTGTCGAGGTGACGATCAGATCACCTTCCTGCAATTGCGGGATGAATTCACCGCCCAGCCGCGTAGTCAGGCCAAGCGAAACCACCAGCACCAGCAGGGCGATGCCCACCACCATACGCCCGTGATCCATGCACCAGCGCGAGGCCGGCGCGAAACCGCGGCGCAGAAAGCGAATGAAGAAGGTGTCGTGCTCGGTTCCTGTCAGCGCCTCCGTATCAGAAGGATGCGCCTCATTATGGGTTTCGTGCGCGGACGCGTGATGAGGCTTGATCTTCATGATCAGTTCCGCAAAAGCAGGCACGGCGATCAGCGCGTAGATCAGCGACGCAATAAGCGCGAGGATGACCGTCTGGGCCATGGGGCGGAACATTCGGCCCTCAACGCCCTCCAGCGTGAGCACCGGCAGATAGACCATGATGATGATCAGAATGGCGAATATGACCGGTCGCGCCACCGAGCGCACGGTCTCGGCAATACGCCGTGTAAGCGGTACGTCGTCACCCGCCTGACTGGAAAGCACGCTCTCGACAATCACGAGGGCGCTATCGACCACCATCCCGAAATCGATGGCCCCAAGGCTCAGCAGATTGGCGGAAATGCCGAGGTGACGCATACCCACCATTGCGGCCACCAGAGAAAACGGGATGACCGAAATGATCACGAGCGAAGCACGCCAGTCGCCGATCACGACCAGAAGCACGACCAGTACGAGGATCGCGCCGAGGACAAGGTTTTCCTTGACGGTGTGAATGGTGACATCAGTCAGGGTGGCGCGGCTGTAATAGGGCTCGAGCGTCACGCCTTCAGGAAGTGAGGCAATGATCTGAGGCAGGGCAGCCTTGATGCGTGAGAGCGTGGCCTTGGCATTGGCCCCCTGCTGCAACAGGACTACGGCATTGACGATTTCGCCCTCCCCATCGCGCGTGACACCGCCGAGCCTCGGGAGACGCCCCTCACGCACAGTGCCGACATCGCGCACATGGACCACGCCGCCATTGGGCATGCTGCGCACCTGCACCTCGCCCAGCTCATGCAGGCTGTCGATCAGCGAGCGCCCAACGATGATGTTCTGCTCGTCGTTATGCTCGATCCACGCGCCCCCGGCGGCCTCGTTGTCACGATCCACCGCGTTGAACACATCCGACACCGAAACCCGGAACTGACGCAGCGCCATGGGGTTGAGCGCGACCTGGTAGGTCTGTGACGCGCCACCATTGATGTTGACATCGATCACACCGGGGATCAGGCGCAGCTTGGGCACGACGTTCCACGTCATGATCCGGTTCAGCGCGGCCAGTGAGCGACCCTCGCCGTGAATCTGGAGCTGCAGGATCTCGCCCATGCCGGTGGCCATCGGCCCCATCGTGATGGCGAGATTGCGTACAGACACGGCGGCGCGGGCCTGATCGAGCCGCTGCGCCACCAGCTCGCGCGCCCTGTAGATGTCGGTGCCGTCATTGAACTGCAGATAGAGCACGGAAACGCCGGTACGTGAGACCGAGCGCATGGAATCCACCCCGACGATACCGGACATGACGGTTTCTATAGGGAAAGTCACCAGGCGCTCGACCTCCTCTGTCGGCAGGCCGGGTGCGCGCACCGAGATGAGCACCTGCCGGGGCGAGATATCCGGCACCGGCTCAACCGAGAGCGAACGCAGATCCGCGATCCCGGCGATCATGAGAAGGACGACCGCACCGAGTATGGCGGCGCGCCCCTTGAGGAGGGCGAGCATGAATTTCATGGTTACTGACCGCCCTCGCCGTGATTGGGTTCGGGGGCCAGGAGGGCCTGTGACTTCAGAACGAAGCTGCCATCCGTCACGACTGTTTCGCCGGGTTTCAGCCCCTGCGTTACGACAATCCGCCCATCGAGATCAGGGCCGGTCGTCACCTTGCGCGCCTGATAATGTGTGTCATCCAGACGGACAAACACGCAGGGCTGCGAGCCGATTTTCTGTATGGCGCTGGCCGGGATCACGATGCCATGCACGGTTTCGGTCGAAAAGAGCCGTGTCTTGACGAGCATGTCGGGCCGGAGCTGCCTTTTGCTGTTATCCACGAGGCTGCGCACGAGCACATGGCGGGTCATCGGGTCCACACTGCCCTCAATCAGGTCGATGCGTGATTCGATGGGTCTGGCGTCAGGAGCCGGCCAAGTCAGTTGTCTCCCACCCCGGCTCAGATGCGTCGCTTGCTGCTCACCAACCTGCGAGACCACCCAGACCCGGGAAAGATCGTCAATTTCGACGGCTGGCGCGGCACGGCCGGACACTTCCTCCCCCACACCCACCACAATCTTGTTCACGATGCCATCGATCGGGGAGATGACGGATGAATGGAGCCCCTCGGTCTTTTCAGACGATGAAGAGAACCGGGCCAGCCTTTCGCGCTCATTCTGCGCAATGGCCTCGCTGCGTTTGACCGTGCCCTCAGCGTCCTGAAGGCGCGACCGGCGACGCTGGGCCTCACCCTGCGATATGGCGCCGCCCTGAAGGGCGCGGGCCCGATCATAGGACAGACGGGCATCGTCGCGCAGGGCGCGGGCCTGCTGAACCGCAGCTTCGGCCGAAAGGAGGCGCTGATGAGCATCGCTCAGGCTGAAATCGTCATAGGTAAACAGCACCTGACCTTTTTTGACGATCTCACCCGGCGTCACCAGAACGCTCTGCACACGTCCCTGCCCCACCGGGTGAATCCGGGCGCTGCGTCGGTCATCCTGATCGATATAGGCAGGCACATCGACATGCGGTGGCAATGCCCCCTGACGCGTTACGGCGGTATGAATACCTTCCTGCCTGAGTGCCTCCCGCGAAATCGCAATGGGTGCATTCGGCCAGTCAGCAGGGCTCTGCGGTCCGCTCTCTGCACCCGGGGCACTTGGGGCACTCGGCGCGCTGACTGTGCCGGGAGGCGTCGAGACTGGCCCGGCCTGTGCGAGCCCGATCTCGGGTACGAGCGCGAATGACAGGCTGGTAAGGGCAAGGAGAGCGCGGCGATAACGCGCAGACAGGCGGCGCGTGGGGTTGATTATCATGGGTAGTTTCCGGCCATCAGGCTCATTCTGATCATTGCGGCATGCCAGATGACATCGGCTTCGGCGTTCCTCTGTCCGGCTTCGAGCGCCGCACGGCGTGCGCGAAGATATTCGATGACCGGCGTTTCACCGACGCTCCACGCATGTTCAAGGTCATGGGCGCGGGCATCGAGTGCCTGCCGCGCCGATGAGGCATTGCGCAGCATGGCCAGCGCTGAGCTGAGGCTGGCGCGTGTCTGACGGTATTCGGTCTTGACCTTGCGCTGCGCCAGTATGGCATCGCGCTCGGCCGCACCCATGGCCTTGACCTCTTTCATGACCATTGGCGTATTACGTGCCTCGCTTGGCAACGCCATCGAGAACTGGACACCCACCTGAGTGTCCCACGGGCTGCCGTACTGGCCCTGCTTGACCACCTGTACGCCAAGTTGCGGGTTGGGCATGTAGGAGTGGCGCGCCAGCGAATACGCTGCCTTAGCGCTGCGCGAGACTGCCGCAGCCATCTCGATACGCGGGTCGCGAGTGGGGTCGAGTGTCAGGTTCTGCGTGCCCAGGATACGACCGTCGAGCGACAGGATATCGGGGATCTCGTCAGTCCCGGTGAGGGCCTCAAGTTCGGCGCGATTGTTTTCAAGAGCCTGCTCTGACTGGGCAATCTGCGCATCAAAATCGCCCTTCTCACCCACCACAGCGTCAAAATCAGCCGCCGCAATTTCACCGGCGCGCAAACCCTGATGAGAGCTCTGCACCACGCGTTCGAGGAGATCGCTGGTCGCGCGCAGATTGCCGATCTTTTTTTCGAGCAATGTCGCGGCGCTGGCGAGATCGAGGATGCGCACAGCGCTCAGAAGATGCTGCACCTTGATCCGGGCCTTGGCGACCGCTTCATCCGCCAGCGCGTTGCGCACGGTGGCCGTGCCCTGACCGGGGAGCCAGAGGGGAACGCTGATACTGCCCTGATAGGTTGTGTAGCCAAGATTGGTACCGATGAAATGGTCATCGAGATATTGCCCGGCAACGATCGGCCCATCAGGAAACCATGACTGCGCGGCACGAGCGTTCTTGTGTGACGCCGTGGCATCGACGGAAAACGACTGGTTGGCCGGGTCACGGTCCCATGCAAGCTGGATGGCCTCGTGAAAGCTCTCGGCTCTTGCGCCGGGCGCGAGCGCAAGTGCTGCGACAGCAACGAGGGAGGATGCGAGTAAGCATCTGGCCCGTATCGGGCCGAGGGGAAGCTGACGGCGCCTGAGAGCCCGTTTTTGCCGAAGAATCACTGACATGATGGATGATCTTAGGCGGATATGAGCATCGCTCCACGACAAAACTTGGCTGAACGATAAAATAAATAATAAATAGGCAACATGATGGAAAGGATCAGGTAATCCCGACCATCATGTTGCCGTCATGGGCAGGCATCACGCCGTACAGGCCTTAGCTCATTACCCGCTCGACGGTTCAGCCCCGCTCACTCGTCGATGGGCTGCACGTGCGAAACCTTGCCGGCGCGATCGTAATAGATGATCGCATTGCCTCGGCGCTGGGCATAGCCGTCCGGCGTGCCGTCGGGACGTTTGAACAGCATACGGTGGGCGTCGGCCTGCTCGATAACCTTGTCGCCTGGCGGGCGGTATTTGAACATGCTGAAATCGGCCTCTGCCTTGGGCAAGGCGGAGGAGCGGGCCAGCTGATGCATATCCGGCTTCTTCTTGTCGTCATCGTCATCCTGCGCCGTGGCAAGGGCGGGCATGAGCACCGCCCCTGCGCCGAGGGCGCAGAGGAAGAGACGAAGCGGCGCTGACTGTTTCATCAAAGCTATTCCTGTATCAACCTTGTTTTGCGGCACCGGGCATGGCCTGTGCCTTTGCGACATCACTGGCGCTCCAGCCACCACCGAGTGCCCGGTAGAGCGTTACCAGATTCTGGTAACGGGCCAATTGCACATTGATGAGGTTTTGCTGCGCGTTATACAGGCTGCGCTGCTGCGTCAGGGTCGTAAGGTAGGGATCGATACCCGTATTGTAGCGCATCATCGCCAGATCGAAGGCCTGCTGCGAAGACTGGACGAGGCTCTTGAGGTGACTGTCCTGCGCGAGATAGGTCTCGCGCGCCGTAAGGGCATCAGACACTTCCTTGAAGGCCGTCTGAACCGTCTTTTCATAGGTGGCGATCTGGGCAAGGCGACGCGCCTTGCTGATCTTGAGGTTGCCCTCGTTCTGACCCCATGTGAAGATCGGGAAGGTGATGTTGGGCGAAACCGACCATGTCTGCGCGCCGGGCGTGAAGAGATGGCGGAACTGCAACGAGCTGACCCCCTCCTGCGCCGTGAGCGTGACCTTGGGGAAGAACGCCGCCCGTGCTGCACCGATATTGGCGTTCGCACCGATCAGGTTGTGTTCCGCCGACTGGATATCGGGGCGCTGGCCGATCAGGTCGGAAGGCAGGCCCGCAGGCAGATCTGCCATAAGGGTCTGGGTTCCGAAACGCTGCGGCGGCGGCAAAGTGTCAGGCAGAGGCACACCAACGAGCAGTTGTAGCTGATGCTCGTCCTGCGCCATCTGGCGCTCATATTGTGCCTTGTTGCTGGCCGCCTGCTCGACCTGGGTCTGCGTCTGGGCCAGCGTCAGGGCATCAGCCTCGCCATGATCGTATTTCATGCGCGTCAGGCGCAGCGTGTCGCTCTGCGATGTCAGGGTCTGGTCAGTCACGCGCACGAGTTCACGATCGGCCAGCCATTGCAGATAGGTGTTGGCCACCTGCGCTACCATGCTGATCAGCACGGATTGCGCGTTCATGCGCGAGCCCAGAAGCTCTTCCGCCTGCTGGCGGGAAAGGTTGCGGATACGGCCGAATAGATCGACCTCGTAAGACGAGAATCCGATATTGGCGCCGTAATAACGTAGCATCGACGTGCCGCGCCCCAGACCAGGGGCGAAGGAAAAGCCTGCCGTTTCTGAGGGGGCGAAATATTGGCCCTGCCCTGTGACCCCAATGGGGGGGAACAGTGAGGCATGCTGGACCTCGTAACTGCCCTGAGCCTCCATGATCGCTGCTGCCTGGCTACGCAGGTCGCGGTTGTTGCGCAGGGCAAGTTCGATCAACGCGCGCAGTCTTGCGTCGGTAAAGAAGTGCTTCCAGCCGATATCCGAGGCTGCCTGACCGCGGAGGGCCTGCGTCGACCCGGAATCGGCAGGATAGGCATTCTGCACGGGCTGGGTTGGGCGCTGGTATTTCGGGGCCAGATCGCATGAAGCGAGCATGGTGAACGCCAGCAGGGCGCCCACCGATCCGGTTTTGGTCAAAAGGCTCATGCGCCCTCTCCTCGCGCAGCTTCATTGCGGTGTTCGTATGGATCAACGCGATCCTTCATGCGTGTCACCTTGAACAGACGCAGGATCACCACGAAGAAGACCGGGACGAAATAGACGGCCAGCAAGGTTGCGGACAACATGCCGCCGACCACGCAGGTACCGATGGCCACACGTGCCGCCGACCCGGCCCCAGTCGCAATGGCCAGCGGGAAAACGCCGCAGACGAAAGCGATGGAAGTCATCAGGATCGGGCGAAGACGCTCGCGACCCGCCTTGAGAACGGCATCTTCAAGAGAGTCACCCTGCTCGAAGAATTCTTTAGCGAATTCGACAATCAGAATGGCGTTCTTGACCGAGAGACCGACCGTGGTCAGCAGGCCCACCTGAAAATACACGTCGTTATCCAGACCACGCCAGAGCGTGGCACCAATCGCGCCGAGCACACCAAGTGGCAGCACCATCAGCACTGCAAGCGGAATGGCCCAGCTTTCATAAAGCGCGGCAAGGCAAAGCAGGATGACGATGGCCGCGAGTGCGTAGAGCGGGCCAGTCGAACCGCTGGATGCGACCTGTTCGTAGGAAATGCCGGTCCACTCATACCCGATACCCTTGGGCAGATGGGACAGGATCTTTTCCATCTCCTTCATGGCATCGCCCGAGCTTGTGCCAGGTGCGCCCTGACCCTGCAGTTCAAAGGAGTTCAGACCGTTATAGTCCTCCACCTTCTGCGGACCGACAATCCAGTTACCCGTGGCAAAGGAGTTGAACGGCACCATGTTGCCGGCGGTATTGCGCACATACCATTTATTGAGGTCTTCAGGCGTCATGCGCGCCCAGGCTTCACCTTCGATATAGACCTGTTTGACACGGTCGCTTCGCATGAACTGGTTGACGTAAATCGAGCCAAACGCACCCTGGATGGTGGTGTTGATCTCGGCATTCGTCACGCCCTGCGCGTTGGCACGCTCACGGTCGATATCCAGATGGAACTGGGGCTGATCTTCAAGGCCCATCGGGCGCACAGCCATCAGACGCGGGTTTTTGGCAGCTTCGCCCAGAACCTGGTTACGAGCGGCAAGAAGGGCCTTGTGACCGAGATGCCCGTTATCCTCAAGCTCGAGATCGAAGCCCGCTGCGTTGCCGAGCTCCATCACGGCAGGCGGATTGATGGCAAAAATGATTGCTTCCGGGTCCATCCAGAAGTGCTTCATGATTTCGCCAGCCACCGACATGGTGGTGTTCTTGTAACCCGGTCGTTCATCCCACGGCTTGAGACGGATGAAGAAGGCACCCGCACTCTGGCCCTGACCGGCAAAGTTGAAGCCGTTCATGGCAAAGACGGACTGCGCGATATCACCGTATTTGTGCATCACGTAATCGGTGATCTTGCGGTTGACCGCCGCCGTCTGGGCATTATTGGCACCCGGACGCATGGTGACCTGACCGAAGATAATCCCCTGATCTTCTTCCGGCAGAAAGCCGCCCGGCACACGAAGGAACAGGAACACAGCGCCGATCGCAAAGACCGCGAAGATGAGCATGCTGACCAGACGGCTGCGCACCAGGCGACGCACACCGTTCAGGTAGCCATTGGTCATGCGATCGAAATTGCGGTTGAACCAGGCAATCGGTCCGGTCTTGTGCTCCTTGTGGGTGGGCTTGAGCATGGAGCCGCACAGCGCGGGGGTCATGATCGTGGCCACCAGCACCGAAAGCCACATGGCCGCAACAATAGTGATCGAGAACTGACGATAGATCACGCCGGTCGAACCGCTGAACGCGGCCATGGGCAGGAACACGGCAGTAAGAACAAGCACGATACCCACGAGAGCACCGGTGATTTCGTCCATCGACTGACGTGAGGCTTCCTTGGGCGACAGCCCCTTCTCGCTCATCACGCGCTCGACGTTTTCGACCACCACGATCGCGTCATCGACGAGAAGGCCGACGGCGAGCACCATGGCCAGCATGGTCAGCGTGTTGATGGAAAAGCCAAGGGCCGAGAGCACACCGAAAGTGCCCAGAAGCACCACCGGCACGGCGATTGTCGGAATGAGCGTGGCGCGGAAATTCTGCAGGAAGATCAGCATCACGACGAACACGAGCGCAATGGCTTCGAGCAGCGTGATGACAACTTCCTTGATCGACAGGGTGATGAACGGCTCGGTATCGAGCGGGTAAACCGTCTTGAGGCCCTGCGGATAGAATTTTTCGAGCTCGGCAACCTTGGCGCGCACCGCCGTCTCGGTTGTCAGCTGGTTCGCACCCGGCGCGAGCTTGAGCGCCATACCGACCGTTGGCAAGTTGTTGTAGAACGAGGTCAGGTTGTAGTTCTGCGCACCCAGTTCGACACGGGCGACATCGCTGAGCAGTACCTGAGAACCGTCCTGCTGTACCTTGAGCACGATCTTCTTGAACTGCTCGGGCTCACTGAGGCGGGTCGGACCGATGATCGTTGCGTCAAAGCCGATTTCCTTGGTGGAGGGTAGACCGCCCAGTTCACCCGAGGAAACCTGAATGTTCTGCTGCTGGATGGCTGTCTGAACATCGCTGACATTGAGCGAATATTTATAGAGCTTGTTGGGGTCCATCCATACGCGCATCGCGTATTCGGAACCGAACAGCGTATGGTCACCCACACCGGAAACGCGCGACAGCGGATCGGATACGTTCGAGGCTACGTAATCGGCAATATCCTGACCCGACATGCTGCTGTCGGTCGAGATGAAGGCGAGCACGAGCATGAAATTCTTCACGGCCTTCGTGACGCTCAGGCCCTGGTTGACGACTTCTGTCGGCAGGCGCGGCTGTGCCAGCTGCAACTTGTTCTGCACCTGCACCTGCGCGATGTCAGGGTTTGTCCCCTGCGCGAAGGTCAGGTCGATTTCCATATGGCCGCTGCCGTAGGATGACGCCGAAAGATATTCGAGGTGATCAAGGCCGAACATCTGCTGCAGGATCGGCCGGACAGTGGTGTTGTTCACCGTCTCGGCCGATGCGCCGGGATAATCAACCGTGATCGCGATCTGTGGTGGAGCGATGGAGGGGTACTGGGCAATCGGCATGCTGAAGATGGCGACGCCACCCACCAGCATGATGATCAGCCCGATAACCCAGGCGAAGATCGGTCTGTCGATGAAGAAACGAGACATGGACTACTCTTATCCTGCGTGCGCGGGCTGGGCGTCAGCTGCCTTGCCGTCTGTGGCCTTGTCGTCAGCCGTTTTCTCAACCGGCTTTACGACGGCACCCGGATGGGCCTTCTGCAATCCCTCGACGATGATGCGGTCACCGTCATTGAGGCCCCCCATCACAACCCAGTCGCCATCAAGGGCGCGGTCGAGCTGTACAAAGCGCATGGTCACCTTGTTGTCGCCATCGAGCGCATAAACGAAAGGATCGCCCTTCGAGTCACGCTGCAGTGCAGGCTGCGGGATGGTGATGGCCTTGGGATCGACACCCTCGGCGACTTCGGCATGAACGTACATGCCAGGCATCAGAAGGCGATCGGGGTTGGGGAATTCGGCACGGACGACCATGGTGCCCGTTGCAGGGTCGACAGTGACTTCAGTCAGGCGCAGCTGGCCGGCCTTGTCGTAGCGGCTGCCATCCTCGAGTGTAAGCTCAACCGCCGCGGCATTACCCGACACCTTTTCCAGCTTGCCGCTGGCGAATTCGCGTCGCAGGCGCAGCATGTCCGAAGTGGCAAGGTTCACGTCCACATAAATCGGGTCCATGCGCGTGACCGTAGCAATGGCCGTGGTCTGACCCGCGGTGACGAGTGTGCCGGGGGTGACGAGCATACGTCCGATACGTCCGTCGATGGGCGAGCGTACCTGGGTCCAGTCCAGATTAACGGCTGCGCTGTCCACGTTGGCTTTTGCCTGCGCGATATCAGCCTCCGCCTGACGGGAGGACGAAAGGGTATTATCGTAGTCCTGTTTGCTGACGGCATGGGCCGCAGCAAGCGGGCGATAACGCTCCAACTGGGCGCGAATGCTCAATGCTGCCGCCTGGGCGTGCAGAAGCTGCGCCTTCGCCTGATCGTAAGTGGCCTTATAGGGAGCCGGGTTGATCACATAAAGGAGCTGACCGGCCTTGACGTCAGTGCCCTGCTCGAAGGCGCGCTTGAGAATGACGCCGCCGACCTGTGGGCGAACCTGCGCCTGCTCGAACGCCTCGACACGGCCAGGCAGCGATGTCGCTGTCTTGAGCGGGTGAGGATGGACCGTGTAGATGCCTACCGTCTGCGGGGGTGGTTTGGGAGCGTCCGCCTTGTGTTTGCAGCCCGTGAGGTCAAGCGTCAGCAGAGCCAGAGGGATGAGACGCAGTGAAAGGCTGGTAGTGGCCTTCAGAGACCACGGCAAACGTGGCGTGTAAGACTGAAATGCTCGCATGCTGGCGCTATCCAAAATTACCATGTTTGTGAAGGGTAACCGCAAACCGTGCGCTCGCGCCAAAAAAGGTTTCGGAAACCCTTGAGTTTCTCTGGCATAGGGAACTATACGGTTTCCGAACCTCGGTCAACGGACCCTTTGAAGCTCTGGAGCGGTTTTTCGCAATACGATGTCAACTGTGCCCCTCACCATCAAAAGTCCCGCCCAAGACCCGGAGCCTGCTGCGCTGCGCAAGCATTGTGGCCGACCGCCAGTATTATGCGAGACCGAGAGGCGCGACAGAATATTCGATGCGGCAGAGATTGTGCTACAGGAGTATGGATACTCGGGCGCATCTATGGACCGTATTGCTCAATGTTCGAACATGTCCAAGAAGACGCTCTATCACATGTTCGCAAGCAAGCAGGAAATGGTCGAGTTACTGCTCAGGGATCGCCTTCTTCTGTCGGGGCTGCGTGATCTTGAGCTTTGCGGCGATACCGTAGAGGACAAGCTTGTTTACGGGCTGGAAAAGCTGGCCGTCGCGATGATGACCGAAAAGCGTCTAAGTCTGATTCGGGTGGTGATCGCTGAGGTTTCTCGTAACCCCGAGGTCAGTCGCTTCGTTCGCGAGTTCTTCTCCAGCGCGGCTGGTCCGTTCCCACTACGCGTGTGGCTCGAGCGCTTCGTCGATGAAGGAGCCCTGGCGATTGACGATGTCGAGGAAGCGTCTGACCTGCTTTTCGGCGCTTCGCTCGCGACGTCGATGCTGTGCGAGCTAAGCCATTGTCGGCCGCGTCAGCATTGGGACGAAACGCCGCGTTATCTGCGCCGCGTCGTCAGGATGTTCCTCTGCGGTCTCGAAAACGAAAAAGGGGCCTGAAAAGGCCCCTCTCATTCGTCAGGCAACCAGCCTGCCGTCCTTGTCTACCAGTTCAATTGGATAATCACCGGTAAAGCAGGCATCGCAGTAGCGACCCTGTGCGCCGGTGCGGCCGTCATGCCCAAGCGCCCGATAAAGACCATCGAACGAGATGAAAGCGAGGCTATCCACGCCAATGGCCTCGGCCATCTTCTCGATGCTGTGGGTCGCAGCCAGAAGCTGGCTCTCTTCGGGGGTATCGATGCCATAGAAGCACGGATGCTTCGTGGGCGGGCTGCTGATACGCATATGCACTTCGGTTGCCCCGGCAGCACGCACCATATCAACGATCTTGCGTGATGTCGTGCCGCGTACGATTGAGTCATCCACCAGCACGACACGCTTGCCCGCGAGCACAGGCGTGTTGGCCGAGTGTTTCATGCGCACGCCCAGATTGCGGATCTGGTCCGTCGGCTCGATGAAAGTGCGCCCGACATAGTGGTTGCGGATGATGCCCATCTCGAACGGAATTCCGCTCTCCGCGGCAAAACCCATTGCAGAGGGCACGCCTGAATCGGGTACGGGCACGATCACATCGGCTTCCACGCCGCTCTCACGGGCAAGCTCGACGCCAATCTGCTTACGCGCTTCATAGACCGAATGATCTTCAAGGATCGAATCAGGGCGGGCGAAATAGATGTATTCGAAAACGCAGAAGCGCGGGCTGGTCTGCGCGAAGGGACGCATGGAGCGTATCCCGTCATTGTCGATGATCACCATCTCGCCAGGTTCGACATTGCGCACGAATTCGGCGCCCACGATATCCAGGGCACAGGTCTCGCTGGCCAGCATCCAGCCGCCATCAGCCACGCGGCCGAGAATGAGCGGGCGTACGCCCAGCGGATCACGAAGCCCGATCAGAAAGTCGGGCGCCAGCGCCACCACCGAGTAGGCACCCTTCACCTGCTTTGCAGCATCCACCAGACGCTCCAGCACGGTGGCATAGAGCGAGATGGCGATAAGATGAACGAACACCTCCGTGTCGGTCGTCGACTGGAACAGACAGCCACGCTTGACCAGTGCCTGTCGAAGTGTCGCTGCGTTGGTCAGATTGCCGTTATGCGCCACCGCCAGACCGCCGAACTCGAAATCGGCATAGAGCGGCTGGACGTTACGCAGCAATGTACCGCCGGTCGTGGCATAGCGGTTATGCCCAATGGCCCCGCTGCCCTTGAGCGTGCTCATGACACGTGCATCGCTGAACACGTCGCCCACGAGGCCAAGGCCCTTGTGCTGGCAGAAGCGCTCACCATCATGGCTGACGATACCGGCGGCTTCCTGCCCGCGATGCTGAAGGGCGTGAAGGCCAAGCGCTGCCAGAGCGGAGGCATCGGGGGCGCCCCAGATACCAACCACGCCGCATTCCTCATAGGGGCGGTTCGCAGTTTCGAGTGTGGCGGGATCAATCATCGGGCGGCGCTCCTGGGCATGGTCACGCTTGGGCGACCGGAAATGGGGCGATCGGTGATGCGGCGATCGGGCGATCTGAGATAGGCTGTTCCGGACCGGGGTCTGTCAGAAGGCAGCCTCATGACCTGTTGCGGGCGGCATGGCAAGATGAAGTTGCGGGAAATATGGCATTAGTTCCCGCACGAAATTCACGCCGTCGAGGATGTAGGGTCCGGATTTGCTTCCTGCAATAAGCGAATGAGCCATATCTGCGCCTGCCACAGAGACGCAGACCAGATAGAGCACGACCAGCAGGAGATAGCCGCGTGCAACGCCGAACAGACAACCAAGCAGCTTGTCCGTCCCTCCCACGAGCACACTGCGAAGCCCGCTGGCCAGGCGTTGCGCGACGGTCGATAGAACGAGGACCAGCACGATGAAGGAGACGATATAGGCAAGTGCCGTCGCGGCGAGCGGGTCGCTAACCTTCTGCGTGATCCAGGGAAGGATGAGGGGGGCGACCCGTGCGGCCAGCACGAAGCTGGCAAGCCAGGCAGCGAGGCTGAACACCTCGCGTGCGAAGCCGCGTACGCCACCCCACAACGCTGAAACGAGAAGAACAAAGAGAACTGCGATGTCAGCAGAATTTTCCATGGGTGTTCTGGAGCGGATCCGGTCAGGGGAGCTTGGTGGAGGACGGCCGCCAGTATTTGCGTGTGCTATCGGTACTGGCAGGGATGTCGCGATTGATCTGGTTCAGCAGGTTTCCAAGCTGCACACGATGATCGATCTCGCGCCACACGGCTTTCGCGTCAATACCCCGCAATGCCCACAGGCGCAGAAGCGCCTCAAGAAAGGTGGCGCTTTGCTCAACCAGATCCTGAGGTTGCTCGAGCGAGTAGAAGGTAACGCATCGCACGGTGGCATGCGCGAGATCACGTCGCAGGGCATCGTCAGAGAGAACGGCGATAACCGGAGATTGTGGCGTACCCCCCTTTGAATCCTTCCTGTTGCCAGTCTTGGAACGCGCCTTGACGGGAACGCTCTGCCGCTTCTTGCCTCTTTTGGGCTTGGGGCTTGCAGGCGGGTTTCCGGGCTCGGCAGGTGTCGACGGGCCAAGCCGGCCGAGCAAGACATCAAGAATATGCGGATCGTCCATAGGCACCTTCATCTCATCCGCATATGAATTTGCCACGGCAATCGTCAATTAAATGCGTGTATCTTCGGTTGTTTTGACGCGATTTGTCGATCAATGCCCGACCGAGCGCGAAAACACGTTAACGACAATGACCCCGATGATGATGAGAGAGAGCCCGATCAGAGCTGGCGTGTCGAGGGCCTGCCGGAACTTGATCCAGCTGATGGCGGAGATGAGCACGATCCCGACGCCCGACCAGATGGCATAGGCGATGCCGGTGGGCATGGTACGCAGGGTGAAGGATAGCGCGTAAAACGAGATGACATAGCCCAGAACGCTCAGCATGCCCGGCACTGCGCGCGTGAAGCTGTCCGACATCTTGAGCATGGTGGTGGCAAACACCTCTGAGCAGATGGCGATCAGAAGATAGAGATATGTCATGAGACCCCGGACCATGAAACCGGGGTTTTCTTAACGCAACCCGGCGGGGGTGTCACGTTACCTGGGGGAACAAGGATACCCACGACTGGCTTGAGTTCCTGCGGCACAAGGCGTTTGGGCGGTTGGCCGAGAGCTGACAAGAAAGGTCACATGGTGGTGAGTCCCCCGCACCTGAGCGATATGTCCGATCTGAAATATCCTGCCCCTGCCCGCTTTGCCCCGCGAGGTTGGGGGGACAACGCAGGGCGCCGGCGACCCTTCAGAGGCCGCCGGGTACAATAGGTCAGGCCGGCTCGACCTCGTCTGTCCTCAGATAAAGCTTCCCGCCATGGGCCTTGAAGCTCTCTTTCATGTCTTCCATGCCCTGCTCACGTTCAGCATTGCGCCGGATGTCATGACTGATCTTCATCGAGCAGAATTTGGGCCCGCACATCGAGCAGAAATGGGCAGTCTTGTGCGCCTCTTTCGGCAGGGTCTCGTCGTGATAGGACCGCGCCGTATCCGGGTCGAGTGCCAGATTGAACTGGTCCTGCCACCGGAATTCGAAACGTGCACGCGAGATGGCATCATCACGAATCTGAGCCGCAGGATGCCCCTTAGCGAGGTCAGCGGCATGGGCGGCGATCTTGTAGGTGATGACCCCCACCTTGACGTCGGATCGGTCTGGCAGCCCAAGATGCTCTTTGGGTGTGACATAACAGAGCATGGCGCAACCATACCAGCCAATCATCGCGGCGCCGATGCCTGAGGTGATGTGATCATAGCCGGGGGCAATATCGGTGGTGAGCGGACCAAGCGTATAGAAGGGGGCTTCGCCACATTCGCGCAGCTGCTTGGTCATGTTGATCTTGATCTTGTGCATGGGCACATGGCCCGGCCCTTCGATCATGACCTGACATCCCTTCGCCCATGCAATACGGGCGAGTTCGCCTAGCGTTTCCAGCTCGGCAAACTGGGCTGCGTCGTTTGCATCGGCGATTGAGCCAGGGCGCAGCCCGTCGCCCAGCGAGAACGAGATGTCGTAGCGACGCATGATGTCGCAGATCTCGTCGAAATGTTCGTACAGGAAATTCTCGCGGTGATGTGCGAGGCACCATGCGGCCATGATCGACCCGCCGCGTGAGACGATACCTGTGGTGCGTTGCGCCGTGAGCGGCACATGGGCGATGCGGACGCCTGCATGGATGGTGAAGTAATCCACCCCCTGCTCTGCCTGTTCGATCAGGGTGTCGCGATAGATTTCCCAGGTCAGGTCTTCGGCGACGCCGCCCACTTTCTCAAGCGCCTGATAAAGCGGCACGGTCCCGATCGGCACGGGCGAGTTGCGGAGGATCCAGTCGCGGATATTGTGAATATTGCGACCGGTTGAGAGGTCCATCACCGTATCGGCGCCCCAGCGTATGGACCAGACCAGTTTTTCAACCTCCTCGGCGGCGGAGGATGTCACTGCCGAATTGCCGATATTGGCGTTGATCTTCACCAGAAAGTTGCGCCCGATGATCATGGGCTCGAGTTCGGGATGGTTGATGTTGGCAGGGATGATTGCGCGACCGGCTGCGATTTCCGAGCGCACGAATTCAGGAGTGATGAAGCTCGGAATTTCAGCCCCGAAATCCTCACCATCGGCACGGCGTGCCTCGGCACCCTCGACCATTTCGGCGCGCCCGAGATTTTCACGATGGGCGACGAAGATCATCTCTTCCGTGATGATCCCTGCACGGGCGAACTCGTATTGGGTCACAGGGTGGCCATCCTGCCCGCACAGAACGCCGTGGGGGGCCGGGCACTGGGGCACCGCATGATCGCCCTTGGCGAAGCCGTTGTCCTCGGGCTTGGTCGCGCGGGTTTCGGTCACTTTCGTGAGGCCACGGCGCGACAGCCAATGGTCGCGCAGTCGGGGCAGACCAAGAGATACATCAGCATGATAGCCGGGGGCGGTATAGGGGCCGGATGTGTCGTAAACCCTCACCGCGGGCTCGTTCGCGGTGGGTTCGAGATCGATCTCGCGAAATGGTACAGTAATATCGGGCCGGTCAGCCGGGCTTGAAATAATCTTGCGCGAGCCCGAGATCGGACCGGTTGTTACCGTGCCATGCGCGGGCGCGCGATCGAGCGTGTTGACCTTGGTGGAATGAAGCGTTGAGTCGTCCATCATGTCTCCCCTTGCGGCGTGGAGTTATGTCCGACAGCGCAAGAGCAGAGTGAACGGAAGTCGCGTGTAGGGGGACCGGGCCGTTCACACCAATCCCTACGCCGGTACGAACCGGATCAGGTTCTTCGCCCACATGCCGGGGCGAAAGGGTCGCTGCGCTGCGGAAATCCCGCGATCAGCCTCTCAGCCTCTTGTCGAGGCCCCCCCTGGTATGGACGGGAGCATGGCGTGGTTAGGCGCGTACTGTCAATCGAATTAACGATGCAGGATCACGGCCTCTGCAAGATTGCCCGGTTGGGTTTATAACCCGTGCGTGGCCTGTCAGGCACGCACATGGGAAGCCCGGGCGCTCATTGGCTTGAGCTGCCCTATCTCCTGATCATGGCGATTCATGCCCGCAGGCGTGATGTGAAAGCGGCCGTCATCGCCGAGAGTCACAAAACCCATTTTCTGCAGGCGTTCCAGACAAGGCTGGTCGCGCAGATCCTGCGGACGGCCTATGCCCTCGCAGAGAAGTACACGATGCAGCGTCGAGCGACAGCACGTTTCGAGATAGGGTTCATCCCACATGATGCTGCCTCCATATTGCGCCCGATTGGGTAGCGTGGCGCTTCGCATAACAGGTCGTGCCCGGCCTTTCCACGGTCCATCGCATCTTCCGGTCACGTTTTGCCCGTTTTAAGGCAGTCGGGGACAGCTCTGTCCGGGTATTGCAACAGAGCAAGAAACGTGTCGGGTGGCGACATCGGGTTTTGTAATTGGCTAGGCAAATCGACCTGGAAAGGGGTCGACCCGTCCTGTCACGACGTTATAGAGAGGCCGACAGAAATTACCTGCAGGATACGTCATGACGCGCGCGTTTCTATCCACACTTTCAACCCGGATGTTTCATGGCCTTGACCCGGAGACAGCACACGAGGCCGCCATTGCGGCGCTCGCTCTGGGTCTCGGGCCGAGCGCCGCGAAGGACGTGCCGGCGCTGGCTACGCGCTGTATGGGGCTGCGTTTTCCAAACCCGGTCGGCCTTGCAGCGGGGTTTGACAAGAATGCCCGCGCCCCGCTTGCTTTGGCCCGTATGGGTTTTGGTCATGTCGAATGCGGGACCGTGACGCCACGCCCGCAGGAGGGCAACCCCAAGCCGCGCCTTTTCCGTCTGACCGAAGACCGGGCGATCATCAACCGTATGGGGTTCAACGGCGATGGTATCGATGCCTTTGTCCAGCGGCTTGAACGGTTCCGTTCCCTTCAGGCTGGGCGCAATGCGGCTCTTCGGGCGGTGCCGGTCGGGGCCAATCTAGGCATTAACAAGCTCGGTGCCCGCCCTCTGGAAGATTATCCTTATCTCGTCTCGCGCGTCGCTCCTCTGGCTGATTACATTACCATCAATCTTTCATCGCCCAATACGCCGGGACTGCGTGATCTGCAGAGCGCAGGCACGCTTCTTGACATCCTTAATGCCGTGAAGCGCCATAACGCCGAGCACCCGCCCCTTGTTGTCAAGCTGGCGCCTGATCTCGACCCTGACGCGCTGCCGGAAATTGTCGAGGCGGCCATCGAGGGCGGGGCTGCGGGTATCAT
This sequence comes from Asaia bogorensis NBRC 16594, assembly GCF_001547995.1. NCBI lineage: Bacteria > Pseudomonadati > Pseudomonadota > Alphaproteobacteria > Acetobacterales > Acetobacteraceae > Asaia > Asaia bogorensis. The sequence continues at coordinate 1,532,813 of NZ_AP014690.1, forward strand.
CGTGAACAATACCACGATCAGTCGCCCCCCTTCCCTGCGCTCCGCTCTTGCGCATGAGACAGGCGGGTTGTCGGGCCGTCCTCTGGCGCAGCTGGCGGTGGGGATGCTCCATCGGATTGTGCCGCTCGTTCAGGGGCGTATCGCCGTGATTTCCTGCGGCGGCATCGAAAGTGGTTTTGACGTTTTTGAACGTTTGCGGGCTGGCGCCGATATGGTGCAGGTTTATAGCGCCCTGATCTATCACGGTCCTTATCTGGTGCAGCGCATCAAGAAAGAGCTGCTGCGCGAGCTCTCTCGTGAGGGCTTTGAGTCGGTTGGCGACCTGAAGTCATCACGAGGCTGAGCCGCCGGTAAACTCTGGATGCGAACGTAATGCCCCCCCGACCGTTTGCATCCTCATCATTCCGAACAAACACTGGAGGCGATCATCGAAATGTCTGCTTTGAAAAGGCGGTCGGCCCTGCAACTCCTACACGGGCTCTTCCTTGTCTTTGCCCTTTCGGTATCGACTTTTCCAGCTCTGGCTGCACCGGGTGATAGCGCGCCAGTTGCGTCGCCGCTAGTCCCCTCGGCCGCTGATGGCTATGGCTGGACGACCGTATCCGCTACGCTCAACCGGCAAATCACGACGGCGCAGGGTCGGCTCAAATATATATACGGTCAGCTGAACCGCACCGATATCGTGCTTGGCAGCGAGACGCTCTCGGATCTGTCCGACCAGATTGACGACATCACGACTGTCGCCCAGTCCATCCAGACTCAGGCAACCTCCTATCAGACGGTATATCAGAGCTACCTTGAGATCATCGGCGCGAAAGCGGATGGTGAGAGCCAGGCAATCGTTGCGCAGCGCGCGCATCTGCAATCCGTGCTGCAGGATATCAAATCCACCGTCACTCAGGGCAAGCTGCTGGGTTTGCAGGCGAAACAGGTGCAGCTGGAGGTTCAACGTCGCGGCAGTGTGAGCCAGCAAGCGCTCCTGTCGGAGCGTATTGCGTCTCCGCTTACCCTCTCGTTCTGGCGTGATCTGCGCGATGAGGGGCCGGAACTCAAACTGACTTTCGCACCGCCGCTCAATAACGGTTATGCCGGGGTGCTATATAGCTGGCCCTGGATGCTGGGCGCTCTTGTCGGGGTCTTCGTCCTGACGGCCCTGCTTTCACGCCCGATCTACCGACTGTTTCGTGGCGTCGAGAGCAACATCGCCCAGCGCTTTACCGGCGAGCCGCTTCCAGAGAGTCATCAATCTTTCATTCCGGTTGCGCTGAGCGGGCTGGCCTGCGGACTTCTCATGTTTGTGCTTTGGGAGATCTCTTCAGGTGTTCTCTCTCTGGGGGCCGGGCGTAGTCCTCTTTTTGTCGCCGGTCTTGCTGGTATCATGCCGCTTTGCGGCTTTATCCTCGGGGCTGGTCTGCCCGCACTCAGCCGCGCTACAGCAGTCGACGGTGTCTCCCAGCACGTAACACGCGCCTTATGGGGTGTGGATTGGGGTGCTGCAGTCCTCGTGCTCCTGCAGACCCTCTTTCTCATCGTTGGTGAGGAAAACGCGTTCCCGACCACGGCCCGACGCCTGATTGAGGCCCTGTTCACCATCGTCGTGAGCCTTCTTTTTGTCGGTCTGTGCCGTAAGCTGACGGGGCGTACGGATGCCCGGATGGCGCCTGCGTTTTATGGCATGGCCTGGTTGGTGCTTCTCGTCAGTTGGGCTGCCATCGCCCTCGGCTATCTAGCTTTCGCCTTCGCCGTGGCGATCTGGGCGCTGACGCTTTCGGTCAGCTTGCTGACCCTGCTTCTCCTCTCGATTGCCGTGAAAGAATTCACCGCTCGCACCTTTTCTGTGGGGTCGGTTATATCCCGGCGCCTCTCACGCCTTGGGGTTCATTCCAACCGTGTGGCCCAGTTCGGGGTGATTCTTTCCGGTGCCGTGAATATCGGGCTGATTATCGTTTTCGTTGCCGTCTGCCTGTCGCAAGGCAAACTCGATGTGCCGGTAATAGCTGATAATGTCCGCGGACTTTTCGTCGGCCAGACCATCAACGGCGTGCAGTTCTCACTGAATACCGCCGTGCTCTGTCTGGTCATACTCGTCGTGTCCTATTACGCCATCGGTGCCTTCAGTCAGTGGCTCGAGGCACGGCTCTTCCCCACGACCAATCTCGATATCGGCGCCCGCACGTCCATCCTCAACATCTTCAAATATGTTGCATGGATCGCGGTTTTCCTGATTGTGCTCTCGGAAGCCGGTGTGACGGTCAAAAATTTGACCTGGGTCGTGAGCGCCCTGTCTGTTGGTATCGGCTTTGGCCTTCAGGCCATTGTGCAGAACTTCGTTTCAGGCGTGATCCTGTTGGCGGAGCGGCCGATCCGCGTCGGTGACCTGATTGAACTCGGTTCCATCAAGGGGGATGTCAAACGCATCAGTGTTCGTTCAACCGAGATCGGACTGGGCGACGGGTCGACCATGATTGTCCCGAACTCGCAGTTCATCACCTCTGCCGTTCGCAATGCCACGCTCGGCACCGCGCTGAGCGCCGCTTCTGCAACCGTCACGATTTCTCCGCGTGCCGATGCGACAAAGGCTCAGGCAGCGTTGATGGGCATGATGACCCAGCGCGAGGATATCCTTCAGAACCCGGCACCCGGCGTGGCCATCTCGGCGATTACCGACACGGGTATAACGCTCGCGCTTTCAGCGAAAGTCGCCTCGGTGCGCGATGTTGGAGGTGTGACCAATGCCATCATGCTGGATGCTTACCGCGTGTTGCAGGAAGCCGGGGTCGAACTCGGCAAGCCAGCCTGACATCACAGCGATCGGCTTCGAAATGAATAAGGGGGCGGGAGTTCAAACTCCCGCCCCCTTATTTCATCTCTCACCCTGAATTCTTGCAGGCAACGGCTCAGGCTGCGTGGTCACGGTCCATCAGGAAGCCTGTAACCAGCGATTTGAACGGTGTCAGACGCTCGGCAAGCGCCAGCCCCGCCCGGCGCAATGCCAGAACAGGTTTGGCGTCATGGGTGTAAAGCGAGGCAATACCATTCGTAGCAGCAAACAGGGGCGCCGTGGCCCGGCGATGACGGCGCTCAAAGCGTCGCAGTACATCTGGAGCACCCGGATCGGCGTCACCCAAGGCGATTTCCTCACTCAGAATACTCTGGCCTTTGAGCCCGAGATTGAAGCCATGGGCTGTAATCGGATGCATGCCCACAGCGGCATCGCCGATCAAGGCAAGGCGCGGGGCCTGAAAGCGATGGGCGAAGACTGTCTTGAGGGGGTAGGTACAGCGCGCGCTTTCCAGACTCATCGGGCCCAATCGCCCTTGTGTCCTGCGCGTGATGTCCTCATCGAAGGCAGCTTTATCGAGCTGCTTGAGTGCTGCGATCTCGGCAGGGGCGAGGGTCAGCACGAGTGATGACAAATGACCGGGCTGATCGTCATCTGCTACTGGTAGGAGGGCAATTGTCTGCCCTTCATCGAACCACTGCAGCGCCACGCCGTCATGCGGCTCGGGGTGGCGCATGCGGCAGACCATGATGACCTTGCCAAAATCATGCACGATTGCGCCAATCCCGCGAGATTGTCTGATGCGTGAGAACCGTCCATCCGCTGCGACCAGAAGAGCGCTTTCGACGAGACTGCCATCATCAAGCAGGACCGTCGCGACATCGCCGGTGCCGGAGCTTCTGGCCACAGAGCGGCCCGACAGGATCGATACCTTGCCCTGCGCCTGAACCGCACGATGCAGCGCGGTGCGGATCAGGTGGTTGGGAGCGAGATAACCCAGCGCCTCAGTCGCGTCGTCGAGATCCTGCCCCGCCGGTGCCCGAAACAGCAAAGCCCCCGAGGGATGATCCGGCGCTTCCTGGCCGGTCTCAATGCGGGCAGTTTTCAGGGGCGAAACACACTCGGACGGGATGTGACGCCAGACATCATGCGTCTGCAGCCAGCTGCGCGAGTGATGGGTCAGGGCGATCTCACGACCATCGAACGAAGGCGCGCTGAGGGCCGTATCGGGTGCCGGATCGATAACGCCGACGCGCCAACCGCTCTCGGCAAGAGAGAGCGCGCAGGCCAGCCCTGCCGGCCCTGCCCCGGCAATCGTGATATCGAAACCGAGCGTTGAGCCTGTGCGCGTCACTTGTCGGCCTCGAAGCTGACAGGTTCGCCCTTCCAGAACGCCATATACTCGGCAATGTCAGGGCGTTTGCTGCCATGGACTGGTTTGTCCGGTGTGCCCACGAAAAGGAACCCTGCGAGGCGCTGGGAATCCCGAAGGCCCAAAGCCTCACGGAAACAGGGCTGCTCGGCAAAGTCGCTCGATACCCAGAAACCGCCGAAACCCTCGGCATGGAGTGCGTTCAGCACGTTCATGGCCCCTGCGCCAATCGACAGTTCCTGCTCCGAGACGGGAATCTTGCCTCGGGAGTCGATGTCCATGACGAGGGCTATCGTCATGGGCATCTCACCGAAACGCTGACGGCGCTTGTCGATCTTCTTTTGCGGCACCTCAGGGTCGGCCGCGCTCATGGCCTTGACGACCTGCTCGGCAAATTCCGCGCGATGCTTGCCCTTGATCACGATGTAACGCCAGGGCCGCATCTTCCCATGATCCGGCGCTCGCAGCCCGGCAGAGAGGATGCGGGCGATCTGCTCCTTGTCAGGAGCGGGCGCGCTCAGATGATCGGTCGAGGCCCTGGATAGCAGGACATCGAGGGCGGGGGATGATGCGGGAGAGCTGCTCATGCCGGATAGATGGCAAGTTCCCGCGTGCTCGCCAAGAGGCCATCGCGTATTCGCGACGAATAGTTTATGGAGGGAAACATGACAGACGCCCGACAGTCCCGCATCCACCGCAAGACCGGTGAGACCGATATCTCCGTTGCGATCAATCTTGATGGCAGCGGGCAGGCCGAACTCGATAGCGGCATAGGGTTTTTCGACCATATGTTGACCGCGCTTGCCAAGCATGGCGGATTCGATCTCGATGTGCGCTGTCACGGTGACCTTCATGTAGATGGCCATCATACTGTCGAGGATATCGGCATCGCCCTCGGCAAGGCCTTTGCTCAGGCGCTGGGTGACAAGAAAGGCATCACCCGCTTTGGGCATGCGCTGGTGCCACTCGATGAGGCGCTGTGTGAGGTGGTCGTGGATATCTCGGGCCGGCCCTACCTCGCCTGGAATGTAACCTTCGAGCGCGAGCGTATCGGCGAGATGGATACGGATCTGTTCGAGGAATTCTATCGCGCCTTTGCCATGGCATCGTCGATTGCGCTTCATGTGACCTGCAAGGCCGGGCGCAACGCTCATCATATTGCAGAGAGCGGATTCAAGGCATTTGCCCGCGCTCTGCGAATGGCGGTTGCGCATGATCCGCGAGCGCTTGGCATGATTCCATCGACGAAGGGGGTCTTGTGAACGACTATCTTGCCTATCGAGCCGACGGCAATGTTGAGCCGATCATGGTCAAACAGGGTTTTCACTGGTCCCTGCTCGTTTTCGGTCCCCTGGCATTGCTGGCCAGCGGACGCTGGATTGCCTTCGCCCTGACGGCGCTGATCAGCGTGGTTCTCTTGCGTTATGGCGGGGGTGCGGGGCTGCTGCTTTCATGGGCCTTCAATGTCGTGTTGGCCGTGTTCGGGGCCGAAGTGATTGGTTGGGAGGCCCGGCTCAAGGGCTATGCCAGCAACGGGCTCTGGATGGGGCGCTCGGCTGATGAAGCTCGCCTCAGGCTGATGGACAAGGATCGCGCTGCCTCATGAGACGCGTTGTAGTCATCGATTATGATGGTGGAAATCTGGCCTCAGCGGCACAAACGGCGCGCCACGTCGTTGCGGAACGCGGGCTGGACGCCGAGGTGCAGATATCGGCCGACCCTGAAACTGTTCTGCAGGCTGACCACATCATCCTGCCCGGACAGGGTGCGTTTGCTCATTGCGCCTCAGGGCTGCGGGGTGGCCTTCGCGAAGCGCTGATTGAGGCGACAGATCGTGGCACACCTTTTCTGGGCATCTGTGTGGGCATGCAGCTTATGGCAGAATGGGGCCTCGAGCACGGACGCACGCCGGGGCTCGGCTGGATAGAGGGCAGTATCGCCAAGATGGAGTTCGCGCTTGAGGCGGGGCTCTGCCTGCCTCACATGGGCTGGAACGTTCTGGAGTTCGAACCCGGCGCACACAGGCTGACTGCAGGGCTGGAACAGGGCGATCACGGTTATTTCGTACACTCCTACGCCCTGACAGGGTGGAACCCCACTGACATCGTCGCCACTGCCAGTTACGGCGGGGCCGTGCCGGCAATCGTCGCGCGGGACAACCGGTGTGGCACTCAATTCCATGTCGAGAAGAGCCAGAAGACCGGATTGACAATCATGGCGAACTTTCTGAGCTGGATGCCGTGACCCGCATTGCCGAGCGCCTGTCGCGCATCGATGACAGTGACATGGCCGCCCTATGCGAGATCACGACGGCGGCGATCATTGACGGGGGCGGCCTAGGCTGGCTTACGCCGCCCGGGCGGGCGGTGCTCGAACGCTATTTCAGCGGGCTGCTGCTCGTGCCGGAAACCCGGTTTTTCGTCGTGCGCGATGAAACGGGGCAGATACAGGGTTGCGCCCAGCTTGTGCGGCCTTCACGCAATAACGAGGCACAAGCCCAGACGGCGCAGATCAGGGGTTATTTCGTAGCACCCTATATGCGCGGTCGTGGGCTAGGTTATGTTCTGGCCGATGCCGTGATTGCGGCCGCCAGAGCGCTGGGCTGCCGCGTGCTGAACTGCGAGGTTCCGGAGACACAGGCCTCCGCGTTGTCCATGTTCCGCTCGCTCGGTTTCGAGCCCTGGGGCACGCACCCCCTTTATGCCCGCAATCATGACGGGGTGGTCAGGGGCGTCTTTATGACCCTGCCCCTCTCTCCCGAAAGTGGTGGCGCGAGACACAAGAAACATTCCGGGAAGGATCATATCGTGGCCAGTACGGACAGCACCCCCCATCGCGCCCTCACCCTCTATCCGGCCATTGATCTGAAGGATGGCGCCTGCGTGCGCCTCCGACGCGGCGAGATGGACGATGCCACCGTCTATTCCGATAACCCTGCCGCACAGGCGCGTTCTTTCGCCGAAGCCGGATGTTCGCGCCTGCATGTGGTTGATCTCAATGGGGCCTTCGCCGGGAAATCGGCAAACGGTGCCGCGGTAGAGGCGATTATCGCTGCGACCGATCTGCCGGTGCAGCTTGGTGGTGGCATTCGTGATATGGCGGGCATCACGCGCTGGCTGGAAGCCGGCCTGGACCGGGTCATTCTTGGCTCGGTTGCAGTGAAAAACCCCGAGCTTGTGCGTGAGGCCTGCAGGGCTTTTCCGGGACGGATTGTCGCGGGCATCGATGCGCGTCAGGGGCGTGTCGCGACTGAAGGTTGGGCCGAAGTTTCCGAGCTCAATGCGCGTGACCTTGCCCTGCGGATGCAGGATGCTGGCGTGGCTGCCGTGATCTTCACCGAGATCACACGCGACGGCATGCTCGAGGGGCTGGATCTGGAACAGACGGCTGATCTGGCACGTGTATTGTCCATTCCTGTCATTGCCAGCGGCGGCGTTGGTTCGGCGCAGCATCTGCGTGATTTCCGCGCGATTGCCCAGGAGGTTTCTGGGCTCGAGGGCGTGATCGTAGGGCGCGCGCTTTATGACGGGCGTATATCGCTTGAGGAAGCGCTCAGCATTGTCGAGGGGGCCACATGCTGAAGCTGAGGGTTATCCCTTGCCTCGACGTCAAGGATGGCCGCGTGGTCAAGGGCGTCAATTTCGTATCGCTGCGTGATGCAGGAGATCCGGTGGAGCAGGCCGTTGTCTATGACGCGGCAGGAGCCGATGAGCTGACCTTTCTGGACATCACGGCAAGTGTCGAGAACCGCGACACGATCTATGATGTGGTCCGTCGCACCGCAGAGCGTGTCTTTTTGCCCCTGACTGTTGGCGGTGGTGTGCGTGCCCCCGAGGATATGCGTAAACTGCTCCTTGCTGGCGCTGACAAATGTGCCGTGAATTCGGCCGCAGTCGTGAATCCGGAGCTGATTAATGAGTCAGCCAATCGGTTCGGCAGCCAATGCGTCGTTGTCGCGATTGATGCGCGTTCCAATGGCAAGGGCGGTTGGGAAGTTTATACCAAGGGCGGTAGAGAACCGACCGGTATAGATGCGGTTGCCTGGGCGCAGGAGGCGCAGGCGCGGGGTGCGGGTGAGATTTTGCTGACAAGCATGGACCGCGATGGAACGGGTAAAGGTTTCGACCTTGACCTTCTGCGTGAGGTTTGCGGCAAGATCACCATTCCGGTCGTCGCATCTGGCGGCGTGGGAGAGCTTGAGCACTTCGTGGAAGGCGCCAGGGCCGGGGCGAGCGGCCTTCTGGCAGCCAGCGTTTTCCATTTTGGCACATTCGGTATTGCGGGGGTCAAGGCAGCGCTTGAGGCTGCGGGACTGCCTGTGAGGCCAGCCAACTAACGCATTCTTTTCACCTTGATTTCAGACGGATGACGATCATGGCGCTTGCCACTAAACGGACGACCCGCAAGACCGAAGGAGGCGCCGGAAAGAAGGGCGTCAAGAACGCTGCGCCCAAGAGTGAGAGCACGAAGAAAGCGCAGGGCAAGAAAAACGCCGTCAAAAAGCCCGTAGCTGATCTGAGCCCGATTGATGCGCAGGTTCTCGATCGTCTGTTTGCTACCGTTGAGTCCCGTCGAGGTACCGATCCATCATTGAGCCATTCGGCGCGACTTCTCTCGCGTGGGCGCAAGAAGATTGCCCAGAAGTTTGGTGAAGAAGCTGTCGAGTGTCTTATCGAGGCGGTTGCTGGCAAACCATCAGAGCTCGTCAGTGAAAGTGCGGATGTGCTCTACCATCTCATTGTGATGTGGGTGGACGCTGGCGTCACACCGCATGATGTATGGCAAGAGTTACGCCGCCGGGAGGCTATGAGCGGTGTTGAGGAAAAGGCCTCACGTCCTGTCGAGCCGGGAGTCTGACCGATGGCTGTTGACTTGCGCCTTCCATACGACCCGCAAAACATCTTCGCGAAGATTTTGCGCGGGGAGATTCCGGTCAAGCCGATCTACGAAGATGACTTTGCCCTCGCCTTTCCGGACATCGCGCCACAAGCCCCCGTGCATGTGCTGATTATTCCCAAGGGGCACTATGTCAGTGCACAGGATTTCGGCTTGCATGCATCCGTTGCGGAGATTGCCGGATTTGCACGGGCAATCTCGGAAGTTGCTGCGGCACTTGATGTATCCGAGAAGGGGTATCGATTGATCAGCAACGCTGGCGGCGATGCGGGGCAGGAAGTACCCCATTATCACCTGCATCTTCTGGCTGGCGAGAAGCTAAGCGCGAAATTAGTTCGCTAGATTTGCATTTTCCCTCTTGCGGGGTTTCGTTCGGTATCATAGAACGCACCTCGCCTCGTCCCATTCGTCTAGAGGCCTAGGACACCGCCCTCTCACGGCGGCAACAGGGGTTCGAATCCCCTATGGGACGCCATTGATAACATTGAGTTTTCTCTGTTATCCACAGGCATAGTAGCGGTCCACATGGACCACTACAACTTAAAGCCCTCCGCAATGTTCTCCAGGTATGACGGGTCGAACTTCCGATAGACGCGACGCAATGTCTGCGGATCAGTGGCCAGCCAGTCTGAGGTCTGATCAATCGGCACGCCGTCCATCTTGAACCATGACGCCAGAGAGTGCTTCAGGTGATGGGGCGTTGGCTTCCATGTCAGCCCTGCTCTTTCGCAAGCCTTGTTGAAGGACCAGCGCAACCCGGTCGGGATCGGCTTGCCGTGCCAGTTCACGACATAGTCGCCATTCCTTTCATCAAACGCTGCCTCCATTTCCTCGCGCAGCGCCTTGGTCATTGGCACGGTTGCGCGGCGCTTGCGCGTCAAGGCACGGCCCGGTTCCTGAAAGTCGATCATGTTCGTGGTCCAATGGACCCGGTCCCAGGTGAGCGCCAGAATCGAGCCCTTGCGCGCGCCGGTGTAGATGGCCAGGGCCATGAACAGCCGAACATGCGGGGTCTGCGCAGCGTCTATCAAGCGTCGGGCTTCCACCTTGGCCAGGAATCGGTCACGCGGGGCGCTATCACGTGGCGGCTCGATCTCGGGTGGCCTGACGAGATAACCGTCTTTCCACGCCCGGCGCAGCGCAGCCCGCAAGACGTTGAGCTCGCGGCGCAGTGTTCCGGGTGAGATCGGGACATTTGCCTCTCCACGTTTCTTGAAACGACCTGCGGCGAACGTGTCCCAACGCTTCTGGCCGATCTGATCGATGCGAAGATGGCCCAATGCCTCTTCGAGCGGTACGGTGGCTCCTTCAAGACGCTTCAGCGCCGATACCTTCCCCCTTCGGCTTTCGACATATCATGATAAACACTCAGACACAGCCATCTTGAGGGGCGCCTTTTCAAGCGCTCCCTCGAAGTCTGCTAGCGCTTGGCGAGCGCGTTTCTCGTCCTCTGTGCCAGTCGAAAGTCGTTTTCTCTGTCCTTCTTCCCACCAGACGATCGCCCATTTGCCGCGACGTAATTCCAGGTGGGGCTTATCATTTCTGATGCGGGGCAATGGTAGGTGTCCATGTAGGCTTGAAGGTCAGTTGTTGAGACGCGGTATCCGCCCGGCCTGCGATAGGCTGCCAGCTTCCCAGCCCGGATGGCCCGGCGCACCGTCTCAGGACAAACGTCTATCTCAGAGGCTGCTTTCTTGACGGTAAGCAGCCGAGGCAATCCCGCACCCATCCGCCCTCTCCTTCCGATGCTCCACAAAGTTGGCATAGATCTCGGCCATGACCTCGGGCGGAGCCTTGAGCGTGGCCAAGACGCTAAGGACCGTGTTGATGGTGCTGTTCTGGCCCCTAATCAGGAAGCTCAGCGTGCTCGTGGAAATCCCGGCCTCGATAGCTACGCTCTCCTGCGTTCGCCCTCGTGAGACGATCATCCGACGCACCCGCTCGTTTAAGAGGCGGTTGAAGGGGTGGGGTCAGTCATTGGGCCTTTCCTTGTTTCGTGTGCTGATGCTGGCAGCTGAGTGCTTGCAGGTGGTCGAGCAGCCTAAGCTGGACGCGTAGATCACGGCGCCGCAGGTAGCTTCGGACTTCAGTCGTCGCGAACCACAGGATCACCATCGTAATGGCGGTGGCGAGATAGAGGGCATTCCAGGCGTTATCGCTCATGCGGCTTGTTCCTTGTGGCGCCCCGTCATGGGCAGGTGACAGGCTCGCCGCAATGCAGGTTCGGCATTGATTGTGCCGGGCGTTTCGCTTGGCCTGCGAAAACGCAGCTTGAGCGTTTGCTCGTTGAGCGAAATATCCACCAGCGGGTGTTTCTGATGCACCGCGTAGGCTTCCTCCGGGCGCATGAATACGACGCGCCGGCGCCTGTCGTCCGGGGCAAAGGTTTCGATACCACCGCACGGCCACAGGCATGCCCATTGCTTGAGCGTGCTGATGAACTCAAGAATGCGGCACGGCCATTCTGGAATATGGTGCTGATGGCATCCTGCATGCCGGCAAGGATGGCGCACCCGATCTCGCGACGCTTGCGCGCTTCCGGTTTCACGTGTCGGAAACCCAGCTTGAAACCTACATGCAAACCTACGCCGTATCCCGGCTGATAACCTACGATGCGGCAAGCGGGCTGGTTGGTCTGCCTGAAACACTGCAGCCGACGCGACGCGCCGTTGCCTCGCGCGTGAACGGCAAAAAGGGCGGAAGACCGCCGAAAAATACCAATCCGTCACCGCAGCGCGACCCACGCCAACGCACCGCCATGATGCCGATTTCGGGAGGGAAAAAAGTGTCGCAGGAAACCCAAGGCAAAACCCAAGCCTCCTACACGCGCGATAAGCTTAGCTTAGCTGATAATATAAGCTTAGAAGATAAAGCTAAGCTTGGGGTGCAGGTGAGCGACGAACAGATCGATGCGGCCTTCAAGCGTATCGGCCCCAAGGCTTTCGAGGCGGCAGGCTTTGACCCTGTCAGAAACCTGGGCAACTTCCACATTGTCCGCCAGTGGTCAGCTGATGCGCTGCGTGCCGGGCTGAGTGTCGATGAAGCCGAGCGCCTGATCCTCGGGGTTGTCGAATCAGTTTCGGAGCGACAGCGCAGCAAGGGGGCCTCGATCAGCCATCTTGGCTATTTCGGCAAGGCGATCGGTACGGCCATTGGAAACCGTGATGTGCCTGAAGCGCTCATGAGCGAGTATGAAATCGAAGCCGATCGCGCTTGGAAGCGGGACATGGACGCATGGCGCGAGCGCGTGGTCTCTGGCGCTGCTGGGGCAGTCAATGCACCTATCCCAAACCGTGCGGAATACCTCGACCGTGCAAGGGAGGCCGCATGAGCAAGATGCCGTTGCGTTTCGATCCTGACCGCAGCCTGCCCGAGCAGGTGGGCGAATGGCTGGATGAGGCTGCCCTGACGCTTGCGGCCCTTCCCGCGACCGGGCTGCGTCCTGCCGGGGCTGGTAGCACGTGGCCCGACTATGTGCGTGATCTGGAAGATCTCGGTTGGGATCGTGAGAGCGATGACTTCCTGCCCCGGCCTACTGCCGATCAGGTTGAACGGCCCGATATCGTTCTAACCTGGGTGCCTATGATCGAAGACCGCAGGCTGCGCACCGTGGTCAACATGCGCCTGATCGTGCATCGGATTTCGGGGCGCCATAAGTGGGAATGGCGGAAGATCGGCGATGAACTTGGCACGTCGCACGTCACTGCAAAGGCGTAGCATCAACGTGCCTGTACCGTCATTGCAAAAAAAATCCAGCCAAATGCATCTTCCTCTTTCCGATCTTTCCAATTTGCAGATATGTGAGAACCATACTTGCGAGACGCTTACCCAATCGGGCAGGCGTCTTTTTTTATGCCTATTTCTCTCTGATCGGTGCGCCTCCCTCGATGCTCTAACTCTCGCATTTGTGTTGCAGTCTGACTTGAAAGTTGAGACTCACCGGGTTGTTGATACTGCTTGCAAATAAGGAAGAACGAGCGAATGGAAAACAGTACAACGCCAAAGATTCAGCGGCCAGCCGAATTGACTGTAGAGGCTGTCAACGCCGCCTTTAGGAATGGTGGGCTTGACGCGCAACTCGCCGATCAAGGCGACGGGAACATGGTCATGACAGGCAGAGACATTAACGCGGCAAATGCCTTGCTCATGGGCTGGATGGAAGAGCAGAACAGCGTCGTCACCTACTACGACCATTCAGATCGCTGACCTCGGGCTGCCAGTGTATCCGCTGCTGGGGTGACGCAGAATTGTTGGGTCCCTCCTGGCAAGGCCCCCTGCCGGGGGTTATTCGCACCCCGGTCAGAGACACTTTTTCAGTAAAATCAAATCAGGGTTGTTGTTGTCCAAGGGGGAAAGCATGGAAGCATCGCCCGGCGTGGCGCTCAACAAGGCCGAAATGGCCAAGCGTCTCAAGGTCTCGCTGCCAACGCTGACCAACTGGCTCGACCGCTGGCCTGATTTCCCTTTCGTGGATCGCGGCACCAACGGCAAAAGCTGGCGCTTCGATCCTCACGCCGTCTTCGACTTCCTCGCAGCGCGGCAAGAGGAAGAGCAGCGCAAGAGCGCCGGACGCGATGAGCAGCTTGAACGGCTCCAGTTGCAATTCGATGAGCTTTTCGAACCCGAGGAACAGCCGCGTTCGTTGGGCACGGTGTCGGCCAAAGAGCAGATCGATATCTGGCGACTGCGTGAACTCAAGCGCAAGGAAGCCGAGCGCTGCGGCAAGCTCGTGGTCGCTGAGCAGCTACAGGACATGTTCTCATCGGCCTTCGCCACGCTCTCGCGTGACACCGGCATGCTTCTGCGTCGCCTGGCGCGCGAGCAGGACTGGCCAGAGGCCGTGTTGCGCAAAGCCGAGGCCGATCTGGCCGACACGCAGCGCAAGTCAGTTACCGCCGTTCTCGACACGTTGAAACAGGAAGCCGACACCGATCATGAGCGACAGCGACACCTCGCCTGACGATGTGCTGTTTGCCGATCCACGCCTGATCCTTGCCGAGGCCATCAAGGCCTATCTGCCGCCCGAGCGGATCAACACCGCCGATTATGCGTCCAAGCATCGCATTCTCGACAACCGTGGCGGTGGCTATGTCGGGCGGTGGAACCACGATGAAGCCCCGTTCCTAGTTGGCCCCATGGAAGCGCTCGATGAACTGCGCTTCCTGAACGTAGCTGTCGTCGGTCCTGCCCGCTCGGGCAAGACCACGATCGGGCAGAACTGGATCCTGAAATCTGTCGATGTCGATCCGGCAGATTTCCTCGTCTATGCCCAGACCGACGATATGATCGAAAGCTACGTCAAGCGCGAGATCGCGCCCATGATCGATCTGCATCCGCAGGTTAAGGAAAAGCTCGGTCTGCGGCCGGTCGACAACTCGCTCAAATTCGAGCGCTTCCTCGCGATGTGGATCGAATTCCTCGCGGCGGCCTATAACAATCTGATCAACAAATCTGCCCCGCGCATCATTATGACCGAGATCGACGCCTATCCGGCCAATCTCGGCGATCCCTGCGCCTTTGCCTCGATCCGTCGCGAGACACTCGGGCAGAAGAGCATGCTGCTGGCAGAAAGCCATCCAGACCGCGCCAACGGGCACGCGGCCGGTGGCTCGATAACGTCTTTATCGAGCGCCTTTGGCGATCTCTGAGATACGAATGCATCTATCTGCACACCTACGAGACCGGATCGGAACTGCGGACCGGGCTTACTTCATGGATCGCGCATTACAACGCGGAACGTCCGCATCCGGCATTTGCTGGACGAACGCCCGACGAGGCGTATCATGACACGCCGACGCCACTGGCGTTCGGGGTTGATTCCGAACCCAGTGCCCAACAGTAACGCCGTCAAGGCGGCAGCATGACAACAACCGGCTATAGCTTATCAGGCCCCCAAAACTGTCCGAAGGGGGGGGCACCTATCATATGAGACGACTATACCCCACTCGAGCAGCATTTCTTCGACAAGACGAAAGCTCAGGGGGAAGCGAAAATAAAGCCGTACCGCATGCGCAATCAGCTCACAAGGAAATCGGTATCGTTTGTAGATCATAGATGACGCTTTCATCACTCCTGTCTAACACGTCACAGTTAACGCGACATCACCACTTGACTTTACTTCGGGTTATGATACGCAGTAATAGGAATGTACTATAAAAAATATCAAGATTCCTGTCTCTAGTTTTGCGCCATGAACCTGAGAGGATTGATATTACTCTTGATAACGCAGGATGGGCCAATATAGACGAATTACTTCGGTCAGCGTCGGAAGTAGGTTATTCCTTGGATCGACCGATGCTGCTGAAAATTATAGAGAAAAGTGATAAGCAACGTTTCACACTTTCATCGGATGGACATTGTATCCGAGCAGCGCAGGGTCATTCTCTAGCTATTGATCTTGGGATACCGACTAGCATCCCCCCCCGAAAAATTGTGGCATGGCACAGCAAAGAAGAATATCAAATCTATTTTGAGAGAGGGATTAAAGCCCGGCCGGCGACATAAAGTACATTTATCTGTCGATCGAACAGTTGCCTATCATGTGGGGCAGAGACACGGTGATGCCGTAGTCCTAGATGTCAATACGGAACAGATGAACCGTGATGGATATCTTTTTGTTAAATCGGAAAATAATGTATGGCTCACAGATTTCGTTCCACCTATTTATTTATTGATTAATGAACACTGTGAAAATACGTAAATTAACCAATATTCATGCACTAAATAACCTAACTAAATATTGGTTAATTTGAAAGAAAACCTTCCGGCAACAACATCTAATACTATCTCTGAGTCAGATAAATACATAAAAAATTGTTTATCTAAAAACCTCATGTTTAAATTTAAACATATTTCTCTAGCCTTTTCTAAAAGGTCCCCATTCTCTATTTCATAAACAACGCTAGAGCGCGTCGTATCTTTAGACGACAGCCCGCCTATTTTGAATGGAGTATAACCAGGAATGGGAGAAATATACTGATAACAACAACCATGAAACATCAATGATACTACTTTAGTGTCACTGGAAAAGATTTTGAAATTCAGCAATCCATCTTTAAATTCGTATTCAAATCCATCCTCAGACCCATCATCATAATAATTGTTTGAATCTAATATTTCTTTTTTTATTTCCAATTATCCATATTTACTGGAGCCCTTTTTTATTCGCCATCTGGTCTCTGACGAGTTCATCGAATGTTTTATCTGTATAAACGATGCGACCGCTAACGTTGACGCCATTCCATTGGCTAATAGGAACTCCAGCGTTGGCCAGCGCTGTAGAAGTTCTTGTATTAGCAATAACTGCCTTTCCGTCAGCGATGACATAATTGATTTCTATATCTGAAGGGTTGATTTTGCCTTCCTTTATAGCAGCTGTCAAATCAGCGACTGTTCTGATTTCCCTCCCGACCATTGCGGAATATTTTTTGATCCCATCTGTACTGAAGGTTTTTCCACCCTTTAATTTCACCTGAGCGAAGGCAGCATCCTCCAGAAAGCCAATCCCATCGGTTTTTATGCGATCTATATCTGGCTTCGCGTTTTCATCCTTACCTACATTTGGCTTAGTCTCTGCAGAAGTTACATCCTCTTCGGCGCTCTCGCCGTCATGCGCAACATTCTTCGAGGCAGCTTTCTCGGTTTTGGCGATCTCTTTCCCAACAGCCTTTTCTGCAACCTTAGCCGCTTCTCTTTCGGCAGCTCACTTCACGAACAGTTTTAGGAGCTTGAGGCTCGCCATGTTGTATTGTTCAACCGCAGCGGCTTCGCCTGCACCATTCAGTGCATTAATGCCTGTATTGCCCGACGTGTTGCCGCCTACAATGCCACCTAACGCGCCTGCGCCGGACGCGATAATATTCTCGATCGCGGCGGTCAAAGGAAGGGCGGTCGCTACGTCACCATTTGTTTGATCGAGTGCCCACCAGGCCACGCTATCCAGCGTCGCCGATGTTGCAAGGCCGCCTGCTGCGGTCCCTGCCGCAGCTGCGCCAATATTACTCCCTGAGACAGCGGCCACGGCTGTATTCGCCGCTGTTTCAAGCGTGATACGCCCGTAACTGTTTGCGATACCTTCCTCGCCAAAGCCAGCGACGCCAGCCTTTTCCAATTGATCGGCAACAAGCCCGCCAATCTCTCCGGCCAGCTGGCTACCCAGCCTCTGGGCATGGAGCTGATTGCTCAGCTTCTTTGCATCAAACGCGTTATCCAGCGCCGCATTGGCCTTTGAGACGTCCGTGGTGTAATGGCCCGTGATACTCCCGGCACTGACCGTGATATTCCCGCTGATCGCAGACTGGCTCTCGCTCGTCTCGTGATGCGCGCGACCACCACCCATCATGCCCGATGCACCCGAGGCGAGGTTGGTGCCGACCGCGCCCAATATGCCCATCGTGCTGCCCAGCATATCCGTGCCAAGGCTCATCGACATGCCTGTCTGCGTCGCCTTCCACTGCGATACATTCGTCACGCTGTTCGCGACGAGGCTGCCCGTGTCGAAGTGGTTCTCCGCCGCTTCCGCCTGGCTGTCGATAACCCCTGCCGTCAGGCTGGTCTGACCGGACACGTCCACACCGATCCCGTTCTCCCCCGCATACAATCCCGACAGGGTTGGGCCTGTTGTGGCAAAATGGTCTGTGACGTTCTGGTTAAGTCCACTGCCACCAATACCGGTCTTGTAGCCAACACACAGTTGGCCACCGCTCTGACTTGCCGCGCTGCGATAATCGGACGTGTTCTGCGGGCTCGTGATGTTCAGGCTGCCGGCTGACAGATCGATACGCGGGGCCGTGACCGTCGCACCGTTCAGCGTCACGCTGCCAGGGCTCGCAATCGTCACACTCTGCGCGCCCGTTACCGTCGTGTTGACTGCCGTTGCGCTGTCGGAAACCACATGCTGCGTCTGCTTGCCAAACGATGCACTCAGGCTCGCAGTAACAAAGCCAGTCCCTACACCAACATCGAGGCCGACTGATACCGATTTCGACTTCATATCGCTTTCGCTATGCGTCGTATCCCAGCCCGCCTGCAGCGTGATGTCCTTGCTGGCAGCAAGGACCACGTTCTTGCCCGACAGGCTGGAGGCTGTTGCGCTCAGGGAACCGTTTTGCGCATCCGCTGTATTATCGCCACGCGCCACGACAGAAAGCGTGTTCCCCGCATTGAGCGTCGAACCAACGGCATGGGTCTGCGTCTCGGTGCTCGACTGGTGCAGCGACGACGAGCCTACGGATTGGCGTACGCCCACAATATTGCCCGCAACGGCTTCGCCTCCATTTATGATCGAGGTGGCAATAATCGCCGCGCCCTGCATCGCATTCAGCGCAGCAAGCGTCCCACTGCCCTTGCCGGATGTCTGACTTGCAGCAAGCCCGGTATTGACCACCTGCCCCATAATGGATGTTGGCGAGAGCCCGATACTGGCGCCGATGGATTTCTCCTTATGCGCCATGCTCTGGGTGAGACTGTTCTCCTTGGCCAGCAGCGAGATGGACGAGCCCGAGAGCGTCAGGTCATTCGCCGCCGACAATGCCGAGCCGTCTATCGTGATGGCCTTGCCCGCATTGAGCGCAACATTCCCGCCCAGAGACGCCAGTACCGACGGGGTCCAGACCGTGCTCGAAGACGATGATTTATCATCGCGCATGCCATAGCCCAGCGTCCCCTGCGCGCCCTGGCTGCTCAGCGAGATCCCTGCCACATGATGCGAGGCACTCGCCTCGCTCTGCGTCTTCGTGGCCTCCAGCGTCAGGCTGTTGCCCGCCAGCATCGACAGATCACCACCCGAACTCAGGCGGCCGCCATTGAAGGTAATGTCATTGCTTGCCGAGAGGGACGCCGCACCGCTCGCCGAGATCGTGCCGACCGAGCCCAGCTGGCCCTGATTGCCGCCATTGACCAGATAATCGTTCAGCGTGGCGCTGTTGATGATCGACCCGTTCTGCGCCACCAGGCTGACCGAGCCACCTGCCAGCGTGCCCGTATTGGTAATGTCGCCATTGCGCGCCAGAATGCTCAGGCTGTTGCTGCCCGATATCGTCCCGCTGTTATTGACGCTCGCGCCCGCAAGCGACACGTCTTTCGCCGCAATCGTGCCGCCTGTCAGCGCCACATTGCCCGGCGCCAGATAGAGCTTCGGCGCCAGCACCGTCGCACCATTCACCTGAACCGGCACATACCAGACGATGTTCTGCGTCAGAGATGCCTTTTGCTCAAGTGCAGTGCATGCAGAGAAACTGTCTACTTTACCCCATGAAAACTATAGCGTTTAACGTAAAACACTTTGAAATGTATCGGAATCGAACCATACATCTTCGTAAGTTTCCGTTATTAAAAATCTCCATCCAGGAGCCAAGGCGAGGTACGGAATGATTAGCTTTTCCCATGACGGAATATGGGAATAATGCAGAGGAAGAAAAAAATCATCATCATTCAACATTTCCATTCCACCCCAAACATACCATCCTGAAGTATTTCCGTCAGATTTTATTCGAAGTCCATTTAATGGCCTAGCCCCTTCTCTAACATTTCTACTTATTCCTATCTTGTCGTTTTTCAATGGTGGAAAGAAACCCGAATCGTATTTTTCACATATATTCCGCTGCATCACATCTAAGATCATTTTAACCCCAATTTTCTTTCGTCTGACGTGAAAAGACGCTTAATTGTCCACCTTGGATTCTCGAACAGGTAGGACAGTGAGGTTGAACTGCATCAATCTAAGTCTGCTTTTCAATAGGTGCTGTCACGTTAACTGATGTGATGTAAGCGATGCCCGAGAAAGAGATCTTCAGGGGCTGGGGGCGGTCGCGCTGCCCCACTGAGCGAAGGCCTTGATACGATGGATGTGCCGGGAAACAGCAGTGGTGATGGAGGCGGATGGGACGAAGAGATTTCGGATGGCTGAAAAGACAGAAACGAAGCGCTGACACCCGCCCGGTGAACGGAACTTCTGCATGATACGTTCGCGTTTTCGCAAGGGAAGATGACTGTTCTCCGCCCGGTTGTTCAGCCCCTGAAGCGAGAGATGCCGGATCGCGAGACCAAGTCTGCGTCTTGCTGCGCCATAGAATTTCAGCATGTCAGTTATCATGTAACAGGGGCGCACCCCCTGCCATTTCACAAGCTAGGTCAACAGACGTCTGGCTGCTTTGATGTTCCGGCGGGTCTGCAGGATCTCATCGAGAATAATACCCTCCTGATCGACTACGCGCCACAGCCAGTGAGGCTTGCCACGGATCATGACCCGCACCTCATCCAGATGCCAGATATCATCCGGTCTTGTTGCCTTGCGATGCAGGGAGCGTGCGGGAGCTGTGCCCAACTTCAGGCTCCACCGACGGATCGTCTCATATGGGACGACTATACCCCGCTCGAACTGCATTTCTTCGACAAGACGAAAGCTCAAGGGGGAGCGAAAATACAGCCATACCGCATGAGCGATCAGCTCACGAGGAAATCAGTGCCGTTTGTAGCTCACTGATGACGCTCTCATCACCCTGCTTCAATAGAGAAGAAAACACCATCCCCTCTATGGAAATTTCTCCGTAGAAGCGAAGAAATTATATCTTGTATTATAATAGTAGATTTTTCCTCCGACCATCCGTCGAAAGAAAGCGTTATTTTCATAACCTCCCCTGCAAGGTCCCACCACGCGAACAAAGCTTCATTGCTGCTGTTCCAAAATACGACTGTATCTAAGTTCCATTTTTCGAAATCATGAAGAATTTCTTCTTCTGACGAGAATCTTACTTTAAACTCTTTCTTAAATCCAAATATTTCCTTATCTTTATTAAATAAATAAAATTTTGCGTCACGCATTATATTTACTAAGTATCTTAGCGTATATACTCTCTCGCAATTGATCATCACATTGGCTAACATTTGCATTTATTTGTCCTTAAAAGTCTTTACATGATCCCCCAGAATTCTTCGTGCCAGACTTAAAACACTCTCTGGTGTGGATTCCTCAAAATATGCCCATGCTTGCACCCCTCTTTTACTAGCCTCCGCTGCATATGTCCTCAATACTTCGCCGAGACGACCTAAATTTTTCGCTTTCGCCGGGCCTCCTACTGCGACAAGATCACCATTTCCTGCGATCACATCGATATCCGTCTTTCCCATCGACCCGTGCTGGATTTCATCACGACTTACCCGCCCGCCTACGATATCCGCCACTTGCTGTTCCCGCACTTCGCCGAGCGTTTTGCGTAAGCCACCAGGCGCGGATTGTGATTCTTGCTGACTAGGATCGGTGGAAGAATTGTCTTTTTTCTCCTCATCGTCGGGATCGTCATTATTAGGGGGCAATGAATCAGCGCCCACTTCCTCTGCTGACGCTGCTTGTTTGTGCGGCTGAGCCTGCGCATCGTTTTGACCAGTATGATCCGAAGATTGCTGCTCTCCCGTAGAGGCGCTCACATTCTGGGATGCCTGATAAGCCTTCAGAGCGGTATTGAGTGCGTTTCTTGCTTCTTCCTGGGTGAGTGGTGATTTCAGCGCTTTTGCGATATCCCCGACGGTAACAGCGCCGCGGCCCCCCCTGGACAAGTGCCAGAACGCTGGAGCCTATTTCCCCAGACACTGCGCCTGCACGCATTTCGCCTGCGCCAAGCGCGACAACGCGAAATTGCGAGCCCAGCCCGACCAAGTTTGGACCAGCAAGTGCCAGAGTGCCGAGGGCTGCCATGCCCTTCCCATCCATGGCCTGCATGCCAGCCAGAGGAAGGGAACCGATAAGCCCCCAACCATCGGGAAGATTGCTGATCTGACCAAGCCGGTTTTCGCTGGCATTCCAGAAAGCGCGCGCGGCCGCGTCATCACCCATCCCGGTAAATCGAGTATTCCCACGATGTCCAATGACGTCGATAGCTTCAGTGGTCGTCGGATCATAGACGTCATGAGCCTCGCTCCAGGAGCTTCTGTTTCCTCCCAAGGAAGAAGGATACTGCAAATCGTCCTTGCCTACACCATGACGGTATGCGCCCTGCTCGACTAGTTCTTGTGTCGTACGGTCAGTACCATCCCGGGTTTGGCCGGACGCGCCAGTCGACCCTTCGGTTGTGTCAATCCCCTGGTCATGGACGGAACCGTGGGGCGCTCCATTTGCGGTATATGCGGCGGCATCGTTACTCCGCTTGTTATCTTCTCCTTTACTACCTGACGTTTTCGCATTTCCTGCAGTCGAATACTTCTTGGCAATCTGCACTCCGACCTCAACAGCGCTTTCTGCCAGCGTCTGGCCTGCAGTCTGGATCTGGAGCGTCGTGTTCAGCTTCCTTGCGTTGAAATCATTGTCCAGATGTCCGTTCGCGCCCGCCAGATCGGTGCCGTAATGCCCGGTCGTGCTGCCGCTCTGCACATCGATATTGCCCGTGATGACCGATTGTGTGACGCTGCTCTCGCTGTGGTCCTCATGACCCACCGCAAACGTGCCTGTCTTGAGCACATCGCTTGGCGCCTCGCCCTTCGAATATCCGCCGCCAGCCGAGACACTTGTGCCACTCCAGCGCGAGATGTTCTCCAGGCTCTCCGCCGTCAGACTGCCTGTGCTGAAATGATTGCGGCCCGCTTCTGCCGCGCTACTGATCACCCCACCGGTCAGATGCGTGTCGCCGGACACCTCGACATCCAGACCACCCTTACCCGCATACACGCCCGACTGGTCCTTGCCGGTCGAACGGTATTCATCCGTGATCGCGCTATGCGCGATAATCGCGCCGCCACCCGTCTGACCAACACCCGCAACGGGGACGGAAATACTCGCCCCATCCGATGTCGCATGGCTCTCATAATGAGCCGTATCCTGCGGGCTTTTGATCACCAGATTGCCCGTCTGCATGCCGATATGACCGCCGGACACCACTGCACCGTTCAGCGTCGTCGTGCCCGGTGTGACCATGGTGACGCTGTTCGTACCAGTCACCGTCGTTGCGACATGCGTCGTACTGTCGGACTGGCTGTGCTGCTTCGAGCCACCGACAGACGCCGTGACATTGATTCCGGTACTATCCTTCGATCCAGCGCCAATATGCGCGTTTACACCGACAGACGCACCAAAGGAGCTGCTCGACCCTTTTGTCTCGCCTTTCTCAACGCCCGATTGCAACGTGATGTCCTTGCTGGCTGCGAGCACCACATCCTTGCCCGACAACTGGCCCGCCGTGACACTGATCGAACCGTTCTGCGCATCCGCTGCATTGTCACCACGCGCCACCATGGCCAGCGTGCCGCCTGCGCTGGCCGAGGAGCCCTGCAGCGTCGTCTGGCTCTGTTGCGAGGCCGTCTTGCTGGTCGAGAAACCAACACTCGCCTGCACACCGATGATGTCGTTCTTCCAGGCACCGCTCGCCGTGAGCGTGCCGACCGAGCTAAACTGGCACTGATTGCCGTCATTGACCAGATAGAGGGTTCTCGAACCTCGATTAAGCTCTACAGATTCGCAGTAGCATCAATGAGTTATGATAGGAAAACAACTTTGGAATGGCGGTTTTCGACCCCTCCATCTATGGATGCCATAAAATAGCACGCCGCGATTCATTTCAGCGCGATCAATGCATTTCTACGCAAGAATCAACTGGTGTGATTTTACCCTTCAGTCAATGTATCAGCCAAAAAAGTTCTGTTACAAAAGGCTCGCATGATTTTGGAATATTGCCCAATCTACATAACCCATCGAGCCATATGAATATATCACGCGGCATCTCTTTCCTTTTTTTCTCGAGAAATTCACGATATAATTTATCGTCATATTTCTTCAGCTCATTTTCTATTTTTTTGTAGTAATATTGAACTGTTTTTTCACTCATATTACGGACTCGATTTTCCCCAGTTCTCTATCTTAATTAGACGGTCCAGCATAACCTGTGTTCCACCACCAAGCCCCCACTCTGGATAACTGAATGTTATAGGTTCTGGAATATTCGTGGTGTTCCATTTACTTGTAGGGACCTTCAGTTCATTGATAAGATCAAGTGTGTCAACACTGAGCCAATGACTTGGAGTCCGGGGAAGTTGCAGTAGGCTTTTTACATCTTCAGGGCTCATACGAGAAATATTATCGAATGTTAGAGCCTGTTTGGAAAGTTGGAACAGATGTGATTCGAGCTCTGGATGTGGACACCAGAGCAGAGGGCCCGAATGTCCGGGATTGCCCGCAAGACGAAGCGTTATCCGTCGGACATGACGGACGAGGAATGGGCGCGGATCGCGCCGCTGATGCCCGAACCGGGGCGCATGGGCCGTCCACGCGAGATCGAATTTCGTGAGGTGATTAACGCGGTGCGCTACCTGGTCCGCTCGGGCTGCGGCTGACGGATGTCGCCGATCCATTTCGGCCACTGGCGCACGGTCTATGGCTGGTTTCGGGAGCTGGCCCGGCGGTTTCTGTTTCAGACTATTCATGACGTCGAACTGATGCTCGATCGGGAGCGGTCAGGTCGCGAGACGAGCCCGACCGCCGGGGTGATCGACAGCCAGAGCATCAAGGCACCGCATGCGCAAACAAGAGGTTATGACGCCGGCAAGAAGGTCGTCGGGCGCAAGCGGCATATTGCCGTGGATACGGACGGACGTCTGCTGATGGTCAATCTGACCCCGGCCGACATCTCCGACAGCGCGGGCGCGCAGGTGATCCTGGATGCGATCCGCAAGCGCTGGCCCTGGGTGAAGCGCCTGTTCGCCGACGGGGCTTACGACCGGCTCCAGTTGATGGACAAGGCGGCCTATCTGGACTTCGTCGTCAAGGTCATCCGACGCAGGGACGGAGCGAAGGGCTTCGAGATTCTGCCCCGTCGATGGGTCGTGGAGCGGACCTTTGGCTGGTTGACCCGCTGGCGACGTCTCGTGCGTGACTATGAGCATCGTATTGACGTCTCACAAGCCATGATCCTCGTCGCCATGGGCGCCAATCTCACCCGCAGAAATGCCCATCCGTGAGTTTCCAAACAGGCTCTAATGCGTCGGGGGCGGTGTCAGGTATGGGCCAATTCCTGATGAAAATCTTTGAACAACCTGGATCAGTTCTTAGTAAAAATCAGCAGTCAAGGGGATGATTGCGCGCGTAGGGAACTATCAAAAAAATCAATTATTTCTCTACTAATTTTACGACCTTCTTCTTCTTTTTTATTATCGTCCACCATGAAAGAGATATACTCAAGTTTGTTTTCCATGGAAAACAAAAAGGAAGCGATATTTCTGTTTTCTACTGACGAAATAAGGTCTTCTGTTAGCCTCACCTTTGATTGCACGATTGCGTTATCCACAACTCCAGCAATATGCTGCTTACAGTTAGCCAACAAAGATTCTATTTCTTTTCCGTATTTATACATTGATAAATTTATTTCCTTAGTACAGTTACAACCACTCTTCCTGCGTTTTCGGTAACGATGGAAACATCACCGGACGAATAAATAGTTCTTGTAACGCCGTTTACAATCTGAGTAGATTGTATGCCATTGTTTATAACATACTCGACCATATTAGGTGAAATATTGCGTCCTGCTCCTACGCTTCCTGCTGGAGCGCCTAGTCCACTTGGTTGCATTCTGTCCACGGCATGCTGGCTATAAAGGCGATCGCCAATTTGAGCATATTCACGATTATCCACGACCACTTTCGGATAATTTTTCCAGCTCGTCCATAGAAGCTTTGATCCTGCTCCAGACGATCCCCCACTTCCCCCGGTGGTTTCCCCGTCATGCGCCACATTCTGCAGAACTGTCCCTGCGGCTTTTTCTTCTCTTCCAGCTGCGGCTATGGCCTGGATCTCTTTCAGACCCAACGCGACCACTTTTCCCGCGGCCATGCCAGCAGCCCCGGTTTCCAATCCCAGACCCCAGCCGAGAGCACTTTCAATTGCAGCCTGTCGAAACTGACCCTGATAAATATCCTGTCCTGTCCGCCAAACAGAAGCTGCTGTGGCAACCGGCGGAAGGATATACTGGGCAAAATCAGTAGCCCCTATCCCGTAGTTGAAGTTCAGTCCCGCTGCCGGATGATGCAATTTAGCAGTGACCGTTATACTTTGGCTGCCATCCCCGTTATCATAACCGTTGACAGTCTGACCATCCGTCCGTGTTCCATTCTGATCAGGATCCGTCGGATCCGCAGAGCCTGTTAGACGAGCATAATGATTCTGACTTGTCAGGCTTTGATTGCCCGAGAGACTGGACCCGGCATGGCCCGATGACGCATTCGAACTCCCGTTTTGGGTCGACTCGCCGCCAGCACTGGAGGCCTCATGCTGGGCAGACGCTCCCCCACTGCCAGCGTGAGCCGCGGCAGACGCCTCATCGCGCTGATACCTGTCGTAAGCGGCGGCGCCGATTTCGACCGCGCTTTCTGCCAGCGTCTGGCCTGCAGTCTGGATCTGGAGCGTCGTGTTCAGCTTCCTTGCGTTGAAATCATTGTCCAGATGTCCGTTCGCGCCCGCCAGATCGGTGCCGTAATGCCCGGTCGTGCTGCCGCTCTGCACATCGATATTGCCCGTGATGACCGATTGTGTGACGCTGCTCTCGCTGTGGTCCTCATGACCCACCGCAAACGTGCCTGTCTTGAGCACATCGCTTGGCGCCTCGCCCTTCGAATATCCGCCGCCAGCCGAGACACTTGTGCCACTCCAGCGCGAGATGTTCTCCAGGCTCTCCGCCGTCAGACTGCCTGTGCTGAAATGATTGCGGCCCGCTTCTGCCGCGCTACTGATCACCCCACCGGTCAGATGCGTGTCGCCGGACACCTCGACATCCAGACCACCCTTACCCGCATACACGCCCGACTGGTCCTTGCCGGTCGAACGGTATTCATCCGTGATCGCGCTATGCGCGATAATCGCGCCGCCACCCGTCTGACCAACACCCGCAACGGGGACGGAAATACTCGCCCCATCCGATGTCGCATGGCTCTCATAATGAGCCGTATCCTGCGGGCTTTTGATCACCAGATTGCCCGTCTGCATGCCGATATGACCGCCGGACACCACTGCACCGTTCAGCGTCGTCGTGCCCGGTGTGACCATGGTGACGCTGTTCGTACCAGTCACCGTCGTTGCGACATGCGTCGTACTGTCGGACTGGCTGTGCTGCTTCGAGCCACCGACAGACGCCGTGACATTGATTCCGGTACTATCCTTCGATCCAGCGCCAATATGCGCGTTTACACCGACAGACGCACCAAAGGAGCTGCTCGACCCTTTTGTCTCGCCTTTCTCAACGCCCGATTGCAACGTGATGTCCTTGCTGGCTGCGAGCACCACATCCTTGCCCGACAACTGGCCCGCCGTGACACTGATCGAACCGTTCTGCGCATCCGCTGCATTGTCACCACGCGCCACCATGGCCAGCGTGCCGCCTGCGCTGGCCGAGGAGCCCTGCAGCGTCGTCTGGCTCTGTTGCGAGGCCGTCTTGCTGGTCGAGAAACCAACACTCGCCTGCACACCGATGATGTCGTTCTTCCAGGCACCGCTCGGATAGGCCCCTGCCTCACCCACCGCCGTCTGCATCCCGCCCAGTGCACCGAGAACGCCGTTATCCTGCTTCGAGGCGGCAAGGCCGCCATTGACCGCCTGCCCAACCATCGAGCCAGGCGAGAGCCCGATACTGGCACCGATGGATTTCTCCTTATGCGCCATGCTCTGGGTCTGGCTGTTCTCCTCTGCCAGCAGCGAGACGGACGAGCCTGACAGCGTCAGGTCGTTCGCCGCTGACAGGGCCGAGCCGTCTATCGTGATGGCCTTGCCCGCATTGAGCGACACGCTGCCGCCCAGCGAGGCCAGAACCGACGGGGTCCAAACCGTGCTCGACGACGATGATTTGTCGTCGCGCATGCCATAACCCAGTGTGCCCTGCGCGCCCTGGCTGCTCAGCGAGATTCCTGCCACATGATGCGACGCACTCGCCTCGCTCTGCATCTTCGTGGCCCCAAGCGTCAGATTGCCGCCCGCAGAGAGCGTGACATCGCCCTGGGCGCCGATCAGACCCTTGAGGCTCATATCCCCGCCGGACAGACCCGTCAGCGTGCCGCCAGACGTTACGTTCGAGCCCCGCTCGACCGACAGGCTGCCCGTGTCGGTAAAGCGGCTATGCGTCAAAAAGCCCGACTTGCTGCCCGAAATGTCGTGGCTACTGCTGTCCGTGACAGACCCGAGATCCAGCGATTTCGCCGCTGACAGCACCATATTGCCCGTGCTGTCGATCGCAGCACCCGCCGATTTCAGATCGCCGCCAAGGGCTGCGAGCACCGCATTGCCGCCCGCACTGATCGAGCTCGTGTAATTCTGCGTCTGGCTGAAGGCGCTGCTGACATCGGCGCCCTTTACCGCCGTGGCCTGACGCACCGTCGCAGCCCCAAGCGTCAGGCTGTTGCCCGCCAGCATCGACAGATCGCCACCAGAACTCAGGCGACCGCCATTGAAGGTAATGTCATGACTGGCCGAGAGGGACGCCGCACCGCTCGCCGTGATCGTGCCGACCGAGCCCAACTGGCCCTGATTGCCGCCATTGACCAGATAATCGTTCAGTGTGGCGCTGTTGATGATCGACCCGTTCTGCGCCACCAGGCTGACCGAGCCACCTGCCAGCGTGCCGGTATTGGTGATGTCGCCATTGCGCGCCAGAATGCTCAGGCTGTTGCTGCCCGATATCGTCCCGCTGTTATTGACGCTCGCGCCCGCAAGCGACACGTCTTTCGCCGCAATCGTGCCGCCTGTCAGCGCCACATTGCCCGGCGCCAGATAGAGCTTCGGCGCCAGCACCGTCGCACCATTCACCTGAACCGGCACATACCAGACGATATTCTGCGTCAGAGACGCCTTTTGTTCATCACTCAGCGCCTGCCCAAAATTCAGCCCAAGGCGCTGCGCCTGGTCACCGGCATTCGTGACCAGCTGCTGCATCTGCGATGATGCGTTGACAAACGTGCCCCCAAGGAAGGTCTGGCCCGTCGCGGAAACAATCTGCTGCTGCACATATTGCTGGTCGAAATAGGAATCACCCAGGAACGTATAATCCGACGGTGTCTTGCCCAGACGATCGACCAGATATTGCGAGCCGTGAAACGCCGTCAGGCTCGTATAGGCCGGGTTCGTCTCGACCAGATACTGCGCCTGAGGCGACGGATTGGGCACATAGAGTGCGCTGCCTGCCGGGATGGAGGTAATCACCTGCATGACCGACGGATCGGCACTGTTCAAAAAGCCCGGAAGACGCAAATTCTGAGCTGCATCCGCTGCCGTCTGAACGCCCTCCTGCGGAAGAACACCTCCACCTGCAAGAGAAGGCGCCGATCCACCGGATGACGGACGACCACCGGAAAGCCCGCTGCCACCCTGGCCTGATGGCAAACCGCCCGGATTGAACGAACCGCCGGTTTCGGGACGCGATCCCGCAAGACCATTGCCCTGTCCTGGCACATTCAGGGATCCACCACCAGATGCTCCATTGCCAGTATTCAGTCCGCCAGCACCCGGCGCAGTGATTCCAGCCCCATTATGGGTCAGGTCTGTCGCACCGCCCGACGAAAGAGCTCCTGCATCGAACGCGCCAAGCCCGTCATGCCCTGACTGCGCTGTCGCCTGTTGCCCTGAGTCGGATACGAACCCGCCTTCAAGCCCACTGCCCGACACACCGCCCTGCGCCCCGGCGCCGCCGGAAATGCCCGTATCGATATTCCCTGTCGGGCGGTCAGAACCGGGCAATGTCAGGGCACCGCCACCCACGGCCTGGCCGTTCATGCCAGGCGCTGTTACACCACCTGGCGTATTACCCTGGTATTGCGAGGCCTCTGCCAGCTGTGCGGCGGTCGCATGCTGGATAATTGTCTGGTTATTGATCTGCCCGGTGAAATCACCGATCAGGGTGTTGGCGGCCACAATCGTGCCAGAGAGCCCGTTCGAGCGGCTGCTGCCCCAGATCTGGCTGGGCCAGGGCCAGCCACCGCCCGATCCGATCTGCCAGCCACCGGGAAACCACGGATCGGCCGGATCGTCGGGGGGCATATACCAGCGACAGGAATTGCCGTTATAGCAGGTCAGTGTGTAGGTGACGCTCGTGTCGTAGCCGACATTGTTCAGCGAGCCGCCCTTGAGCGACATGTTGTTGCCGGCCGCAAGATGACTGGCATCATTGGTGATGGCGCCGCTGGTCGTGACAATCAGATCATGCCCTGCCGAGATGACAGAAGGGGCATTGGAAGCCGTTGCCAGCGATCCAACGCCGGTGACGACAACCTTCGAGGCGGCATTACCGTCGTAGAGGGCCACAAGGACATAGCCCGATCCCGGCTGGCCATCCGGCGTCAGCAATCCGGCAGGGGTCTGGACCGCGACGATCTTCTGGCCCCAGTAATACTGGCCTGTTCCATTCAGATTGGACGGTGTGGGCGGGTTCGCCAAAGCCTGGTCATAGGTCTGGCTGTAGACAACCTGTCCCTGCTGATAGGTGACACCGCCAATGATATCATTGGTGAGGGAGCGCGCGCTGATAACAACATCACCCCGGGCACTGCCTGTCAGAATCTGGCCGGAGCTGTTCGTGATGTCCCCGGCGAACTGGCCCGACCTGCCCCCGATCGTCAGATCGCCTGCATCGGACAGGATAGCACCCTGACGATTGGTCAGATTACCATCGAGCGCGATCTCCACACCCTGCGTACCGCTGATCAGCCCGGTATTGGTCAGGCCTCCCGGCGTCGAGAGAGACAGGGCAGCGCCTGCAATAAGCGCACCGTCATTCTCGATATCGGGCGCTGTCGCGGTTATTCCGCCTCCGGCAATCACCCCGGCACCGGCTTTGATATGCCAGCCGGAATCCAGGGTGAGCCGCGCGTCACCTCCTGCGGAAAACAGGAAGGCTCCGACATCCTGCGCGGTCGAAAAGTTGAGATTGCGGGTCGCCTGAACCGTGCTGGTTCCCGTGAGCGCGCTGGTATAAAGTGTCAGATCCCTGCCAGCCTGCAGCGTGCCGCCGGTAAGATCGAGCTGTCGCATGCGCCCGCCCTGCCCGGCAGTAAGAGACAGGTCGCCTCCTTGCGTCAGGATGGTCCCCATGTTGCTCTCGACCTGCTGGGCGGCAACAGAAAGAGCCGATCCGGCCTGCAGACGCCCCCAGCTATTGATCAGGTCATCGAGCGCGTGGCCTGCTTCATCTCTGGCAATGGACAGGGAGCCGCTGACAGCGAGAACCTGACCCGCAGTGTTCGACAGACGGTCGGTCTGAAGCGTGATGTCCTTTCCAGCCTGCAGCAGACCATTGTCATTGGCGATAGATCCGGCTGCGATGCGGACCGATCCATCCGTGCCGATAATGCGCCCGCCCTGATCATTGCGCAGGGACGAGGCCGTGAGTGACACCAGCCCCTGACCCGCGCCAATCTGTCCCGTGCGGTTATCGATTGTCGCGGCCTGCAGCGTTGTATCGCTCAGCCCGTAGATCAGCCCGCTATTGGTCAGGTTTCCCGGCAACGACAGGGACAGGGCACCGCCCGAGAGCATCAGACTGGTATTGGTGAGCTCTGCTGCATTCACCGTCAGCTGGCTGCCATGCGCCGTGATCTCTCCGGCGTTATCGAGCATACCCTTTATGGCAAGCGACGCATTGCCGTTGGCGATAATCCCCGCCTGGACGGTATTCTCCAAAGACCCGGCCTGGATGGAGAGCAAGCCCTGAGACGCCTGGGTCTGTATGACGCTTCGGTTGATCAGGGCGGCATCGCTTTTG
Source organism: Asaia bogorensis NBRC 16594 (assembly GCF_001547995.1). Classification (NCBI taxonomy): domain Bacteria; kingdom Pseudomonadati; phylum Pseudomonadota; class Alphaproteobacteria; order Acetobacterales; family Acetobacteraceae; genus Asaia; species Asaia bogorensis. The sequence continues at coordinate 1,564,575 of NZ_AP014690.1, forward strand.
AGCGCAAGATTGCCCTGCGTGCTGGCGAGGATGCCGTATTCGTCATTGGCGATGCTGCCAGCCTGCAATGTCAGGTCGCTCACCGAGGCAATCTTGCCCGCGCTGGAAAAAGCATTGGTCACCGTCAGTCCCATGGACCGACCGCTGGTGATCTGGCTGTTTTCACCGCCTTGATAGGAGCCCGCATCAAGCGTGACCGCTCCTGTCGCCTGGATGGCCCCATTCGTATTGGTCACGCTGCCGTTGCCTGACCCGCGAAGAACCAGATCGCCCGCCTGAGCCAGTATCTGACCATTGTCATTGGCAAGGTCGGTAAAATCGATACTGACAGGCCCGTTACCCTGAATAATCCCCTGGGTATTGGTCACACGATCGCTTGCATTGGCCGTCCCGACAGACACAGAAGCCGATTTCGACAGCACGAGCCCCTGCGTATTGTCGAATTGTGACGCAGTCAGTGCCACAGAATTGTCTGCCTGCAGCACGCCGTTGTTGTTGGCTATGGCAGTACCTGTGAGGGTGAGTGCGCCACCCTGGGCAATGATCCGCCCCGACCCGTTGGTGATACGCGCCGCGTCGAGCGCGATATCACCATTTGCCGTACCAATCTGACCGCCTGTGTTATCGAACTGACCATTCATGCGCGCCACGACACCGGCATCGGCGTAGATCACGCCCGTATTGGTCGTGCTGTTTCCAACGATAAGCCGGGTCTTGACCGCACTCCCGAGAAAGCCTGAATTCGAGAGATCCTGCACATTGAGCGTCAGCGCACCCTGACGCGAGACGAATGTGCCCGTATTGCCCAGACTGCCTGTGATCGACGAGCCAATGTCGCGTTGCGCAGCAATCGTACCGCTGTTCTGGAGATTGGACGCCTCAAGCTGCAAGGTGCTCAGATCGCCAGAGGCCTGGATGGCGCCCGCATTGCCAATGGTCTGGGCCGTCAGTGCGAGAGTCTGGCCTTTTGCAGAGATGACAGCAGGCGCGTCAGTACTCTGACCGGCCAGGTTGGTTATACTATTGGCTGCAAGGGCGAGATTACCCCCTGCGTCGATATGACCCGCATTGACGACATCGCCACTCAGGAACAGCCCCATATTGCCGCCGGAAGTCAGCATCGAGCTTATGGAACCGGTATAGGCGCCCGCGTCGAGGCTCAGATTTCCGGCACTCTGGATGATCCCGCCTGTATTATCGAGCGCACCGTCACCGGAGAGCGTAATATCCATCCCGCCTGCGGTGGTCAGGATCGTGCCATTGCCGTTTGCCAGGGCATTCGCCTTGAGCGACAGCGATGAAGACGCCTGCAGGGTCGAAGCGTCGTTCACAATTGCCGTGCTCGGCATGCCCTGTCGGCCTGCAATATCCAGTGCGCCGTCACGGGTCAGGATCTGCCCGCCTGCCCGATTGGTCAGCCTGGCCGTTTCAATGGTCTGCCCCGTCTGGCCCTGCAGGATGCCGCCCTCATTAAGGAGGGTATCCGTCTTTATCTGCAGGTCTCTGCGGGTCGAGAGAATGGTTCCCCCTGCATTGCTCAGCTGGCCTGTCTCGATCGAAACCGTTCCCGCATCCGCACCGACCTGGCCTTCGGCACGATTATCGAGAGAGGCCGCGTAAAGCATGACGCCCTGAGCCCCGTACACTGTGCCCTCATTAAGCGCGGAGTTGACGAGCCCCAGCGACAGCAGAGCCGATGCGGCCATGGTCCCACTGTTTTGCAGCGATGACGCATTCAGGGTGAGGCTACCGCCGAGGGCACTAAGCTTGCCGGTATTATTCACAGCATCGCTGACCGAGACAGTGACGTCCCCATTACCGAGGATATTCCCGGCATTGGTCAGGCCCGCCGTGATGATCGAAAGTGTCTTCCCGGCAGATGAGCTCTGTATGATCCCGTTATTGGACAGCGCGTCTGCGGTCTGTGCCGTCGTCGTGAGTGTCAGATCGCCATTTTTCGCAGCAATCAGGCCTCTCGCACCGTTGATCAGCCTGTCAACGGTCAGGACAAGATCGGTGCCGCTGGAGATGATACCCTGATTATCGAGATCGCCTGAGACCGAGAGCGCCATACCGCCATTGCCGAGTAAGGAACTGCTGGCATCAGACGCATAATGCTGTGTAGCCAGAGAAACTAAGCCGGTCGCACCGATCGTACCCCCCTGGTTGAGTACGGTGGAAAGGGGGCCCTTTCCGTTGTGCAGGATAAGATCCGACCCCAGGGAGAGCACAGCCCCGCCATCACGATTATCGAGGGAACTGATGGTTGCCGTAACCTTGTCCTGCCCCTGTATGGTGCCAGCCCAGTTATCGACATCTCCTGCAATCAGGGACACGCTGCCCTTTGGAGAGATGATTTTGCCCTGGTTATTGGCAACAGACCCGGCAGAGACAGAAACCGCGCCACTCCCCGAACCGATCTGGCCGTCACTGTTGTCGAGCGCGCCACCTGCCCTTATCGTTGTACCCGTTGCGCCATACAACGTACCGCCATTGCGCAGGGCGTCCTGAACGGACACACTCAGCGAACCGTTTTGCGCACCGATCTGCCCGGTCGAAGACAGGGAGCCAGCAATCAGCGACAGATCGCCCCTGCCTGCCAGCAGTGAACCACCGACCGACACTGGTCCGTCCACGCGCAGGGTCAGACTATCGGCAGACTGCACAAGTCCGGACCCGACATAGCTCGCGCCATTCAGAGAGACCGCTCCGCTATCCAGCGTACCGAGCTGACCGTTATTGGTCAGACCAGCGCCCTGTGCCGTGATTGACAGATCACCCGTTGTAGCAACCATCTGACCGTGGGCATCATTGACCAGACCACCCTGGGCGGCGAGCGTCATGCCCTGAGCCGACAGGATCTGCCCGTCATTCTGAATACTGCCCGAAGCGGTAAGAGCCAGTGTAGTATCCGAGGCCAGGGAGGCCTTTTGTGCGGCAGTATATTGCCCAAGCCTCGCCGAGAGCGGACCTGACGCATAGATTACACCCGCCCCGCTATTCGTCAGCATCTGTGCCGAAACGGACAAGGCGCCGCCCTTGGCCGAAAGCGTGCCGTCACTATTGTCGATATCGCCCGATACGGTCAGACCGAGCGCCCCGGCAGAAGCGATGATCCTCCCCCGATTATTGGCAACAGACCCGGCAGAGACAGAGACCGCGCCACTCCCCGCGCCGATCTGGCCATCACTATTATCGAGCGCGCCACCTGCCCTTATCGTCGTACCCGTCGCGCCATAAAGCGTACCGCTATTACGCAAGGCATCCTGAACGGACACGCTCAGGGAGCCGCTTTGGGCGCCGATCTGTCCGGTTGAAGACAGAGTCCCCGCCGTCAGCGACAGATCACCCTTGCCTGCCAGAAGCGACCCACCGACCGAGGCCAGTCCGTCCATACGCAGCGTCAGACTATCGGCAGACTGCACAAGCCCGGACCCGGCATAACTCGCGCCATTCAGGGAAACAGCACCAGCATTCAGCGTGCCGAGCTGACCGTTATTGGTCAGACCAGCGCCCTGCGCCGTGATTGACAGACCGCCCGTTGTTGCAACCATCTGACCGTGGGCATTATTGACCAGACCATCCTGGGCGCTGAGCGTCATGCCCTGCGCCGACAGGAGCTGCCCGTCATTATGAACAGTACCCGAGGCGGTAAGATCGAGCGTGGCATCTGATGCCACAGACGCTCCCTGCGTGGCATTATATTGTGCCAGTGTCGCCGTCAGAGGTCCGGATGCATAAAGGACTCCCGACCCGTTATTGGTCAGTGCCCGCCCCGCAATAGACAAGGCCCCGCCCCTGGCCGAAAGCGTACCGTCAGTATTGTCGATATCGCCCGATGCCGTCAGTCCGAGCGCTCCGGCAGAAGCGATGATCCTGCCCCGGGTATTAGCGACATACCCGGCAAAGACAGAAACCGCGCCACTCCCCGCGCCGATCTGGCCGTCACTGTTATCGAGCGCGCCACCAGCCCTGATCGTCGTACCCGTCGCGCCATACAACGTGCCGCTATTGCGCAGGGTATTGCGCGACGACAGTCTGAGCGCACCTGCCTGCGCACCGATCTCTCCAGAGGACGAGAAATCATCGAATGACAGGGTTAGGTCGCCACGCCCAGCCAGAAGCGAGCCTGTCATCGCAACATTGCCGACCGCCTCAATATCGAGCCCATCGGCAGATTGCATTAGGCCAGCGCCGGTCATTTCCGCCGCCCGAACCTGCACAGTGCCTGTGTTGACCGTGCCTATCTTGCCATCATTATTAAGACCTGATCCCTGAGCGGATATGTCGAGATTACCATCTGAAGCAATGATCCGCCCCTCAGACCCGTTATCAAGACCACTTTCAGCCTTGATCGACATGGCGTTTGCAGATTGCACCAGCCCCTGGTTCTGAACACTACCCGAGGTGATGAGGTTTATCGTGGCATCCGACGCCAGAGACGCCCCCTGCGCGGCGTTATATCGTGCCAGTGTCGCTGTCAGAGGTCCGGACGCATAGATGACACCCGACCCGTTATTGGTCAGAGCCTGCCCTGAAACAGACAAGGCGCCGCCTCTGGCGGAAAGCGTGCCGTCACTATTATCGATGTCACCCGCTGCAGTCAGAGACAGCCCGCCGGAAGACGCAATGATCTTGCCACGGCTATTGGCGACAGACCCGGCAGAGACAGAAACCGCGCCACTCCCCGTGCCGATCTGGCCATCACTATTATCGAGCGCGCCACCTGCCCTTATCGTCGTACCCGTCGCGCCATAAAGCGTACCGCTATTACGCAAGGCATCCTGAACGGACACGCTCAGGGAGCCGCTTTGGGCGCCGATCTGTCCGGTTGAAGACAGAGTCCCCGCCGTCAGCGACAGATCACCCTTGCCTGCCAGAAGCGACCCACCGACCGAGGCCAGTCCGTCCATACGCAGCGTCAGACTATCGGCAGACTGCACAAGCCCGGACCCGGCATAACTCGCGCCATTCAGGGAAACAGCACCAGCATTCAGCGTGCCGAGCTGACCGTTATTGGTCAGACCAGCGCCCTGCGCCGTGATTGACAGACCGCCCGTTGTTGCAACCATCTGACCGTGGGCATTATTGACCAGACCATCCTGGGCGCTGAGCGTCATGCCCTGCGCCGACAGGAGCTGCCCGTCATTATGAACAGTACCCGAGGCGGTAAGATCGAGCGTGGCATCTGATGCCACAGACGCTCCCTGCGTGGCATTATATTGTGCCAGTGTCGCCGTCAGAGGTCCGGATGCATAAAGGACTCCCGACCCGTTATTGGTCAGTGCCCGCCCCGCAATAGACAAGGCCCCGCCCCTGGCCGAAAGCGTACCGTCAGTATTGTCGATATCGCCCGATGCCGTCAGTCCGAGCGCTCCGGCAGAAGCGATGATCCTGCCCCGGGTATTAGCGACATACCCGGCAAAGACAGAAACCGCGCCACTCCCCGCGCCGATCTGGCCGTCACTGTTATCGAGCGCGCCACCAGCCCTGATCGTCGTACCCGTCGCGCCATACAACGTGCCGCTATTGCGCAGGGTATTGCGCGACGACAGTCTGAGCGCACCTGCCTGCGCACCGATCTCTCCAGAGGACGAGAAATCATCGAATGACAGGGTTAGGTCGCCACGCCCAGCCAGAAGCGAGCCTGTCATCGCAACATTGCCGACCGCCTCAATATCGAGCCCATCGGCAGATTGCATTAGGCCAGCGCCGGTCATTTCCGCCGCCCGAACCTGCACAGTGCCTGTGTTGACCGTGCCTATCTTGCCATCATTATTAAGACCTGATCCCTGAGCGGATATGTCGAGATTACCATCTGAAGCAATGATCCGCCCCTCAGACCCGTTATCAAGACCACTTTCAGCCTTGATCGACATGGCGTTTGCAGATTGCACCAGCCCCTGGTTCTGAACACTACCCGAGGTGATGAGGTTTATCGTGGCATCCGACGCCAGAGACGCCCCCTGCGCGGCGTTATATCGTGCCAGTGTCGCTGTCAGAGGTCCGGACGCATAGATGACACCCGACCCGTTATTGGTCAGAGCCTGCCCTGAAACAGACAAGGCGCCGCCTCTGGCGGAAAGCGTGCCGTCACTATTATCGATGTCACCCGCTGCAGTCAGAGACAGCCCGCCGGAAGACGCAATGATCTTGCCACGGCTATTGGCGACAGACCCGGCAGAGACAGAAACCGCGCCACTCCCCGTGCCGATCTGGCCATCACTATTATCGAGCGCGCCACCTGCCCTTATCGTCGTACCCGTCGCGCCATAAAGCGTACCGCTATTACGCAAGGCATCCTGAACGGACACGCTCAGGGAGCCGCTTTGGGCGCCGATCTGTCCGGTTGAAGACAGAGTCCCCGCCGTCAGCGACAGATCACCCTTGCCTGCCAGAAGCGACCCACCGACCGAGGCCAGTCCGTCCATACGCAGCGTCAGACTATCGGCAGACTGCACAAGCCCGGACCCGGCATAACTCGCGCCATTCAGGGAAACAGCACCAGCATTCAGCGTGCCGAGCTGACCGTTATTGGTCAGACCAGCGCCCTGCGCCGTGATTGACAGACCGCCCGTTGTTGCAACCATCTGACCGTGGGCATTATTGACCAGACCATCCTGGGCGCTGAGCGTCATGCCCTGCGCCGACAGGAGCTGCCCGTCATTATGAACAGTACCCGAGGCGGTAAGATCGAGCGTGGCATCTGATGCCACAGACGCTCCCTGCGTGGCATTATATTGTGCCAGTGTCGCCGTCAGAGGTCCGGATGCATAAAGGACTCCCGACCCGTTATTGGTCAGTGCCCGCCCCGCAATAGACAAGGCCCCGCCCCTGGCCGAAAGCGTACCGTCAGTATTGTCGATATCGCCCGATGCCGTCAGTCCGAGCGCTCCGGCAGAAGCGATGATCCTGCCCCGGGTATTAGCGACATACCCGGCAAAGACAGAAACCGCGCCACTCCCCGCGCCGATCTGGCCATCACCATTATCGAGCGTACCACCCGCCTTGATCGTCGTACCCGTCGCGCCATAAAGCGTACCGCTGTTGCGCAACGCTGTCTGCACCGAGAGAGACATGGCACCGGATACAGCCTGAAGCGTGCCGGAATTGCTTAGAGACTGAAGAGCCGCTCCCGACAAACTGTAAGCCTGAATATTGCCCGAATTGGCTAGGGATGGACCAGTTTCGAAAGACAGCTCCTGTCCGGCGATAATGCTCCCAGCATTACCAAATTGCGTCGCCGTAAAGTGCATGGCGTCACGCGAGGCTATACGACTGGTTTCGTCGTTGGCGATCGTGTTGGCGTTGATCGCAAGAGCCCCGCCCTGGGCCGCAAGTTCACCGCCGCTCTGTGCAAATCTGCCGTTTGCCCTGAGCGCGACCGAACTGCCCTGTGACGCAATCTGTCCACTATTGGCGATATCTCCTGCGCTTTGCAGGTCGATTGGTCCCGAAGCAGCGAAAACGCCGCCAGCCTCATTGATGAGAGATTGACCGGACGCAGAGAGGCCGCCGCCACTGGCAGCAATCGTGCCGCTGTTGCGTGTCTCATTGTGCGTTGCAATGCGGATACCCCCATTACCCGCAGATTTGACGGAGCCTGTATTATGCAGGCTCCCGGCTGAGAGGGCGATTGCCTGGCCAGCCTCAATCTGACCAGACTGGGTGATGGCTCCAGTCGATGTCAGTTGCGTTGAGGCACCCGACTGGATCGATCCTGCCTGCTGCATCTCTCCAGCTGCCATTTCGATCCGGCCGGATGCACTCATCTTCCCGTTCAGGACGAGTTGACCATCCGCCGTAAGGGTCATGTCACCGGCATTGGCAGCCATTGTGCCGTTGACACGCACACCTGCACCAGCCTCATTGACGAGCATGGAGATCTGTCCGGCATAGAGCCCGCCCAACGCGGTACTGTCTATCGCAAAAGCCGGTGCCGGGCTTCCATCCTTGTCGAGCGGATGAACCTGACCAGTTTCGTAATCGATACGGTTCTGCCCGACGATAAGACGCGCGTTCTGGGCATTGACCTGAGCATTGAACGTGACGCGACGGCTAAGGATGTCGAGAACCGGGACTGCGGTAAAATTACCCCCCTGCCCTTCGAACGCTACATAACCATCCTGCACCTTGAGCGCAGCCAGCTTGCCGGTTGTATCGATCTCGGAGTGACCTGAGGCAAGCGTCACCCGGCTCGTATTAACGAAACCGCATCCGTTACACGTAATGCCATTGGGGTTGGCTACAACGACATTGGCTCGCTGCCCGGCGACCTCTGTGGTGCCCAGCATCTGACTGGCATGGGGGCCCGTTACCTCATTGAGGATGACCTTTGCACTAGTCCCGTTCAGGTTGGCATTGCCGTAAACATACCCGCCCAGCTGCGTCTGGGTCGCCTTTGTCGCGTTGTTGAGGATAAGCCCCTTTTGCTCGACCCCATATTCGGTGAACAGGTTATGCGACAGGCCCGTGCCATTGGGCGTGGCGATATTGAGCTGCTGCACGCCATTGGCGGTTCGGTCCAGACTGGGCGCAGGGGCGCTCGGCATCGTGTGATTATCAATCACGATTGACGGCGCGGCTTGTTGAGCGCTCGCTACGGCGGGAAACAGGGCCATATCTGCGGAAAGAAAAACCGCCAGGAGTTTGCGAAGGTTTTTCTTCATGCGCGTGTCATTCATCAGAAGCGCACTCCTGCCTGGAATGCAGCAATCCAGCCCTCGTCAGGGAGAGGACCATGGGCAATGGCATGGGTTGCAGACGCGCCCCAGAACACCGGGCCGCTGACCTTCCGCAGCCCGAAGCCAGCACCGGCAATGGATCCCCCTCGCAGTGCTGGCGGCAGATTATCCGCTCGGTATCCGAGCTTCACGAACCCACCATCGATAATCCCGTAGAATTCTGTGCCGTCGACAAACAGGCGACAGAAGCCCCGGTACACACCACAGTGTTCGTGAAGATCGAGCGGGGCCAGGCGATAGGAGATGTCGTCGCGGACATAGAGCCCCTTGTTCCCCACCAGCATCTGGCTGAGGAAGCCGCGTACCGTGTAGGGGCCGCCGAGCTGCAATTGCTCCGTCGCGAATTGATTGCGTGAACTGAGTTCGCCATGAAAGGAGACGTGCCAGGATAACCCGAATGGAAGAGGCTCGTAGCCATCAATATCCAGTGCTGGCTTGACGTATCTAGTGTGCGGCTCGCTCTCTATCGGATGCGCGAAACTTGACCTTGTGCCTGCGCCGTCTGTGCCGAAACGAACACCGAGCGTAATATACCAAAGCCCGCCAAGGGCTTTGAGCGACTCACTGGCCTGGGTCACGACCGAGGCCTGGCGTGTACTTTGCGTATTCAGCCGGACATGGTTGAGCGTTGAGTTGAATGATTTGAGTTCGTAAAGCGCCTGAAGGGTCGTTACCCCGACACTATTGCGCGCGACAACGCGTGAAACGCCAAAGCGGAAATCACGGCGACGCCCGCCGAGACGATAATCCTCACCCAGTGTCTGCAGGTGATAAACATCATCAGACATCCAGAACCCGCTGAACACCGACCATTTACCGTAGGGGATCGAACCATCAGCTGAAAAATACTGCGTGCCCCGGTGACCTGCAGATCCCACCAGAGAGTGGTCATATTCGACTGACCACATATCCAGCAGGCCCAGCGCGTCCTGAGCCGTCAGGAGTGCATGACCCGTTTCATGCCCGGTCTGGTATTGTCCATTATTATCTGCCCAGACTTGCCCGTGCAGGATGCCGGGATTTTGCTCCTGGATGACAACTGAAGAGCTCCCCGGCTTGTTACCGGGGACGATCTGCATTTTCGCCGACCAGTTCGGCATACGGTTCATCTGGTCCAGACCCTGCTCGAGATCGCGCAGGTTCAGCAAATGGTCCCGCAGCCCTGGGAACCCCATGAGTTCATGATGCCGCGCTTGGATACCGGCAAACTGGATCGAAGAAAGCGTCCCTTCTATCACCACGATGCGCAGCCTGCCGGACTGCAGGGACTGCTCGGGCAGATAGGCACGGGACGTGACATTACCCTGCTGAACATAGGCGCGGTTGATATCGTCGAGTGCGTGATTGAACTCGCTGACCCCGAGGCAACGTCCTGCGTAGCGCTGGATCACCCCCCTCCTGGCTGCATCGCTCAAATGCGGCGCATCCTCGATTGAAAGCGACCACACCCGGACGCAGCTTCCCCCGCCTTTTATGGGAGACGGATTACGAAACTGGGTGTTGCTGTCTGGTGGAGGCAGCATATCCAGCTGCTGCTGACGCTGTCTGAAACGCTGGAACTGATCCTGAGAGGATCCGGGACCTGCTGGCATGATTGCTGGCGGATCTGCCCGCATTTGCGCCTGGGCAGCCGCAACAGGGAAGCTGATCAGACAAAACACACCCGTCAGGGCAGGACGGAGGGCGCGCGATGCAGACATGACCACAAAACCAAATCAGAAGCTCAAATGCAGAAAAATCAGTGCGCCGAAGGCTGCGCCATCAATCGCTCTGTCGCGCTCAGCGCGCCATCCAGTCCGTTCAGAGCAAAGTTGATCGTCAGGACACCATCGAGCAGTTTGCTGATTTGCATATGCCCTTCCTTTCCATGACGAAGGACGCGCACCTGCTGATCGTTCAGTTCCAGAACCGATAGACAACCCGTCGCAATGCAGCTCTGCCAGACAAGGGTCAGAGGGGGATTGCTGTCTGCAATCAGATGGGAGGGTTTGACCAGCGATAGCCCCAACGGCGTCATGAGCGTCAGACGCCAAGGACGGCTTGCTATCGGCATCTTGGCCGCATCCGGGGTCGCTTTTGCCAGAATCACTCCTCCGATGGGCACGTCTTTCTTGTCGGCCTCCTGCTTGAAGAGACGTTGCTCGACCGAACAAATATTCGGCGCACCATTCAGAGAACCAGCGGGATAGATGCAACGATAGGTCCAGTCGCCGACCGATCCAGAAACAGTCGCAGGAGAAGCTGCCGGCGACGCCGGGCTTGTCTCTTTTTCTACGGCAGCAAAACATGGGGCTGCCGCAAACACCCCTGCAAATACGGAGAGGAGAGAAAGACGCGCAATACTGCGTTTCATTATAGATACACCTGCAACATTTCTGTTGCCCTGCGCCTTACGCTTTTTCCATTATAAAAACAGTATTAAAATCCGCCCCAACATCAATCCTAATTGATCTTTAACGATATTGTCGAACATTAATGAGTATTGATAATTTTATTAACGATAACGCCGCACGGTTGAGGCTTTCGCCATAAGCAGAAGAGCTGTCGACGAGTACTTGAGGCCCGATCAGTCTCGTCATGACAAAGGATGGACACGCTTCCCGCTGAGCTTTCGTCTTATTGAGGAAATGCTGCTCGAACCGGGTATAGTCATCTCACACGAGACGATCCGTCGATAGAGCCTGAAGTTCGGTGCAGCCTATGCCCGCTCCCTGCGACGCAGGAAGGCCCAGCCTGGCGCTATTTGGCATCTGGACGAAGTGCAAATCGTGAGCCGTGGAAAGCCTCACTGGCTGTCGCGCGCAGTCAATCAGGATGGCTATGTTCTCGACGAAATCCTGCAGCCCCGTCGCAACACCAAAGCAGCCAGAAATCTGCTGACCCGGCTTTTGAAACGGCAGGGGGTGCGCCTCAGTCGCATGATCACTGACAAGCTGAAATCCTATGGAGCAGCGAGACGAAAACTTGGTGCCTCGATCGGGCATCTCTCGCATAAGGGTCTGAACGACAGGGCGGAGAACAGTCATCTGCCCTTGCGAAAACGCGCACGCATCATGCAGAAATTCCGCTCACCGGGCGGGTCTCAGCGCTTCGTGTCCGTCTTCTCAGCTATCCGGGATCTCTTCGTCCCGTCCGCCTCCATCACCATCGCCTTTTCCCTGCACATCCGTCGTATCAGGGCCTTCGCTCAGTGGGGCAGCGCGATCGCTCTCAGCGCCTGAAGATCTCTTTCTCGGGCGTCGCCTACCTCACATCAGTTAACGTGACAGCACCACCCGATCCGATAACGCCAGGCCCAGGAAACGCATGAGGGATAGACGGTCGTTGATCAGATACTCCGTCCGTTCACCGGAGAGATTGCTCAGTGTCTGGATCCCCAGGATCTTGAACATCAGTACCGGATCGAACGGTGGACGCCCGCCTTTGCTCCCGTCTGAGTAAGCCAGAGCCTTCTCCAGATCAGGGCGGAACGCTTCGAACTCCAGAGTCCGGGAAAACGCTTCGAGCTGATCACCAAGCCCGCTTAACCGGGCACGCCGCTCGTACACATCGAAGAAACCCGGCTGCTTCGTAAGCCCCCCCAACATTACTGCTGGGATAGAATTACACCAGCAACCCCAGACCAAAGGGGTTTTTGGAACCCTCCAGTTGTATGTCGCAGGCGGCAAACCAAATCGATCAGAAGTAGAGCCGCCCCCGGAGATTCATCAGAAACCTGCTTCGCTAGCGTAGCTGATCCAAGGCGGTCCCTACGCCAACCCGCGTCTCTCTCAATATCGCGACAGACAGTAGGCGCACCAAGCGGCGGCACCCTGCCTTCATTCCATCAAGCCCTGAACAAAATCTGCAAATTGCCTTGCCTTTGCGGTCATCATTCTCCCCGTGGGGAAGACAGCCCACAGGTCGATATCAGGCAAAGACCACGCCGGAAGCAGGCGCGTTACGGCGCCGCTCTCCAGTTCAGGGGCAAACATCCAGTCCGAGGTGATGGTCAGGCCCATATCAGCGAGGATTGCTGCCCGCAGGCCTTCGGCAGCGCTGACCCTAAGACGCCCCGCAACGGACACCGAGACGGCCGAGCCATCCCTGTGAAATGACCAGACATTGGGGAGCTGACTGTAAACAATCGCGTTGTGATCAGCCAGATCGGCAGGGACCAACGGCATGCCCGCACGCGCCAGATAGGCTGGTGTGGCCAGCACCGAACGTTTTCCTGTCGCCAGCTTGCGTGCGACCGCCGAGGAGTCGGCCAAAGCCCCCATACGCAACGAGATATCGACCCCCTCGGCCACGAGATCGATCATACGGTCATCAAGCAGAATATCCACATCGAGCTGCGGATGCGCATCGAGAAATGCCGGTAGCCGCGGTATGATGTGCAGTCGCGCAAATGTTGTCGCCGCCGATACACGCAAACGCCCGGACAGGCCGCTCCCTGCACCGCGCGCGGCCAGCTCCGCTTCGTCGGCCTCCTGAAGCGCATTGCGTGCGCGTTCATAATATGCCTGCCCCGCTTCGGTGGGTGTGAGGCCATGAGTGGAGCGTATGAGCAGGCTGACCTGTAGCCTCGCTTCGAGCTGTGCCACGATTTTCGACACAGCGGGCTGACCAACATGAAGCTGCCTTGCCGCCGCTGAGAATGAACCCGTCTCGACCACACGCACGAACGTGGTCATCGCCTGATATCGGTCCATCCTATTCCTCCCGGGAATGATGCTTATCGCATCGAGCGATCTGCCATGCCCAGTGAAACAGAGGCAAACCAGACCTGCAACCCGGTCAGCATCGGGGAAGGATGGAGCAGGCTTCAGGATGATCGTTCATTTCACCAACGCCGTATCAACACGACCGGTGTCGCATTTCATCTCGGCCTATCAGCTCACGGGTGACCTGCCACAAGCCATGGTCGCCGCCCTTCTCCCGGCGCTCTCCGCTCTCCTTGCAAAACCTGATGGAGGAACCGCTCATGATTGAGGTCTACGCTTTCGCGACTCCCAACAGCGTCAAGGTCACCATCGCGCTGGAAGAGCTCGATCTCCCCTCTGCGCTACACGGCATCAATATCCGGCAAGGCGAACAGGGTACCACGGCCTTTACGACGCTTAATCCCAACCAAAAGGTTCCCGTACTGATTGATCACGACGCGAGGGATGAGAAGCTCGTCCTCACAGAGTCAGCAGCCATACTCGTATACCTGGCTGAAAAAACCGGCCACCTCCTCCCTGCAACCGGGGCCGAACGGGCGCGCGTTTTCGAGCAGCTTTTCTTTCACGCCTCTGCCCTGAGCCCCGCCTTCGGCCAATCGGGTTTCTTCCAGCGTTTCGCCAGCGAGAAACTGCCTCTCGCGATCGAGCGCTTCGACAAAGAGGCAAAACGCGTCCTGCATGTGCTCGACACCTTGCTGGCGCACCGGGATTTCGTGGCAGGCGATCATTTTACTATCGCCGATATTGCCCATTTCGGTTGGCTCTGGCGGCGCAGTTTTCCCGACCTCACCCTCGATGACACCCCTCATATCGCCCGCTGGTACGAGCGGATTGCGGCCAGACCTGGCGTTCAGCGCGGTATCGCCCGGGTTGAGACGCTCGCCGCCCCAAACTGATCCTCTTCTGATCGCTCCGAGGTTATTCCCATGAACAAACTTTTTACGCCCTTCAATGCCGGGGCGCTGTCGCTCGGCCACAGAATCGTCATGGCACCCCTTACGCGCATGCGGTCGGACCATACTGGCAAGGCCAATGCCCTCATGGCGCTGTATTACAGCCAGCGCAGCTCACCCGGCGGTCTTATCATCTCAGAGGCAACACCCGTTGCGCTCGAAGGATACGGCTATGCCGGCGCGCCGGGCATTTATGACGACTCCCAGATAGACGGGTGGCGCAAGGTGACCGAAGCCGTTCATGCACGCGGTGGCAAGATTGTCATGCAGTTGTGGCACGTAGGGCGACAGTCGCATCCTGATCTGCAGCCAGGTGGTGCAGCCCCGGTCGCGCCCTCTGCTATCCAGGCAGAAGGTGACGCCTATACGCCCAGTGGCCCTGTCCCGTTTTCCATGCCGCGTGCCCTTTCGCTGGAGGAAATTCCCGCGGTGATCGAGCAGTTCAGGGAAGGTGCCGCAAGGGCAAAGCAGGCAGGTTTTGATGGCGTGGAAATTCATGGCGCCAATGGCTATCTGCCAGACCAGTTCCTGCAGGACGGTACCAACCACCGCACCGATGAGTATGGTGGCCCGATCGAGAACCGCGCTCGCTTTCTGTTGGAAGTGACACAGGCAGTCATATCCGTCTGGGGGGCAGACCGCGTGGGTGTTCGCCTGAGCCCAAGTGGCACCTACGGCTCGATGTCAGACAGCAACCCCAAAGAAACCTTCGGTTATGTGGCGGAGCAGCTGGACAGGCTCGGCATCGCCTATCTGCATGTGGTTGAACCCCGCATCAAGGGCACGGAACTCATCGCCGAGAGCGAACCTGTGGCCGCGCGTGATCTGCGTGAGAGATTTCGGGGCACGCTGATCGCGGCAGGTGGGTTCGACAAAAACAGTGCCGCAGCCGTGCTCGCATCCAGTGATGCCGATGCCGTCGCCTTCGGCCGGCATTTCATCAGCAATCCCGATCTGCCTGAGCGCCTGCGCGGGGACCTTGCTCTGACAAATTACGACCGCTCGACCTTCTACGGCGGCGATGCTCGTGGCTACACCGATTATCCCTTCTTTGACGCCTCGACAGCAGAGCAATAACCACCGCGGTTATTCCACCAGGGAATGACCATTAGTCGTATCTGCCATCATCCCTCCGGTACGGCGACCTCCTATCGTCAGATCCGTCACCAGATTTCAAGGAAACGAACCCATGACACTTCAGGCAAAGCTCGACGCCTTCAAGACCGATTTCGAAGCCGGAAAGCCCCCCTACAACGTTCCGCATAGCGTCATCGAAACCATGCACCGTGCCACCGCCGAGCTGGTTGCGTCCGGCGCTGCGGAAAAAGCCCTCAAAGCCGGAGACAAGGCACCTGTTTTTACGCTGAACGACCCCGAGGGTAACCCTGTCTCTTCTGCTGATCTTCTGGCCAAGGGGCCTTTGGTCATCAGCTTTTATCGCGGTGTGTGGTGCCCTTACTGCAACATGGAATTGCAGGCTCTCGAAGCGGCACTTCCCTCATTTCGTGAGCTTGGCGCCCATCTGATCGCAATCTCCCCGCAAACTGCGGTGAACAGCCGAAAATCAGTCCGCCAGAATGAACTGCAATTTCCGATCCTGTCTGACACGCATAATGACGTCGCCGCGCAGTTTGGCCTTCGCTTCACCCTGCCTGATTATCTGATTGAGCTTTACAAGAATCTCAAGAACGATCTGCCCGGTTTCAATGGTGACGACAGCTGGACGCTGCCCATGCCTGGCCGCTTCGTCATTGGTCAGGACGGCGTCATTCTCTATGCCGAGGTCAACCCGGATTATACGCGTCGCCCGGAACCTGCCGACATGCTTCCTGCCCTGCGCCACGCTACCCAGTCGGCCGACTGATCGCTCCATCCATACCGCCCCGGCTCGCGCAGGGGCGGAGTTTTCACTGAGGATACGGAGAGAGATATGCGCTCCAATGACATGGGCAATAGCTTCACTCGCCATTTGATGGGTGACGAACAATCCGCCAAGCTCATCGCGGCATCACAGTCAGGAACTTTCGGCGCAGCCATAGCCGGGTATGCACTCGATCATGTCTTTGAGGACATCTGGACACGTGAAGGGCTCGATCAGGCGCGTCGAAGTCTCATCACAATGACCGTCATGGTTGCGCTGCGCCAGCCCCATGAATTCGGCCTCCATATGGGTTTTGCGCTCGATCACGGTATGAAGCTGAAGGAAATAGAGGAAGCTTTGATACAGATGCTCCCTTATGTCGGCTTCCCCGCCATTTCCGGTGTCATGCCTGTCGCTGCGAAGATCATTGCTGAGCGTGGACTCGACAAAAGCGAAGAGTATGAAGGCCATCGCGGTCTGCTCTGAGCCCTCACCCAAGTACTGTACCCTGCCGGTAGAACGGGCCTCGTCTCGCGCTCCCGATGACATCCAGCCTGCGGCGTTCACGAACCTCTCTGCGCCCGTCTCACGCTTCGTGAGTCCTTCACGGCAATCTGCCTTCGAAAAGGAACAGCTATGACGAAACTTCATCGAAAAACGGCCCTTGTGACCGGAGGAAGCAGCGGGCTCGGGCTTGCCATCGCAACGCGTTTCATCGCTGAAGGCGCATTTGTCTATATCACCGGTCGGCGACAGGCCGAGCTTGAGCGGGCTGTAGCGACATTGGGCAGTCAGGCCGCCTCTATACAGGCAGATGTCAGCCTTCCCGGCGATATCGAACGCATGGTGGAAACGATACGGCGTGAACGTGGGGCTATCGATATTCTGGTCGCCAATGCCGGCATCGTTCTGCCTCAAACACTCGAACAGGCAACACAAGCCAATTACGATCGGACGTTCGATATCAACGTAAAAGGCCTGTATTTCACGATCAGCAAGGCACTTGGCCTGTTGCGGTCTGGCAGCTCAGTCATCCTTGTCTCATCCATCGCTGCCAATAAGGGTGTGCCTGGCTATGGCACATACAGCGCAAGCAAGGCTGCAATACGCAGCCTGTCCAGAACCTGGACGGCCGAACTGGTCGAACGCGGCATACGGATCAATACCCTCAGCCCCGGACCGTTCGACACACCGATCATGGACAGCCAGGCCGATACGCCGGAAGGTGCCGAAGCCGTCAAGCGTCAATGGGCTGCAGCCGTGCCCATGAAGCGATTGGGGCAGCCAGAGGAACTTGCTGCGGCCGCGCTCTTTCTGGCTTCTGATGAAAGCAGTTATGTTGCGGGCATTGACCTCATTGTCGACGGTGGTGCGGCCGCGGTCTAGGGCTCCGTGATCACCACAGGATTACAATCACCAGTACGGTGGAGCGTGAGCAGAACCCGCCCATACTGCCAATCAGACTGACATGGTTTCGCAAGGGTGAGCTATCATGATCCGTTTTTATTTCCATCCTACGCCCAACCCGGCGAAAATCGCCCTCATGCTCGAGGAAGCCGGTTTGCCCTATGAGGCCATACCGGTCGATACCCGCAAGGGTGATCAGCATGACCCGGCGTTTCTCGCGATCAACCCCAATGGCAAGGTGCCTGCCATTATCGACACCGAAGGTCCTGCGGGCCCGGCAACACGCGTGTTCGATTCCAATGCAATATTGCTCTATCTTGCTGAAAGGACCGGGCAATATCTCGGGACCCCCGCGGACCGGCCTGAATTGCTGTCATGGTTGATGTTTATCGCATCCGGGCTTGGGCCTTTTTCCGGTCAGGCAGTGCATTTTCAGCATGCAGCGCCCGCCGGGCTGGACTACGCCGTCAATCGGTACAGGCGCGAGGTCGAACGACATTACACAGTTCTCGACCAGCACCTCACAGACCGCCGTTACATCGTGGGCGATACTTTCACGATTGCCGATATGTCTGCCTGGGGCTGGCTTGAGCGTGCGCCCCGTGTGCTCAAGGAAGATTATCCGCTCGAGCGCTGGCCTGCACTTGATCGCTTCATGCACGACATCAACGCCCGCCCGGCCGTGTCGCGCGTACAGGCGCTGATGAAGAGGCACGCATTCAAGACAGATATGGACGATCAGGCACAACGGGCCCTCTTCCCATCCAATTTCCCTATCCACAATCGGGAGCAGCTCTCATGACCGCTTCGGAAAACTATGCACCGCCCAGCGTCTGGACATGGGACAAACAGAATGGTGGCAAATTTGCCAGCACCAATCGCCCTGTCGCCGGGCCGACGCATGAAAAGAACCTCCCCGTAGGGCGTCACCCGCTCCAGCTGTACTCACTGGCTACGCCCAATGGGGTAAAGGTGACGATCATGCTGGAGGAACTCCTGGCCCTGGGACATGAGGGGGCGGAATATGATGCCTGGCTGATCAATATAGGGGATGGCGATCAGTTCGGATCGGGCTTTACAGCCATCAACCCGAATTCCAAGATCCCGGCGCTGGTTGACCAAAGCGGGGGCACCCCCCTGCCCGTCTTCGAATCAGGATCGATCCTGCTTTATCTCGCCGAGAAATTCGCGGCTTTTCTGCCTCGGGATGTTCCATCGCGTACGGCCTGTCTGAACTGGCTTTTCTGGCAGGTCGGCAGCGCACCCTATCTCGGCGGCGGCTTTGGCCATTTCTATGCCTACGCCCCTGAGAAGATCGAATATGCAATCAACCGGTTTGCCATGGAGACCAAACGCCAGCTGGACGTTCTCGACCGGCAGCTTGCCAGGCATGAATATATAGCAGGCGACACCTATACAATCGCCGATATGGCGATCTTTCCCTGGTATGGCGGCCTTGTTGAAGGCTGGCTCTATAATGATGCTGCACAGTTTCTGAGCGTTCAGGAGTATTCCCATGTGCAGGCGTGGTCAGCCCGGTTGCTTGAGCGCCCTGCTGTCCAGCGGGGCCGGATGGTGAACAGGCTCTCAGGCCCGCTCTCTTCCCAGCTTCGCGAACGCCATGACAGCTCGGATTTCGAGCTTAGAACGCAGGACAAGTTGCCGAAAGACAGCGCGATCTGATCGCTTCCACCCCGCCGCATCAGGCGATGCACCCCGCATCGCCCGGAACTACCAGCGTATCAGCCACGGCAATACCAGACGCGTGCTGCAGGCCACCAGCGCACAGGCCAATGAATACCAGACGACGAGATAAAGCGGGTCATCAAAGGGGCAGGCAAGAGCAAAGACGAGCGCACCAAAAGCCGCGCCGGCAATGCCAGTAACCCACGCCGTTCCGCGCACATCAACCGGTGCGCCGCGGCGCACGATAACACCCAGCGCGAGGACAGCGGGCAGAGCAAGCTCTACGATCTTGCGTGCACAGACCATGCCGTGCGCCGGATCAAGCCTGAGCCATAAGGCCTCTGGCCCAGCCTGAAGCGCGTCCACAAGCCAGCCAAGAGCAAAAAGAACAAGAGCGGTCACGCCCAGCCAACGCAGCCCCTGCCGGGGCGAACGCGTCGGGTCGAGCGAGACCAGCGCCGAAGCGCCGCCCAGCCCGACGATCAGCAGCAGCCCGATTGCCTTCCACCAGAAGCTCATAATGTGCATGGCATGGGGCATGTCAGGGCGCATCAGGCCAAACCCGAGCACTGCACCAATCTCGACCCCGGCGAGAACCGCGAGGGTCAAGGCATCGCGCCAGAGCGAGCGCCTCCGGACGGGGCGAAGATCGGTTACAAACTGCTCGATCAGGGGATCATTCACCATCATTGCCTCCCATCACCAGCGTGCTCATACGACTCAACCCACGATGGATATTGACCTTCACCAGCGTCGCGGATTGCCCTGTGCGACGTGCTGCCTCCTCTATGCTCAAACCCTGCAACTTCACCAACCTGATCGCTTCTGCTGGCCCCGGCTTCAACTGCGCCAGAAGCTTTTCCAGTGCATGAGCCGTGGTCACCTGTTCCTCGTGATCGCCCACAGCCACCGTCTCATCAAGCAGGGTCGTTTGTGTACGTCTCGCGGCCCGGAGGCGATCAATCCATTTGTAACGCGCAATGGCCGCAATCCACGGGCCGAATTTCTGGGAAGGATCGAAGGTGTGACGCTTCTCATGCACCGCCATAAGGGTGTCCTGCACGGCATCATCGACCATTGAAAGCGGCAGGCGTTTGAGGAAAAAACGACGCAACCATGCCTGTGCCTCGCCCAGCACCAGGCGATAAGCCTGTGCATCTCCTGCCTGCGCGGCCTCCATCCAACGGCTCCAATCCGCTTCTGTCAAAAATCTGCTGCCTTCATGCGTGACCGGAGATCATTTCCTACCGCTATCATTTGACATACGTAAAGACCCAGGTGCCGTAGAAAGTGCGAGGACCGGCTCTGTCCGCCAGCTTGCCGGAAAGCTGGCACGCAGTGCGTCCAGCCGCGGGGCATCATAGGTCTAGATGTAGATATTATGCGGATAACGCGCGGCAAAATTCTGATGCTCTCTTTCCGCCCCGGTAAACGCCTTGTCAGGCTGAACATGCGTTGCAATGGGCTGGGCAAAGATATGGGCGGCATCAAGCTGCGCGATATAGGCCTCTGCCTCGCGCGCCTGTTGCGCTGTGCGCGTGAAGATGACGGAACGGTATTGTGGCCCCGTATCGGGGAATTGCTGGTCGATCTGCGTCGGGTCCAGTGCCACGGTGAAGAATATCCGCATCAGCGTGCCAAAGCTGACGAGGGTGGGATCATACTCGACCTCAACCGATTCCGCATGACCGGTATCGCCTTCGCTGACGCGTTCATACTGGGCCGTGTCACGCGCTCCACCGTCATATCCGGCTCGGGTGGCTGTGACGCCTCGCACATGCTGGAATATGCTCTGCACCCCCCAGAAACACCCTCCCGCAAAAACGACGCTGGATGGGGTCATCCCCGGACGGGAATCATCGGGGGATGCCGTCATCTGCCCGATGGGTTTGTCGTTACCGGTCTTTGCCACGATAACGGGCTCAGGCAAGGTCGGATAGGCAGACGCCCTTGAGGTAGCCTCGTGCAGAATTCCATAAAGGCTGAATGTGGCGAGCGCGACGCCAAGCACGTTTTTTCTGATCATCATGCGAACTTTCAGACTGGCCTGAAGGTAAGGGCTGCGCCGTTCATGCAGTAGCGCAATCCGGTCGGTTGGGGACCGTCATCAAAGACATGGCCAAGATGACCACCGCATGTCGCGCACCGTACCTCCGTGCGCTCCATGCCAAGACTGTCATCCCCACGCTCCTGAACAGCATGGGGCAGCGCTGCCGTGAAACTTGGCCAGCCCGTCCCGCTTTCGAACTTGCTGCGTGAGTCAAATGCCGGCGTTGCGCAGCCTGCGCAGGCAAACCGCCCCTGTCGGTGTTCGTTCAGGAGCGGGCTGGACCAGGGTGCCTCTGTGCCAGCCTCGCGCAGAATCTCGAATTGCTCCGGTGTGAGCAGGCGCCGCCATTCAGCAGCACTATGCGTCACGGGATAAGGTTCTGCGCCCCAGGCGCGGCCCGACAGAGCCAGACAGACTGAAGCAAGGCAGAATTGTCGACGCGATGTCATGAACTTCGCCCTTTTGCTGAATTTCACTCCATCCTTCGTGCTGCACCGTGCAGAGGTTACGGGCAGCCACACTGTTTTTTTTTCGTTCCGTGCCGTAACTTTTAGGGGCCTGCGCACGAAGGAAGCTCTGCCAGCCTCCAGAAGACTCAGGGAACGAACTGCCATGTCACGATCGCGACGCGCGCCCGCACCGATCATACGCCTCACCCATTGGGCAGGCGCGCTTGCCATGCTCGTCATGATTGGTAGTGGCTGGCAGATCTACAACGCCTCCCCTATCCTGCCTTTCGAATTCCCCGCTGCCATCACTCTTGGAGGCTGGCTTGGCGGCGGCATTGCCTGGCATTTTGCTTCCATGTGGGTGCTGATGGGGGCGGGGCTGGTTTACGTCGTGTATGGCGCCGCAAGCAGGCATTTTCGCAATGACCTGCGCCCCGCAGGATCGCGATCTGTGGTGAGGGATATTGGGCAAGCCCTGCGCCTGAAGCTCTCCCACAAGGCCGGTCACTACAACGCCGTGCAACGTGCGCTCTACACGGTCGTGCTTGTGGTGGCTGTGCTGACGGTCACGACGGGCCTTTCGATCTGGAAACCCGTGCAACTTGGATGGCTGACCTGGTTGTTCGGAGGCTACGACATTGCCCGGTGCATCCATTTTGCCATGATGAGCCTGATTGTGGGCTTTCTTTTGCTCCATGTCGCGCTTGCCCTGATGGTGCCTGCCACCTTGTGGGGCATGGTGTTCGGGCGACGTATGCCAGATAGCGACAAGGAGAGCGCATCATGAGCCCGCCGAAAATCGACCGCGCCGGTGTCGCGCCTGAGTTGCGCAAGCTCGAACGCAGGCTCTTCCTGCGGAACAGTCTTTCGCTTGGTGGGCTTTCCCTGCTGTCAGGCTGCGCATTGGACGATAATGCGTCGGTGGAACACGCCCTCAGCCTGATGTCACGTTTCACCGACCGGATGCAGGCGCTTCTTTTCAGCCGTCAGCGCCTCGCAAGGGAATTTGACCCGTCACGCATCACACATCCCTTTCCATTCAATGCCTATTATGACGAGGGCGACATAAGGCTCGTCGAGACTTCATCCTGGCGGCTGGAGGTGAGCGAGCTTGTTTCAGACAAGAGCCCCTGGTCCGTCGCCCGGTTTCGTACCCTGCCGCAGAAAAGGCAGATCACGCGACATATCTGCGTGGAGGGGTGGAGCGCTATCGGAGATTGGTCGGGGGTTCCGCTCTCTGTATTCCTGCAGCATGTCGGGGCCGATCTACGGGCAAAATATGTGAATTTCCGCTGTTTTGATGATTACAGCACGAGTATCGATATGGCGACGGCACTTCATCCGCAGACAATCATGGCGCTGGATTTCGGCGGGAACCCTCTCCCACCCGCCTATGGCGCCCCGATGAAAATCCGCATCCCTACAAAACTCGGCTACAAAAACCCGAAATATCTCGCCTCTATCGAGGTCACGAACCATTTCCCGGGCGGATATTGGGAAGACCAGGGCTATGACTGGTTCGGCGGCTCATAAAAAATCACGCAGGCATGTAACCTGCGGCAAGGCTGAGGCGAAAGAAAAGATATCGGAAGCTGGCGCGTCCATTGTCCGATCCCTTGAACCGATCCAGGAATGTAATCATGTCTTTTCGTACACTCGCACTTGCCTGTGCCTTTTCTTCGACAATGCTGCTGGGAGCCCCTGCCTTCGCTCAGGACACCATGTCACAAGGGACGATGTCGCAGGGCGCTATGGCACATGACAGCATGTCCCACGGTGACATGTCCTCCGACAGCATGAAGAAGCACGCCATGACGAAGGACAAAATGGCGCCCCACGGGATGTCGAAGCAGTCCATGAGCAAGCATGGCAGCATGATGAAGTCAGAGGGTATGGAAAAGAAGAACAAGATGGGCAGTGCGATGAAGCACGACCCGATTGAACATGACGCGATGAGCAATGACTCGAAAGGCGACATGGCAAAGCCGAACTGAGGGCCCTACGCCTGTGGTCAAAAGCCACAGGTCGACCCTTCCGGGGCGTAATCGGGTTCTGATCCTAGCGAAGTGTCAAACAGCGTCGGGGCGACGGTAGGCAAAGATGATGTCATATAGCGTTCGCATTTGCTGCGGATAAGCTGTGTCCCACGGGAGGATATGGGCGATTATCCTGTCATATGTGCGCGCAAAGCATCAATAAATACCCGGACCTTGGAGGAAAGGCTTCGATGCGCTGCGTAGACCGCATGTACCTCCACCGTCTCCGCTTCATAATCGGGGAGCAGTCTCACAAGCCGACCCTGCTCGATTAAGGGGATTGCCAAGAAGGCAGGCAAACGCCCGACACCTCCCCCGCTCTCAAGGACGACCTGCAGGACGGCGGGCTCCGGGATGACGGATCGAACATTAACGGACACGCGATGCTCGCACTTCGAGTTATCCGTAAAACGCCAGATCGACGGTTGATCGGTCCACCCAAGCAACTCGTGATTGGCCAGGTCCTGCGGCGTTTGGGGCCTACCTCTTTCCAAGAGGCAGGCCGGCCCGGCACAGGGCCATAATTCGATCCTCCCCAGCTTGCTGGCGATCAGGTCGGAGTCAGCCATTGCCCCTATCCGGATTGCCACATCGACATCCTCCCTCGCCAGATCGACGATCCGGTTCTCGGCCTCGAGATGAACGCGCAGATCAGGGTAGTCTCGCAGAAAATGCGGCAGCATCGGCGCCACCAGCCCGATTGCGAACGTCGTTGCCGCGCTGATCTTCAGAACGCCTCGAGGTTGCCCCGTCACCCCATCGAGGGCCGCGGTAGCCTCATTCAGATCGTCCACGACGCGTCTAGCATGAATCAAGAGTATGCGCCCGGCCTCGGTCAGTCTGAGGGCATGCGGGCCGCGCTCGAACAGCTTTGCCCCGATTTCCCTCTCCAGACGGAACAATGCCCGGCTTAGCGATGATTTAGGCGTTCCCGTGGCGCGCGAGGCCGCGCTGAGGCTCATGGTCTCTGCGATGCGCAGAAAGCTGCCGAGATCATCTGAGTTCATGGGCTCGTGTTCCATATATGGAACAAGACGTCTACGATGACGCACCTGCCCTGTCCAACGGGAACGGCTTATCGTGCCTCTTCAGTAAGGGGACCGAGATGTCAAAACCAGTCATTCTGATTACGGGCGCGACCGGACAACAAGGCGGCGCCACGATCCGTGAGATGCAACGTCGAGGGCACTGGCGCCTACGCGCGCTTGTTCGTGATCTGAAGGCGCCAAAAGCAGTTGCTCTGGCAAAGCTTGGGGTTGAAACCTTCCATGGTGATCTGGACGAAGAACACTCCCTTCGATTGGCTCTTGATGGGGCTGAGGGCGTTCTATCTGTCCAATCGCCCATGAAGATCGGTCCAGCTGGCGAAGAGCGACAGGGGAAGAGGCTTGCCAGCCTCGCCAAGGATATTGGTGTACGGCACTTCGTCCAATGCTCCGCAGGCGGGGTAGAGCGACGGAGCGGCGTTCCCCATTTCGAGAGCAAATGGGCGATTGAGCAGCACATTGCGTCACTGAACTTGCCGGCTACGGTTCTGCGTCCAGCGGCCTTTATGGAAAACTTTTCGAGCCTGATCTTTCGGATCACTATGCTGTCCATGATGAAGACCTATCTGGGGCCGGATCAGGCCATGCAGCTTGTCTCGGTGCAGGATGTTGCCTGGTTCGCCGCAGAGGCGTTCCAAAAACCTGACCATTACCTTAGTCGAGCTATAGAACTTGCAGGCGATAGTTTGACGGCTCGCTCAGCAGCCTCAATCCTGAGGAAAGCCAGGATACGCCCTAGTCGCGGCTTTACGATCCCCTACGTCATGCGAGAGCGCCTGCCCGAGGATTTCCGTCTGATGTTCGAGTGGATCGCCCGAGACGGGTTCAAGGCTGATGTCTCCGTTCTGCGATGCGAGAACTCGGCAATGCTCGCACTAGAGGACTGGGCGCTAAAACGCTCAAAAGATAACCGCCGACGCCGGTCGTCGTTTGCCGATCGAATCGGTCGATAACGCGTAGCGAGATAAGATTGCCGATAGACGGAAATTGGCGGTCTTCCGCCATTTTCCTACTTCCGATTTTTTCTGTCATCGAAAATAGGTCTGTTAGGCGCGAACCGGTAGCGGATGGGCCAAACTACGTCGTGCGCGCCTGCGCTTCAGGCGTAGTTTGGCTGGCATCGATCCGCTCTGTCGTGATCTGCTTGCGAGGGATACAGGCGGCCCGATCGGAGCGAGAGAAGTGACACCCGCCCCAACGCCCTTTGCAAATCACGGCCATATATCTTTTGGTGAAGATGACTTGCGTACGCCAGGCGGGGATCTGCCAGGAAGTAACGACGGTGCTCGCAGCGATGTCCAAGGTCCGGGAACACAGTGGTCACAAGACAGCTTCTTCATCGGGCCCGTCCATCAACCTTGACTGACCGTTGCTGAGCTGCCCTCTGCAAACGCTCGCGTACTTGTGGACTGCAAGGTGCGACTATGTAGCCATTCGCCAGGTCACCGAGCATGATAGATGCTTCGCGAGGCATCAGCCTCCAGCGCAGTGCAATCAACAGGCACAAGATGGCATCAAGCCGATCCTGATCTGCCTTGCGAGGTGTCCCAAATGCTTCTGCCTCCCGGCACCACTCCGCTACCGCAGCGCACTGATAAATTTCGGCCTCGCGAGCGGCTGCCCGTGCGACACGCTTCCAGTCCGTAAGACGGAATTTTTTGCGTATGACAGGATTGTATTTCGGGGCAGCCAGACGACCAAAGTACCCCGGATCGAATGATGCCAGTGCAAGGGCCGGAAACACTTCCATACGATAGAGCCCATGCCTGGCTACGCGTGCCTCCTCCGGGTCTTCCACGCTGTTCAAGGTTTGGAGGAATTTCCAGATAGGGGAAGCATCGCAGAACATGCCTGTTCTACCACGGTTCGACGGCTGCACGCCGCCGCCCATCCAACCGATAACCGACCCAGCCACCTTCTCGACCGGGCGACTGCCAGAAAGGTTAGGGACAATCGTGGGTTGATCCAAAGCGAGCTGAGTTACACCCTCCGTTCTCGCCGAGCGGATGAATTCGAGTGCTTCGGAGAAAGTGGCTAGCCGCGGCGGAATAAAGGCGTGCAGCTTGGATCCGTCCATAGTCACTGCACAAATAGCCCCTGATGATTTTTGCTTGTCCGTCCAAGCAGAGTCGAACCCAATGTATGTGTCCATACGGTGCTGTCACGTTAACTGATGTGAGGTAGGCGACGCCCGAGAAAGAGATCTTCAGGCGCTAAGAGCGGTCACGTTGCTTCATTGGGCGAGAGCCCTGAGGCGGTGGATATGCCGAGAAAGGGCGGTGGTGATGGAGGCGGACGGGACGAAGAGATTACGAATGGCCGAAAAGACAGAGACGAAGCGCTGACACCCGCCTGGTGATCGGAACTTCTGCATGATGCGCTCACGTTTTCGCAGGGGAAGATGGCTGTTCTCCGCCCGGTTGTTCAGACCCTTATGCGAGAGATGCCGGATCGAGAGACGCATGTTGCGCCTCGCTGCTTCATAGGATTTGAGTTTGTCGGTGATCATACGACTGGGGCGCAAACCCTGCCGTTTGAGGAGCCGGGTCAACAGACGTCTTGCCGCTTTGGCGTTCCGATGGGTTTGTAGGATCTCGTCGAAAACATAGCCGTCCTGATCGACTGCGCGCCACAGCCAGTGAGGCTTGCCACGGATCACGATCCGCACTTCGTCCAGGTGCCAGATATCATCCGGTCTCGCCGCCTTGCGACGCAGGGAGCGGGCATAGGCCGCTCCAAACTTCAGGCTCCATCGACGGATCGTCTCATACGAAACGACAATGCCCCGCTCAAGCAGCATCTCTTCCACAAGGCGAAAGCTCAGAGGGAAACGGAAATACAACCACACAGCATGAGCGATCAGCTCGCGAGGAAATCGGTGCCGTTTGTAGCTCACAGATGACGCTCTCATCACCAGCATCTAACACGCCGCAGTTAATGTGACAGCACCGGAGTTTCTCCACATCGACCGGACTGGTTGTCGCCTCGGGTGCCTGCTTGCCGGAAAACGTCGCCGCCATGCCTTCAATCGCCTGGCGCTTCCATTGGGCGATCATCGTCTGATGCACACCATACTTCGATGCCAGTTCCGCCAGCGTCTGCTCGCCCCGGATCGCCCCCAGCGCAACCCGAGACTTAAACTCGCCCGAATACCTCTTGCGCGTAACCTTGCCCATAAATCCGTCCCCTCTCAGGCTGGTCTATAGCTTAAACCCCTGTCCGAAAAACCGGGTCCACCTCTGATGATAGCCATTTTTTTTATGGTTAGCTGCATGATGGAGGCACCGGAAATGCTCATCAGGCAACTTTTCAAACAGGCTCTAAGCCTCGCCTCAGATAACATATTATTCAAAATAGGCGTTAAAAAATTCTCCATCAACTTGCCTATACATATCGGTCACAAGCCGAGAAAATAATGAAGACGAAATAATTGCAGCGTCTTCTACAGTCCAACCATCAAATGAAAATGTTATTTTTATTATATTACTTATTTTATTAGTTGAAAAAACAAACTATCAAAATCATTGTTTATAATAATTATGTTGATATGATTATTGTTTATAATTTCTCTAATTACTTCATCCTTATTTTCCAGTATCGCCCCTAATTCTCCATCGTCGGACATTATCTTAAAGGCAAATTGCCCGCCTGCGCTGAATCCATATCCCTCAAGAAATGATAGAACTATATTCAAGCCATACTCTCCAGAAACACGGCACTCACAGTACATTTTCATTTCATTTCTCACTAAACGTTCTAACATTATCGCCAAATATTTCCCTAGCCGCCTGCAATACACTGTCAGTTGTATTGTCAGTTAGATAGACCCACGCTTGTACACCCCGTTTATCAGCTTCCGCCTTATAAAGGCGCAGCACTCGCATAAAGGAGCCAAGATTTTTTGCTTTAGCTGGACCGCCAACGGCGATGATATCCCCATTCTCCGCCAGAACGTCGATATCCGTACTCCCAGTATTATTTTGATTATCTCGCGAGAAACTCTGCCTCCCACTTTTTCTGCGACGATCTGTTCGCGTCTCGCTCCAACCTCATTCGCTTTTTTCCCGGGGTCTTCCTTCTCCTCTGGTCTCGGCGGCTCATCATTGTTGGGGGAAAGCGAGTCTGCCCCGACTGTTTCGGCTGGCGTCGATTGCTGGCCGGAATGAGTTTGCGCGCCACTGCCACTATTTGCCTGATCGGATGGGTGATGGTGCTCACCTGCCGTCGCGTCTACATTCTGATAAGCCTGATAGGCTTTCAGAGCGGTATTGAATGCGTTTCTTGCCTCTCCCTGGGTGAGCGGCGATTTCAGCACTTTTGCGATATCCCCGACGGTAACAACGCCGCGGCCTCCCTGGACAAGTGCCAGAACGCCAGAGCCCATCCCCCCAGACACTGCGCCTGCATGCAATCCGCCTGCGCCAAGCGCGACAACGCGAAATTGCGAGCCCAGCCCGACCAAGTTTGGACCAGCAAGTGCTAAAGTGCCGAGGGCTGCCATGCCCTTCCCATCCATGGCCTGCATGCCAGCCAGAGGTAAAGAGCCGATAAGGCCCCAACCTTCGGGAAGATTGCTGATCTGACTGAGACGGTTTTCGCTTGCATTCCAGAAAGCCTGCGCTTCGGCTGAGCTTCCCATCCCTCCCGAGTAAGGCTTGTTTCTTCCGCCCCTCACCTCCCAGTTCTCATATCCTTCCAACTGCGTAGTCAGCTGGGCATCGCTCCAGAATTTCTCAGGCG
Organism: Asaia bogorensis NBRC 16594; assembly: GCF_001547995.1. NCBI lineage: Bacteria > Pseudomonadati > Pseudomonadota > Alphaproteobacteria > Acetobacterales > Acetobacteraceae > Asaia > Asaia bogorensis. The sequence goes on from NZ_AP014690.1 coordinate 1,594,253, forward strand.
GCCTGACGGTAATTTCCTCTGAGGGCCTTTCCTGAAAAGCCCCATGACCCGAATTGCTATCTGACGCCTGAGCGCCCCCCGTTGGTGAGCCCCCTGAAGAAGCAGCCAGATCTCCGGCGGCCGTATTTGTCCGACCAGATCCGTCCGTTAGTTGAGCTTGGCCGTCACTAGAGTTGTGCGATCCCGCACCCTGGGTTGCGTTGTTTCCGCTGATATTGCGGCCACTACCCCCAGAGACACCCCGATCCGCCTGGAATTTATCATATACCTGCTTGCCAACCTCAACAGCACTCTCTGCCAGTGTCTGGCCTACGGTCTGGATCTGAAGCGTTGTGTTCAGCTTCTTCGCGTCGAAATCATTATCCGGATGTCCGTTCGCGCTCGCCAGATCGGTGCTGTAATGCCCGGTCGTGCTGCCACTCTGCACATCGATATTGCCCGTGATGACCGATTGCGTGACGCTGCTCTCGCTGTGGTCCTCATGACCCACCGCAAACGTGCCTGTCTTGAGCACATCGCTTGGCGCCTCGCCCTTCGAATATCCGCCGCCAGCCGAGACACTTGTGCCACTCCAGCGCGAGATGTTCTCCAGGCTCTCCGCCGTCAGACTGCCTGTGCTGAAGTGGTTGCGCTCTGCTTCCGCCGTGCTGCTGATCACTCCACCGGTCAGATGCGTGTTGCCCGACACCTCTGTATCCAAGCCACCCTCGCCCGCATAGAGCCCGGACTGGTCCTTGCCGGTCGAACGGTATTCATCCGTGATCGAGCTGTGCGCGATACTCGCGCCGCCACCCGTCTAACCAACACCCGCAACGGGGACGGAGATACTCGCCCCACCCGATGTCGCATGGCTGTCGTAATGAGCCGTATCCTGCGGGCTTTTGATCACCAGATTGCCCGTCTGCATGCCGATATGACCGCCAGCATCGGCAGATCGCCACCAGACCTCAGGCGACCGCCATTGAGGGTAATGTCATTACTGGCCGAGAGTGACGCCGCACCGCTCGCCGCAATCGTGACACCAAGTAAGACCTAGATTTAATTAAGCTAGAAAATCATGAAAAACGCATAGGATATAGATTAATGTCATAACTATAAACTATGATATAAGACTATTCAAATTATATTCAATATTTTTCAAGGTGTATTTTGGATTTTCCGTTGACATGATAATTTCGTATATTGCCTCTTCAATATTTTCCACCGAAAAGTCTCGATAAAAATAATCTAATGCAGAAGAGAATCTAGAAAAAGAGAAATAAATACTATCCATATCCTGATCGCCACTATCTTCGCAGGAAAAATATTTATCATCATAATATCCAGAAATTTCTTTGTAGTCTTCTTTTTTTGGGAATTCTGTTTCAGAGATAAATTTTGGCACTTCGTCGGTAAATGATATCGATTCCAATCTTGTATTCAACTCTTTTCTGCAATAAGAGAAAATTCGACCGAATAAACCAACAAGATCACCACCACTTATGATGTATTTATGAAGAACTGCACTAATATTTTTTAGTCTCACTTTTTTACCATCTTCATTAGAGTTTAGGTATTTGTATATTTCTGGACAACCGATTGGCAAGAGGCGCAGACGGGTCTTGTTGCTCCGATTTCAACAACCTTGAGATTGTGCTCCTTGGCATATTCTACGATTTCGCTCTCAGCATGGCTCCCTCTCGGACCAGATACCAATTCCTCTCCTTCTTTTGATGACACGCCAGGGCTTAGATACCCATTAGAGCGTTTTCCTTCCAATCTGACTCGTATCCAGCGGCGATGAGGAAGTTGGCGCATTCTGCGCGCGCGACCTGATCGATGAGTTTGCCGATCCCATCCCAAAGCCCATCGCGGGTGCGTTCGGTGGTCCGATGGAGATAGGCCTTGAGTTTGGGAAGCGCCATCTCGATCGGGGTGAAGTCCGGGCTGTAGGGTGGCTGGAACCGCGGGCTGACTCTGAGGGCCTCGATCGCCACCTGCTCGCCCGGCCCCTTGTGCGAGCCGAGATTGTCCATGACGACGATGTCGCCGGGGTGCAGATCCGGCACGAGGGCGCGTTCGACATAGGCTTGGAAGCCACAGCCTTTGACCGGTCCGTCCAGCACCATCGGCGCCACGATACCGGTCGGCCTGTGCTTCGATCCTGTGTGACAGCCGATCCCCACCGCGTGGCTTTGCTGCTGAGTTGTCAGTCGACGCGGCCAGGACACACCGTCGAACGGCACTTGCCGAACTGCCACCGAAGCGCTCGGCAGCCTGCCGGCGGGACAGGCCCTTTGAAACCGCTGCGACAACGCGGGCACGTGGATTCAGAGACAGGGTGCGTGACGATATCCGGCGCCGGCTCCATCCCGGCCGTCATCTTGGATCAGATTGCCCCCAGAGCGGGAATACCCGCTGATTCAGGCAGCAAAAAAACGCTCTAGATCGGCAGCGCGCATTGGATTGAGCCCGAGCGGAGCGGGTGGCATATCGCGGCACCCGAGCGCCTGCGGACTGCCCAAACACCTTGGTTCGGGCATGATGGGGGCGATCCGCTCTCGTACCTACCTCGTCGTGTCGGATACTTGGCACTTCGTCTTTCTGGCAATCCCGGCCATTCGGACCCTCCGCTCCGGTGTCAACGTCCAGAGCTTGAGTTACACTTCCGAGACGGTCCAAATGAGCCGTCAGCTGCCCGCATCAACGAGGAAAGTGATCGTAAGGCTCTCGGATGTCGCGACGCGCCGCAGCTTCACCGTTTCGCCCATCTGGGAGAACCAACCAGTGATAAGGCCATTGTAGAAGCCCGCGAGCCACGTGCCCGCCGGTTTGCCCAGGGCACCCGTGCGCGGGAAATCGTGCAGAGACAGATGCAGAGCGTTTTTCTGCGCATCGAAGCCAAGAGAAAACTGCCCCCAACCGATGAGAGCAAGATTGGCGTTGCATTCCAGTTCGAACGCCGCGGTCGTCTCGCAAGCAGGAAGCGGCAGGCGATCAGCCATGCGGCGCCCCACGCTGTAGAGGAGCGCATCACTCTCCTCGGCGCCTGCCTGTAATTCAAGCTCGGTGGCAAGAGAATGGATGAAAAGGGAAAAATCAGGCGAGATCATTTCGTCCCCAGAAAACTGTATTTGGCTGCAACAAAAGCTCTGACCTCATTCCAAGGCCCGGCCTTCTGGTAATCGGCGTTGAGGCTGAGCTTGAGGTTAGGTGTCATGCGATAATCGATGGCACCGTAAATCCCGCCCGTCAGACCATTGGCGGAATTTCCATCCTGATACGCATAGAGCGGGGCCACGTTGGCGAGCAACGCCTGCGTATCCGAATTGGCAGGAAAGGTTTGTGAACGCGACGAGTGGTAGGTCTGATATCCTACACGACCAATAACGCGCCAGTCGATTTGTTTGTACGTCCCAGCGTAGGTGACCGGAAAGGTAAACGCGACGAAGTTCTGAGGCGAGAAATAGCCACCATTACCAAACGTGAACTGATATTCGTTACGATCATAGCCGAACCACGTCAGATCCATCCCGAGATGCAGATTGTGGCGCAGATCAGGCCGTTCCTGCCCCCATATCCTGATCTGTCCTCCTGCACCCGCCTCGTACCCGGTGTTGCTGCGTGTATTGCGCCCCGTCAGATAAGATCCACCTCCGCGTGCATAGAGCGAGGCATTTTCATCACCATAGGCCAGCTGCGCATAAACCCGGTTGCGAACAACACCACCCCATGTGGCGCCCGATGCGTCACGAAGGCCGGAATAGGAAATCAGAGAGTCCTGCACCGAACGGCGTTCGGCTCCAACTGTCAGGATCGTGTTCCGCGCCAGCTTGGGCGCCACGCTTACGCCGCCCAGAACATTCGTCACCGCGAAGCCAAGAGGTGACGTGCCAGCATCGAGGGTAAGCCAACGCCAGTCATATCTACCCGAGAGCGCAACACCCGTCGCATTCATGGAACTGCTCTGGTTAAGAGCGCCCCCTATAACGCTATTGAGCGGATTGTACCCGATATCGCGTGGTCCGTTCACGTCCCCGCTGCGGTACGAGCGGCTGCTCAGGAACGTCGGTGTTGCGGCCAGCCGGATATGTCCGCCTCCGACAGGCAACGATCCTGCAACATCCGTTGTGACATTGCTGAGACCATTCAGGCCCGAACCCGAGCGGCTATCGATACCAGGGGTTATGGTGACAGAGGCCGCCATACTATCGCTGATTTGTGTCAGCTCGCTGTCCATCTGCCGAATCAGCGGGTCAGTCTGATTGCTTTGGAGCGTCACATCCTCGCTGGCAAAGGGGTTAGACCGCCGCACATAGGACTCGCGGCCAGGCGCAATCTGCTCGACGCGCAGAAGGCGTGCCTGAGCGAGTTCACGTACGGCCGCCCGGATGTTGCCCCTCGCCCGATCCAGCTGCGCTGCAGCATACCAACTCCTGGGATCCGTGGGGGCTATAGCGTTCATCTGCTGGACGTAGCCGCTCGCCTCGGCGTAGCGATGCATTGAGATACATGTCTGGATCAACGCCAGCCGCGCATCCAGATCGCTCGGGTCATGCTGCACCGCCTGCAGGGTGATCTGGTATGCCTGCGCGTACTGCCCCCCCGAGCTGTAGAGCCGCGCAAGGGCGAGATTGGCGGAGACTGGCGGGTTCGGTCGGTCCAGAGCGGGGGCAAGCGCTTCATAGGCACGGGCACGGTTACCCTGATCATTGAGGTGATCAGAGGTCGCGACAGCAAGACCCGTGTCGATTTGCGCGAGCTGCGTTGCCTGGGTTGCGTCCAGCGCTGCGCCCTTGAGCGATATCGATAGGCGCCTAGCGCGCTCGAGATCGCGCATATGCAGGAAGGCCCCCGCATAGGCCAGTCGCTGCGCAGCGTTGAGATGGCCGCCAGCGCGGGCAATCTGCAGATCCAGTATCTGCGATGCACCGGCACGGTCACCACGATCATACAGTGTCGTGGCAATCACCTGTGCAAGGCTGCCATCCGGGTCACCCTGATCGAGCAGATGCGCGAAATAGAAGCGTGCAGAGTCAGGATCAGTCGGTGCGTTGGCCACTTGAGCCCGCAAATCGGCCTGCCGGAGTATCCTGCGCAAGTCAGGTGTCATGGAGCGCTCTGGAACCTGCGCGCGCAATCGGGTGACGGTTCGTTCATCACCTGTCTGCGCTGCATAGAACAGTGCAGCCTGAAGAGCAGCGGGATCTCTCGTCCCCTCGGTCTCGGTAAGGGGGGCCATCACCTGTTCCGCGTCGGCACGACGGTTTTCTGCAAGCAATGCCTGAGCATAGTGTAATCTTGACCAGGGAGAGAGCGCATTCTCCTGATCCGCACGTTGGAAAATTGCGAGCCGATCTGTCTGGGTCGAGGCGCGTTCAGCCTGACTGTCGTAGATCAAGGCTTTAAGCTGAGGGTTATCGATCGGGCTCTGAGCGAGGACAGAACTGGCCTCATCATACCGATGATCCTCGATAAGCGCCCTGACAAGGCGTTCGCGGTAAGAGGCATTACGGGGTTCGGCAGCGATAAGCGCTTCATAAGCCGCGATGGCATCATCCCGACGACCGGTTCGCTCGAGAATGTCGGCGCGCATGGCTCGTAGCCAGGACTGCCCAGGCGACTGTTTGATCATCGGGTTGATCAGCGCCAGCGTCTCCGTATAACGCTCATGGCTGAACAGGTAATTTGCCTTGGCGTAGGAATCATTGAGAACGGCGCCGCTTTCGGCAGCGCGCCAGCGGGTCGCTGAAGAGGGATCGGCTTCCATGGCCCGGTCGAGATAGGTCTTTGCCTCGGCGTCGCGATGTTGACGAAGGAGCGTGACTCCGAGCCCGCCCAACGTATCTGCGTCATTGGGCGCTGTTGTCAGGGCCTGACGAAACGAGACAATCGCTGCCTGAAGATTGTTGGCCCTGAGAGCATCCCAGCCTTTTTGCCGCTCTATCTCGAAAGGCTTCAGCGTATTACCGAGCGCACGCCCGCGAAGAGCCTGAATATCCTTATCTTCCGGGTGAGCCGCAAGATAAGTGCTGATGACAGAATCCGATGATGCCGTGGCGGGAAGCCAAAGGACGGATTGCCGCGTTGTTGAGTTGATCTGCTGTCTCTGCGCCTCCGTGAGGCCGGGCATCTTTGCCAGAGCTTCAAGACGCTGAATACCGGTGACGCGATTTTTCTCGTCCCAGACGAGAGATTGCGCATAGGCAATCTGATATTCAACGTTGTTCGGCGCACCTGACACGAGTTTGGCCAAGCCCATCTGTGCTTTTTCGCGCTGGGCTGGCACGCCCGCAAGGGTGCGATAGTATTCGAGCGCATAGAGCGATGGCGGTCGGTCAGGAAATGCCTTGAGATAGGCCGCCGCCGCCTGAGTGGTCGCGCCACGTTGCGCGAGGGCTCGTGCATTCTGGATATCAGTTCCCGGGGCCGAACGCGCCTGCAGATCCATATCGAGCAATCGACCGGCATCCGGATCATTACTGTGCTCGCGGATCTGTTTAAGGATGCGATGTGCTGCAGCGATATCGCCTTGCTGCAGGTCCATCTGCCCTTCAAGCACGAGAACATCGGGGTCGGATGGCGCCAATTGCCGCGCCTGATTGAGTGCAATGCGCGCATCATCCATGCGCCCGTGCTCGAACCAGTAACGCGCACGCTTTACCACCGCCGGGAGGATCTTCCCGGTATCGGCCGACAGCGTATTCTGGGGCGATGCCGTTGGCACGCCATCTGCAAGGGCCTGGCTTGATGCAAAGCTTGCCAGAAGCGCTGCCCGCAGCGCGCTCCTGCGAAGTCCGGGGCGATCAGCGGTCACGATGCAATTCCTTGGCGCGACGTCGGGCATGATTGGTGAGAACTCGGAACAGGATTAACACGCCCAGACCGACCCCGATCACCGCCAGGAGAATGACCCGGAAGGGATGATCACCGAGATACAGATCGGGCCAGAACCAGAATGGCAGAGAGCCAATTGCATAGGTCGGCAGATTGCGGGTGGCGATGATGTGGGAACCATTGATCAGCGCGAGATCACCCTGAATCATTGGCTGGGTCTTGGGGTTTCTCATGGCCTGGATGAGACGCTCGAGCCCTTGGGGATTCTCGCTGAGCATCAGCAACATGGTGGCATCCGACGAGAATGGCGAACGACGTTCGATGAGGGCTCCACCGTCTCCCAATGATGTGGTGGCGCTGAGTGCCTGAAGCGTGCTCGCCTGCCCGCCATCGTCGTTTCCGTTCATGGAGCGCGCGAGCAAACGGAAGGGCTCCAGCAACCCGGAGCGGGTGTAGTTCAACGTCGAACCTGTGAAGCTGTAGGGTGTACCACGCAGGAAACGCTCGATTGCGGGTGACGATACTCGCGTGTCCATGACGATCAGATTGCGCGTCTCGTTTTCTGACACGGCATCTGCATGGATGACCCCAAGACCGGAGACGGGGAAATGGGTGGACGCACCGATCATGCCGACCATATCGAGGAAAGCAGATTCAACGCCCTCGGTATGATTGGCGGGCAGAACGATTGCCGTATCCGACAAATCAGCCATGCGCGTGAACGGGAAGCCAGAGTTTGCGAAGTAAGCAAGGTTGGGCAACTGCGTGTAGTGATAGGCGCGCGTCAGATCGATGGTCGAGTCAGGATCGATGCTCATACGCAGGTCCTGCGTCATACCACTGCAGTCACGACGCCCGATCGGACGGCTCTCGAGATAGAAGCCGAGCGTATTGGCGCCATAGATCGCCCAGGGAGGAATCGAGACATGCGCCGATTGGGCTCGGGATGAATCCGGCCACAGACGACGAAGCCACTGAGGCAGATCCGAAGGGGGAGCGAGGGAGACGCTTTTCAGATAGATGCCGTTGACGCTGACATCCACATGGGAGCGCTGACGATCGATTTCGGTACCCAGTGGCCCACGCACAGTGAAGTGCATGCTGAGCGGATGGGCACGCCAGGTATAGATGTCCGGGGTCGTGCGGAAGGGTACGGATATCGTCCCAGGCACATAGCCATAACCCTGAAGGCTCGAAAGCGATACGAGGTCTCCGATCCGTATAGGTTGAGTCCGCGATACGAAACCAGGCGCGTCGTAAGGCTTGCGCGGTTCGATACTGACTACCGGGGCGTTGATACGAGACTCGTGCGGAAAGCCCTTACTTGCGAACGCGATTGACTTCGCGGCAGCGACGACCTCGTCATCCGTACGTCCCGTGACAATCAGGACTGCGCCAAACGCGTCATTCGCGTTCACTGTTTCAATAATGGTGGGTCCTGAAACAGGCGCCTGGCCGGACAGGAGCGTGCCCAGGGCAGAGGCTGGCCCGACAACGACGGCACCACCCGAGGGGGGCAATTGCGAAAGAACAGGAAAAGAGGCGCCGCGATAATCGCTGAGGGCACCGAACCAGGATGCAAGGATGGCTGACGCCTCAAGCGTTTGAGGCGAACTCTGGCGCGCAATGACGAAGGGAACACGGGCTGGCGTCAGGACTGCGTCGTTGAAGAACGGCGCGGGCAGTGTCGCGAGGTCGCGCGAGGGCGGCAGGGGAGCCGACGTTATAGACAGGCTCGATTGCCCCAGCATTTTTGCCCAGAGAAGGGCACTGGTCTGATCGCCACAACTCAGGGTGTACTGACCCGCGAAATGGAACGTCAGCACATTGTGCTCTTTGAAAAACAGCGGATTTACCGTGAAAGTCAGGCCGTCGAATTGCGGTTTGGCCTTGTCTGGATGAATAACGCCGATGAACTGATCGTTGAGAAAAATCGTCACACCACTGCCCGCGGGCAGCATATCGGGTGACATTGAGCCGTGCAGGGTCAGTGTCGCTGCCGTGACGACTTCCGAGGATGGGATACCAAAATTGAGGCCCTGGATTGGAATCCATGGCGTCATGATCAGAGTGTCGGCACTCCCAAGCTGGGTGAAGCTCCATGACGTCGTCCGCGCATTCTCAAGCTCTTCCCGTGCGGGACCAGGCAGATCAGCAGCAGGAGATAGTACCGGGTTTGCAACTGGTTCGGCGGCAGGTTGCGGTTCCGGGGTTGCCGGGGCCGGAGCCGTTGGCCCCGCTGGCGCAGCGCCAGCAGTCGGTGCTGGAGAAACGTTGGCGGGGGGGATATTTGGAGCCTGACGTCCAACAGCAGGTGCCGACATCGAAGCACCTGCTGCGGCAGGTACCCCGGTCGGCATGGGAAGCTCAGCCGGGTTTTGCTGAGCATGCGCCATCGAAGCCGTGAATGTCGTACCCAGCCCGAGCGAAAGTAGAAGGGCCTGTAGTAGCCCGGCTTTGGGGCGCACCACCACGGCAGTCTTCTGTGGAACCGCCTGTACGATACGGGGTTTCAGCGCCACGCCGCGCTTTTTCTTGCGAAAGGTCGCTGGCTTGAAGAGATCGACAATACTGCGCAGGAGGAGAAGAATTGAACGCGGCAGGCTATCCGGCTTGTAATCGGCCCAACTGGCCCATGCGTCCCGACGACCGAATATGACTCGCACGATCTGGGCCTCCTGTATGATTGTTGTTGTGGCCCAGCTGAGCGCCAGCGTGCCTTGTGATGTGGCGCGTATGACCTTTGCAGGCAGCGCATAGGTCTCGTTGCGGTCTGGTACGAGCACGGTGATCAGGCTGTCGTCGGGTAGCGCCTCAACCGGGGCGTGCCCATGCAACATGCCGCCGCCGTTGGACATGTTCTCGCTGGTGTACTGGAACATTCGGCCATCAGCCGTACAAACGGTAACAGGCACGACCATCTCGACGCGATGGCTGCGACGGATCTGCATCGACTCACGTCCAATCGAGATAGCCGCAAGCACGATCACGATGCTGACCGTGATCCACACGATATTCATGAGCAACGCGTTCGAGACGATCGTGTCGTGATGGGTATGTGCGAGGCGAAACAGGCCTACTCCGAGCGTCGCAAGAAGGGCTGCGGCGAGATAGACGTTCGGATAGACAGCGCTCCAATCGAGATAGGAACGGTCCAGCAATCCGCCCTTCTCGGTGACGTTGAATTTACCGCGACGGGGGAAGATAAGCGTCATGACGCTCACACGCGCAAGGAACGGCGCCAGTGTCGTCTCATACACTTCACTCCACAGTGAATAACGCCAGTTCCTGTTTGTACGGGCCGATGTGAGAACACTGTGTATGAGATGCGGCATGGCGTAGATCGCGATCGCGAACGGCGAGGCATCAATAAGGGTCTGATTGAATAGAAGATACGCCATGGGCGATGTCAGAAAGATAAGGCGCGGAATGGCGAACAGAAAGCTGGCGATGGCCGCAAAATAGCAGAGCCTTTGCGCGAAATTGAGCCCCGGCCCGGTCAGGGGGTTGTCCAGGCGCATGATCTGCAACATGCCACGCGCCCACCTCATGCGCTGACCGACGTGCAGGATAAGACGCTCGGTGGAAAGCCCGGCCGCCAACGGTTTGGCAAGATAGGCAGTCGACCAGCCGCGACGCTGCAGCTTGAGCGCCGTGTGCATGTCTTCGGTTACGGTCTCGACCGCCACCCCACCAATCTCCTCAAGCGCAGTGCGCCGGATGACGGCGCATGAGCCACAGAAGAAGGTTGCGTTCCAGAAATCATTGCCATCCTGGATGAGCCCGTAGAACAGATTTCCCTCAGGTGGCACAACGGCACCGTGAGAGAAGTTGCGCTGAAACGGATCTGGCGAATAGAAGTGATGCGGGGTCTGAATGAGCGCGAGGTGGGGCTTCAGCAGGAACGGACCAACGGTCTCCTGCAGGAATGTTCTGCTAGCGATATGATCGCAATCAAAAATTGCGATCAGCTCACCCTTCGTCAGCTGCATGGCATGGTTGAGATTGCCTGCCTTGGCATGATTATGCTCGGAACGGGCGATATACCCTGCGCCACAGGCTTCGGCGAATTCACGGAACTCTTCGCGGTGACCATCATCGAGCAGATAGACGTTGATTCTGTCTCTGGGCCAGTCGATGCCCAGGGCGGCTAGTACCGTCTGGCGAACGATGCGCAGCTCTTCATTGTAGGTGGGGATATAGATATCAACGCTTGGCCAGGTCGTGATGTCCTTGGGCATGGGGGTGACTTCACGCCCCAGCGGATGAAGCGTCTGGAAGTAGCTGAGGATCAACATGACGAAGGCGTAGATCTCAGCAAGGACGAGCACGCTGCCCAGTATCGACTGCGTCCATGAGCTGAAATTAAGCGTCTCGGTCAGTCTCCAGCTGAGATAGCGCAGCGATACAATGATCGACAGCCCCTTCAGAACAAGCGTGGCACGAGGTCCCGGATGCCTGTTGACGAGCATGAAGAGAACGATGCCGAAGATACAGACGATTGTCTGTCCGGCAAGATTAAGGTGCACGAACGCCGCAATCACCATGCAGAGAATGGCGAAGGAAATTAGCCCTGTCTTTATGGCTGTGCGCGCAGGCGAATGATGCGCATCATCGATCCATGATTCCAGGAAGGCGATGCTATGGCGTACGTGCTTCATCTGCGACCTCGCCTCAATGCAGATTGGTGATGGTCTGGATTAACCGCGTACCCACAAGCTCCAGATCAGCCGCAGCCCTCGAATAAGGCGCATAATGCTGAACCAGGCGCTGGCTCGCAAAAGCCTCCCCTACATGCTCATCCCGGCAGATCGTCCCGAGATGCATCGGACCGATACGACGCACGATCTGCGGCAGCGCCATGGCGCCTACGCGGTTCAGCGGGTCAAACCGGTTGACAATGACACGGTGTGTGAAGTGAGCGGCCTCGGCCGCCGGAATGCCATAACAGCTGGCAGCATGGATATCGGGCAGGAGGGAGATACAGGAGGCTTCTGCCGTCATGACCGTAACAACGACGTTGGCGATCGGCAAAATCGTTGAAAAGGCGACCGAATAACCCGGCGAGGTATCGACAATCACAACAGTATCACTGCGTTCGCTCAGGCGTGCGACCTCGGAGGCGATGAGATCGGGACGGTTTCTGATGGCCTCTTCGAACTCCGCCTGAGCGTGCAAAGGCTGGGACCCAAACGGATAAAGCTGGATGTCATTAGAGGTCGACATCAGTGCGCCTTCCCACGAACGGCCAGCGGCAATGCAGCTCGACAGGCCGTATCGGTGCGCCATGGGGACACCAAAATGCAGCCTGAGCGCGTTTTGTGGATCGAGATCGATGGCGACTACATGTGGAACACCCGCACGACGTATCTCATCGGCCAGATGCGCCGCCAACATGGTTTTACCAACACCGCCCTTCGGAGAGGCTACGCAGATCAGAGTCATACTTTTATTCTTGCTTCCGCTTGTTTTGGAAAATGAACTATTTCAGCGGCGAAACATTCCATGCAGTCGTTTAGGTGTGTCGTTCACGACAGGAACACTGGTGCGCAGTCGTGCCAATAGATTCTGAAGCGGCAGATCACGCCAGGCATCATCTGCCTGCGTGCCTGACCCCGCTGACGCAACCGCTCCCGTGGGTGGCACAACCTCCCTTTGCACAGGTTGCGCTTGTGGAGCTGCTGTCGCTGCGGGCGGCTCTATCTGTGTTTTTTCCCAGACTGGCTTCTCAGGCGCTTCCGGTTGGGGTTGCGTCACCTGTGGGGAGGTGTGCCGGTATGACGCCGGAGGTTCGGGTGGCGTTACACGCGGGGGCTCGGGCACCGGAACAGGCTCGCTTAGGGGCTCACCCGCAGCAGCAATGCGCGACAGGGCGTTAAAGTCATGGAAGCCTTCATCCTCCGTCACTGGCAAGGGCTCAGAAAATGATTCATGAAGTATTTTGAATGTATCGGGCATCAAACCATCTCCATGGAGGCTATTCTTGCGAGGAGTGTCAGGGAGGATGAGTAGTAATCACTACTCTCCTTGATGTTCGGCAGATCCGACAGAGCGTCCGAGCCGTTAAGCGCGAACAGATAAACTGCCCTGAAACCGGGAGGCGCGTTATAGGGCGAGCGCTCACCCGTCATGAGATCGACCCATGCAGGAAGCGCTGTCATCGAGTAGTTCTGGCTCACGGCGTAAAGCGACTGCGTCAGCGTGGCCGGGAGACGCTTGCCCCATCTGAAATAGAGCGGGATCCGTATCGCATCGTACGAAAACCGGGGGGGATAGCCGGGAGCGGGAACCGGCCTTTCTGACTTTCGATCAATCGCAAGCCAATCAGGCGGCAAGCCCCACAAACCGAAACGGCAGCTCTGGAGTAGTTGTTGTCCGTGCTCGCTGACGCTTTTCCAGGGCCCAGACGGGTCGAGCAGTACCGCGCGGTCGAGTGCTGGCAGCAGATAGTATGAAAGATTGATGATGACCGATTTCGGTCGGTCAAACCCTTTCATACCGGGCAATAAAACAAGGCGACTGCCAACCTTGCGCACGCATTTTTCGGCCAGGTCATGCAATATGGCCTTCGCCTGGTCGAGATAGGCTTCCGACCGCCACAGGATCGCGGCCCTGCGCAATGCCCAGGCGATCATAAGATCACCATCCGTCGCATTGTTTGTGTCACTCACATGAGGTGCTGTTGGCGTCCATCTCCAGCTATGGAGGCTGCCGTCCTTGTGCTTGAGATTATCTCTCGTCCATGCCCATATCTGGTCGAACGCAGCCTGATCGTTGAACGTCGAGGCAAAAAGCAGCCCGTATCCCTGCCCTTCCGAATGCGATACGTCCTGGTTCCCCGTATCCACGATGCGTCCCTCGGGGCACAGGTATTTTTTCTTGTAAAGCTCCCAATCAGGGTCGCCCAGTCCTTGCGTCTGCGCAAAAGCCTCCCCGGCGATACCGAAGGACGCTGCAGCAAGAATTGAGTCACGGCAAAATTGGCGCCTGACCATGGAACGGAGCATTAATGATCTCTCAGGATTTGAGCAACGCACTAACGATGCGCAACAAGACTTTGCTATTTTTTTTCTGGTTGCGTCAATAGGTTGATGAAATCAAGGTGTTTTTCGTTAAAGTTTAAGGATCACCCAAACGGACAACGTGCGGGTTGAAAAAATATCGTTAATTTTGCTGGAAAACTTCGCCTCAGAAATTCGCAATCGAAAAGGAAGATTGAGAATCAGGATATGATACAGGAAGATTTATTTCGAAATTGCTAGCAATGGCTCGCTGAGCACGTTTTTCTGAGACGAGTAATCCGATCGTCTGCCCACAGACCTGTCCACGACCACTCGTCGGGTAAAGAATTAGATGAGCGGTCTATCACTCAATGCGCCAAAGCGCATGCTTGTCCATATATTTTCAAGATCTCACTCGCCCTGTGGCGCTCGCGCCTTGGCAACTCTGAGCCTATTGCACGATACTGCGCCGGGATATCGAGGCCGGTCTAGGCCAGGTTGCGGCGCGGAACGTGGACGGGGAATACAAGCCGATAGACGGTCCCCTGCTCTGAAATGATGTCCAGCGTAGCACCGAGTTGACGGGCAAATCCGCGCACGAGTTGCAAACCTATCCCTTCGCGCTTTTCGCCCTCCGATGGGAAAGCCAGCCCCACCCCATCATCCTCGATCAGCAAAAGGGCAGTCTCATCGACACGATGGAGTTGTATACGGACAGATCCAGCTCTTCCCTCAGGAAACGCGTACCGCAGCGCGTTCGTGACGATCTCTGTCACGATGAGGGAGAGCGGTACGGCCTGATCGGGCGTGATGGGCACATCGTGGATGTCTAATGAAAGACTGATACGTCCTTTATTGGCATGATTGTTCGCCGTAAAAATCTGGCTTGCAAGCTCCTCCATAAAGGCTCTGATATCGAGCGATGAGAGCCCACCTTCAGGGTAGAGATAACGATGGAGAGTCGCCAGAGAACGCACCCGGTCGCGGACGAGGTGGAATTCTTCTCGCGCTTCCGGCAGCTTGATACGGTTCGCTTGCAGGTTGAGTAGCGAGGCCACGATCTGAAGATTATTTTTGACGCGATGGTGGATTTCTCTGATGAGCAGATCCTGCTGTTTGGTTGCGCGCTGGAGCCTTGCCTCATGCCTGTCCAGGCGTTTTGTGGCCCTGCTGAAAGCACGCTCCATCTGGCGGATTTCAAGTGGGAGCGACAAAGGCAAATCGGGTTGAAATGAACCGTGTCGTCTCCATTCCGAGACGCTGGAGGCGAGCTTCTCAAGCGGTTCGACCAAATAACGTTGCGCAGCGAGAGCTACCAGAAGCAACTCCACGACAAGGATAAGGACGATGAGCATCACGCGCGCAAGAAACAGCTGCAAGGCGCGCGTCTCAGCTGCGCTTCGAACCGAGACAGCAACGATACTGGTGGGACCATAACCCGGTATAAGGGTGTAGTAGACGTTATTGGCCTCGAAATGATCGGCCCGTCTTCCCACCTTGAGGTCGGCGCGCAAGCGGTCTGTTACCTCTCTCGACCAAGGCGAGGTGACGTTCCGTCTTGCAGTCAGGGCAACCGGAGGGGTCTGCTCCGTAAAGAGCCATAGATCGGTCGAACCGACATCGGGCTCGCTCGAAACATGCGCATACTGCGCCGTCGAGACCAATTCCTGATTGACGAGCGGTCGGAAGGCGATCAGCCGTCCAGGGACCGAAGAGCCGGTCCGGTCAACATAGTCAAGCCGTATCGAAGAACGGACAAGAAGGGCAGACCCTGCGATCACGACTTCTGTAGCCCCGTCACCCTCGGCAAAACTCTCTTTTTCAGACACCGCATCTCGTGAGGCACTGGCAAGAGCAAGAAGATTGCTTTGGCAGGGGTTGCCGTCCTTTTCGTTTCCCCGACTACTGGCAACGATTTTTCCCGCGCGGTCGACCAGCTCGAGCGAGCAATAGTGTTGCTGGCTGACAGACTGGACGAGCTGGAAAGCCCGGGGCGCAATCTCCTCGTGGAGGGTAATCTGTGCCAGGGTCTCCAGCGCCCCCTGTGCCCGGCCCAGATCCGCGGCGATTTCATGTCTCGCACTTACCGCATCGGCCTTGGTGCGCTCAAAGCTGTTGTCTGAGGTCGCAAGATAGGTGTGCCACGCGAGAACCCCCGCGACGGTCGCAAGCGGCACAGAAGTGCAGACGATAAGCGCCATGACGCGCGAACCAACCGTATCAAAAAGACGGGTTTTCAGGCCGACGGCTTTGAATGGGTGCAGTGGAAGAAGCCTCAAGCCTAGCGCCTTTTTATTGTTCGGCGCCGGGCGCTGTCGGCAAGTTGCCGTTCAGGACTGACGGTCGTCACGATCTTCTTCGATCAGGCGCAGTAACTCCTCAGGAATTGGTTCGTTTGCAACGTCATCGAAGAGCTGATGAAGCCCTCGCTTCAACCATAAGTCGAAAGGGTTTTCTGTTTCATTGCTGGGGCCTGCCTGGCGGGGCTTCTCCGGCGTGCCGTCCTTTCCCCCAGTCATGTCCTCACCTCAACAAAAAAATTCAACCCATGCGATCTTAACAATGCGTCGCCGGACGAGTTGCACTAACGAAATTTAATCATCGCATTTTGAAGAAAAGGAAAGACCCAATCGCGCCAAAGGGGAATGAGTTACCTCACTCCCCTTCAAAGTTCTGCAAATATGTCGCAGCATCAGGGCCTTCTGATTAGGCTAAAGATAATCAGAATGTGAACAGATCGTCAGATTTGAGTCCCTTGCGGCGACGATCATCCAGCGTGGCGCGGAGAGCAGCAACCTTGACGCGCAACTTGTCGTTCGCAGGCAGGTCGCCGGTCATCCAGGCCTCGAGCTGACGACGGGCACGGAATACACGGCTCTTGGCCGTTCCGACAGCACAGCCCGTAGCTTCTGCGAGGGCTTCGTAGCTCATGCCCTGCACAACGACCATCACGAGCGCCTCGCGCTGATCGGCAGGCAGACGAGACAGCGCCATCGAAAGATCTTTGAGCGCCAGACTGTCTTCGTGCGTCGCGTTGCTCGCAAAGGACGATGCAGGCACATCCTCGATATCCGTCGTCTCACGGCGCTTGCGCAGATCGGAAATGAAGCGGTTGCGCAGAATACGATGCATCCAGGCCGAGAAGTTCGTGCCGGGGATGAAGCTATCCTGAGCCGCAAGGGCATTGCATACCGCGTCCTGAACCAGATCCTCGGCTGCGGAACGGTTGCGTGTCAGGGACAGAGCCTGAACGCGCAGTTTGGGGAGAATCTGGATAACCTGGTCATGGAAGCTGGTCATGCGAAAATCCTTCTTCGCTCGGTGCTTTTCAACGGACCAATGAACGGGCGAAGGAGGAGGTTGCATGCAATGACAAAAAACTGAAAATTTTTGTTAGACGCCTGAAACGCCTCGTCGCAAGGACAGTTTGTGGCGGTCAGGCAGAGCGCTTACTGCTCCCCATAGTCTATCTATGCGGGATCCGCAGATGGTGAGGCGATCTCGGCAAGCTGGGCTCGTGCTCTCGACACACGCGCCTTCATCGTACCGACTGGACAATCGCAGATCGCAGCGGCCTCCTCGTAACTCATCTCCTGAGCGCCAACGAGAATCAACGCCTCACGTAAAAGCTCAGGCAGACGCCATAAGAGCTGGGAGAGATCCATGACGCCATCCTTGTATCGATCGCGCTCATCGAACCCTTCCTCACTACCTCGTGATATCTCGCCGAGAATTTCTGTTTCTTTCACCTTGCGACGGCGCTGCTCGAAAAAAACATTCCTCAGGATGGTGAATAGCCAAGCCTTGAGATTGGTCCCTGGAACGAAGCTGTCACGCGCGGCCAGCGCACGCAAAACCGTGTCCTGCACGAGGTCATCGGCTGCGGAGGCGTCTCTGGTGAGGTAGCGTGCAAAACCGCGCAGATCGATAAGGTGCGTGGCAATTCCCCGCCGGACGGGGTCAGCCTTCGCGCCCGCCTCTCGCGGATTGTCTGGCTTGTCGGTGCTCAGCCTGTGATCTCCCGGTAGCGCATGACTGCATTCCTCTTTGCTCAGCGCCGAAAAAGTGCCATCGTAACGCGACGAACCGCGTTGTGTTGGCGGAAAATTTCTGGAGCTTCGTTTTTCAATGGTCGATGCAGAGCGCCAAGACCTCATGCAAGCCTTGCCCTTTGCGCGACGTTTTGCAAGAGCTCTTGAAGGCACACAGAAGCAGGGTGATCAGCTTGTGGCCCTTGCCATACGCGACATGGCTACGCGCAAGGGTGGACATGAGATCAGTGTTCGCTTCCGTCTTTACAAGTCGATCATCGACTGTTTTCAGGCAGCCAATGACAGTACTCATCCTCCGTCATCCCTTACGCTGACGCAGCGCTTTGTCCTGCTTCTCACCTCGCTCGAGGAGGTTCCACTCAGCGCCGTTGCCATGATCCTTGGGCGAACCGAGGCCGATATTCTTGGAGACATTGCCAAGGCGAATGAGGGTCTGCGTTCAGTTGCCGAGACAAGTGTGCTGATCATCGAGGACGAGCCAATCATCGCGATGGACATCCAGGACGTGGTACAGCAATGCGGCCATCGCATTGCGGGTGTCGCCTACACCGAGGCCGATGCCGTGCGGCTGGCCAAGGAAACACGCCCCGGACTTATCCTGGCCGACATCAATCTCGGTGGTGGCGGCGACGGCATGCACGCTGTTGGTCGCATTATGAAGGACCATCAGGCACCGGTGATCTTCGTGACCGCCTATCCCGAGCGGCTGCTTACAGGCGAGCAGGAAGAGCCATCTTTCATTATCACCAAGCCCTTCGAGCCTACCACGCTGGCCATAACGACCTATCAGGCGGTTACGGGCGGTCTCAAAGCGATCTGACTTGCATCGACGCAGCCGGTGCGACACATAGGGCGCATGGCTGCACCAATCCTTCATTTACGCGATATCTCCTATACTCTCGGGGGTCGTCCACTGCTGGACGGTGCCGAAATCGGGGTCGCCCCGGGCGAAAAGCTCTGCCTGGTGGGCCGCAATGGCTCAGGCAAATCGACGCTCCTGCGCATTGCCGCTGGCGAGATCCTGCCTGACTCTGGCCAGTGCTTCGTGCAGCCCGGGATCAAGATCGTTTATCTCCCGCAGGAACCAGACCTTTCGGCCTTCAGGACGAGCTACGACTACGTTGCTCAGGATCTGCAGCCCGAAGAAGATTATCTCGCCCGCAGCATGCTTTCGGAACTTGGTCTGACAGGTGACGAAACCACCGCAACACTCTCGGGTGGTGAGGCCCGTCGCTGCGCCCTCGCCCGTGCCCTTGCCGCACGGCCGGATCTCCTGCTTCTCGACGAGCCGACCAACCATCTCGATTTGCCGACCATCACATGGCTTGAGCGCGAGCTTGCCTCCATGCGCTCAGCCATGATCGTGATTAGCCATGATCGCCGCCTCCTCGAAACTCTCTCGCGCGCCGTCGTCTGGCTCGAGCAAGGCATCACCCGTCGCCTCGACCAGGGTTTCGCCCGCTTCGAGGACTGGCGCGAAGAGGTTCTCGCGCTGGAGGAACTTGCAGCTCACAAGCTTGATCGCGAGATTGCCCGTGAAGAGGACTGGATGCGCTATGGCGTGACAGCCCGTCGCAAGCGCAATGTCCGCCGTGTGGCGGAGCTGGCCTCGCTGCGCTCGCGCCGCAAGGAAATTGCGAGCCAGTTCCGTGGGTCACTCAAACTGACCGTGTCAGAAGCCCAGACGACCGGAAAGCTGACAACCGTAGCGGAGGATGTGACCAAGGCATTCGGCGAGCGGGTTGTGGTCAAGAATCTCGATCTGCGTGTGCTCAAGGGCGATCGCCTCGGGATCGTCGGGGCAAATGGTATGGGCAAGACGACGCTTCTTCGTCTCCTCACTGGCGAGGATCAGCCCGATACGGGACGCGTACAGGTAGGTCCCTCCACCTCGCTCGTCACGCTGGACCAGCGACGCGCGAGCCTCGACCCGTCCATGACGCTTGCGGATACCATGACCGGGGGAAGCGGAGACATGGTGCAGGTGGGTGATGAGAAGCGCCATGTCATCGGGTATATGAAGGACTTCCTGTTCCGCCCCGAACAAGCGCGTACGCCGGTCGGTGTCCTCTCTGGCGGTGAACGTGGCCGACTTGCCCTTGCCTGTGCACTGGCCCAGCCATCGAACCTGCTCGTGCTCGACGAGCCGACGAATGATCTTGACCTTGAGACGCTCGATCTGTTGCAGGAAATGCTTGATGACTATCCGGGTACCGTCATGCTGGTGAGCCATGATCGCGATTTTCTGGACCGCGTAGCTACCTCGGTTTTGGTGGCTCAGGGCGACGGCCACTGGATCGAGTATGCCGGTGGGTACAGCGATATGCTGGCCCAGACTGGCGGCGAAGCCCCGGCTGAGCGCAATGCAAATCCGGACGGCAAAACCGCCGAGCCACGAGAAAAGAATACTGCAAGATCAGAGCGCAACAGCAAGAAGCTTAGCTATAAGGACAAGCTGGCGCTTGAGAAACTCCCTGCGGAAATCGATCGTCTCGAGAAGCTCATCGTCACCCTGCGTGAGACACTCTCAGACCCGTCGCTCTACAGCAAGGACGCGAAGAAATTTGCCCGGGTAAGCGACGAGCTCACTTCTGCCGAGGCAGCGCTTACCTCTGCCGAGGAGGAATGGCTCCTTCTGGAAATGAAAAAAGAAGAGATCGAGTCCGGCGCTTGAACACCGGACCAGAAATCTTCAAGGGGTATCGAGCAGGAAAATGCCCCTCTTCCCGCTCAGGCCTCGGTTGGAGGCAGGCTGTCGCCTGATGCGATAAGCCCTGACATCTCCATGCGCGCCCGCGTGTCATCCATGCTGGCCTTGACGCGAATAGCCGCATCGAGCGCCCGTATACCCGCCTCCGCATCGACAAGGATCGGTGCGCCGTCCAGGCATGCCGCTGCGAAAGCATCGTGCTCGGCAGCAAGGCAATCATTGTCCTTCCACCGCAGTGCCTCGCGCCGAAAGCCCCCCGTGCCCGGTAGAGGCAAACCACGCTTACGGCCAATCATAGTCAGCTCTTGCTGAACGAAATCGGCCGAAAGGTAACCCTCCTCCGAAAAGACACGCATACGGCGTTCGGTCTTGAGTGAGATACGGCTGGCCGAGATGGAGGCGACACATCCATTGGCGAACCTTACCCGTGCATTGGAGATATCCTCATGCGCGCTCGATACCGCAACGCCTACCGCGTCTATGGACTCGATGGGAGAGTCGACCAGTGAAAGAACCAGGTCGAGATCGTGGATCATCAGATCGAGAATTACCGACACATCTGTGCCGCGTGGCTTGAAGGGGGCAATCCGCGTCGCTTCGATGTACAGAGGCTTGCCGATACGCTCTGAAATCGCCTTGTGCTCTGAGGAGTACCGCAGGAGGTGGCCCACCTGAAGCACCACGCCCTTAGCCTTCGCCAGTGCCGCAAGGGTTCTGGCTTCTTCGAGGGTCGCAGCGATGGGTTTTTCCACAAGCACGTGACGCCCTGCAGTGAGGCAGGCCGACGCGACCGGAAAATGCTGTTCTGCCGGAGCTGCCACGATCACCGCGTCAGACTGGGCAATCAGGGCCTCAAGGCTTTCCGCGACCTCGCAGCCGGCCTCTTTGGCCACGAGCTGGGCCCGCGCCTGATCCGGGTCATAAAGGGCGACAAGCTGCTCGCGCGGACAGTCCTTTGCCTTAAGCGCGTGAAAGCGGCCAAAATGACCAGCCCCCACAATTCCGACCTTCAGCATATTTTTTCCCGGTCTGTGCACGTCTGAAATCATGTTTTTGGTGTAGCAGGGGGCACAGGGAGGTTGCAACGCAGAGCGCCTGCCTGCATCTTCCCGCAGCCTGACCGCCTCGCGGTAGCCTCAAATCTCCGGTCGTTACAAGAAGGACGCCGCTCCGTTCGATGATGTACTATAGTCGGCCTACCATGCTGGGAGTTCTCGGGGTCTGTTTCCTCGGCCTCCTGCTTTGCCTGCCCAATTTCATGCGTGCGCCTGCGGCCAAGCTGCCCTGGCATCAGATCCATCTGGGTCTTGATTTGCGTGGCGGTTCCTATCTTCTGCTTCGACTCGATCAGCAGAGCCTCGTTGATGACCGCCTCCAGGGTCTTGAGGATCAGGCCAAGCAGGTCCTGATTGAAAAGAACCTTGGCTATCGCGATTTTCGCAAGGATGCCGCTGGAAGAACGCTCAGCTTCCTCCCGCGTGATGCAAGCGAGCAGCAATCCAGCCTTGAGGCTCTCTCCTCGCTCACTGGCGCTGGCAGCGACGTAGCCGCCGCGATCGATCACGACCGCATCGTGATGACCCTGAACGAGGCCGCGTTGCGTCAGCGTGCGCGCGAGGCTGTAGGACAGTCCATCGAGATCGTCCGTCGTCGTATCGACAGCACAGGTGCAGTGGACCCCGAGATCACACGGCAGGGAGACGACCGTATCGTGGTCGAACTGCCCGGCATCAGTGATCCTGAGCATATCAAGCGCCTTCTGGGCACCACTGCAAAGATGACATTCCGTCTGCTGGCCAACTCGGCCGGAGGGGGCGCCGTCGCGCCGCCGGGATCCACCCTCATGCAGGATATCAGTACGGGCGCGATGTTGCCGGTGCTGGACCATGTCGCTGTTGATGGCGCGGCGCTGAACAATGCCGGAGCATCGATCGACCAGCAATCGGGCGAATGGGCAGTCACCTTCTCGTTCAATCGTGCAGGCGCTCGCGCTTTTGCACAGACCACCTCCGAAAATGTCGGCCGACGCTTTGCGATTGTGCTCGACAACAAGGTGATCGAGGCCCCCGTTATCCGAACCCCTATTACGCAGGGTAACGGTCAGATCACCGGCAACTTCACCGCTCAGACAGCGACCGATCTTGCTGTGATGCTACGCGCAGGCGCCCTGCCAGCGCCGCTGGCGGTTATCGAGCAGCGCTCGATTGGTCCGTCGCTCGGCGCTGATTCGATCCGGGCCGGTGCCATCAGCCTGGCTATTGGCTTCATCTTCGTGATCGTCTTCATGGCGCTGTTCTATGGGCGCTTTGGCCTTTACGCGAATATCGCCCTGCTGGCCAATCTGGTCCTGATGACGGCCATTCTCTCGCTGTTCGAGGCCACACTGACCCTGCCAGGTATGGCAGGTATGCTGCTGACACTTGGCATGGCAGTCGATGCCAACATCCTGATCAACGAGCGTATCCGCGAGGAAGTCGGGCGCGGACGCACGGCACTTGCTGCCATGCAGACAGGTTTCGAACGTGCCTCCTCCACCATCATCGACAGCAACGCGACGGCCTTTCTTGCGCATGTCATGCTGTTCGTGTTCGGCACTGGGCCCGTTCGTGGCTTCGCCCTGACGATTACGGTCGGTATCGTCACCACCCTCTTCACCACCATGCTGCTGTCACGTCTGCTGATGGTTCGCTGGTACGCCCTCACACGCCCCACAGAACTGCCGGTCTGAAGCGATGCTCTCACGTCCTCTTTTCCGCTTCGTCCGTGAAGACAAGCATATTCCGTTCATGCGGGGCCGCTATGCCGGCCTTGCCACCTCGGCCATCCTGTCGGCTCTCTCGGTCGTTCTGTTCTTCGTACCTGGCCTCAAGCTCGGTCTCGATTTCCACGGCGGTATCGTTGTGGAAGCCCAGACCCAGGGACCGGCAGATTTCGACAAGCTCCGTCATGCGCTTGCCGTCCATAATATTTCCGCGGCGGGGCTACAGCGCTTCGGGGCTGAAAACGATGTGCTGATCCAGCTCGATACACCGCCTGCAGGCCCGACGCAGGAAGCCGATACGCAAAAGCTGGTCGATACCGTGCGCCACGCGGTTGTCGAGGCTCAGCCCGGTACGCAGGTCCTGCGCGCCGACGCCGTTGGTGCCTCGGTCTCAAGCGAGCTGTTTCGCAACGGGCTTCTTGCCCTTGGGCTCAGCCTTGCCATGATCCTGGTTTATATCTGGATCCGGTTCGAATGGGAGTTCGCAATCAGCGCCGTGATCACGCTGGTGCTCGACCTCACCAAGACGGTCGGGTTCCTTGCTATCACACGCTTCCAGTTCGATCTGGTGATGGTGGCCGCCATCCTGACGATTTTGGGCTATTCCACCAATGACAAGGTGGTGGTCTATGACCGCGTGCGCGAGAACCTGCGCAAGTATCGCACCATGCCCCTGCGTGAGTTGCTCGATCTCTCCATCAACGAGACGCTCAACCGGACGCTCGGCACGTCCATGACCGTGTTTCTCGCAGCGTTGCCGCTGGCTATCTTCGGGGGCCATAGCCTCTCAGGCTTTGCCACCGTCATGCTCTTCGGCATCGTGGTCGGCACATCGTCGTCGATCTTCATTGCGGCACCGCTGCTTCTGCTTATGGGCGAGAAGCGCCTGCGTCGCAGCAAGGCCTCCTGAGGCCAAAATCCCGGGGAGGCTGCGCTTGCCTCCCCTAGCCCGGTGACCGATGCCTGAATCCGGTCAGGGTGCCGCCAGCCCTGGTTTTATACCATCAACGGCTGGCTGGGGCACCGGGGTGGCATAATCCAGAATCTGCATAATTCCACCGTCAGCGAGTCTGAAATTGGCGTCCGTAGGCGAGAACGCAGCCTGCCGTATCAATTGCCACGTGTTGTGATCGATCGCGATCAGGCGTGCGATATCGGTTTTCGTCGCCTTGTGCTGCATGATGCGCACGATCATGCCGTGCTCTGCCATGCCATTCGCAATAGCATAGCTTGTGAGCAGAACGCTCGGTGAGCGGCTCTGCATCAGTTGGTCGCCTGCGCCTCCGGCACAAGCGGTGAGAGACAGGGCCGAAACCAGAATTGCGGATGAAAGAAAATGGCGCATGACCAGATCATGCGCCACGAAACAGCGCCCGCCAAGCGGGCGCGTCAAGACAGAGCGATAAAGACTGGCTTATCTGGGATCCTTCGCGATCAGATCGCGGATCTCTGTCAGCAGAACCTCGCTCTTGGTCGGCGCAGGCGGGGCTGCCGGCGCGGCTTCCTGCTTGTGCTGGAAACGGGAGACGATCTTGATCAGCCAGAATACGGCGAAGGCCACGATCAAAAACTGAATTACGGCGTTGAGGAATACGCCCACATTGACCGTGACAGCTCCAGCCTTTTGGGCCTCGGCGAGGGTGGGAAGTACCGGCCCCTTGAGCGTGATGAAGATATTCGAGAAATCGATCCCACCTGTAAGCAGTCCGATGCCGGGAGTAAGGATATCCTTGACGAGACTGGTGACAATCGACGTGAAAGCTGCACCGACGATGATACCGACAGCCATGTCGATGACATTGCCACGCATGATGAACTTCTGGAATTCGGCGATCCAGCCGGGGGTGTGCAGCTTTGAACGTAGATCAGACATCGTGACTTTTTTTCCTTCAGGTAAGGGACAGTAGAAAGCGTGTTCAGGCTCGGTTCGTGACGCGGGCATCTGCCGCGTCTGAAATGCTCAAGCACCCCAGATTGTGGGATAAAACCCTGAGGCCGGATAGAAAAAACAATGGCGGCGCAGAAGTTTCTGCGTTTTTGTCGTTTCCCTGACCGTTTCTTTCCGTTATAGCCCCGCCATCCGCTCCGGTCGGCATCGGAGCATTGCAACAAGGACAGCACAGATGAAGACCGGCATTCACCCCGATTATCACGAGATCACCATCATCATGACTGATGGCAGCGAGTTCAAGACACAGTCCTGCTATGGCAAGGCTGGCGACACCCTGCGTCTCGACGTTGACCCGAAGTCCCACCCGGCCTGGACCGGCGTGCAGCGTATGCTCGACACGGGAGGCCAGGTGGCCAAGTTCAACAAGCGTTTTGCCGGCATCGGCGCTCGCGCCGCCAAGAAGTAATATCAGGCGCTCCTTCCCGGGCGGGGCCTTGTCCCGCCCGGAAACGATCCCACATCAAGCCTGTCACAATGCCCATCCGGGGTTGCGACAATGCTTCATGTTTCTGTGCCGGCCTATGCGGAGGCGCAGTATCGGATCTGCCTTGAAGGAGGTTCTTCATGTCTTACGATTTCGCACCACTTTTCCGCTCGGCGATCGGTTTTGACCGTCTTGCCCGTCTGGTTGATGATGCCGTGTCCAATGCGCCGGCCCATGCCAGCTATCCCCCCTACAACATAGAAAAATCAGCCGAAGATGTTTATCAGGTCACCATGGCGTTGGCCGGGTTCGGTCCTGAGGATGTCGAGGTTTACCTTGCCGAGAACCAGCTGATCATCAAGGGCCATGTCCCCCGCAAGACAACAGCTGGCGAGTTGCTCCACCGTGGCATTGCGACCCGGGCATTCGAACGGCGCTTTGCGCTCGCCGATCATATCGAGGTCAGTGGCGCAGAGCTGGTGAATGGATTGCTGACCGTTTCTGTGCGGCAAGTCACCCCCGAAGCGCTCAAGCCGCGCCGCATTCCGATCTCGCAGGGTACGCCAGCCTCGAACAGCGCCAAAGCCTCCGGGATGACAACAACCTCCGGCCCCCTGCCGGTCAGCCACGCGGCCTGACGCCAGCCTGGCCCGTCGCCCCACACAAGGGATGACGTAGCGGCAAGGTCGTGCGGCATCCGGGTTTTTTACCAATAATGCGCGCAGGGGCTTGACCCCTGCCGCTCTCGCAGACCATATCAGCGCAGACTTTGCTATGCATCCAGCAGGTGCCGCGCAGATCTCCCCGGTACGCCGGGTAAGGACATTCAAATCGGTGCCTGCTGGAGCGATGCTCCTCACGCAGGATGGACCGAGATGACCTTACCGCTTATGCCGAAAGCCACCGCAGTATGGCTGATCGACAAAACCGCCCTCACCTTCACGCAGATTGCCGATTTTTGCGGCATGCATCCGCTCGAGGTGCAGGCCATTGCTGATGGCGAGGTTGCTGCGGGCATCAATGGCTATGACCCGGTCAAGAACAACCAGCTGACGCAGGAACAGATCACCCGTTGCGAAGGCAACCCGGACCTGCGCCTCAAGCTTTCCGCCAAGGCCAACCCGGTCGCCCGTCGCGCCAAGGGCGCTCGCTACACCCCGATCGCGCGCCGCAATGACCGCCCGGATGCCATCGCGTTCGTGCTGCGCCAGTTCCCTCAGCTTTCGGAACTTCAGATCATCAAGTTGCTGGGCACGACCAAGGATACCATTGCCAAGGTTCGTGACCGCCAGCATTGGAACAGCGCCAATATCAAGCCGCGCGATCCGGTGATCCTGGGCCTGTGCAGCCAGACGGACCTTAACGCTGCGGTGCAGGCCGCCAATGAGCGCCTCGCCCGTGAAGGCCATTCTGTGCCCGTCGTCGCAGAAATGTCAGAGTTTGACGATACAGAGAACTAAGTAGGGATAGCGCCGGCCATTAACCCTGTTGTAGGATTTCGCGGGTAGTGGCTGAAATGAAAGCGGAAAGAACCTGATGCTCGTTGATCATGAAGTCATGCTCCGCCGTCTGCATGAACTGCGCAGCGAGCATCGCGACCTCGATACGGTGATCGATCGTCTCGTCCAGCATCCGCTCAATCAGTTGCAGCTTCAGCGCCTCAAAAAGCGCAAGCTGCTTCTGAAGGACGAAATCAACTTTATCGAGAACCGCCTTATACCGGATGATATTGCCTGAATGAGCGAAGACCTCGATCTATACAGCCAGACAACCGATCTGGCCCAGATGCCTCGCGTTGGTATCATCATGGGAAGCCAGTCGGACTGGTCGACCATGAATTTTGCCGCCGAGAAGCTGACAGAGCTCGATATCAGCTTCGAAACGCGCATTGTTTCCGCCCATCGCACCCCTGACAGGCTGGCTGAATACGCCCGTAGCGCCCGGGGGCGTGGTCTTCAGGTCATCATCGCTGGGGCTGGCGGTGCAGCCCATCTGCCTGGAATGGTTTCGGCCTGGACCACACTTCCGGTTCTGGGCGTGCCTGTCGAATCCCACGCCCTGAAGGGCATGGACTCCCTCTTGTCGATCGTCCAGATGCCGGGCGGCGTGCCGGTTGGTACGCTCGCCATTGGCAAGGCTGGCGCCATCAATGCAGCGCTGCTTGCTGCGTCTATCCTGTCCCTGCAGGATGAAGGCGTCAGGGCACGTCTGGACACATGGCGCGCCATGCAGACTGCCTCTGTAGCCGATACCCCTGAAGCATGACGGTTACAGCGCTCCCTCCGGGATCGACAATCGGCATCATCGGTGGCGGTCAGCTTGGACGGATGTCTGCGGTTGCAGCCTCCCGTCTGGGCTATCACGTGCATATCCTGAGCGCCGAGGCTGATCCGCCAGCGCAGGAAACGGCACAGCGCGTGACCGTAGGGGCTTATGACGATGAAGCTGTTCTGAGGGACTTTGCTCAGAGCGTCGATGTCATCACCTTCGAATTCGAAAACATCTCTGCAACTGGTCTGGACCTGCTCTCCTCGCTCTGCCCGGTGCATCCGGCAGGATCCGTTCTCGCTATCAGCCAAGATCGTATCCTCGAGAAGACCTTCCTGAGCGACAATGATATCCCGGTAGCGCCTTGGATTTCAGTCCCGAACGCGACCTCACTTGAGCGTGCGGTTACCGCGCTGGGATTCCCTTTCCTGCTTAAGACCACGCGGTTTGGCTATGATGGCAAGGGTCAGTTCCGGATCGCTGATCAGGCCGCGCTCGATGCGCTTGATCACGATCTGCCCTTCCCGCTCATTGCCGAGGGGTTTGTGGATTTCGAGCGCGAGCTGAGCGTGATGGTCGCCCGTAACGCAAGCGGTGCCACCACGTGCTTTGCCGTGACAGAGAACCAGCACAAGGATGGTATTCTCGATATCAGTCTGGCACCGGCACGTATTCCCGTGGCTCTGGCCGAACAGGCCGAGGCGCTGGCACGCCGCATCGCAGTGACGCTCGATCTGGTAGGTATTCTGGGCGTCGAGATGTTTGTCTCGGCCAAGGGAGAGCTTCTGGTCAACGAAATTGCGCCCCGGCCGCATAATTCAGGCCATTGGACGATGGATGCCTGTCTGATCGATCAGTTCGAGATGCACATCCGCGCAGTCGCTGGCCTGCCCCTTCCCAACCCGTATCGCCATAGTGATGCGGCCATGAAGAACCTGATCGGTCCGGAAGGTATGGCAGTTTGTGACGCGGTTCTTGCCGGCGCTGGGTTGGCCATGCATCTTTACGGCAAGAGCGCGTGCCGCGAAGGGCGCAAGATGGGCCACGTGAATGCCCTCTTCCCGCTCGGGGCGCTACCGGGGCCGTTCGGTGTTGCGGCGCGCCTTGACGCGGCGCTCGGCATCAAGACCGTGTCTGAGCAGGAAATCTGATCAGCGGTCCTTTATCAAGCCAAGCTCCCTTAAGCTCGAATAGCTGCCATTGCCGATGATGATGTGATCGGCAATGCGCACATCAATCAGGGCAGCCGCCTTCTGTGTATCCCGCGTCATGACGATATCGGCATCGGATGGCGTCGGGTCACCACTCGGATGATTGTGGACGAGCACAATGCTTCTGGCACCGATTTCCATGGCCCGCCGCGCCACCTCGCGCGGATAGACAGGTGTGTGGTTTACGGTGCCTCGTGTCTGCGCCTCATCCGCCAGAAGGCGGTTTCGCTCATCAAGGAACAGGATACGGAATTGCTCGATCGGCTCGCGTGTCAGGCGGGATTTCAGGTAGTCAAGCATTGACCTCGGGTTGGCAAGGATATCGCCCTCACCCATACGTGCCCGGCTGACCCGTATGGCAGCCTCATGAAGTAGAGCGATCGTGCAGATAAGCGGGCGATCCAGCGAGACAATACCCGAGAGAGTGCGCTGCTCCGATGAAAACATGGCAGCGAGTGAACCAAATCGCATTAACATGTTCTCGCAGAAAGAGGTGCGTTCACCGGCGGGAATACCCGAGCCTTCACAAAAAAGGCGCAGTAGGGCCTCATCCGATAGTACGGGCCCTTGCCCGCCAGCCATGGCCATGTGAGGTAGTTCCATTAAGCCGAACACAGCCTGCGCGGCGTCGGATGGCTGCAGACCCAGTCTCGCCTCTATGCCGCTATGCTTGCAAATTACTTCTTTCAACGGCATCTCCGCCAAGATCAATCGAGTGATGTATGTCAGAGTTCGACCAATATACGAGTGATCATTCTGTTTTATTTGATCTTGACGGCACAATCATAGACTCTCGCATCGGGATCATCGACACGCTTCATGGAGTCGTGCGGGCGCTCGGCCATGAGCCTGATCTGTCGATTGATCTCACCTGGGTTGTAGGCCCCCCTCTGGCCGAGCTGATGGAGGAGGTCATCCGCGTTTATGGTGACAACAGGGTAGAAAAGGCGGTGGCCCTGTACCGCGCCCTCTATGACAAGTCGGGCAAGTTCCAGACGCCTGTCTTCCCGCATATGGCGGATCTGCTGCGCACACTCGCGCGCTCGCCAGTCAGAATCTTTACGGCAACCTCCAAACCAGCCTCCCTCGCCCGCGAGATATTGCGTCAGCATGGTCTCGACGAATGCTTCGATCGTGTCCACGGCGCCGCCGATGACGACAGCGGCGGAGAAAAGCCCGAGATGATCGCCCGCATCATGGCGCAGGAGGGGCTATCATCGGCGCGGACGCTCATGATTGGAGACCGGAGATTCGATATTTCAGGCGCCCATGCCAATCGCCTGCGCGCTCTCGGCGTGCTCTGGGGCTATGGCGGAGAGGCCGAATTGACGGAAGCCGGGGCTGATCTTCTTGTCGCTTCCCCCGGAGATCTCGCACCTGCCCTGCACGGCCAGTTCACGGCACTTGCCCGCCTCTGATGATGCGGGGAGGGGCGCAGGATAGCCTAGAAAAACCCTTTTTGTCTGAGGCTCAAAGGAGGGCGCCTTTCCGATACGACCACAACATCATGAACGATCATGGCAAGCGCGCCAGCCTCTAGACTGAGGCGCTCTGCGAAGTGACGCAGGGGCGACGTTGCGGCATGAAACGTGGTCAGTGTTTTCTGAACACCGATGAAGGAAACAGCCTGAAGCGCCAGGGCCCTGCGGAAAATGGGCGCAGTGGTGGAAAAATCATCAACCGGTTCGTCGGCCAGCAACCGGTTGCGATTATCAAGATAAAGCAACCGGAATTGCTCGGGCACAGCGCTCCCCATCACCCCGGAAAGATAGGCACAAAGCTGGTCCCAGCTCCCGAGACGGGGACGTAGGCGATCTTCTGCCAGAGCCAGCCGATCGGCGAGTACCGGGGGGAAACGCAAAAGCAGTAACGCCTTCTCGTTCACACCCAGCGACCGCAAATCCTGCGCCGGAGCCGCAAAGACGGCAGAGAGGCTTCCAAATCGCTGCAGGAGCGCCTTGGCAAGGGGTTTGGTATCGCGTCGCGGTATGCTGCTGAAAAGCAGCATCTCCAGAATTTCATAATCGGCCAATGTGTCAGCCCCTGCGCTCAGCACGCGGTGTCGCATGCGCTCGCGATGCCCTTGCGGCCCCACCCCGCGCAGCAGGTTCTTGCTTTCAGGCGAAAATGAGCGTTTGGCCATGAGAGCATTACATTCTATATCGGTCGGGTGACGCAATCCCTTATTCCATCCCCCTCGCCTGACTACCTCGAACGCCTCAATCCCGAGCAACGGGAGGCCATTGAGACGACCGAGGGTCCGCTTCTGATCCTAGCTGGAGCGGGAACGGGCAAGACACGCGTTCTGACCACGCGTTTTGCGCATATCCTGCTCGATGGCCGCGCGCGCCCGTACCAGATTCTGGCAGTCACCTTCACCAACAAGGCTGCCCGTGAAATGCGCGAGCGTGTGGGTGCCCTGCTGGGTGAGACTGTAGAAGGGCTGTGGCTGGGCACATTCCATGCCCTGTGTGCGCGAATGCTGCGCCGTCATGCTGAATATGTCGGGCTGACCACTGGCTTTACGATCCTTGATACCGACGACCAGCTTCGGCTCGTGCGTCAGATCATGGAGCCGTTCCGCCTCGATACGAAACGCTGGCCACCTCAGGCTTTACTAGGCATTTTTCAGCGCTGGAAAGATCGCGGTTTGACGCCCGAACAGGTGACGACCGCCGAGGATACGGATTTTGCAGGAGGACAGGCGCGCAAGCTTTACGCCGCCTATCAGGACCGGCTCAAGGCGGTCAATGCCTGTGACTTTGGCGATCTCATGCTGCATACGCTCGAGATCCTGCGCACACAGCCAGACGTTCTGGCCCAGTATCACCGGCTGTTCCGCTATATTCTGGTCGATGAGTATCAGGACACCAATACAATCCAGTATCTATGGCTGCGTCTGCTGGCCAAACGCGAGCACGGACCGGCCAATATCGCCTGCGTGGGGGACGACGATCAGTCGATCTATTCATGGCGTGGTGCCGAGGTGGAAAACATCCTGCGCTTCGAAAAGGATTTCCCCGGCGCGAAGATCGTACGCCTCGAGCGTAACTACCGTTCAACAGCCCAGATCCTTGCTGCGGCCTCAGGGCTGATCGCCCATAACTCAGGCCGTCTGGGCAAGACGCTTCGGCCCGGTCGCGAGGACGCACAGGGCGAGAAGCTGCAGATCATCAGCGCATGGGATTCGGACGAGGAAGCCCGTATCGCTGCCGGGGCCATCGAGCGGCTGCGCAGTGAGGGGCACCCCCTCTCCCAGATTGCCATTCTGATGCGAGCAGGCTTTCAGACACGCCCCTTTGAAGAACGTTTCCTGACACTTGGCCTGCCTTATCGCGTGGTCGGTGGTTTGCGGTTCTATGAGCGCGCCGAAATACGCGATGCCATGGCGTATATGCGTGTTCTGGCCCAGCCCGCCGATGATCTTGCCTTTGAGCGGATCATCAACGTGCCAAAGCGCGGCGTGGGTGCTGCCGGGTTGCAGAAGCTTCATCATGAGGCGCGCAGCCTGAATGCGCCGCTCAGTGTTGGTGTTGCTCATGCCCTCGACACCGGCCTGGTGAAAGGCAAGGGTCGCGAAGCCCTGTCAGGCCTCATGGAGGCCTTTGCCCGCGCCCGCGAAACCCGTAAGAGCGAGGGCCATGTGGTTGCCATGGAGCAGTTGCTGGAGGAAAGCGGCTACCTGCCGATGTGGCGCGACGATAAATCACCCGAAGCCCCAGGGCGGCTTGATAATATCAAGGAATTGCTTAGAGCCATCGGTGATTTCGGCACGCTCGAAGGCTTTCTGGAACATGTGGCTTTGGTCACCGAGACCGAGGACAAGGCGAGTGCTGACACGGTCAGCCTTATGACCCTGCATGGGGCCAAGGGGCTAGAGTTCGACACCGTGTTCCTTCCCGGCTGGGAGGAGGGGGTGTTTCCCTCACAGCGCAGCCTCGATGAAGGTGGTCTCAAGAGCCTCGAGGAAGAACGCAGGCTGGCTTATGTCGGGATTACCCGCGCCAGAAAACGGGCGATCATCATTCATGCCGCCCGTCGGCGCATCTATGCCAATTGGCAGGACTCCATGCCCAGCCGCTTCATCGATGAGATTCCTGCGGAAACGGTCGAGCATAGTGGACAGGCCATGCAGGAGCGCCGTCAGGCTGCCGCACAGACCTCCATTTTTGCATCGGGCCCGTTGAGCAGCACGCAAGGGCGTTTCCGCACACCTGCCCCCCGCGTGACAGATGTGCGCCCCGATGCCTCACACGGAATTGCCTCGGGCGCACGCGTGTTCCATCAGAAATTCGGCTATGGCACCGTGCTCGGTGTCGAATCCGACCGATTGCATATCAACTTCGAGAAGGCAGGCGAAAAACGCATTATGGCCCATTTTGTGGAACAGGTCTCGTGAGCGCATCCAGACGACACGCTTCGGCGCTTGAAACCATCTCCGTCACCGTCGCTGATGAGGCCGTGCCGCTTTTCGAACAGGCCTTTCTGACCGTTTGCACCACGGTTGGCATTTTCGAGGCCAATGAGGACCAGAACATCTGGCGCGTCGAGGGCGTGAAGGATGTGGGCCATGCCGAAGAGGAGCTTGCCCGCGCCCTTACATTGGCGCGCCTCATGACCGGCGTGGATGCCGAGCTTGTGCGCGAGCGCACCGAGGCAGAAGGCTGGCTTGCCCGTACCTATGAAGCCTTCCCGCAGCAGGATGTCGGACGGCGCTTCGCCATTCGGGGTACCCACCTCACCCCCAGCCACAAGCGTGACCGTCTGACCATCACGCTGGATGCGGGTATCGCATTTGGGTCAGGCGAGCATGGTTCCACCCGTGGCTGCCTGCGAGCACTCGAAGACATGGCCTGGCGCAAACCGGCCCGTATCCTCGATATGGGCTGCGGGTCGGGCATTCTGGCCATGGCGGCGGCACGTCTTTTCAACAAGCGTATCCTTGCCGTGGATATCGAGCCCTGGTCGGTTCGAGTGGCCGCAAGCAACGCAAAGCTCAATGGCATTGGCCCGTTGATCGATGCTCGCTTGGGCAATGGCTGGCTGACACCGGCGGTTCGTGCCAAGGCCCCTTACGATCTCGTCTTTGCCAATATCTTGGCACGCCCGCTCTGCAAGATGGCGCGTGATCTCGGTAGCCATCTTGCCCCGGGGGGCACGGTCATTCTTGCCGGCCTGTTGACGACCCAGGCCCGTATGGTGCTGGCCGCGCACAGGCGCCAGGGACTTGTGCTTGAGAAGCAGTATTACGAAGGCGAGTGGTCCACGCTGGTTCTGCGCCGCCGTGACTGAACTTCGCGACGCAACCGAAAACGACCTGCCTGCCATTCTCGCCATCACCAATGATGCGATTGCGACTTCCGAGGCGATATGGGCAACGTCACCGCGCAGCCTGGAAGAGCGACGCGGCTGGATGGCCGATCGCAAGGCTGCCGGCTTTCCGGTTATCGTGGCTGTGGAAGACGGGACCATCCTCGGCTTCGCCTCCTACGGGCCGTTTCGCGTCTATGAAGGCTATGCCCGCACGGTGGAGCATTCCATTTATGTGGCACGTGCAGCGCAGCGCAAAGGTATTGGCCGCATGCTGCTTGAGGCCATAACCACTCACGCAGAACACGCCGGGATGCATGTGCTGATCGGGGCCATTACTGCCAGCAATACCGCTTCGATCGCGCTTCATCGCGCAGCAGGATTCAGCGAGAGCACGCCCCTCCCCCAAATGGGTTTCAAGTTTGGTCGCTGGCTGGATCTGGTCTTCATGTATCGTCTTTTCGACAAAGATGGGCATTCAGGACTGATGCAGGACACGCCATCGCCCGATAGCGACACGAGCCCGCCTCACCCGGCCTAAGCACGCCGGAACTCCGTTACAAACGTCCCGCAATGCCCTGCTTACAGGCCCGAGATGAAAGAAAACGCCATGAGTCTCATCCCTCTCGACAAACGTCAGGCACTTGTCCGGCATGAACTCGATGCAAGCGGGGTGGATGGCTTTCTGCTGCCGCGTGGGGACGAATTTCTGGGTGAATATGTGGCCCCTTGCGCCGAGCGGCTGGCCTGGCTGACCGGATTTACAGGCAGTGCAGGACTTGCCATCATCCTGCGCGAGACCGCAGCAGTGTTTTCCGACGGCCGCTATACCAGCCAGTTGCAGGACCAGGTCGATGGGACGCAATGGGAGCGGCTGCATCTGACAAAACAGCCAGCGGCGGAGTGGCTCGCCCACAATGCGCGGGGTCTCAAAATCGGGTATGACCCCAAACTGGTGGGTGAGGCACAACTCAATGCCCTGACCTCAGCCGATTACAGCTTTGTTGCGCTTGATCGCAATCCGGTCGATGCCGTCTGGGCCGATCAACCAGCGCCGCCCGAGAGCGCCGTGCAATACCACCCAGAGGCCTTCAGCGGCGAAGGCAGCCTGTCCAAACGCCGCAAGATTGGCGGCGCGCTGCGCAAGGCAGGCCAGGAAGCCATGCTGGTCTGTGATCCGACATCGCTCGCCTGGCTGTTGAATATCCGCGGAGATGACGTTCCCAATACGCCGGTCATTCTCGCCTTCGGCATCCTGCATCAGGATGCCTCCTTGGAAGTGTTCGTTGATATCAGCCGCGTCAGCCCGGATGCGGCCATCTCTTTCCGCAATGTATCCGTCCTGCCCCCCGAGGAGCTTCAGGACCGTCTGAAGGCGCTTTCCGGTCAAATCGTCCGCTTCGATCCGGCCCAGACATCGCTCTGGTTCATCCAGACACTGGCTGACGCAGGAGCAACGCTGGCGCGTGGCAACGATCTCTGTGCCCTGCCCCGTGCGTGCAAAAACGCTACCGAGCAGGAAGGCGCGCGCAAGGTGCATCTGTCCGATTCGGCCGCGCTTTGCCGCTTCCTCCACTTCGTCTCCCGCGAAGGCACGGGGCTGCGTGAAACCATGCTCGCCGAAATCCTCAACGGGTTTCGCGGTGCTTCAGAGAGCTATCATGGGGAAAGCTTCCCGGCGATTTCGGCTGTCGGCCCCAATGCTGCCCTGCCGCATTATCGCGCCCTGCCCGGTCAGGATCTGATCCTGCAGCCCAATCAGGTCTATCTGATCGACAGCGGGGGCCAATATGATGCAGGCACCACAGACGTGACACGCACGATCTGGAATGGCCCCGATGCGCCCCCCGCAGCGTTGTGCGAGGCCTTTACCCGCGTGCTCAAGGGTAACATCCTTCTCGCCCGCGCCCGCTTCCCTCAGGGTACGACGGGGCATAGGCTCGACTCTCTGGCACGCTATGCGCTGTGGCAGGCCGGGCTCGATTATGACCACGGTACAGGGCATGGCATCGGCAGCTACCTCTCCGTCCATGAAGGGCCTCAGAATATAAGCTCTGTTGCCCGCCCTGTGGCGCTGGAAGAAGGCATGATCGTCTCCGACGAGCCAGGCTATTACCTGCCCGGTTCCTACGGTATCCGGCTGGAAAATCTGCTTCTCGTCAAGCCTGCATCAGTCACAAGCCAGGCCCCCTTCCTCGAGTTCGAGGTACTTGGCTTTGCGCCGTTCGATCGGCGTCTGATCATGGCATCGTTACTGGAACCGGAAGAGCTGCGCTGGCTGAATACCTATCATCAGGATACGCTCGCCCATATCGGCCCGCTTCTGGACGAGGACGACCGGAGCTGGCTTGTTGACGCCTGCGCGCCAATCACGAACTGAACAAAGGAAAGACAGAATGGCTGATCACATGATCCCCGCGACCCTTATCGAAGGTGATGGTATCGGGCCGGAAATCACCGCCTCTGTTGTCGAAATCCTGTCCAAGGTCGGTGCCCCGTTCGAATGGGACCACCAATCCGGCGGGCTTGGCGCCATTGAGAAGTTCGGCGCCCCGCTGCCACAGCCGACCCTCGACAGTATTCGCAAGACCGGCCTTGCTCTCAAGGGGCCGCTCACCACGCCGGTTGGTGCGGGTTTCAAATCCGTCAATGTAACGATGCGTCAGGAATTTGGCCTCTATGCCAACCTGCGCCCGACACGTACGGTTGTTCCAGGCGGGCGCTTCGACAAGGTGGATCTCGTGGTTGTGCGCGAGAACATCGAAGGGCTCTATGCTGCGATGGAGCATTATCTGCCCGTCGGTGACGACCCGAAGGGTCTGGCCTATGGCGCTGGTTTCAACTCGCGCGCAGAATGTGCGCGCATTGTGCGTTTTGCGTTCGATTATGCGGTGGCCAATGGCCGCAAGAAGGTTACGCTGGTCCACAAGGCCAATATCCTCAAGATCTTCAGTGGGATTTTCCTTGAGGAAGGTCGCAAGGTCGCCAAGGAATATGAAGGTCGTGTCGCTGTTGAGGAGCGCATCGTTGATGCCTGCGCCATGCAGCTCGTCACCGATCCCTGGCAGTACGACGTGATCGTCACGACGAATTTGTTTGGCGACATTCTCTCTGATCTCACTGCCGGTCTTGTCGGTGGTCTCGGCATGGCACCCGGTGCCAATATCGGCCCGGATGCTGCAATCTTCGAGGCGGTGCATGGCTCCGCCCCCGATATCGCCGGCAAGGGCGTTGCCAACCCGCTAGCAATGCTTATGGCTGCCAGCATGATGCTTGCTTATGTCGGTCGTCAGGACCTTTCTACACGCGTGGATCAGGCTATCGACCGTGTTATTCGCATTGATGGCGTGCGCACGCGTGATCTGGGTGGCGAGACAGGCACGGCCGAGCTGACAAAGGCACTTCTGGCGGCTCTCTGAGCTGTCATTTCTGCTGTTTTGCAGATCAGGGTGGGCGCGGCGTTGAGCTGTGCCTACACCTCACGCCCTCATGATGCCTCTGCGCATAGGGGGAATCGAAAGCGCATCTCCTTAGCTGATTGAGATTGCACTATGC
The DNA here is from genome assembly GCF_001547995.1 of Asaia bogorensis NBRC 16594. Lineage (NCBI taxonomy): Bacteria > Pseudomonadati > Pseudomonadota > Alphaproteobacteria > Acetobacterales > Acetobacteraceae > Asaia > Asaia bogorensis. Next base: position 1,632,312 of record NZ_AP014690.1, read on the forward strand.
GCACCAGCCCAAGCTGGCTGCTCATGCTTACAGGCGTATCCACTCTGTTCGCAGGGCCTTCCGCCCCTGCCCGAACTAACCGTGCTTCCCGTACCTTGTGGTTCGACCTTCAGCCTGTCTGCCATCACGCAATGGTATGGCCAGAACATAACAGACAGATAATTCTATACCATCTTAGTACTATTTGTAATTTATTGACTTCATAATCGAGTTTTATTGATCCTATATTGATGAAGCCATAAATCTATTGGAACGTTGTGTAAGAAGAGCCGGATAAAACCGCTTATGCGGGATCAAATCCAGTCAATACGAACGTCTCTGGCACAAGGATCAGAAACATGGCGCATATTGCCCTTGCCGATCATACCGACAGCTTCTTCATTCCCTGCGTGACCCTCATTGGTCCCGGCTGCGCCAAGCAGGCCGGGGACCGGGCGAAGGCGCTTGGTGCCAGAAAGGCCCTGATTGTCACCGATGCTGGCCTGAAGAAGATGGGCGTGGCGGACATCATTTCGGGATACCTGCTCGAGGATGGTTTGCAGACTGTCATTTTTGACGGTGCAGAGCCCAATCCGACCGACAAAAACGTGCATGACGGCGTCAAGATCTATCAGGATAATGGCTGCGACTTCATCGTTTCACTCGGCGGCGGTTCGGCCCATGATTGCGCCAAGGGCATTGGCCTGGTCACAGCGGGCGGTGGTAATATTCGCGACTACGAAGGCGTGGACAAATCCAAGGTTCCGATGACGCCGCTCATCGCAATCAACACCACGGCCGGCACAGCGTCTGAGATGACGCGGTTCTGCATCATCACCAATTCCCAGACCCATGTGAAAATGGCGATCGTCGATTGGCGTTGCACACCGCTGATCGCAATTGACGATCCGAACCTGATGGTAGCCATGCCGCCTGCCCTGACAGCTGCCACCGGCATGGATGCGCTCACCCATGCTATCGAGGCCTATGTTTCAACCGCAGCAACGCCCATCACCGATGCTTGCGCTGAAAAGGCCATCAGCCTGATTGGCGAATTCCTGCCCAAGGCAGTGGGCAATGGTGAGAACATGGAAGCGCGCGTTGCCATGTGTTACGCGCAGTATCTGGCCGGCATGGCATTCAACAATGCCTCGCTGGGTTATGTGCATGCCATGGCGCATCAGCTGGGCGGTTTTTACAACCTACCGCATGGCGTCTGTAACGCTGTGCTGTTGCCTCACGTCTGTCGCTTCAACCTCATCGCCGCGGCCGATCGGTATGCTCGCGTTGGCCGCCTGCTTGGGGTACCGACCGATCTCATGAGCCGCGATGAGGCGGCTGAGGCTGCAATCGACGCCATCACCCAGATGGCCCGCTCTGTCGGTATCCCGTCGGGTCTCACCGCGCTCGGCGTCAAGGCGGGAGACCACAAGACGATGGCGGAGAACGCGCAGAAAGATGCCTGCATGTTCACCAATCCGCGCAAGGCGACCCTTGCCCAGATCATTGGCGTGTTTGAAGCCGCGATGTGAAAGTTCCTGAACGGAAGATGCTGGTCTAGGCGGCATCTTCCGGTTGCTCAGGTAAAGAGCCGGAGAGTCTGACGCGGCATGGGAACAGGTCGCCCCTCGCCTCCGGTTCCTGATCCGGAGAAGCCAGAGGGACCCGCCTTGGGCTCGCCCTCCCAACGGGACGAGCCAGCAGGCGCGCTTATCTCCGTTCCTACCAGCGCGCATCGAATGCGCCTTCCAGCCAGCATCATGATGCTCCGCATAGCATGTATCTTCCGGGCAAGGCGTCAGCCGCCATGCAGCGCGCCGAGCGGGCGCTGCCCTTCAAACGCGGGATCCAAGCAATGCGAGCGCATGACAGCTGTCAGCTCAGGATCAGAGGGACGCCTCCGATTACCGGCATCACTGATGCTTCAATCTGCCTCCGCTCAATGGTTTTCCTGTTGGGGGTGGTGGGATGTGTCTCAGGCCCCGATGTGAAGATGCACAGACTGGGTCAGGGAACCTGCGGCGATCAAGAGGGGTTAGCACTCGAGATATGAGCGGAACCCTTCATGAGCGACATCACGACCTCCTTTACGCGCAATTCTCACAGCCCGGCTGAGAGTCTCGAGGCCTCCGCCTCCTTGCACGATGAATGCGAGGACAAATCGAGCGCAACGTCGTCGCAGGAGGTTTGCCGGGACCTCAAGGCGATGCAGCCCCGATGGGCAGCGGTACCCCTGCGCGCGCGATTGAGGGTGTTAAGTCGTTTCAACAGGTTGATGCTTGTGAACGCGCCTAGCCTAATCCGTTTGATTGCCGATCATGCCTCGCTCGATGTCATGACAGCCGAGATCCTCCCGCTCATGGCCGCGTCGCGTTTCCTCTGCCGTGAGGCGTCATCTCTGCTCAAGGAGACGCGGCTTGGCTGGTTGGGTCGCCCGCTTTGGCTGCAAGGCGTGAAGACGTCTGTCGTGCGCAAGCCACTGGGGGCGGTCCTCATCCTGGCCCCCGGCAATTACCCGCTCATGCTCGCAGGAATACAGACGTTACAGGCGCTGGTGGCAGGCAACAGCGTCGCGCTGAAACCGGCACCCGGCCGGACCGCAGTCCTCCACCGTTTCTTAGTACTCCTCGAGCAGGCAGGTTTGCCAAAAGGGATCGTACAGCTGATCGGTGAGGATAGCGGGCCACAGGCAGTCTCGAGTGGCTACGACCTGATCATCCTCACCGGCTCAGCTGAAACAGGCCGCAAGGTTGCGCTTGCAGCGGCGGAGACCCTGACGCCCACCATCATGGAGCTATCCGGGGCAGACCCTGTCTTCGTCCTGCCCGATGCAGATCTTGCCCTCGTGGCACGAGCGCTGCATTTCGGGCAGAGACTCAAGGACGGGCATACGTGCATCGCACCCCGCAGGGTGTTCATCAGCGAGGCGCAGAAACGCCCCTTACAGCGTGAACTGTACCGCGTGTTCGGCGGTGAAGGGGATAACTCCGCGCCAGATCCTTCATCAAAGCTTGCGCAATTTCTCTGCTCGGCAAAATCCGCCGGGGGCGAGGTTGTCGTCTATGGCAAGACACAGGTCGTTTTCCTGAACGCCAGTCAGGCGAGACTTGCTGATATCGATCTGTTCGCACCCTGGTTTGCAGTGATCACGACGCACTCAGTTGAGGAAGCGATCTGCCTTGAAGGTGCGGCTACACACGCCCTCGGCGCCAGCATTTTTGGTCATGAACACGAGGCTCTGGCAATCGCGAGGCGCATTCCGGCTGGAACGATTACCATCAATGACATCATCGTTCCGAGCGCGGATCCCCGGCTGCCGTTTGGCGGGGCACGGAGGAGCGGTTTTGGTGTCACCCGCGGGCGCGAGGGCCTGCTGGCGCTCACCCGACCGGTCAGCATTTCGACACGCAAACGGGGTGCCTTTCACCTGTTGCCGCGGCTTCGCCAATGGCATGGCAGATAAAGATCGTTAACGACGAAACCTGATCGATCACGGTCCGTTGATGAAGAGGCCTGAGGCATCTGCTCGGGCGACGCGCCGCAGGCGGACAACTTTCAAGCGAAATAACGGGGTGTGCGACCTCGGGATCATCATCTTTCGTTAATGCCTCGGAATGTTGCCATTCCGTCATCCTGTCAGGACCCTGCGCCTCATGGTCTCTACCGCTTCCCCGGGCACCCAGCATTCTCGCCACCGGCTTCATTCGCGCAATGTCGCCGTGATTGGCGCCGGGCCGGGAGGCCTCGCCTCAGCCATGCTGCTCGCCCATGCCGGCGCCAATGTCACGATTTACGAAAAAGGTGACAAGATCGGTGGTCGCTCGTCATGTATCGAGCTTGAGGGCTTCCGTTTCGACACCGGCCCGACCTTCTTTCTCTACCCCGAGATTATCCGTGAGATTTTCGCGCAATGCGGGTTCGAGTTCGATGAGATGGTCGAGCTCGAAAGGTTGCATCACCTTTACGATCTGCGCTTCGAAGATGGTCCCAATCTGTCGCTGACGACAGATCCACAGCGTCTCGAGGAGGAAATAGCCAAGATCTCGCCGCAGGATGCGAGACAGGTGAGACGCTTCCTTGCCGATAACAGGAACAAATTCGAGCGTTTCATCGCGCCCCTCCAGAGGCCTTTCAACTCGGTCTTTGACCTGTTCAAGCCTGACATGCTCAAGGCGCTTCCGGTTCTTTCGCCGTTCTCTTCCATCGACAAGGACCTGTCACGCTACTTCAGCGACCCGCGCACGCGTCTCGCCTTTTCGTTTCAGAGCAAATATCTGGGCATGTCGCCCTACCGGTGTCCCTCGCTCTTTACCATTCTTAGCTTCATGGAACACGAGTTCGGTATCTATCACCCCAAAGGTGGGACCGAGGCCGTCATGGCCGCCATGGCGCAGGCAGCTACGACCATGGGGGTTCGTATCGAGCTCAACAGTGCTGTTGAGGCAATCGAGACCAGCAAGGGCAAGGCGACCGGGATTGTGGCGAACGGGAGCGCCGTTCCGGTCGATGCGGTTGTCGTTAACGGCGATTTCGCCCGCACCATCTCCGCCCTTTTGCCGGACAATTCGCGCAAAAAATGGAGCGATGAGAATATTGCCAGTAAGAAATTCTCCTGCTCGACGTTCATGATGTATCTGGGCCTCAAGGGCCGTCTGCCCGATCACGCTCATCACACCATTTTTCTTTCCAGTGACTATGAGAACAATTTTGCCGAGATCGAGGCAGGTAAACAGATCTCGTCCAAGGCGTCCCTTTATATCCAGAACGCGTGTGTGACAGACCCCGGTCAGGCGCCTGAAGGATGCTCAGCCCTCTACGTTCTCATGCCGGTCGGCAATCTGCGCGAGGATGGTTTTGAATGGGATAACGCCAACACAGCGCAGGCGCGCCAGATCGTCTTCCAGCGTCTTCGTGATGCGGGGTTTGGCGATATAGAAGAGCGCATCTTGGTCGAGAAAACCATCACCCCGCTGCAATGGCAGGAGGAACACGATGTCCATCGTGGGGCGGTGTTCAACATGGCCCACTCGCTTGGACAAATGCTGCATCGACGCCCCCATAATCGGTTTGAAGACGTAAAAGGCGTTTATCTTGTGGGCGGCGGCACCCATCCTGGTAGTGGTCTGCCCGTCATTTTCGAGGGGGCACGCATTAGTGCGACGCTCCTCATCGAAGATCTGGCCAAGGCGCCAGCGACGATTATCGAGACCCCACCTCCGGGTCTGCACTTGATGCCAGAATGTACCGGTGGCCACGCCTGAGCGGAAGAGAATTCCATGCTGAATACGACGAAGCGAGCACCCATAGTTATCATCGGGGCGGGGCTCGGGGGATTGGCCGCCGCTTGCACGCTGAGCGCCCGCGGTCACGAGGTGATCGTATGCGAGGCCAATGACTGGACGGGTGGCAAGGCGGCCGAGCACAACCAAGATGGTTTCCGTTTCGACATGGGACCGACCATTCTCACGCTTCCCTCGGTGCTGCGCCGCATCATTGCCGAAAGCGGCCTGCGTATGGAGGATCGTCTCGACCTGCGTCGTCTGGATCCACAATGGCGCTGCTTCTTTGACGAAGGCCAGTCTCTCGATCTGGTTGAGGATATTGCCCTCATGTCAGAGGAGCTGGAAAAACGTAAGCCCGGCGATGGAGCCGGTTATGAGGATCTGCTCAGGGTCAGCGAGCGGCTTCATGATATCTCGCGGCGTTTCGTATTCTGGAAATCCGTCGGCGGGCTGCGCGATACCATGAATATCGGTGAGACTTTTGTACCCAAGACACTGCGAGACGTCCTCGCATTGCGTATGCATTCTACGCTTGGGCAAGAAATCAGAAAGCGCATCACCAACCCGCAGGCTGTGCAGGTTTTCGACCATTTCACGCAATATGTTGGCTCAAACCCTCTTCAGGCGCCGGCGGTACTGACCGGTATCGCCCACATGCAGGTTGATGAAGGCATCTGGTATCCAATAGGCGGAACACGCGCGGTACCCGTTGCCTTGCGTAAGATCGCCAAAGAGAATGGCGTCGTGTTTCGCAGCAATTGTCGTATCAAGCGCATCCTGCACGACGCAAAACGGGTCCATGGTGTCGAGACCCAATCCGGCGAAACCATCGCCGCATCGGCAGTCGTGTCGAACATGGACAGCGTGCGTACCATGTATGAACTGATTGATCGCAAGGCCGCACCAAAGGCCTTTCGCCAGTTCCGTCGCCAGTGGAAGTCTCGCGAGCCTGCGTGCTCGGGCGTTGTGCTCTATCTGGGCCTGAACAAGGCCTATGAGCACCTTGCCCACCACAATTTCGTCTTCTCGCGCGATGCGGAAGAAGAGTTCGATGCAATCTATCACCAGGGCCGCCCTGCTCCGGACCCAACCTGCTATCTAGCTGCGCCTGCCAGGACCGAGCCGCAAACTGCGCCGGAAGGTGGAGAGGCCCTTTATGTGCTGGTGCACACGCCTTATCTGCGCCCCGGCCAGGACTGGACCGAGATGTTCCCGGGTTATCGTCAGGTCATACTCGACAAGCTGAAGAAAGCGGGCGGTATGCCTGATATCGAAGAGCGTATCGTGGCCGAACACCATCTGACCCCAATGGATATTCATACGAGATACTCACCTCAGGCGGGTGCCATTTATGGCCTTGCCAGCCACGGGAAGCTGAGTGGCGGCTTCAAGCCTGCAAACCGGTCGGACGACATTGCAGGGCTGTATATGGCGGGTGGCAGCGCTCATCCGGGCCCCGGCATGCCTATGGCGCTCATGTCGGGCTGGATCGCTGCGGATTGCCTGGATACGGATAGCCCCGCACCCATCGCCCCATCGGGTGCAGCATCACGTAGCGCGGCTGGCTGAGTTGTCACACGGCAACCGTGGTAAAGCGCGGCGACCGGGACTGGAGACGGCCTATGGCCGATCTCCATTTCTCACGTACTGGATTACAAGGGCCCTCAGGCAACGCCTAACCCGTCATTTTGCCTCCGTGCAGTGGTCGGGACATAAGCCAGACGCGTCCCTAGCATCCGGTATCTTGTTTTACAGCAACCATCCCGGCTGGTGGGACCCTGCCCTGTTTGCGTTGCTTCAGTCGCATTTCATGCCCGGCCGACCGGGCTTCGGCCCGATAGATGCCCGGACGCTCAAGCGTTACCCCACTCTCAATCGCGCCGGGTTTCTGCCGCTTGATCCGTCATCGCATGGCTCGCTACGGCAGTTCCTGCACCACTCCGTAGCCATCCTGAAAAGCGGCGGCGTTTTCTGGCTCACTGCACAAGGGCAATTTACCGATGTCCGCCTGCGACCCGTCAGGCTCAAGCCGGGCCTGGCTCATATTGCCAGTCAGGCGACAGACTGCGTGATCATCCCGGTTGCAATCGAATATGCCTACGGCTCCGAAAGTCGGGCAGAAGCATTCATACGTTTCGGCCAGCCCGTGCCTCATTCCAGCCTGCCCGGCAGCCTCACAGCCAATCACGCGTTTCTGGAGAACACTCTTGAGGCGACACAGGATGCGCTGGCGGCAGATGTCATCACACGCGACCATGCACGTTTCCGTCTTCTCCTTGAAGGACGATCCGGCACGGGCGGGTTGTATGCCCAGCTTCAGAAACTCAGCAGCCTGATGAGGAGGGAAAAACATGACCCACGTCACGCAGGGCGCTGAACGTTCAGCCCCGACGCGGGGTGAACTGACCATCGCAGCCCTTGCAGCCTTTCCGTTGTTTGTCGGGTTGCTCAACCTGCGTGCCCTGAGCCGCGCACCTTCACGTTCAAATGTCCGCAGCGCCGGTATCTCTGTGCTTATTCCCGCACGCAACGAAGGGGCACAGATCGAGACGGCCATCATGACCGCTCTCGCAAACGGCCCTGCGGTGCGCGAGGTTCTGGTGCTCGATGATGGCTCTCAGGACGATACCGCGGCACGTGTCGAAGCCATTGCCGACAAACGTGTACGGCTGCTGCACGGGCGCCCTCTCCCTGAGGGCTGGTGTGGCAAAAACCATGCCTGCGCCCAGCTGGCCGCTGCCGCCACCCAGGAATGGCTCCTGTTCATCGATGCCGATGTCCGACTGGAAGAACGTGCGATACCACGGCTGCTGGCAGTTACCGAAGGCGCACACGCCCCGTCACTGATCAGCGGTGTACCACGCCAGGAGATGCGCTCGGGCTTCGAATGGCTGCTCCTGCCCTTCATCGATGTTCTTCTTTTCGGTTATCTGCCACTCGTTTTCGACAAGGGTCGCACACCTGCACTTGCCGCAGCTTGCGGACAGCTGGTCATGGTCGAGGCAGAGGCCTATCGTCACAGCGGTGGCCATGGGCAGATACGGGACAAACTTCATGACGGCCTTGCTCTGGCACGCGAAATGCGTCGGGCAGGTTTTCGCACGCGCCTGATCGATGCCACCGATCTCGCCACATGCCGGATGTACCGCAATGGGCGCGAGGTCTATGCAGGATTGATGAAGAACGCCGTGGAAGGCTTGGCCGGCCCTGTCGCCCTGCCCATATGGACGCTCCTGCTGGGCGGAGGACATGTTCTGCCCTTCCTGCTTCGTGGCACCCCGACGATGCAGTTTGCGCGACTGGCGAGCCTTGCACTGCGTCTGCTGGTGGCACTGCGGTGTCAGCAGGGCTTACGCACCGTTCTCGCCAGCCCGGTCGGGGTGTTCATGCTGCTTTTCATCCAGTTTCACGCCCGCCTGAGGCATGTGCTTGGACGCCCCGTCACCTGGAAAGGACGATATTATGAAACCTGAACTTGGTCTGCTCGCCACCCTCATGGCCCTGCCGCTCGCCCCTCTCACGGCCGTGGCAGGCCCCGTTCAGGCGGTTATCGGAAACGTCCCCGATGACGTTGGTACCATCAAGGTTGCGATCTGCACGGAGGATGAGTTCCTCAAGCCCAGCTGCAAATTCCATGCTGAGGTGAAATCATCTACGCCAGACGTTACCGTAAATTTTGCCGACATACCGGCAGGCGTATATGCCGTGCAGGCCTATCAGGACCGCAACGGCAATGCCCGGCTCGATCGCTCGTTTATTGGCATACCCAAGGAGCCCATAGCGTTTTCACGGGATCCGAGCGTCCGTTTCGGGCCGCCGAGCTTTGACGATTGCGCTCTTAGACTGACACCCGAAGGCGGTGTACTCAAGGTCAGCCTGATCACACACTGAAGCTTCCCCGCTCGGCGCTGCATCGATCAGAGGGATCGTTGTGAGCGCCAGCGATTGAGAAGCAGGGAGTTGGTGACAACCGAGACAGAGCTGAGCGCCATTGCACCGCCGGCAATCACCGGGTCCAGCAGTCCGCAGGCTGCAAGAGGTATGGCCGCTACGTTATAGCCAAAGGCAAAAACGAGATTCTGCCTGATCTTGCCGACGGTAGCCCTAGAGATGGACAACGCATCCGGGATAGCACGCAGATCCGCACTCATCAGGACGAGATCTGCCGTCTCCAGCGCCGCGGCGGAGCCCGAGCCAATTGCGATGCTGATATCCGCAGCGGCCAAAGCAGGCGCATCATTGATGCCATCCCCAGCCATACCAACCAGACGACCCTCACCGCGCAACGCCTGCACCGCAGAAACCTTGCCTTCGGGCCGAAGTGAGGCTCTGATCTCGTCAATACCTGCTTCCCGGGCGACGCGCGTAGCAACCGCCTTACGATCGCCTGTCAGCATGATCGTCTCTATCGACTGCTTGTGAAGCCAGGAGACAATGGCCGCGGCTTCCGGGCGCAGAGCGTCAGACAGGGTTATCGCGCCAAGATAGACGCCACCGCGTGCGATACAGGCGACACTCCGTGTTTCGGCATCCAATGGCAGGGCCGCAATGGTAATACCCTGTTCCTGCAGGAATTCGGGTGTCCCCAGCAGAAAGATCTCTTCCTTTGCCGCCGCTTCGATCCCCTTGCCCGGCACGGCGCGGAAATGGTCCAGACTGTACGCGGAGGCGATCCCAACTTCGCTTGCCCGCGATATAATGGCCTTCGCCAATGGATGCTCCGAGTTTGCTTCCAGTGATGCTGCCACCCCCAGAAGTTCCGCCTCGGTCACCCCTTCTGCAGGATAAATCGCTTCGACTTCAGGCTGCCCCTTGGTGAGCGTGCCTGTCTTGTCGAAGGCCAGCACCTTGAGACGATGAACGCGCTCGAGCGCTTCAGCATTGCGGAACAGGATACCGGCAGAGGCCGCCTTTCCTGTCCCGACCATCAGTGCGGTTGGCGTCGCAAGGCCCAGGGAACAGGGACAGGCAATGACGAGCACCGATATGGCCGAGACGAGGCTCCATTGCGCATCGTGCGTTGCCAGCCAACCAATGACGAACGTCAGCAGGGCGATAACAATGATGGTGGGTACGAAGATGGCCGAAACACGATCAGCCAGGCGCTGGATTGGCGCTTTCGATCCCTGCGCACGCGAGACCATCGCCACGATGCGGGCCAGTGCAGTCTCGCTTCCAAGCGAGGTTGCACGGGCGCGCACGACACCCGTCGTGTTGAGCGTTCCGGCGAAAATCGTATCGCCAACCTGACGCAGGACGGGCACAGCCTCACCCGTAAGCATCGACTCATTGATCTCGGTTGTGCCTTCGATAACCTCGCCATCAACCGGTATGGCCTCACCAGGGCGGACCACGAACACATCACCGCGTTGCAATGAAGCGACAGGGCAAATTTCTACGCCATTTGGGGTTACGCGGTTGGCAGTTTGCGGCCTCAGATTGAGCAGAGCTTCCAGACCGGAAGCCGCTTTCTGACGCGCCCTCGCCTCGAGAAGCCTTCCAACCGAAATCAGGAGGATCACAAAGGCGCTCGCTTCAAAATAGACTGGCAGATCAAGCCCCCAAAGCGTGACAACCATGCTGAAGCCGTAGGCGATGCTCGTGCCGAGGCAGACCAGCACGTTCATATTGGCCGAGCCACTTCGCAGCGCATGATAGGCACTGCGATAGAAATGACGGGCACCATAGATCTGTACGACACTTGCACAAAGCGCTTGAAGCCAAAGCGGCACGAGGTGATGGGCGCCAACAGCCATATCCAGCATTTCGATGGCAAACGGGATACAGAGCAAGGCGATAATGGCCAGATCCCGCTGCGCCGTTACAGGCTCTCTCGAAGGGGCTTCGTGGCCATGCTGGTCCGCTGTCGAGGATGCCGTAAAGCCCGCCTTGCGAACGGCCTCGACGAGACGATCCTCCGTGACCGCCCCCGCGATGTAATCGATCTGCGCGGTCTCCGTGGCGAGATTGACGGCTGCCCTGACGCCCGGCAGGCGGTTGAGCACCTTTTCCAGTCGCGCAGAGCAAGCGGCGCAGCTCATTCCCTCAATGGCAAATCGTTCTTCCTGATGCCCAAGACCGAAGCCCGTTTTTTCAACGATCTTTTCAATGGCGTTGAGGTCTGGCCCCTCATCGGCTCGGGAGATGATCGCGCGCGAGGATGCGAAATTGACCGATGCTGTCAGCCCATCCTGCCGGTTGAGCACTTTCTCCAGCCGTGCCGCGCAGGCAGCGCAACTCATACCCGTTACTTCCAGATCAAGACTGCTGGCGCTCATGTAATCATTTCTCATTCGACTGAAAGAAAGGGTCGTTTCAACCGCTTGCCTCTACCGATGGGGCGTCCCTTATCTGGCCGCTCCATCGCGTAGAGCTACTACCGCCTGCCCCGCAGGGACCGTCGGCTGAACCATTTTCCAGCAACCAGCAGCCCGAAGTGTGCGGGATGCCGACATTTGACCAGTGTCGATCAGATTGAACCGCTGGCTCGTTAAGCGACGGGCGCGTGAAAGGCGATGAACGCTGAGCCCATCCCGCCGTGTTGTAACCGACGAAATGGGCCACGATGATCTCCGGGCGGCGTTAGACGAGCATGTCAGCCTCGTGCGATGTCGAAGCCCGTTTCCTCAATGACCGTTTCCAGCGCGGCGCGCGGCACAGCCGCACCGTACGTGGTGACGCGCACATCGCCTGTCTCGTGGCTGGCCTTCACATCCGTCACGCCGGGGATCTCGAGCAGTGCCTTTTCGAGGCGGCTTGAGCAGCCCCCGCAGGACATGCCTTCAACCTTTAAATCAAGGGTCTCGCTCATTGTTTCATGCTCCTTGCCAATATGACCAGACCGAGATGGTGATCAATACGGTTGCAATCAACGTATGCCTCTGAGAGAGTGTAGCAACTGATCCGATTATTTCCCTGTAACGTCTATGGGACGACATGCCGAACCGCTGCACGCCATTATGGATCGTGATGCTCGCCACATTCTGCCTGATCCTGCGCGGGGCGTTCCCGGCGCAGGCGGCCGGTGCGCAGCTGACCGGTTGCGGCGAAATGCCGGTTCAGAGCGCTCATGCGGGATGTGCGATGCATCACCCCAGCATCGCCATGAACGAAATGGGCAAGCCTGACGCAGCCACAAACGGCATGATGGGCAAGGCGGAACAGCCCCAGCACAAACTGCATGGGGAAGGCTGCCATGGTTGCCCCCCGAGCCTGTCCTGCACAACTGGCCATGTCGCTCTTGGTGCCACGTCACCTGCCCGTCCGCTCGCCGTGCAGGTAACCCGCTATGCTGCCTCATCCGGCTTTGCTCTGGCAGGCCAGCGACGGGTTCCGGACCCCAGACCGCCCCGCTTTTCCTGAATCGCTGATCCGTATGCCGGTCTGTTTTTACAGGCCGCGCGTTCCGTTCCGATCATTCAGGACCTGTTTCATGATTGCCTTGACACGCAAGGGACCGGCGCTCAATCGCCGGAAATTCGTCACGGGGCTGGCGGGGTTCGGCGTTGCCTCGTCCGCCCGCGCCATGCCCGCCATGACACCTGCGGCACACATATCTGACCCCTCAGCCATTCCGCCTGCGCCCGCCTCCATCTACGACCTGACTGTCGATACGGCACCCTGGCATGTCGGCAAGCGCAGGGGCCGCGCCTTTACGGTCAATGGAAGCGCTCCTGCCCCCACCCTCCGCTGGCGCGAGGGTGACGAGATGGTGCTGAATGTCATCAACCATCTTGATCAGCCTACCTCGATCCACTGGCATGGCATCAGGCTGCCCGCCAACATGGACGGTGTGCCGGGCCTGAGTTTTGCCGGCATTCCTTCCAAGGGTCGCTACACCTACCGTTTCCCACTGCGCCAATCGGGCACCTACTGGTATCACAGCCATTCCGGCATGGAGGAAGCGCAGGGGCTTTTTGGCGCGCTGGTGATCGATCCGGCAGGGCCGCCGCTCCATCACTATGAGCGGGATTACGTTCTTGTCCTGTCAGACTGGAGCGATGTCGCGCCGCATGACATCGTCAGCAACCTGAAGCAGCAGGACGATTATTACAATTTCCGCCAGCGCAGCGTCGCCTCGCTGTTTCATGAAGCCCGCCAGCATGGATTGCATGACGCTCTGGCGAGCCGCCTGATGTGGTCGCGCATGAGGATGTCCGCCACGGATATCTCTGATGTCAGCGGGGTGATTTACAGTTACCTCATCAACGGGCAATCGCCGGATGACAACTGGACTGGCTTGTTTTCCCCGGGCGAGCGGATCCGGCTGCGTGTCGTCAATGCGTCGGCCATGACCCTGTTCGACTTCCGGATACCGGGGCTCGATTTCGATATCATCGCAGCCGATGGATCGGATGTTGAGCCCGTGCGTGTTGAGGAATTTCGCATCGGACCGGCTGAAACCTATGATCTGATCGTCACCCCGACCGACAACCGGGCATGGACAATCTTCATCCAGCCAGAAGACCGCACCGGCTTCGCACGCGGCACACTCGCTCCCGCCTTGGGGATGATGGGGCCCATCCCCCCCATGGATCCGCGGCCCGTACGCAGCATGGTCGATATGGGAATGGGGCGTATGGAGAACGCCCCTGCTCATAGGGGCGGCATGAGCGGCATGAGCGGCATGAGCGGCATGAGCGGCATGAGCGGCATGAAACCGCAAGACAAACCAGCGTCAAGCACGCATCTCACCACGGCGCAGCCTATCCAGATTGATGACCCCGGCCCGCCGCCACGCAATGTGGAAAACCAGAATGTCGCCATGGACCCTGTCAATCGCCTGTCGGAACCGGGGGACGGACTGGAGGATAACGGGCGAGCGGTCCTTACCTACGCAATGCTCCGTGCCCTGCGCCCTGCCCCGGACCAACGCCCTCCAAGCCGGGAAATCGTGCTGCACCTGACAGGGAATATGACGCGCTATATCTGGGGATTTGACGCGAAGAAATTCTCTGAAGCGCCAGCAATCATGCTGGGTCTGGGGGAACGGGTGCGGATCACGCTCATCAACGACACGATGATGGAGCACCCGATTCACCTGCATGGGTTCTGGAGCGAGCTGGAAAACGGTCAGGGGGCGCTCAGGCCCAACAAGCATACCATTCTCTCCCAGCCTGGCTCGAAGCTCAGCTATCTTGTGACGGCAGACACGCCGGGCATGTGGGCGCTGCATTGTCACCTCATCTATCACATGCATCTCGGCATGTTCCGCACGGTGGTGGTGTCATGAACATGCGCAGACACACCATCAACTTTCTGGCTGGCGTTGCCGGCCCCCTTTTGCTCTCATCGGGCAGCCATGCAGCGTCAGCGTCGCAGGAAAAGGCGAGTGCAACGATGCCCAGCTATATCGACGGTGTCATGCCTGTCATGGATCAGGGAATATGGGTCCATGGCCTGCTCGACGAGTTCGAGGGGCGCCTTGCCGGGCAGAATTCGAGCTTCCGGTGGGATGGCGAAGCCTGGATTGGCGGCGACTATAATCGCCTCTGGCTGCGTTCCGAGGGCACCGTGTCGAAAGGCCGTATGGGAGATGGCGATCAGGAGGTTCTCTATAGCCGCGCCGTATCCTCTTATTTCGACGTGCAGGGCGGTGTTCGCGTCGATCTGGATAGTGGTCCCACACGCACCTGGGCTGCGCTCGGTATACAGGGGCTGTCGCTTTATCAGTTCGAGTTGCAGGCTACCGGCTATGTCAGCGATCAGGGACGTTTTGCCGCCCGTTTTGAGGGCTCGTACGACATTCTGCTGACAAACCGGCTGATCCTGCAGCCTCAGATCGAGCTGAACCTTTATTCGAAGGCCGATCCAGCCCGGGGTAACGGTGCGGGAATTTCTGAGATCGATACGGGGTTGAGGCTGCGATACGAGATATGGCGGAAATTCGCGCCCTATATTGCCATGACGTATGACGGCTATTTCCAGCAGGCGCGGCGTTTTGCGCGGGAGCGAGACGATAGCGGCGGCAATCTGCGCCTGACGGTCGGTATTCGCAGCTGGTTTTGATCATGCGATGACCGACTGCCGACGGGGCAAGGGAAAACGATCTTCCCGGCGGGTCGCCTTTGAGCCGCCGGGGTACCATTGCGGACATGCAACGCGAGTTTACAGTCTATGCACGCCGCGCCATGCCGACCGCGACGGTATTTTGCTGATCCGCACCCGATATATAGGTGTTGCCTTAAAAACACAGGCCAGGAGCCCACAACGTGGGAAACAGATCGCGGCCGTCAATCTCCTTGTCATGATATGAAATATTGATAGGGAGGGCGCAACGACGCACAGAGTTGGCCATATCTCAGCTTTGCGTCGCGTGAGGTTGTTACCTGTCAGTATGGAGAGATCACGCGATCATGCCTGTAAAGAATGCCGCGGGGCGTCTGGCACTTTGGGCTGCCGGGACGATACTTGGAAGCTGCCTTCTCATTGCACCGGCCTCTGCCCAGAGTCAGAGCCAGCAAGCAAGCCCGAGTGATCAGACCGCAGCCACGCTCGATCCTATGCTCAAGGAAACGGCAACCCAGAATCATGCAGGCAAGGGCGCCGATAACCCGCCCAATCTCTACGGCAGCCCCTATGATCGCACACAGCCTTCTCTAGGCACCGTGCGCCACCCCTTCGTGCCGGTACCGGGTAACGAGGCCCTTTTTCCGGCGAGTTTTTCAGACTGGCTGAAGCAGCCCACAATGACGGGTGACTGGGGCGGCCTGCGTACCCGCTTGCAGAACATGGGCATCACCCCGCAGGGCCACTACCTGCAGGACAGCGCGGGTAATCCCACCGGCGGACGCGCCCAGACCGTGCGCTATGCTCACGAAGTGGCGATCGGAGCCGATGTCAATTTTGCCCAGCTCACCGGGCATAATTACGGTATGTTCCATGTGCTGCTCACCGAGCGCGCCGGCCTCGGCATTGGCCAGCAGCTTCCCGCGCTGAACAGCCCGCAGGAAATCTTCGGTTCGGGCGAGACCATTCGTTTCACACGGCTCTCATGGGAAATGCAGTGGAACCGCTACGCCGATACCGAAATCGGCTGGATCAACACCGAAAATGATTTCGGTCAGTCCACTATGCATTGGGGCATGAATCTTTATTGCCAGTTCGAATCGAATGCGATCTGCGGTATGCCGCAAGCGCTCGCCAGTAACTCTGGCTATGGTTACTATCCGACAGCCCATCCCGGCGCGTTCGTGAAGCTGTTCCCCTTCGGTGATCAGCGCATGCTCGTTTCGGCCGGCATCTATAACGTCGATCCGACCATTTCGAACACGGGCTATGCCTGGAAGATGTGGCTGCATGGTTCGACCGGTGCCTACCTGCCCTTCCAGCTGGGGAGGCATTTCGGCGGCACGGACACCAAGGGTCGCCTGCCGACCAACGTCAAGATTGGCGGTTACTGGGATACGTCAGAGGTCAAGAACGTCTACGCCCAGCTGGCAGGCTTTGAACTGCCGACAAGTGTGCTCGGCAATCTGCCCATCGACAAAGTGCGCGGCCGTTACGGCGGATGGTTCATGGCCGACCAGATGCTGCAGCGCGACAGGAGCGATTCATCACGCTCGACCGTGGCCTTCCTGTCCTTCACCTGGGGTGACCCACGCACGGCAATCGCCCCGTATTTCATCACCTGGGGTGTTGTGCGCAAAGGGACGTTCTGGAACAGGCCAAACGATACGATCAGCATCGGTGGCAAGTTTAACTTCGTGAACCCCAAGCTGGGTGCCTATGTGGGAGCCCTCCAGGCGGTACAGACGCAGGATACCGGGTTGCTCAAGCCGAGCGGTGAACATTCAGGCGAAATCAACTATGGCTGGCGTCCGGCTCCGTGGCTCACCATCCGCCCCGGCTTGCAGTATATCTGGCACCCGGGCGGCACCAACCGGTATAAAAACGCCCTGCTGATCGACCTTGAAACAGGCGTGAGCTTCTGACGCTGCGCCCCGTGGCCCCGTTCTCTCACGGATGGGGCCATCGAAGGATTCAGAGCACGGGTGCTGACCTGATGGACACTGAACCTGACAATGGCCGGTCAGCCCATCCTCCGCTCCCCAATAAGGGGATGGCGCATATCCCGCTCTGGACGCTGTAGCCGCCATGCGCTGGTCAAAGACCGAGACACTGGGCGAGGTACAACCCTCTACCGGACCGATCTGTTACGATCTTCATCGGTTGGCCTGTTTCCCCTGAACTGAGCGCAGCGCCGGGTCGATCATCCGCATAGGTCGGAGCTGGCTGATCCCGCTTCGATCGAACCAATCACGCCGGCGGAGAGCGGTATCACGGCTCCCATCAGACACAACGCATGACAGGTTCCAAAGCACGCAGCGCGCCATGCCGGAGCGTCGGAGGCTTTCATAAAACTATCATTTTATAAATGTATCTTCCTGTTTCTGGCGCCGATAGAACGAGCCGTCATCACGATCTATCGAGGTCAAACAATGCAGCTTTCCCGAATTTTCGGCGCCCTGTCGCTCTCTCTGGCCCTGTCATGCGGCGTGTCGCACGCTGCCACCATCACCGGCGCCGGATCGAGCTTTGCGGCTCCGATCTATGGCGCTTGGGGTGAGACTGCACAAAAGGCGATCGGCACCTCTGTCAACTACCAGAGCGTTGGTTCGGGTGCCGGTCAGAACCAGGCTATCGCACGCACGGTCGATTTCGGCGCCTCTGACAAGCCGATGGACGCAGCGAAGCTGGACAGCAACAAGCTCTATCAGTTTCCGACGGCCATGGGCGGTATCGTTGTGATCGTGAACGTTCCGGGTATTGCCCCCGGCGCGCTGAAGCTGGATGGCCCTGCCATTGCCGGGCTCTATGACGGCACGATCTCGACCTGGAATGACCCGCGCATTGCAGCACTCAACCCGGGCCTCAAGCTGCCGGACACGGATGTGGCCCCGATCCATCGTGCCGATGCGTCGGGCACCAGCTTCGTATTCACTTCTTACCTCGCCAAGGTTTCTGGCGCCTGGAAGCAGAAATTCGGCGCTGGTACGTCAATTGCTTGGGCAGGCGGTGCAGGTGCGCGCGGCAATGACGGTGTTGCCGCTGGCGTAAAGGAATCAGAGGGCGGTATCGGCTACGTAGAATACGCCTATGCCAGCCGCAACCATCTGAACATGGCGCAGCTTCGTGATCATGATGGCGCGTTCATTAAGCCGGATTCCGCTGCTTTCGCTGCCGCTGCGGCTCATGCCGACTGGGCTCATGCAGACCGTTATGCCGTGGATCTGCTCGACACCGCTGGCGCAAACGCCTGGCCCATCATGAGTGCCACCTTCGTGCTGGTTCCGACTGACCCGAAGGATGCTGCGCAGGGCAAGGCCGTGAAGGACTTCTTCAGCTATGCGCTCAAGAACGGCAATCCTGACGCTGTGAAGCTGGACTATGTTCCGCTGCCGCAATCCGTGAAGAACGCGGTCCTGCAGGGCTGGCCTAAGAACTGAAGTCGCCCTGCTTCCGGCTGCGCCTGATTGCAGCCGGACCTATACCGAAGCCCGCCCGGCACGCCTGACGTGACCGTGGCGGGCTTTTTTGTTCCAGGGGCCATATTACGACTCGCTCGTATATGACGTTGAGGCGCCCGAACGCCTCATCCCTCCAAAATTTCCGCATATTGAGCGTCTCTGACTGCTTGGGCATGCGCAATGTAAGCGTGTCACAGATTTCTGTTAGCAACTCACCTGTGAGGCGGCCGCTCGGGCTCGGAAAGGACTCACAAAGCGGCCACCGCTACCCGGCGCATGGCAATTCCCCCAAGGAGAAAGCCCTCTCCGGTGCCGTTCTCGCCCTGGTGGCTTCGGATCATTCTTGTGTTGCAAACGCACATGTTGTGGTTAGTATTCGATGTCTTTGTATTTCTTGATTTTGATCTATATCAACAAGACAATATCGTGATTATTGTGACTGTAGTTGAATATTGACGATGATTTCCAAGACGCCCACTCTTCCCGTGTCGAGCGGATCAGCTTTCTGACAAGAGCACAAAGGGCCAGCTAAATGCTGGTTCGCCGGCCCAGAATAACGGAGAGTCAAAATGACAAGATGGTGGGGCCCTGCGCATTTACATTATCCCATGACCGATCTGCAGTCGCTCACGCTGAGCTTCGCAGCAACTGTCGTGGTCGTCGGATTGGCTGTGTTCACCGTGCGCGCGGTCAGAAAACAACGCTTGCGCGTTGCCACGACGCACATCAAAACACTCTGACGGCCTGACAGGGCCTATCCTTCAAATGAGCGGGCGAAGTCCGCGTTGATAGGCCCCCAGCCCCAGCAGCAAAAGCAGGATTGCGGCGACAGGCAGCGCGACGATGCTGCTATGGGTCAGCAACACGCCCCCCAATAACCCGCCGGCTGACACGGCGAGGTTCCAGGCCGTTGTCGCCATGGCTTGAGCGGTATCCATGAAGCGTCCCGCTACGCTCGTCATGGCGCTTTGCGTGAGGGCAGCGAACCCGCCAGTGGTAATACCCCACATGACAACACCAAGGCAGACCGGAAGCTTGTGCGTCAGACCGAGAGACATGAGCAGACAGGCCGCCATAAATACGAGAATGCTGGCCATCGTCAGCCGCGAGAGATGATGATCGATCAGAATGCCGGTGACAAAGAGACCGGCAACCGAGCCTCCGCCAAAGACCAGCAGGAGGAGATCCACGCGCGCTCCAAGTCCGGAGGGGACAAGCAGGGGCTCGATGAAAACGTAAAGCAGGCTATGAGCCGCAACGAAGCTGAAAATCAGTGTCAGATTGGCAAGCACACCAGGCTGGCGCAGGCTGCCTGAAAGGCTGAAATGGCTTCCGGCCTGACTGCCCGGTGCATCTGGCAGAAAGTAGAGCGACCAGATCACGAGCAGGCCCGAAAACCCGCCAAGGCATAAAAAGGCGCCGCGCCAGCCCAGCCATTGGCCAATTGCCGCGCTCAACGGCGCACCAAGCACGAGTGCCAGCGTGACGCCCGAACCCGCCAGCGCAATTGCCCTGCCCCGTTGTGCCGGTGGTGAAAGCCGCGTTGCGTAACCCGCGAACATGGCCCAGATCAGCCCGCCACAGCATCCGGCGAAAAAACGAATGGTAAGGGCAAGCGCCAGATTGGTGATTATGCCGTTTGCTGCGTTGATCAGGGTGAAGCCGACCAGCCCCAGCAAGAGCAGGCGCTTGCGTGGCATCTTGTAGGTCAGCGCCGTTGAAGGAAGAGCAGCGCATAGGGCACCCAGAGCAAAAGCCGTGATGAACTGCCCGCTTGCCGCCTGGGTAATCTGGAGGCCATCTGCGAGCAGCGATAGCAATCCGGCAGGCATGATCTCGGTCAGCAAGGTCACAAAGGCAGCCAGAGCCAGAATGATCATGGCATGACGGGGGAGCCTGTCCGGAGCTGCACATTTTGCCGCGGCCTGATCCGTCACCCCAACCATCTTAAAGCGCTCCCCTTTCCGTCAGTCGCTCCGGGCGGTCCCCTGAACATTGACCAGTGGGCTAGGCGATAGGCGCGGGCAGCAGATTAGGCAAGGCAGCATGGGGTTGTTTATCATGGCCCATCAGGTCGAAACATCCTGCTGCCCCGGCACGGGTGAGGCGACGCCGTCAGAATGAACGCGTCGCCTTGCCATCATCAGAACGCGGCTGTCAGGCTGAGATTGAACGACCGGCCAAGTCCGGCGAGGGGCGACAGGATATTTGTCTGACGATAATCACCCAGCGACAGCCCCCCTAGCGGCAAATAGTATTTCTGGTTCAGCACATTCTCGATGCTCGCATCCAGCGTAAGCTTGCGCCAGCGATAGCTCCCGCCCAGGCCCAACAGCGCATAACCCGGTGTGCGCGGTTCGTTACGTAGCCAGTCCACCGTCGACTTCTTCTTCACCAGCGTGACATCCACACGTCCGGTCCAGTTCTGATAGGTCTCGCGAAGGCCGATCGTGCCGTTGGCAGGCATCTGATGATAAAGGCCGGAATGGGTGACCATATCCTGGCCGCGCACCCAGTTGAAGCTTGTCACGATCCTGCCCTGTCCGAAGCGCTCATCATTCCACAGGCGATAACGCGCCGAGCCGTTCAGGCCGTAACTCTGCGCATTGTGATTGACGAATTGCAGCTTCGACAGCCCATTGCTGAACGACGCCAGGCGAACGACGTTAATATAGCCCTCTGTGTAGGTATAGAATGGCTGGAGCCGAACTTCCCAACCCTCGCCTTTCGGGTCGTGCCATGTCAGCGTCATGCTCGCCGTGTTCGCAATTTCGGGGCGCAGGTTAAGGTTGCCGACATAGCCATTGCCATCGCCGAACCAGCCGATCATGCGCGTGGCCATGGTGCCCATACCCCAGGCATAACGCTCGTACAGGTTGGGCGACCGCGTCTTGCGGGCGTAACCGCCCTCAAGCATCAGGTCGTCACGAATATGCCAGCGACCGGTGGCCGTCACGTCGAAATTGGTGTCTGTACGCCCTCGCGAGGCCGCGTTGAACTTTCGTGCTGCCATGATATCGGCCATCTGCATCATGCCGGTCCAGGAATACGGTGCCACCTTGCCCGTATTCATCATGATCAGATCGCTGCGCAGCCCAAGCTGGGTCGAGAAGCGTCGTGTCCATTGAGCATTCCACTCGATGTAGTGGCCCAGGTGGTCACGATGGCTGTTATTGATGTTATGAAACGTACCGGGGCCCATCATCATGCTCCCCGCGAGCGGCGGCCACCAGTCATTCAGTCCGTTATGGTTATAGCTGCTGCCGAGCTTGATGTTGTGATGCGTGCTGAGCGGCACAGTGAGATCAATTGCGTAGCCCGCCGTCCGGGCATCCGTGTTCATCGGCATCCCCCTGGTGGCGCTATGACCACCCTTGTCATTCATCATGTTCATGACGTGATCGACGCGCTGCCAGAAGCCGCGCACGTCGAGGGTCGCCCATCGATACTCGCCACGATATTTGCCATTCACAAATGTCGAGCGGTTATTGGTCATGTCCATATACTGGTTGGGGAAACCTTCATACGGGATATCCTGCTGACCGAAAGTCAGGGCGAGCAGGTGATTATCCTTCTTGAGACCAGCCGTTACGGCATGATTGAAGGAGAGATAGCTGGTGGAGCGAACCTGCTTGCCATCACCCCCAGTATGGTAATTGCTCGCATGGCTATAGGAGCCGGTATAACGCAGGCTGAGCAGATCATTGGCGACTGTGACCGTGCCCGAAGCACCCGAGCCGCCGCCATTGCTGCGATAATCTCCCCGCACATGGCCCGTCACGAGGATCTTGCCGGGAGCAGCAAAAAGCGGGTCCTTGCGCTCAATTTTTACCGTGCCGCCGGTGCTGTCGCCCCCGAGGCTGACCGGGGTGACACCGGCAATAGCCTCGGCAGAGGAAACACTGTCGGGGTCGATATAGGACATCGCCGGGTTCATGTGATTGGGACAGGCCGAGGCAATGCGCATGCCATCCACAATGGTCGCGACGCGGTCATCGGCCATACCGTTGAGGACGGGCAAGGATGAGACCCCGCCCGCAGCATATTGCGTGTAGCCCAGCGAGCCTTTGAGTAGTGATGCTGTATCGGGTGAATGAATGGCGGTACGCCGTATCCCCTGCACACGGAGATATTCGACCGGGGTATCATCACCATCTGACTGGTTCGCGGTCCTATCCGGCGCTTTGCGCTTGATGGAGGATGGCCTGGTCTGACGTTGCGATGTTTCGAGTGCGCTCGCAGCGACTTCGCTTCCGCCGCGGGGCGAGGTCGTGGCTGGAGGCGTGGTCGCCGCGTGGGCATTGGTCGCAGCAATAAGGGCAAGCAATGAGGTACACCCGAACGCGAGATAGGCGCGACGGTGCGATCTGCCATAAGAGGGCAGTGTCATGGAACTAATCCTGATCAGTCTTGATACGAAATCCCGCCGTCCAGCTCGCTCCCAAAGGAAACGTCCACCGGAATACGGAAAGCGATGTCAGATCAGGACGACTGGCGGTGCCTGGGATGGCGGCAGGACCCACCGTAATCCGGGCGGCGCGCGGCAAGAGGGCAGAGAAACGATGTGGGTGAGCCGGATCGAGCGGGAGAACGCCGCCAGCAGAGCGACCCCAAGAATGAACACAGCCAACTGAAGAAGCGGGCAAAGCGCACAGGCTGTATCGTGATGATGATGCCCTGCCTTTGGCATTTGATGCGATGCGGGCATCGCCATCGACGTGGAATCACACATGCCCATGGGGTCGGCCATGGCCATGGCGGGCGCGATATCGACCCCGATCAGTCGCTCTATTTCGGCTCTGGGGGTCTCATCCGGCTCGGCCAGACCCTGCAGGCCAAGCGAAGCAAGGAACCCGAAGAGGACGACAAGGCAAAGAGACAGGCGCATGAACGATGCGCCTGTTCTGATCCCTCGTGAATGTCGCCCAGCCGGTGAAATGGCCCCGCCCCTGTATGTGCCCGCCCCGTAATCCGGAGCGGCTGCCTGTCGGTCGAAATACCGCGACGCCCTTCCAACGTCCAGCATTATAAAACAGGACTCGAATACTCCAGAATATAGAAAGTATCTCTAGACAGCAGATCCTTGCAATCGTTACGCTCAAATAATGCGCCTCAAGACCAGATGATATATTTGATTAGCTCTCGAACAAGGTCTGCCCAACAAACTCCCCATCCTTTCTGCCGGGGCAGGCAAATAGCCCGCCCCCGATATGGGTCGTGTACTGGTTCATCATGTCGAATTTGGACATTTTCTCGAAAATCCTGACGAAACCCGTCCGGGGGTCCTGCTGCCAGCTCAGAAACAGTAGGCCAGCATCCATCTCCATACCCTGACGCCACGGCGGCCAGCGCTCGGCGGTGTAGCTCAAGCCGTTGTCATAGGAATAGGCCCGACGAAGAATTTGTGCGCCGCCATTCTCTTCTGGCGCTGCAAGACGGGCATGGGAGTTCTGGACAGTAACAGGGTTGCCGTCATGATCCTTCTGCGTCAGGGTCAAAGGCTCGAATTCGTCGTGTCCGCCAATGGGTGCCCCGCTGAGTTTCTGACGTCCCATCGTTTCTTCCTGGAACGCAACAGGTGTCCGGTCCCAGTGCTCCAATGCAATACGAATGATACGCGCAACGAGATAGCTCCCCCCCTGCATCCAGGGGAGATCGCTGGCAGCAGCCCATATATACCGGTCCGCACTCTTCGGGTTTTGAGCATCGGGATTGATGGTCCCGTCCTTGAAGCCCATCAGGTTGCGCGGTGTCTTGCCCTTGCCAAAATTGGGCAGGAAGCCTGCCTGCGCCCAGCGCGGTGTGGCAATATCATAGGCCAGCCGGGTCAGGATGCGCGAGGCGTGGAGTGTCGTCTGCGGGTCATCTGCGCAGCACTGCACACACAGATCGCCACCGGTGCGGGCTGGTACCAGCTGATCGCCTGTGAAGCGCGGCAGATCGGCCAGCGCCGCAGGGCGATGCGAGGCCAGACCGAAACGATCCTTCCCCTCCTTGATAAACAGGGTTGGGCCAAAGCCGATGGTGATCGTCAGGTCGCGTTGACCGAGGCCATCTGTCTCGTCTGAATCGACAAGACCCGGCATATTCTTGCCTGCCATCAGTCTGTCGGCGGCCTCACTCCAAGCGCGTAGCATCTTAACGAGGGCTTCGCGCTTGTCTGTCGTCACATCGAACGTGACGAAATAGGCATGAGGCTGCTGGGGCGTGACGATGCCGGGTTGGTGAGACAAGCCGATCGCACCAGTCGATCGATCCCGCTCCTGATCTGCATGAGCTGCCTCTGCCCCTGCGACGGCGGGAGACAGGCCGCCCAGGGCCACTGACCCGGCGAGGAAACGACGGCGGCGCAATGCGGGCCAGAACTTAGCGTCGGTCATGGCTGGCTTACATTCAACGTGTTCATGTCGTCCTCAACGTAATAGAAGCTCTTTCCATCGGGGGTCATGGCCAGACCGAACAGATCCCCATTGCCTGGGGGCTGCTGAGCCTGATCGGCATCCACCCACTGGGCGTAGATCTGCTTTTTCGTAGCGGGGTCGATCTCGACCACCTGCCCGTTTCGACCATTGGCAACCAGCAGATGATGGCCGGGCACCCAGATCATGGCCAAAGGCCAGTTCAGCAATCCGCCCTTGGTGATGACCCGCCCCACCGCATCATTGACGCGTGTCACCGGTTCCTCCCGTGTCAGGGCATTATCGATGGCCGTTACCTCGTTGTCGTAGCCATCAGTGACATAGAGTGTGCCATCGTCATCCAGTGCGAGCCCGGTCGGGCCAAACAGGAAGTTGTCGCGATCGGCACGGGCAGAAAATCCGCTGGCCACAACGGTCTGCTTGTCAATTACCGGTGGCCCACCTGCCGGGATACTGAGTTCCAGGCGCAGCACCGTCGCTTTCTGCAGGATCGGTGGATAATTGGTTTTAGGGTCCACGACATTCGGGCCAGGCAGATCGAACCCGGTCATGGAAATAAAGAGTGTCGCCTTGTCGCCATGATCGACACTGGCAATATCCCCCCAGGGTGCGTTGATCAGCGGTCCTTTCCAGGTCGTGACGAACTTGCCGTTGGCGTCGAGCACAATCAGGCATCCATCACCCTTGGTGGTGGTCGTGCCATCCTTGCTGGGGGAACTGCCGACGATAATCCAGCCCGATTTGAGAATGGTCAGCGCCGTTGTAAGGCCCACACCGCCGGGGCAGGCAGCGAGATTACTCGGCAGATTGGCAAATAGTCGCGCATTGCCGGTGATGGGAGAGTAGGCGACAATTGTGGTGCCTGTTCCCTGCAGATTGCTGATGTTGTTGAAATTGGTGACGAGCGCCTCGTTCTTTTTCAGCACGCCCATATCCTCAGGCACAACCACAACGGCATAGGGGTTGAGGTCGCCATTCCCGGGGCTTGTCGAAGCCAGCGTCGTATGGCGGTGCAGGGTTTCCAGAAAGCCCTTCTGATCGGCGCGGGCATGGTGGGGCGCGGAGGCAAGAGCCAGAAGGGCAAGAGCAGTGCAGGACAGACGGGGCGACATGATGTTCCTCAAAGCGCAATATTGGTGCGAAAGCCGAACACGAGTTCGTCTTTAAGCCGTCGATCCGGATGGGACGGATTGGGAATGCCGCCACCAGGATTGAAGATGTATTGAAAATCGGGCTGCCACTGCATCCAGCCGGTAAACTGGTACTGGTAGGTCAACTCGACATAGGTTTCCCCGCCCTGGGTTGGGGAATAGGCACCTGAATAGCGCCTCACCGCCCGGTCATAATTGGCCAGCGCACCGCTTACATGGGTGTAGCCCATGCCGATACCGAAGGTATCGTCTGTGCGGTACGGAAGTGGGTCATTGAATGTCAGGCCGAAATTCAGGCTGAAATCGATCGGCACACGGTCCGATTGCGGGGCCCCCATCGCACGTCCGAAAAGGCTTATGGTTCTGTTGGGATCGGTATGGCTACGCCAGATCATCTGATCCATCACAGCATAGAAGCTGAATGCCCCGCGATGGGTGAGCGCCGTACCGTTGCTGTTCGGTGAGGCCAGCGGTATCCCGGTGTTGTCCCAGTACTGGTCGGCAAATGGCTCGGAATCATACCACCCGCCTATGCGATAGACGTGAGAGAGGGGCTGAACCTCGTCGGGTGACACCATGGCCCCCAAAGCGGGATACACATATTGCAGTTCGGCAATTGCCATCACACCGCGGTTCAGCGGGAAGCTTGTGCCGGAAGGATTGGTCATCTGAGGGTCGCCATCGCGGCTGCGGGTCGGGCTGCCGCTATACACACCGCCAAGGAGGTAAAGTGGTGTCGCAAGCCAGTATTTGCCTCGCACACCCAACGCCGAAAGCGGATAGGCGGGGCCACCACCAGGCAGATCGGCCGAAGGGAGCATGGGCCAGCCGAACATCGTGTTGGCAAACACAAGCGCATTGGCACTCACCATATATTCCTGATCGAGGCTCTGCTGGCCTATCTTGATGTCGAGCTTCTGCTGGTCGAGAAACTTCTGGTCATACCAGAGCTCCCACAGACGCGTGGCCCGATCGGCCTCGATCCCGCTGACCGTTTGCAGGGCCATAAGGTTATCGGCGCTGTAATTGCGGCCATGGATCTGCTCCATGCTCACATTGAACGTGCCGCCATACCAGCCCATGGCGCGCTGCGTATCGACCTGCAGCACTGCCACTGTGAGCCCGTTATAACCCGCCCCACGATGACTGCCGCCCGTAGGGTTTCCGAAAACTTCCGATGTCTCCTGGATGGCGAGAACAGCACCGTATTTGCCGAGTTCAGGGCGCAGACCCCACATATTGCCAAGCAGATTGGAACTCCGCCGCCAGTTGGAAAGGAAACCGAACACCCCTGCCGAAGCCTCATCACCCGCCTCAGCAGCATTGCCAAGGTTCACAGGCGGCGGGACGGCACGGGCGGCCGTCGGGGCGAAAGCGGATACAAGGCCAAGACTTGCCCCCAACATCCGGCCCCGCCTCGTTTTCGGCAGACGAACCCGAGCGGCTTTGAATTTCAGCATACTACCCTTCTTCTCATGATAGTGAGAATCGTTCTCACATGGATGGCAGCAATGTTTTGACATGGATCGTTAATAAGGATGTATGACTGAATTGTGAATATTGACTATTTATAACGAGAGAGATTTTATGGATCTGTTCAAATTATCCGACATTAATACAAGTAAAGGCCGATCAGTTCGCGTCACTCCATCAGCAGTGCCGAGGCGAGATTTTGCGCGGGCTTCACCGTGGGCGTGCGACGCCGGATCCATGCTTTGTTATAATATATCATTTTACACAAAACGTCAGACTTCTTAACCAAGCGATCGCATCTGCCTCTCACGATATCCCATGCTGACCTCTGCGTTGGCAGGGCTCTACCCGGAACAATCGCTTGTCCAAACGATCCCGCCTCCTCGCCTCTTCCTTGCTCTGGTCCATTGTTTCGCTGGCCGATCCTGCTTTGGCTGACGCGACAAAAGATGAGTCGGTCCGGGGCCAGGACGAAAGACCGAACGCAGAACGTGAGACGGTCGGGAAACCGGGAACGGGCCATAGCGGCCCCCATACGCGCGCCGCAGGTCAGCGCCATGAAACGGTTACCGTGCGTCATCAGCGCAGTAACGCCGACGGGACCTCGGGAACGACACCGGGGGGCGGCATGATGCCCAACCAGACAGCCCCCCACTCACGCAGCGGATTGACGCGCGATTTCATTGCCCGCCAGTCGGCGACACTGTCTCCTGTCGCGATGATAGCCAGCCTTCCGGGTGTGGTTTATTCAGGCAATGACCCTCTTGGCATGAATGACGAGCAGCAGGGACTATCGGTGCGCGGTCTCGATCAGACCGAGATCGGTTATCTTTTCGAAAATGTGCCTGCCGCACCGCCGTTATTTCTAATCCCTTACACCTCGGCCACTGCTGATAACGAAAACATCTCATCCATCACGCTCACCCAGGGGGCGGCTGGTACAGACGCGCCGCTTTACAACGCGGTGGGGGGTGAGATCGCTGTGAAGATGCGCAAGCCTTCAGAAGAGGCGGACGGCTTTGCAAGCGGCTCCTGGGGCTCTTTCAACCTCAACCGTGAATTCCTGCGCCTGGATAGCGGCCGGATCGGCCATACAGGCATCAAGGGTTTTGCCTCGTTTTCATACAGAGGCGCGGATCAGTGGCGGGGCTCGGGAGCTGGCCGCCGCTATCACACCGATATGCGCCTGCTGAAAGAATGGGGGGCACGAAACAGCGCCTCACTGATTTTTTCCTTCAATCGCGACAGGGGTTTCTACCTGCGACCGCCTACCCTCGCCCAGTGGGATCAATACGGCACCGATTTCAACTATACCGGCAGCTACAAGGCAGGAGACAGCAACTATTATCGCTTTCAGGAGAATGCCCGGGCCCAGAGCTTTGTTTCTGCCCCCCTGTCACTACACCCCGATCGCCATGTCACGCTCGATATCACGCCTTATTTTATCTATGTCTCGGGGTATGACAGTTACGGAACCAGTCTGAACCGTATTGGCAGCTATCAGGGCAACCGGCCTGCCGGGCCGCTTCAGGTCTCACCATCACTGGGGGCCGTCATCCCCGCGGTGGCGACAGACACTTACCGGCAGTCCCATCCGGGAATGAATACAGCCCTGCATATCGACACAGGGGCCAACCGCGTGAGCCTTGGCTACTGGTATTCCTATTACGATTTTTCCAGTCTCTCGCGTTACGTCCTGCCTGATGCGCAGGGTGGCGTGCCGAGCCAGACAGGCCGTTACCCTATTCTTGCCGCCGATGGTTCGCCCCTCTCGTCCTACGACGCTCGACTGATGCAGCAGGTCAACGCGCTCTCGCTGACTGACAGGCTCTCGCTGCTCGATCAAAGACTGACGCTCTCTGCTGGCCTTCGCGTGATCATGGTGACGCGCAACGTGACCAATCTTCTGCCCGGGGCGCGCTATCGTAGCGGGGCGAGCTATGTTTCCCCCCTGCCCCAGATCACAGCCTCTTGGCGCCTGAGCGATCATGATCAGCTTTATGTCAATGGGACCACAGGGTTCCGGGCACCCTCAGGCATTTCGAGCTATCAGGATCGCTTCAGCCTCTCCACAGGACAGCAGACACGTGTGGCAGCCTCGGATATCCGGCCGGAATATTCGATTGGTGAGGAGATCGGCTATCGACATACCGGGCTGGTCAATGTCTCGGTTGCGCTCTTCAATTACAACTTCACCAACCGGCAAGTCACAACCACGACCGTTCTCAACGGTGTCATGACCACTGAATCGATCAATGCCGGTGGCCAAACCGCGCGCGGCGCGCAGTTTGAGCTCGGTATGAAGCCCTATCACCATTTCAGCCCTTATCTGTCGGGGCAATATGTCCACGCGACCGTCGATAATAATCTGCGCTCGGGCAGTGACTACCTGCCCACCAAAGGCAAGACACCCGTACGAACCCCCACTTTCTCCGGCGGGCTAGGACTATCCTATGATGACGGGCAGATTTTTGGACTGTTCAACGGTAGCTATGTCGGGTCCACCTATTCGACCTTCATGAACGACGAGAAAATACCGGCTTTCGCGACCGCCAATCTGTCTCTCGGTTACAGGTTCAGGCAGTTCAATGCCCTCCGAACGCCCCAGATCCAGCTTAATCTCATCAATCTCGGCCGATCAGGTTATCTATCAGGGGTTAATGGCGTCTCGCTCAACAGACGTGCCACACGCGGTGTGTATGGCACCATGATTGCTGGCAAGGCGCCGACCTATTTCGTGGGTGGCGGTTTTGCTGGCGTGGTGGCACTCTCATCGGGCTTCTAGAGCTGCGATCAGGCCACTTATCCCTGATGAATTTTATTGCATAAACGCATCAAAACACCCCTTCCGCTCTTTTAAAAAAACATTTATCGTTTCGATGGATCAACGGAAATGGGTCGAACCGGAAAGCCCTCTGCCGCGACATATGCGGCAGGATGCCCGCCAGGCTCATTCCCTGCCCTATCCACTTGCCCATCACATCACCTGACAAAGCCGGGGATATACAGGCGCGCCCGCTCGATTTCTCACGTCTACATTATTTCGATATCGAAACGAGAAAGCACGCTTTTACGGATCGGAAGGACTTCGATGAAAAAAAGACTTGCCCTGCTGACCGTCTCTCTGGGAGCCATTACGGCTGTCACGTCAGCCCAGCAGGCTCATTCACAAGCCACTCACCCGACGCAAAGCCGGGTCAAGGCTGTAAAGGCAGCCCACAGGACCGATACCAAACCCCACACGGCGCCTGCACGTCGTGCCCGGCCTGTCTCGGGAGAAGAATCCGTCATTGTGACCGGGACCCATGCGGTCAACCGCAAGGCTCGCGACAGCACGAGCCCCATCACCGTCATCAGCGGGGCCGAACTTGCGCGCTCAGGGCAGCTGAACCTGACAGACGCCATCACGCGGGTTTATCCGGCCATCAATATCCAGGCACGCGGGAGCGATACAGCCGCGCTCACAGGCTCGATCCGTATGCGCGGCCTCAACCCGAACCAGGTTCTGGTGCTCGTCGACGGCAAGAGACGGCACGTCACGGGCAATGTCGTCCAGAATCCCGGTCCCCAGTTCGGCTCGACACCCGTCGATCTCAACATGATCCCAGCCAATGCCATCGATCATATCGAGGTGCTACAGGATGGTGCCGCAGCGCAATACGGATCGGACGCCATCGCGGGCGTGGTAAACATCATCACCAAGAAACAGGATCATGGCTTGCATATGGCCGCGCAGACCGGCGCCAACGCCTATGCCGGCAGCGGGTGGAACTACCAGCTCAATGCCGATGGCGGGACCAAACTCGGCCGCGACGGCTATCTGCATCTCAGCGGGCAGATCTATCATACGGATCATTTCTACACGAATACAATCGACCACCGCCTGCTGCCCTACGCGCCAGCGGGGGCCAATACGAGCGGCTATTACGGTATTCTTCCCAATGCCATCAAGGTGCCGACAAACTCGAACAAGATCCTGAGCACTCCCGAGGAAACACGCGAAAATCTGGGTATCGACTTCGGAAAGCCGATCGGAGCCGACATCGATTTTTACGGCCTCATTACCTATGGGCATCGTCACGCTGAGTCCATCCAGAATTACCGCGTTCCCAATATCGCTCCCACTCTTTACCCCACAGGATTTTCGCCGATCGAGGTCATTGAGGAAAACGATTATCAGGCCAATCTGGGGATCAGAGGCAGTCATTTCTTTGGGTTCGACTGGGATCTGAGCACCGAATACGGTGCCGACGAGGACGACATCAACACCAAGAACACCGCCAATACCGGTATGCTGGGGTCATCATGCCAGACCACCAACAAGGCCAAGGCCTATTATTCGTCGCAGGGCTGCGGGTACTCGCCAACCAGTGCGCGGGCCGAAACCTATCGCAATGCGATGTGGACCAATAATCTCGACTTCCGGCGCAGCTTCCGCATCGCCAATGCTGTGCCCATGACTCTCGCCTTCGGCGGTCAGCACAGGCTTGAGATGTATGACATCGTGGCGGGTGAACCTCCGTCCTACGAGGCAGGCGGCACACAGGGCTATGCCGGTGCCGCGCCACAGAACGCGGGAAGCTGGAGCCGTGATATCTGGGCCGCCTATCTGGATGATGACTTTCATCCCCTGCCCAAGCTGGACATCGATCTGGCCGGACGCTTCGAACATTATACCGATGCAGGCAACACCGAGAACGGCAAGATCTCGGCGCGCTATGATTTCACCAAACGTATCGCCGTGCGTGCCACCATCAGCAACGGATTTCGTGCCCCAACCCTTGCCGAACAGCACTACTCTGCCCTGAGCGTGGGTCCGACCTCGGCGTCCGGCCTGCTTCCGGTCTCGTCTGACGCTGCAAGGACGCTGGGTGCCAGCGCTCTCAAGCCTGAGAGATCAACCAATGCCAGTGGTGGAATCGTGCTTGAGCCTCTCGATAATTTCCATGTCGAGGCGGATGTCTATCAGATCAACCTGCGTGATCGTATCGTGCAGGGCGGTACCGTTGTCGGGGCACAGGCCATCGCAGCCATCGAACAGCTGGGCTACACCCTGCCCGGTGGCGCGACCCTGACAAACCCGACGGGGTTTTCGGCCTATTACTTCTCGAATGGGGCGAGCACACGCACCCAGGGTATCGACATCAAGGCTGATTACCGCCTGAGGATGCATCGCTACGGCAATCTGCTGCTATCGATGGGCCTCAACATCAACCGGACCACCCTGACCCATAACGGTCTTTCGGCCACCGGCACGCCTCTGCTCAATGCCCAGACCACGGCTTATCTCACCAGCGAGTCACCCCGCAGCAAGATCGTGCTGAACGCCTATTACACGCTGGGCAACTGGGACGTGAACCTACGGCAGTCGCGCTACGGTCAGACGGTCGGGATGCTTACCTATCAGGACTGGACACCGGCCAGCGCCATTTGTCCGATCAATGGCAAGGCATTGCGCGGTTCGAATGTGTGCTTTGCCCAGTTCAAGAACACGCCGCGCTGGTTGACCGATCTCGAGATCGGCTACCGTTTCAATCAGCACTGGCATGTCGCTGTCGGGGCCAACAACATCTTTAACATACGTCCCCGCAAGGTGCCTGCCCAACTCGCCTCTTACGGCGTCCTCGTTTACGATAGCGCCTCGGCACAGGTGCCGATCAATGGTGGCTACTATTTCGGGCGCATCAACGCAGATTTCTGACCTGCATGCGGCTTGGTTCATCCATAGATGCATAAGAAAAGCCGGGCAGAAACGCCCGGCTTTTTCCGTTGAAGATCCTCGCGAGGCTCCGCCCTTACTGGAAGGGCAGATAACGCAGCGAGAGGAACACCATGTTGTCGTTCGTGTGCGGCGTACCACCCACCCCGCTGAAGGAGGTGACATAGGTGTAGGAATACTGGGCACCAACACGCAGCGTACCGTAATCGCCATGCAGATAGGTCCACCAGAAACCGGCCGTACCCTGTACCACGCGGTTGATGCTGGTCTGGCAGGCGCTCGACGCCGCGCCCTCGATATCACATCCACCCACGTTGTAGAGCGGGTTGCCATAACCGTAATGCTTGCCGCCCACATTGAAATAGGAGCGCGAACGCAGCATTTCCATGCCACCATAGGCGTAAAGCTGCAACGCCTTGGTGGCATTGCCATAAAGGCCGACCAGCACGTTGGCCGCTGGCATGGGCTTCACCTGGCCCTTGGAGTCAATAGTCACGTCAGGAATATTGGACGTGCCGTAACGCCCGATCCCGGTACCAATAAGGCCAGAAGCCTGGAAGAACACCTTGTGCGACTTCTCGACTGGCAGGATGAGGCCACCGCCGCCGCCGCCAGCCAGCTTCGTGCTGCTCTGGCCCGTCCCGGTGTAGGAGACACGGCTATGAGCGAAGCGCAGCAGTCCGGTCAGCTCGTAATGACCCCAACCCGGGTCAGCCGCGAGCTTGCCGATGATGTCTGGCGCCACATCCGTCGAGTAGTTGGTCGACGGATTGTTCACGTTCACACCCGCGTTCTGATAGGTGCCCGAAGTTGCACCGGCGGGAAGATACTGACCGCCTGACCCAACCGCGATGACCTGCTGCGGGTTCTCGACCGAGATGCCCATATTATAGCGGCCGTGATCGAAGCCCTTGACCAGTCGGATCTGGGTATTGCGCGTCCAGTTGAAGCCCGGGATGTACTGGGCATCGATCGAAAGCGGCACCTGCTCGTCACGAGCGCGCATGCCGTGGTTGAACATGGTGAGAAGCGACCAGTTCTGACCGCCCAGCAGCGTC
This sequence comes from Asaia bogorensis NBRC 16594, assembly GCF_001547995.1. Classification (NCBI taxonomy): domain Bacteria; kingdom Pseudomonadati; phylum Pseudomonadota; class Alphaproteobacteria; order Acetobacterales; family Acetobacteraceae; genus Asaia; species Asaia bogorensis. The sequence goes on from NZ_AP014690.1 coordinate 1,666,862, forward strand.
AGTTCGTCAGCGTCATCAATCAACTGACCGTAGAAGACGCGCTCACGAAGAACATAGGAGTTGGACTGACGCGAGTTGGACGATGAACCAGCGCCCTGGAAATCGGTTTCGATATAGGCCTGTGCGCGGAGGTTGCGTGTGATGTCACCTTCCACCAGGGCGGCGAGGCGGCTCTGGCGGGCCGATTCATGGAACTCGTTGATATGGTAGTTCGGGCTGTTCGCGAAAGGAATGGACCCGAAATTGGACGAGATGTCAGACACGTTGTTGCGAGACCTGAACATGGTCGCGGCCTCGACATAACCACCGAGAGTAATGCGTACGCCACCGATCTGGATCTGACCACGATGAAGCGGTCCATAGAGATCGGTCACGCGACCGGTTGGCGTGCCGGTCAGCTGACCATACGGGGTTGCGGCATTGACAGGAGGCAGGAGAACATTGCTGTTCGGCCCCGGAGCCGATGCCGTGGAGAAACCACCCGTCGCAGCCTGGCCCGAGCCATGCGCGGGCATGCCACGATATCCGTTACGTGCACCGTAGGGATCGTTTTCCTCTGATTGTCTCTGTTGTGCCAGCTGGTCATGAATGCGCTTCATCTCGCGATTATGCTCACGCTTCATGTCGGCCAGCTGGGACTGCATGGCCTTGATCTGCTTCTCCATCAGGGTCATCTGATCGAGACTGGCTGCGCGTACCGGCGTCGCAATAGCCAGAGAGGCCAGAGATACCGACGCCAGCAGCAGGCGACAGGCACGGGGGAGAGAGGTCATGTCAGGTTCATCTTCCGATGCTGCGGTGGGTGTGAGCCTCCCTTAGTCGGTGGCCCCGCGCATGACCTGCGAAGCTTTGATGACTCCCATATGACAGTTCTATGACAACAGAGCTAATGCATTGTTATTTAATGATAATACTATTCCCGAACATGACGTTGCATGGCGGGTTCCTGACAAAGTATGAAAATATGTGGTTTTCGGGACACAGATCCCGCTCCTTGGCGCGCGCCTAAAGCCTCAGGAAAAGGCCTGTCTATATCGGTGGGCCAATTACCTGGTCTGTACCGGCGCCAGCGCCATCCCGCGCGTTGTCAAGGCGAGCCACTGACTGACAAGGATGAGCGGCACCCTATCCCGCCCTGCCCCATAGCGTGACGCGTCATGCTTATGACCGGCGACGGAGCGACAGGCGCAGCATAACGAACTGCGCCAGCGCTCCGATATCACTCAGAGAATGGTATAGCCGCCGTCGATCAGGATATCGGCACCGTTGATCATCGCCGCACCGGAGGAGGCAAGGAACACAGCGGCGGCAGCGATTTCCTCGGGAATGGCGAAGCGCCCAGCTGGGATACGCTTGATGGCGGCTTCGCCTTTCTCACCCGCCCAGGCCTTCTTGCCGAGCTCGGTCATAACTACGGTCGGGGAAAGCGTATTGACCGTAATACCGTACTTACCCCACTCCGCAGCGAAGGTCTTGGACATGCCGATCACGCCGAATTTAGAGGCGCAGTAGGCAACGTGCTCCTCGATCGCGACTGTTCCAGCCTGCGAAGCGAGATTGATGATACGCCCGCCCTTGCCTGCCATGATCATCGCCTGACCGACAGTCTGGGTAACAAGAAAGCTACCCTTGAGGTTGATGGCAATCGTCTTGTCCCAATAATCCAGCGGGAGCGTCTCGGCAGGTGCAAGGAACACGACACCCGCACAATTGACCAGAATATCAAGCTGGCCAAACGCCACCTGCACGTCCTTCACGGCCTTGGCCACGGAGTCCGGATTGGAGACATCACAGGAGAAGGGTACAGCCGCATCACCCAGCTCGGCAGCTTTGGCGGCTGCGTTGTCCAAATTGACATCGACCAGCGCAACCCTGGCACCCTTGCGGATAAACGCGGTTGCAATGGCTGCACCGATGCCCGATGCGCCACCCGTAACCAGCGCTACCTTCCCCTTGAGCGAAAAGTCGAGATCGACATCGGCTGCTGAGAAATCCATCTTCATGATCACGCTCCATGTGATTTATCACACAGAATATAGAGCGTTTGATCGAAACGCGTAAGCACTCATCACACCCGATCACAGTAAATTCAGGCGCGTTTCTTTCATAATGTGACTGACAACAATGTATCGTCTCAACAATGATCGTGTCGCTGAGAAAAATGGATAAAAGCGGTCCCAAAATCTATTTTCGACAGAGACATCGAATCCTTGATGAGGCAACGCGCTCAGGATCAATGACTTGGAATGCGAATTGCCCATTGCGCGAATGGGCGAGTCTGCCGAAGGACATAGTCCGGAGCCTAGGCCTGCGTGACCCGCACGACTTGCAGTTTGAGCATAGTGGTATCACCGCATCAGAAGGTACGATGCAGGGATCGGATATCACCCGCCTTCGGCGCGAATGACGCGAAAAGCATGGGCAACGCTTCTCCCGGCAAGGTCGGACATCCTGCCATGATATCCCTTATCTAAGATATCCTCTCCTTACGTGTGCCCTGAAAGCAGGATATCGCCTGAGTCGAGCCTGGCGTAGAATGGGCTAAGTTCAGGAAATAAATTGCGAAGTTTCTTACAAATAACAACAACAGACATAGAAATCGGTATATAATCATATTTATCATTGACAAATCTGGTGATTATTTATCGTATTTCTTTCGGATCAGCATCGAACTCTTCGCATTGAAGGGGGCATGGAACGGGCGATATCTTGAGCTACAAAGCCTCACTCAGTGGACAGAGCTTTATTTTCAGGGATTTGAAGCACCTGATGGCCTGTGCCTCACCCATGCGGTCAGGCGATACCCTTGCGGGTCTTGCTGCACATAGCGCAGCCGAGCGCGTTGCCGCCCGCATTGCCTTGGCCGATCTGCCCCTGTCTGCCTTCCTGAATGAGGCGCTCATCCCGTATGAGCTGGACGACGTGACGCGGCTCATCCTTGACACGCACGACGCACAGGCATTTGCGCCGGTTTCCTCCATGACCGTCGGCATGTTCAGAGACTGGCTTCTCTCCCATGAGGCCACGACCGCGAAGATTGTCGCGTTGGCGCCTGGCCTCACGCCTGAAATGGCGGCAGCCGTCAGCAAGATCATGCGTAACCAGGATCTCATTGCCGTCGCCCGCAAGATCGAAATCATCACCCGGTTTCGCAACACGATCGGGCAGAAATCGGTTCTTGCTTCGCGCCTGCAGCCCAATCACCCGACTGACGACCTCAAGGGCATCGCCATATCGACATTTGACGGTCTGCTTTACGGCTGTGGTGATGCCGTGATTGGCATCAACCCGGCCACAGACAATGTGGAAACCGGCTGCGCGCTGCTCGATATGCTTGATACGCTACGCCAGACCTATGAAATCCCGACACAGAGCTGTGTGCTCACCCATGTCACAAACACAATCGAGATCATCAATAAAGGCGGTCCGGTCGATCTGGTTTTCCAGTCCATTGCCGGGACACAGAAAGCCAATGAAGGCTTCGGTGTCACACTCGATATCCTGACACAGGCGCATGACGCGGCGCAGAGCCTGAACCGGGGCAGCATTGGCCAAAATGTCATGTATTTCGAAACTGGCCAGGGCGCTGCGCTCTCTGCCGGGGCGCATCATGGCATTGACCAACAAACGGTCGAGACACGGGCCTATGCCGTAGCACGCGCCTTCAGCCCCCTGCTGGTCAACACAGTGGTCGGCTTCATCGGCCCTGAATATCTGTATGATGGCAAGCAGATTATCCGGGCCGGGCTGGAGGACCATTTCTGCGCGAAGCTGCTGGGCGTGCCCATGGGGTGTGACGTCTGTTATACCAATCATGCCGAGGCGGACCAGGATGATATGGATGACCTGATGTTGCTCCTCGGGACCGCTGGGGTCACGTTCCTGATCGGGGTCCCAGGCGCCGATGATGTGATGCTCAATTATCAGAGCCTCGCCTTCAATGACATTCTGACCACCCGCTCGCTCCTCGGCCTGAAACCTGCGCCCGAGTTCGCGGCGTGGCTTGAGCGCATGGGCCTTTACGACCCCGTGAACGAGCGCGCGCTTACCGTCCCGGAGGGCGAGACCCGCCTGCGCGGGATGATTGGCTGGAAACCATGACCCGCATCGAGCCATCAACATCCAGCGAGAAGGCCGCAGCACAGCACGGCGATAACGGCTTTTGGGATGTCCTGCGACGGGAAACGCGCGCGCGTGTCGGGCTTGCCCGTACGGGCAATGCTCAGACGACGCCCGACGTGCTGGGTTTTCAGGCGGCTCATGCCCAGGCACGGGACGCGGTGCATACACCTCTCGATGTCCCTGCCCTTTCCCAAGCCCTGCTTCCTGCAGTGCCTGTCGTTGTAACGAGCGCCGCACAGGATCGGCCGACTTATCTGCGCCGGCCCGATCTCGGTCGACAACTCGATGACGCAAGCCGAGATAGCCTCAAATCGGGCAAATGGGATCTCGCTATCGTACTCGCCGATGGGCTCTCGGCACGAGCGGTTTCGGGTTACGGCCCTGCACTGTTTCATGCCTGCCTTGCCGGTATGCCCGATCTGCGTATCGCCCCCCCTGTCATCGCCCTTCAGGGACGCGTCGCCCTTGGGGATGATATTGCCCAGAGCCTCGGGGCCAGGATGGTGGCTGTCCTGATCGGTGAGCGACCTGGCCTTTCGGTTTCAGACAGTATGGGCGTGTATTTCACCTTCGAGCCCAGACGCGGTTGCCCGGACTCGAGACGTAATTGCCTGTCCAACATCCACACCCACGGGCTGAGTGTGACCGAGGCAAGCCTGAAACTGATCTGGCTCATTCGGGAATCCCAGCGGCTGGGCCTCAGTGGCGTCGATCTCAAGGAGCGTGCGCCTGCGGCTTCGGCAACAGATGCGGCCCGTATGGGTTCAGCCCCTCACACACAAATCAACAAGAGCCGGGAAGAGTCTCCATGAGTACCCAAAAGACGCAACTCGATCGCAGGTTGAGCGCCTTTCACCTGTGGGGCATCGCTGTCGGGCTCGTGATCTCCGGCGAATATTTTGGCTGGAGCTATGGCTGGGCAACAGCGGGAACGCTCGGCTTTTTGGGTGCCACCACCTTCGTGGCGATCATGTACACTGCGTTCATCTTCAGCTTCACGGAACTGACTTGCGCCATCCCGCACGCTGGCGGCCCGTTCGCCTATGCAGACCGTGCCCTTGGCAGAGTGGGAGGGACATTGACCGGTCTCGCCACACTGGTGGAATTCATCTTTGCGCCACCCGCCATCGCGCTTGCCATCGGGGCTTATCTCAATGTGCAGTTTCCCGGCATCCCGCCAAAGGCTGCCGCGACCGGTGCCTATCTACTTTTCATGATTCTCAATATTGTCGGCGTTCACATCGCGGCGACTTTCGAGTTGTTCGTAACGATAGCTGCAATCATCGAACTGCTTGTGTTCATGGCAGTCGTTGCGCCCTCATTCTCATGGGCGCATTTCATGCTCGATGGCTGGGGAAGTGCGCCTCATTTCGGTATTGTAGCGATGGGCGGCATGTTTGCCGCCATCCCTTTCGCCATATGGTTCTTTCTCGCCATTGAGGGGGTGGCGATGGCGGCGGAGGAAGCGCGCGACCCTCGACGCGCCATACCGCTGGCCTATACGGCAGGTGTGCTGACGCTGGTCGCCCTCGCCTTTGGCGTCATGGTCTTCGCGGGTGGCTCGGGGGACTGGAAGGCGCTTGCCAATCTCAACGACCCGCTGCCCCAGGCCATGAAACGGGTTGTCGGCCCTCACAGCCCGTGGCTTTCCATGCTCGTCTGGCTGGGACTGTTTGGCCTGGTCGCCTCACTGCACGGTATTATCATGGGATTTGCACGCCAGATCTTCGCTCTGGCCCGTGGCGGTATATTGCCTGGTTTCCTCGGGACGCTTCATCCCAGATTTCACACACCGCATCGCGCGACCATGGCGGGAAGCCTTATCGGTATCATCGCCATCTATGCAGATGATCTCGTCTCGATTGGGGGGCAACCCCTGACAGCCACATTGGTCACGCTTTCGGTCTTTGGCGCGCTCACCATGTACGGGATGAGCATGATCAGTCTCTTTGTTCTGCGCTGGCGCGAACCGCAGATGGAACGCAGCTACAAGGCACCTTTCTATCCCGTGCTGCCCGCTATTGCCCTGGCCGGCGCAGCAATCTGCTTCTTTGCAGTATCGTATTATAATTTTATATTGTTTCTGTTCTACGTATTATCGGTATTTATTGTGATTGTTGCTTGTAATATCACGAAAATATTCAATAAGCTCAGCGTAATGAAATAACAAATATGGGAACATCAAATGATAACTTTCCGACACCCCGGGATCGTTGCAGGTATGCTGCTTGTCGTCGGGGTCGGAACAGCATCGAACACAGCCTTATGCGCCGGAGAGTCCGGCGGGGCACCAAGCTTTCCTGATGATGCATCACAGCCCGCCACAAGTACCGCCCCGCGCGTCAGGAAAGCGACAACGGGTACCGGACCGGTATCGGAATATCTTGGCAATGCACCAAATCCACACGAGCCGGACACGCTGAATACAGGCCATATTGGCAATCTCTTCAGCCCACCACCCGGCAAGGCTCCTGATTACTGGGACGGGCTTGAGGCGCATCTCAGCGTGCAGGGTGGCATCGCCGGCAACCCGTGGACACGCTCGGGGCGCAATTTCGGCCAGTTCTATACAGATCGCGCCAACACGCTGACCCTCAATCAGGTTCTCGGGTCGATATCGCACCCGGTAACAGCGATCGGCGGCGGGTATGGCATCGGCTTCGTTGCCGAGATCCTTTACGGCTCTGACGCCCGTTTCGACCCCACAATCGGGATGGCGGACAAGCTCATCACCGGGCTCTATCAGATCGCCCCGACGCAGGCTCATATCGATCTGCATGCGCCTTGGCTGGTATCACGGGGGATCGATTTCCAGATCGGGCAGATCTATGGCCTGCTCGGAGCAGAGGGTACCCCGGCGCTGGCACGACCGCTTTACACGTTCAATTATGCCTCCGCCTATATCGTTCCATTCGAAACGGTCGGGGTTCTCTCGACCATTCATCTGACCGAACAACTGGATGGTATTCTGGGTGTGGATGCCGGAAATTCAACCACTTTCGGAGGAGCGGGCAATAACAGTCGTCCGAAAGGCTATATCGGCCTCGCATTTGCGCATATGATGAATGGTAAACTGGACGGGCACGTTATCGGGCATTTTGGGCCACAAGGTAACAATGGGCCAACCCGTTTCTCTGCCGATGGCTGGACCAGTATCGGAATTGGCCGCGCTGCCAATAGCAAAATGCTTTATAATGGCGATGTCCTGCTGACCTATCACTTCAGTGATCGCCTGGCGGCCACGCTCAATGCCACCTACATGCATGATGATATCACGCGTGATGACGCCTATGGTGTGACCAGCTACCTCGCCTGGGACATCAATCCTTCGCTGAGGCTCAATCTCCGTGGCGAAATCTTTCGCGACAATACTGGCACCACGATTGCCGCCTATACCAGCACGACGTCATACACCGATATGCTGCGTAACGCGCCCTACCCTTACTATATCGCGCTCCCGACAACCTATGGTGCGTTGACGGTCGGGGTCACCTACAAGCCTGAGTTCGTCAATCGCCATATCAAGTTCGGCAAGTTTCAGGTCCGCCCCGAAATCAGACTGGACAAATCGCTCAACGGAACACAGCCATTCAATCGTGCGGCAACGGTTGAAGATCCTGTTGTGCGCCATGGCACGAATAATATGCTCTGGTTCTCATGCGACGCGGTCTGGTCGTTCTGACACCAGCAGAAAAGGATACGGAGGGAAGCCCCCCTGAAAACGTGAGGCCCCTCCCGCTTTCGGAGCCGTCTAGCGTTCCTCACGAAAATAAGGTGTGCCCAGTGCGGCGGGCGCCGCCATCAGGCGACGCATACCGGGCAGCAGGAGAGCGGGCAGGATCATGAACATAATGGTGCCGAGATAAGGGGTCATGTTCAGGATGGCCGGGGCAATCGGCCAGCCCTGCGCCTGTCCGAAGAAGCTGAGCGACATGACGAGCCCGAATAACAGGGACGACAGCGCCGCAAAAATCGGGCGGTAACCGCAGAAAATGACCAGCGCCACGGCAATCCATCCACGACCGGCAATCATGCCCTCTGACCAGACGGGCATGACCGACAGGGTCATGTCGGCACCAGCCAGACCGGCCAGCGCTCCGCCAGCTACCACGGCACTTAGTCGATAGCGGCGCACCGGAATACCGACAGCATCAGCCGCCGCAGGATTTTCGCCCACCGAACGCAGGCTCAGCCCGAGGCGGGAGCGGAAAAGGACGCAATGGCACAAAGCGGGCAGGATGACGAAGGCGAGATAGACGAACGGGCTTTGACTGAACAGAACCCCAATGCCCGGCAAGCTGCTCAAACCCGGGATCGCCCAGTTGTCGAAAACCGCGGCAACGGGCAAGCCTGCAACGGCATGGCCGATAACCGCGCTCAGCCCCAACCCAAGAAAGGTCAGGGCGACGCCGCAGAGTGTCTGATTGGCCGAGACATTGACCGTAGCAAGCCCGAGCACGAGCGCCCCTGCACCACCCGTGCAAAGCGCCGCCAGACAGCCCATCCAGGGCGACATGGAGGCATCAGCGGCAAGCACGGCGACAACCGCACCAAGGGCCATGAGCCCCTCGACACCAAGGTTGATGACCCCAGCGCGTTCGGCAATGACTTCGCCTTGCGCGGCCAGAGCGAGGATACTGCCATAGGCCAGCGCATGAAGAACCAGAGGGATCCACACCGTCATTTCTGTGTCTCCAGACGCACATAGGCTGCAAGCTCGTCACTCACCGCAATGGCAAAAACCAGCAAACCCGTGATCGCCAGTACGGAGGACGCGCTGACCTGCAAGGTCTGCAAAACGATCCCGGTATTAAGGATCACTGCCATCAGAAACGAAGCAGGGATAAGGGCATAGGCGGAATGGCGCGCAAGCAACGCGACCACGATACCGAGATAGCCATAGCCGTGCGCGAGGCCGCCCTGAAGCCGGTGTACCGTACCCAGCGCCTCCATCATCCCTCCAAGTCCGGCAAGGGCGCCGGACGCCATAAGGGCGACGAAAAGCCGTGGTGCAACCCTGATCCCGGCATAGCGCGCGGCCTCGGGATTGGACCCGCACAGCGTCAGCTCGTAACCGAAACGGCTGCGCTTGAGGAGATAGCCGATAGCCACGACCAGAACGATTGCAACAATTCCCCCCCAGTGCACGACGCCATAGATGGTGGGGATGGCAACCGAGAGACGCTGGCTCGACACCTGCGCATCCGTCACGTGATCGGCCCAGGGGCCTGTGACGAGGTAATAGACGACGAACGACGCGATGAAATTGAGCAAAAGCGTGGTGATGATTTCACTGACGCCAAGCCATGCCCGCCCTGCGGCCGGCACGGCGCTCCACGCGGCGCCAGCCGCCAGACTGGCAAGCATCGCCAGAGGCAAGGAAAGTGGCAATGGCATGGGAAGGAACAGGGCCACAGCCGACGCTGCCGTGGCACCTGCGAGAAACTGGCCCTCGGCGCCAATATTCCATAGCCCGGCGCGAAGAGACAACCACACCGCACCACCCGTCATAAGCAAGGGCGTCATGTAGAGCGCGAGATTTTCGAGACCGAAAACAGTACCGAAGGTCGAGGTTACGACAAGTCCCAGCACCATACCAAGCGGCAAACCGAGAATGGCCAGAACGAGCGCCAGCACGAGCGCAACGAAGCCCAATGCCAGAAGGCGCCCGATCAGGATACGGCGGGCCGGAACCACAGCAAGGCGAATTCTTCGGCTCATGCTGCGGTCTCCCCTGCGCGGCCACTCATCAAAGCGCCCAATCTCGCCCTGTCAAAATCCTTGCGCTCGACGATGGTCATCAACATACCGGCGCACAGCACCGCAATCCGGTCGCTCAGCGCCATCAGTTCATCCAGATCTTCCGACACGAGCACAACGGCCCGTCCCTCGTCACGGATTTCGGCCAGTGTCTCACGCATCAGGGAGATCGCCCCGATATCAAGACCACGGCTCGGATAGCTCGCAATCAGGGCGCGGTGACTGATCATCCGCTCACGGGCCAGAACCATGCGCTGCTGATTGCCACCCGAGAGACCACGCATCGGCGTGGATGGGTCCTTCACCGTCACACGCGCCTGTTCGAGCAAGCTTTTCGTGAACGCGCGCGCCTGACTGGCGTGGTAGGCCATCCGTCCGCCGACCGGGTGCGAGCGAAATACGCGCATGACGGCATTCTCGGTCACGCCGAGCGCCGGGGCGAGGGCCTTGTGCAGCCTGTCCTCGGGAACATAGCCAATGCCTGCCTCGCGAAAGGCACCCGGCCCCTGCCCGCGCATGTCTGTCGAACCGACATGGACAGAACCTGTCAACGGCGCGTTGAGTCCGGCGAGCAGATCAGCCAGTTCGGATTGGCCATTGCCTGTCACGCCCGCCACCCCGAGGATCTCGCCCGCCCTGATGTCGAGCGAGAGCGGATGCAACCGCAGGCGACCCGCGCTATCCCGAAAGCTCACCTCGTGCAGCCGTATGACCGTCTCGCTCTTCCCCTGAGGCGTCGTGCGCGGATAGGACGTCTTTTGCTCGACAGGACGCCCGATCATCTCGGTTACGAGGGTGGCAGGGTCAGTGTGGTCCACCCTGTGGCTGCCAGCGACACGGCCATGACGCAGCACAGTCACGCGATCCGCCAAAGCCATGATCTCATCAAGCTTGTGACTGATCAGGATAACGGCCCCGCCCCCATCGCGAAAACGACGCAATGCGGCATAGAGCTCACCCACTTCAAGCGGGCTCAGCACAGCTGTCGGCTCGTCAAGGATAAGCAGGCGTGCCCCACGGGAGAGGACACGCAGGATTTCAACGCGCTGCTGCTCGCCAGAGGTCAGGCTGTCGATGGGTGCCTGAGGCCGGATGTCGAGACCAAACCGGGCGGCTTCCGCCTCTGCGCGTCGGGCAAGCGTTTTTGCCGAGAGCCATTTACCGGTTTCGCGCCACCCCAGCGCCAGATTTTCCGCAACGGTGAAACGCGATACCAGCTTGAAATGCTGATGTACCATGCCGATACCGGCCGCGATCGCTGCTTCGGGGCTTTCAAGGCGCATACCATAACCATCGAGGATCAGCTCGCCCTCATCGGGCTGGTAAAGGCCGGTCACGATATTCATCAGCGTGGATTTGCCTGCGCCATTTTCACCCAGCAGCGCATGAATTTCACCGGGGTAGAAATCGATCGTGACATCCTTGTTTGCGATCACACCGGGAAAATACTTCGCGATTCCAGAGAGGGTAAGCAGAGGCGGTGCGCCGGGCGGCAGATTATCCGGTCTGGCTTCCGCGAGATGTGAGAGGTCAGACAAGTCCCGATACTCCCTCGACCTGCCAGTTCCAGTGGAAGATTTCCATGTCGCTCATGGTGTGCCCCGCCGGCACGCGGATCTGCCCCTTGGAGTCCCTTATCGGCCCGGTGAAGGGCGACCAGCCCGCCAGCATGCGCTCACGCGCTGCATCGGCTTCGCGACGAATGGAATCAGGCACATTCTTGCCCCAGGCATCGCGATCAACACCATGACCGAGCTTGAGGAAAGTCCCGGTGGGGCGCCAGCGTCCGGCAAGGCGTGCGGCGATCGTCTCGCGGTAATAATCCTCGAAATCCAGCACGACAGAGCTGACATAGGCGTCAGGCCCGAACTGCCGCATATCGGTGTTCCACATGGCGGCCCAGACGCCCCGTTGCTGCGCAACGCGCAGATAACCGGGGTCGTCCATGATGCCGCACAGGAAGTCGCAGCCGCTATCGATCAGAGCTGCACCTGCCGAGGCCGCGGCCTGGGGATCGAACCAGGAGTTGATGGAAATGACCCGCATGGTCGCCTCAGGGTTGACCGAGCGGGCGCCAAGCAGCGTCGCATTGGCGCTGGCAATGACCGATGTTGTAGGAAAGGAGGCGATATAACCCAGCCTGCCGTTGTGACTCAGTCGGGCAGCGGCGATGCCAATCACGTAGCTGGCATACCAGTGGGTGATGTAATACCAGCCCAGATTACCCGTAACATTATTGCCGTCACATTCAAGAAAACCCACATCCGGCGCCTGATCCGCAACGTCCTTGATGAAATCACCATAATCCGAGGTGGAGATCACCATCTGTGCGCCCTCGGCCACAAACTGCCTGAACAGTCGGGTTGCGTCAGCCGAGTACGGTATGCTCTCGACGTAGAGCGAGCGCATGCGCGGGAAATGCGATTTGAGGGCACGGATGGCCTTGTCATGCATCTGTGTCCAGCCGCCATCATTAATCGGGCTGGTATGGCCGAACCCGACAAGCAGATCCTCCTCGGCAATCGGAGCAAAGCGTGGTGCGGCGCTTGCCCCTCCTGCCAGAGCGGCACATCCACCCGCGGCCAGCAGCCCACGGCGGGTCAGGAGAGCAGGTCGTTTCAATGACATGAGGCAATTCCCGGCATGACCACAAAGCCGGGCAACTGCCTGACCTGACGGATGAAGCGTCGAAGAGCGGGATACAGATCCATAGCAACGCCCAGATCATGCGCCAGCGCGGCGACCGGGAAGAGGATCACATCCACAAAGCCGATCGTGCGGCCCGAAAACCAGATCTCGTCCCGGAACGCCCCCGCAGACAGACGATCTTCCATTTCACGAAACAGGAACGTGACAGGCTCGGTCTCGGCCTTGCGTGGAAGTGTCGCCGCCAGAGCCTCGCGTCGTGCCTCTGAAAAAAGCTCTATCCCATCGAGCGCCCATTTCATGACCTGCCGCGCCTCGCCCTCGGGCCAGAGCCAACCAGTCTCTGACGCGCGCGAGAAATGCTCGAGAATCTCGTAGAGGCCGACACACGAGACCATCTCATCAGTCAGGGTCGGGCCGAAGGTTTCCGCGCGACGATCGGTCGCGAATGCCAGAGGGATATCCATCAACGATGCCGCAAGACGGGCCGCATAGCTGCGCTCATCGATCATCCAGCCATTGAGCGTCAGCATGATGTCTCCTCCAGCGTGTCACGCAGCCGGAGCAGCCATGACGCCGCCTGCTCCCGATGCGAGGCATCGCGTACAGCGAGATGGACCATGGTGATTCCCTCCACGGGCGTATGCAGCGCCAGCAGGCGGTCGGCAGAGAGGCGCCATTGTCCCTCATCCATCACGAGGGCTGCTCGCGTGTCGTGCTCGGTGGCCCGTATGCCAAGGCTTCGCGCACCATGCCAGATCCCTTCCGCCGGGGCGATCAGAGGGCGGTCATCGCCCGAGGTGAGATCGACCCAGATCATCCCGGCCTTTTCGATTAGCTCATAGGGGCGTGTTCGTATGGTCGAGGGCGGATTGAGCTCGGGATGGGCGGGTATGGCACGACAGCGCCCCTCGGTATCGAACTGCCAGCCGTGATAAAGACAGGCCAGACGATTATCACGCATGAAGCCAAGGCTGAGACGTACGCCGCGATGAGGACAACGATCCTCCCAGGCATGCGCGATGCCCGCCTCGTCGCGCCAAAGCACGAGCGACAGGCCCCTATGACGGGCGGGGGCAATATCACCCGGGGCCAGGTCCTTTGACAGGGCAACAGGGATCATCGCCGGTATCCTTCTGTCCAGTCATTGACGAGGCAACCCACCGGGCCAACCAGACAGGCCATCACGAACATCCCTACCAGCGGCTGCGCACCTTTCACGACAAACACGATATCAGTCGCCTCCAGACGCTCTGTGCGCATATCGAGTGACAGAAGGCGTGCGCGGCCCTCGGCAAAAGACCGAAACGCTTCAGTGTCGAAATGACCTGTGAGATGAAGTGCAGTGGCTATAGTCCCTCGCTCCCGCATCACGGCGTTGCATACCAGCTGATCCTGCCAGTAATATTTTTTTTGACAAGTGCAGGACCACTATTAATGTAACCGTTATCGCAACGACGAGGATGGCTGTCAGGATGACCTCACCAGCAAATGTGGATCCGGTCTCACTCAGCCAGTGGTATCCGCTCGGGATGATCGAGGCCCTGTCTGACATCTGGGTGCAAACCATGCTGCTCGGTGTCGTCATCCGTTTCCGTCGTATGGCTGATGGTACGGTCGAGGTCGCACATGGCGCGCATTCCCTGCCCTGCTGCGAGCGCTACGGCTATGTCTGGACCAGTCTCGCAACGGATCCTGCTCTTCGTGATGCCATGATCCGTATCGATGAGGCCGATGAATCCGACCGCCGACTTGTGTGCTGCGGGTCGGTGGCCGTCAATGCTTCCGGGCTACGCGTGGTTGAGAACTTCCTCGATATGGCGCATTTCCCCTTTGTGCATACCGACATACTGGGCGCAGAGCCGCATACCGAGGTCCAGCGTTACACCGTCGAAACACGCGATGACGGCAAGGAAATCTGGGCGACGGATTGCCGGTTTTTCCAGCCGCAGGCAGCGCTCTCGGCCGAAGGCGGCATCATGACCGACTATGTCTATCGCATTGCCGGTCCGTTCGCGACGCTGCTGTACAAGACCAGCCCCGGTGATGACCAACGCAAGGACGTGATTGCGCTGTTCGTCCAGCCCATGACGGCCGGTACATGTCGTGCCCATCCGGTCATGTTTCTTCTCGACGATCACTCCGATCTTGATGCTTTGGTGGAGTTCCAGCAGACGATCTTCTTGCAGGATCGCATCATTCTGGAAAGCCAGCGGCCGGTTGCCATGCCGCTCGATGCCGCGAGCGAGATTCCCACCCTGGCAGACCGTTCCTCGGTGGCCTATCGCCGCTGGCTCAAGGCCCGTGGTGTCACATTTGGCGCGGGCGCCGCCAGAGCCGCCGCCTGAACGAAGGAAAAGACCATGAGCCATCCCCCAAACGAGACCGATCTGACGTTTCTGCGTCAGGCTTTCGAGGTCGCCAACCGGTCCCGCCTTGCGGGCGATCATCCCTTCGGCGCCCTGTTGGTGGATGAAACCGGCGAGATCGTCATGGAACAGGGCAATGGCTACAGCACCGAGGGACAGGACATGACCGCTCATGCTGAGCGCCTTCTCGCCAGCCGGGCGAGCCGTATGTTCGGGCCAACAAGATTGCGCGGTTACACACTGTACAGTTCTGCCGAGCCCTGTGCCATGTGCGCCGGGGCCATCTACTGGGCGGGGATCGGTCGGGTCGTGTACGGGCAGTCCGAGGCCCATCTCAAGGCCATGACTGGCGCCCACCCTGAAAATCCGACACTCGATCTGCCTTGCCGGGTGGTTTTCTCCGCCGGGCAGACTCCGGTGGAGGTTCTAGGGCCATTGCTGGAGGATGAGGCCGCAGAGTTGCAGCGCAGCTTCTGGAAGGACCACGCCTGACGGCACCATAATCTCTACGCCCGCTCTTCCAAGCGAGATGACGATCCGGATAGCCGCCAATCCGGGACAGGGCCAACGGGAGCCTATCTGACGGAGACTCCCCGTGAGATGGGCGCCCCAAGTGCGGCACAACCGGGTGCCCCATCATACTGGCGGCACCATGCTCACAGGAGCCTGCCATGCCTCTCGCCTTGTCACCCTCCATCCTGATCACGGATGCCTATCTCTATCTCGATCGCGGCCATGAAATAGCAAATGGCTGGATTTATCTCGAAAATGGCCGGGTCCGCGGTTTTGGCTCCATGACGACCCCAAGACCTGCAGCCGACCGCACGATCTCAGCGGCAGGTCGGATTGTCACTCCAGGGCTGGTGAATGCGCATCACCATATGTACCAGAACCTCACGCGGTCCTACGCGCCAGTCGTGAATGGCACCCTGTTCGAATGGCTGCAGGGCCTCTACCCGCTCTGGGCCACGCTTGATGAGGAGAATGTCTATCTCTCCTCTTATGTCGCCATGATGGAATTACTGCTTGGTGGCTGCACGACATCGATGGATCATCATTACGTCCACCCCCGGCCTCGGCTGATCGATGCCCAGATCCGCGCTGCAAGGGATATCGGCTTTCGCTTCCATGCCACGCGCGGCTCCATGACGCGCTCGGTGAAAGATGGTGGCCTGCCACCGGATAGCGTGGTGCAGAGCGAGGATGTTATCCTGTCTGACAGTGAGCGCCTGATCAGCGCCTATCATGACGCCTCCCCCGGCGCGATGATCCGTGTGGCGCTGGCACCCTGCTCGCTGTTCAGCGTGTCGGAAACGATCATGAAAGAGAGCGCGCTCATGGCAGAGCGCCTCGATGTGCGCCTGCACACCCATCTGGCGGAGGACCACGACGAGGACCGATATTGTCAGGATGTGTATGGCTGCACCCCAACCGAATATTTCGAGCGTTCGGGCTGGGCCAGCGAGCGATCATGGGTCGCGCACTACATCTATCCCAGCGGCGACGAGATCGATCGCCTGGCGCATAAGGGTGTCTGCACGGCGCAATGCCCCTGCTCGAACATGATGATCGGTGGTGGCGCGGCGGATGCGATGGACATGCGACGCCGAGGCATGAAAGTCGGGCTCGGCTGCGACGGCTCTGCCTCGACCGATCATGCGTCCCTCTGGCTCGAAGCGCGTATGGCACTGCTTCTGGGGCGCTACCGCAATGGCCCGCACAGCATGAAAGCGCGTGATGCGCTGGATATGGCAACCCGTGGCGGCGCGGCCTGTCTGGGCCGTGAGGATGAAATCGGCCATCTCCGTATGGGCGCTTGCGCCGATCTGGTGATATGGGAGCTGCCCCCCTTCTCAAGGGCCGGGGCACTCAGCGACCCGGTTGAGGCGCTTTTACGCTGTGCTCCGGCAACAGCATGGACAACCATCGTCAATGGCCGGATCCTCGTGGAAGATGGTCAGCCTTGCCAATCAGGCCTCGACATCATCCTTCGTGAACATGAGCGGGCTGCGCGGCGGATGCAGAAACTCGACTGAACAGCCATGTCTGTCGGCGCGACCTGATGGCGGAAGCGTCAGGTCACGCCGGGAGGGGTATCCGACCACAACTTGTGGTGAGACACAGAGTGTCATGGCAACTGCGCTGTGTCAGTCATCGTTAAGCGAACCCACAATAGTCGGCAAGATGAAAGCATCACAAACGAGGGGAGCCTGTTGGTTACGTTCGCCTTGCACCGGGCGTATATCGTGATCTTCCAACAGATAACACGTCACGAAGCCCTCATCCTGCTTCAGATTGGTCGTATGACACATTGCGAAACTGGCCAGCTTATTTCTGTATCGTTTATATATCTTTATCTTGTCTCCATGTTCAGGATTTCGAGTTACGATGAGTCACGACACGCCCCTGATTGGTATCCTCGTCATTGGTCTCGGGCTTGCGTTCATCCTCGGCACAATTGCTCAGCGTATCCGGATATCCCCATTGGTGGGGTATCTCCTTGCGGGTATCGCCGTAGGGCCCTTCACTCCGGGTTTCGTCGCTGATCAGCCCCTCGCTGCCGAGCTTTCCGAAATTGGCATCATTCTGCTCATGTTCGGCGTCGGGCTTCATTTCTCCCTGAAAGACCTGATATCGGTCAAAGCCATAGCCGTCCCAGGCGCGTTACTGCAGATCACCGCTTCGATCGTGATCGGTGCCGGCGTTGCCTGGGCGCTCGGCATGTCGCCTGGCGCTTGTCTGATCTTCGGTATTGCGCTCAGTGTCGCCAGTACGGTTGTCTTGCTGCGAACCCTTCAGGAACAGCGCCTGATCGAGACCGAGCGCGGCAGGCTCTCGGTCGGATGGCTCATTATCCAGGATCTCGTGACCGTTCTGGCCCTGGTGCTTCTGCCGATTTTCGCGCCAATCATGAGCGGCGGGAGCAATTCCAGCATCAGCCTCTCAGGTCTTGCTGTGGCGATTGCTCTGACCCTGGGGAAGGTCGCGGCGTTCATGGCCCTGATGCTGGTGATCGGGCGGCGGGTCATCCCGGCCATACTGCACTACGTGGCCCATACGGGATCGCGTGAACTGTTCCGTCTCGCGCTGCTTGCCCTGGCACTGGGTGTGGCCTTCATCGCCACTGAGTGGTTCGACGTTTCGTTTGCTCTCGGTGCCTTTGTTGCCGGCATGGTCCTGAGCGAGTCAGAACTCAGCCATCGCGCTGCAGCCGAGACCCTCCCCCTTCGAGATGCCTTCGCCGTATTGTTCTTCATCTCGGTCGGGATGCTGTTCAACCCCCTCGTGCTGATACGGCAACCTGTCCCGCTCATCCTGACCTTTCTGGTTATTCTGATCGGCACACCCCTTGCCGTCATCGCCATTCTTCGCCTCTTGCGTCAGCCTTGGAATACCACGCTCTTCATCGCGAGCGGCCTTGCCCAGATCGGCGAATTTTCCTTCATCCTTGCCGCGCTGGGTATGAAGATGAAGGTTCTGGACGGTCAGGCACAGGATCTGATTCTCGGCGCGTCGATCCTGTCGATTCTAAGCAACCCGTTTATCCTCATGGCGACCCAGCGCATCGAGGCGTGGATCACGCGGCACAGCCCTGCACCAGAGACGCCTGCAAAGGATGAGGGAGGTATTCTGCTCCCGCCTCCAGCGCCGACGGCCCTGGTCGGGCATGCTGTCGTCGTCGGGTGCGGACGGGTGGGACGTCTGGTTGTCGATGGTCTTGTCCAGAATGGCTGGCCGGTTCTGGTGGTTGAAACCGGAAAGATACCCGACAGCCTCGCCGCCCTGCCCGATGTCGAGCTCATGCTTGCCAATGCGGCAGAGTCACGCGTCATGAAAGCCATGAACCTTGAACAGGCACGGTTGTTGATGGTTGCCATTCCCGAACCCTTCGAAGCTGGCCAGATCATTGCTCAGGCCAGGTCCCTCAACCCCGGGCTACGGATTGTGGCACGTGCTCATTTCGACAGCGCCGTCGACCATCTGAAAGAGCTCGGCGCTGATCACGTGATCATGGGTGAGCGTGAGATGGCCCTCGCCATGCTGGCCATGACGATGGACGACCTGCCATTCGACGGCCGCCCCCCATTGACCGACCCCGGGAACGAGGAAGGCATCGAACCGCTCCCGGCCTGATCCTTCAGGCGGGAGCGGTTCGGTTTCAGCGCCTGGAATGGATCACACCGCTGCTCGATGCACGGGCGGCAGGTTTGATCGCCCCCCAAGAGTGATCCGCAGGGTATCCCCCCTTGTGACGCTCCCGCGTGGTGACGTCCACGCGGGTGTGTGACGATAACGCAGCCTCGCGCTTCTCTGGCAACGCGAGGCCGTTGCTCTCCCCTAAATTATGTCGAAACGTATCAATTGTGGCTTTTCTGACATAGTGGACAGGATCATGATTCGCTGTCGTTCCATTTCACATCACTGTCATAAATTTTCTTTTAAACGAGGCTCCGCAAGATGTTGCGGTTTTTCAAATGCCGCTTGCAGCGCCACCTTCCGGCGCTTCGAGGCGCAGCTGCGAGCCGTAACGTTACATAGTGATACTGAAGCCGCCCCCCCGGCACGGAAGATCGACATCATGTTTTCACGCACGGCCCTCTTGTTCGGCACAACCGCGCTCGTAGCGCTGACTATATCTGCTGCCAGCGCCAAATCGGCGGACACCCATCTCAACTCGGACACCGCGCAAGGAGAGGCTGCCGCTCAAAGCAGCCGCCCCAGTGGACGATCTGCCACCAGCGATTCCTCCGCCCCTTCCATGCTTGGCGCAACCTCGCCAACCGACGAGCGCATTGAAGTTACCGGACATAATTATGGGGATGGTGTTACCCGTCGCGCCTTTGGCGGCGGTCTGATGACGCCTTCTGACAGCCCGAAATCAGTATCGGCCGTAACGCGCGACTTTATTGCCAAACAAAATCCCGCGTTGAACCCGATGCAGCTTATTGCCCTGCTTCCGGGCGCCAATGTGTCAGACACCGACCCGTTGGGCATGACGGGCGGCAACCTTTCCGTACGAGGCCTGACAGAATCCCAGATGGGCTTCACCCTTGAAGGGTTCCCGATCAACGATATCGGCAATTTTGCCGTCTATCCGCAGGAAATTGTTGATGCGGAAAATCTGAAAACCGTGCGCCTTGCTCAGGGCTCTGCCGACCTCGACAGCCCTCATATCAGTGCCTCGGGCGGTGTGGTCGACATGTACATGATCGACCCGAAGAACAAGATGGGCGGCATGGTCGATGTAACCTATGGCTCGTTCAATGCCACACGCGGCTTCCTGCGTTTTGATACTGGCAAGATCGGCAACACCAATCTGCGCTCCTACTTCTCCTACTCTCAGGGGCGTCAGGATCATTGGCGTGGCCCTGGCTGGGACAATAAGAAGCATGGCGAGATGAAGATCGTGAATGACTGGGGCGACGGAAACCGGGTCTCCCTGGCTGTGGTGGGCAATAACATCCAGAACAATGCCTATCCCAACGTCACCAAGGCGAGCTGGGACAAGTGGGGCACGGGCTTTACCAACCCGGTGGGTGGCAGCGGCCTCGGCCCGTCCGACCCGCCAAACACGGTTTATGAGGCCAATTACTACACCCCGGCGAAGGCTGGCTCATCCAATTACTATAAGACCCGCCCGAACCCCTTCACCAATATCTACGCCTCCATGCCCTCGACCTTCCGTCTGAACGATCATCTTGTTCTGACCGAGACGCCCTATTTCTGGTACGGCTATGGTAATGGTGGCGGCGCCCAATACACGGATATGTCGAAATTTGTTTATGGCAAACAGACATTGGCTAGCTCGGTCAATGGCGTCGGAAAGGGGATGCAGGTTCTCTATAATCCCTCGCTTACCGAAACCTATCGTCCGGGTGCCACCACCAAACTCACCCTGACCACTGGCATCAACCGCCTGATGATTGGCTACTGGTTTGAATATGCCAAGCAGCGTCAGACGGCTCCTTACAGCTTCGTCGACGCCGACGGTACACCGCTCAGCCAGTGGGGTGACGAAAACAACGTAGTGCTGAGCAACGGTGCCAAGGCACAGTATCGCAATACGCTGACGCAGACGCAGGTTCACACGCCGTTCATCGGTGATAGCTTGTCGCTGCTGCGCGGCAAACTCACGATTGATGCGGGCCTGAAATACTCCATCGTCAAGCGCTCGGGGACGAATTACCTGCCGGATGTACGCAGCAAATACGTCACGACAGATTACAACCAGGCGCTCCCGACAGCGGCAATCCGGTACAAGATCGACCGGCACAACCAGGTCTTTGTTTCGGTCTCCACCAATTTCCGCATGCCGCAGAATTACGCGCTTTACGATGCAGGGAGTTTCAATCAAAAGACGGGCCTGTATTCGACCCTGGCCAACCCGGACCAGAAAGCGGAAATCTCGATCTCCGAAGAAGCGGGCTGGCGCTATCAGGATGACATCATTTCGTCCTCGATCACCTACTTCCATTACAACTTCACAAACCGCCTCTATACACAGTCCATCCAGGACCCCGCCTCAGGCGCGTTTTACTCGACCAATATCAATGCGGGCGGCATGCATTCGGATGGCTTCGATGCGGAAATCGGCACGCGACCGATGCATAACATCCGCCCTTACCTGTCGGTTGAATATCTGCATGCCGTGACCGACAGCAATGTGCCTGCCGGTTCGGGAACAGGTGCCGATTACGTACGCAGCGCAGGCAAAAAGGCACCGCAGGCGCCGGCATGGCAGGTCGGGTTCGGGCTCGATTACGACGATGGCACCCGCTTTGCGAATTTCAATCTCAAATATGTCGGACGCCAATACGCGACATTCATGAATGATCAGAGCATCCCGGGTTATGTCCGCATGAATATCGGCCTCGGCTACCGTCTGCCGAAAGTCAGCATCTTCAAAAGTCCGGTCCTGCGTCTCAACCTGCAGAACATCAGCGACAACCGTTACCTGAACTGGATCCAGTCGCCTCAGGCCAACGCCAACCCGACCACGGGTGTCTTTGGCAAGACGATTGCGGGGTCGACGCCGACTTACAAGATCGCTTCGCCTTTCGCCGCACTGGCAACGCTATCCAGCGAATTCTGAAACCATCATGCGGCGTGCTTTTTGGGCACGCCGCCCCGTGTATTATATCACTACGCATGACGTAGCAGGATCGCTTGAGAGGCAGACGGCTTCTCTAAAGTAGATTTTTTCAGATATTTATGCTATCTGAACTCAATACTGCCAGTATCTGGAGACCCAGAATCTGACCAGCACAGCTCATCACTGACGAGCATCGGGCCTAGACCCGAAATATATTCCAATTACTTTCATCGCTTCTCTGTCGCGCTATCCGCAAACGCGCGCGAGATGCCCTTTCCCGCGTGGATGCACCTATAAGGCCGCGGCAACCGGGATGAACCCGCAACAAGCCTGATCATGCCCCAAATCACCAGGTGTCGAGCCGTACGAGGCTCTGCGCCGGCATGATCGATGTTTCGTATAATTCCTCCAGGAGTACATTCATGACGTGGCGTCCTAGCGCCAATATCCTGCGTCCCGTCAGGGAGCCTGCAGGTCAGGGCTGCTATCCAAAATCTCACCCGGAACTCGTCTGGCCACCCTCGGCCCTCAATGGCGGGGGAGACTACAGTATTGATTTCGATGCTCTTCTGGCCCCGGGAGAGTTCATCTCTTCCTTCCGCTTCGATGCCGGAGCCTCGGCGCAACAGGCCTGGACAAGCCTGTTCGGAACGATCGCGACGGCCTGGCTGCAATGGACCGAGCCGGGCCTGCAAACTGTGACGGTATGCGCCCTGACCAGCCTTGGTGCGAGCCTGCAGGTGGAGGCCAAGATATGCATCGGCACCCGCCCCTCTCTTTTCCCGGCGAGTGCGCCTCCGTCCCCCGGCGCACAGCTCCCTGTCGTGACCGATAACACGATGGATGCCTGGCTGAGGGCTCTCCCTACCGAGCCCGATACTGATGCGGGAGGCTGGTTCAACAACGCAGGTATCCCCACACGCATAGGAGACCCGGCATGACCCGCAAGATCAATGAAACCGCGCGCGTCGCTCTTGCCCTAAGCGTCGCATTCTGGGGCGAAGCATGTCTTGCGGCACCTCCATTCATCGCGCCGAATGGCCTGTCCCCCGACACCGCCATTGGCACGGAACGCCTAGCTGATGGCACACCCGCCGTGACGCTCAGAACGATGAACAATACGATTGCCCAGAATCAGAAGGCTCTAGACAATCTGGCTCTACAATCTGTCAGCAAGACCGATCTGGGCGTGGCACTCTCGCCCTATCTCACTGTGTCGCAGGCCGCCTCTCGTTATGCATCGTCTTCCGCCATCGCTGAGGCGGTGAAGACCGAGAGCGACCGGGCAAGCGTCGCTGAACAGGCTTTGGGCAATCGCATTGCGGACATGCAGGCGAAATCTGTCAGCGCCGAGAGCCTGTTCGGCATCCTGTCTGGATATCTGATGACGAAAGACGCTGACTCACGCTACGCGACGGCGACCGCGCTATCCTCAGCTGTCGCGGGTGAACAGGCACGTGCAACCCAGGTTGAAAACAGCCAAGCCGATCAGATCACCGCGCTTCAAGGGTCAAGCGTGAGCAAGGCGAGCCTCTCGAACACCTTGAGCGCTTATCTCACGACCGATTCCGCCTCGCACAGCTACGCAACGCCTACTTCTGTCTCAGCTGCGGTCGCCCCAAAACTCGATAAGGACGAAGCGGCCCGCACCTATCTCCCCGTTATTGGGGGGAGTGTCAGCGGCGCCATCAAGGGCGGCTATTATCTCCCAACATGCTACACACAGGCCGAACTTCGAGCACTCCCTACCCCTTCGGGCATGGCGCTGGCCTGCTACTGGGATGCCAACAATCAGAACAAGGGTAATCTCGCCGTATATGCTCTGGGAGCTTGGCGATGGGTTGGGTTGGGGTCTCCAATCTGATTACGATGGCCGCAAACCGGCTGGTTGAGCCTTTCAGTCACAGCGCGTCCGTTCCGTCGCTTCCCGGCTCTCAAATCGTACGCCTCTCATTCGCGTCAACACAAGCTGAGCCTTGCGGAACGAGCAGCCTGCCTTCAACAATGGATACTCCCTCATGAATGAGGCCTATCAACCCCAACCATGGTGGGCCGCCGTCGTTGGGGGGATTCTTTTTACAATAAGATGGCTTATCGGGTTTGGGGCCTCCAATGCTCGCAGCACCATCGCTTCTCAACGCGAAGATCTTGCTCGCCTGAACGCCCGCGTGGACAAGCTCGAACAACGCGAAGAAGAAAACCTCCACCTGATTGAAGAACTGCGTCAGCAGAACGCTCTGCTGCGCGACCTGCTCTGGCGCTCGGGTATCGCTGTGCCGCAGGCCTGAAACTGATGGATCGTCGCAGCCATTGTTGGCGAGGCCTGTGACCTGATCTGGTACGCCAACCGGGCGGGGAAGTACGCGGCGTCTCTCACCACATCCGAGACCGCAAAAACCTCTGCCGTTGCGACAACGCTCAGTGCGCAATCAATGGCGCAGGCTCAGGCCGACAAGCCAGCGACGGAATATGCCGTGTTGCAGGGGCTTGTAGATGGCACGGCATGAGGTGGATCGCTCTTGGGCCCTGCTCGGGCTCTCCGCCTGCTCGTCTGTGCAGTACGTGCCCCGCCCTGCCCTTTTCACCTACAGCAAGACTGATCAGGCTGCGCTTGTTGCTGAGATTGAGGGCGACCCGAAGCCGAAAACGATGCGCTGGATCGGCGACTATATCGGGCTGCGGGACCAGGTGCGGGTTTGTCAGCGCTGACTGCGGGTATGCGCACTTCCGGCCCGCATGTTATATATGTAGTCGAGGACAGAAGGCATAGCAGCTACGCCCCCAATATTCATTTTGATAGTTTTGTCATAGTCATCATTATAAAGGAAGAAAGCGACCGAATCAATGCGATAGTTTTCGCTATGTTTCAAGAACTGAGAAGCGCGTTGTACCTCTTCCATGACTCTCTTTTCGATCAGCTTTTCGGGTTGCCCCTGCTCTCGGTTCTGGTGTGAGTCGAATTCCATTACCCCGTTGTTACTGGACTCCGATATCAGCATAGTGCGAGCTGAGGGAGCAACCGAAGATATTTGCGCGTTTAGCATAGTCATAAGCGTTCCAACGCGGCACCGATAGAGATCATCGAGCAGTCTCTGATCGTTATCGAGGTCTTTTTTCGTTACGTTTATAGGGCCGTCACGGAAGAAAGATAATTTCCTCCTTAAGTCGGACATCTTCATACCGGAGAATACTCGACAATTGTCGATGATGTTCTTCTGCACGAAAAAATCTAAGATATCCTCATATGATGAATCTAACAGGAAAGTGGATAGATAACTGTCAAACGTATATATATCGAAACCTTTAGGTATACCTCCCTCAATATAACTGTTTCCGGACTGATCGTATGTGGTTAAACGCACTCTCTCCAAATTTCTTCTATTCTCATCATTAAGAGATTTTGCATATGCATCAATATTCTTTGTGTATTCAGAAAATGATTTACTCATAATATGAGCAAATTGTCGATCGAACATACCGTTAGAAAAATTTATTCCTACTTTAATATTTGTCAAATCTGCATCCGATAGGATCTTTTTGATTAGTAATGCGTTTTTTTCAAGGTCTTCTTTTTTTATGCCATTTAAATAAGGCTCATCCGCCAGAAATATAGCATATATGCAATCTTTATACTTCTTCATAACGTCTTTTATAGACGATAGTTTTTCGTTTATCTCGGGAGAAAACGAACGAAGTTTAGTTGGCGTTGCTGGCGAAAATCCCTTCTGCACACTCTTGCCACTTTGGGGATCACTATAATGAGTGGATATTTCGTTTCTCGGCTTTTGCACAGCGATGAATGGACCGAGATCTAGGTAAACCTTAAGATTTTCCTGACGGATACGAGCAAGCTTAGCATCGAGATCGGCTGGACTATAGACGTTTACGATGACGAAATCAATCTTGTTTGCGTAACCTGAGTCGACTCCAGATGGCGAGAAAAAACCGATTTTTGGCGTGTTTGTAGCTGCGCGAAGCGGTGCCGCATTGCTTAGAGCTATAAGTATGCCTGAGGCGGCTAGAACCTTGATGCGTGAACAAATCATGCGTGAATCCAAATAAAAAGGCGCTGCGTTCTAGTGTCGCAGTGGTTGCGCTAGGTTATCTCGGTCGCGATCGTCCGAACTCTCTTTGCTAGGATAATAGCAGAGGAATATGTCTGCAACGTATTGTGATTCTATGCTCGCGAGGGCCAGCACCTCGACAAGTCCATCGGTCGCATCACGGCCCATTATCGCCGGGTCGACCGAGCGCTTAAGCAGGGGCCGGGCTTAATACCAACTGTCGCTGACGGACGTATAGCGACAGTTGGGGCCTTCCCACCGATTAACCGTCTAACACGCTTGCTCTGGGCTGGCGAGCCGCATGATCCCGCTTAGGGAGGGCCCTCTCCCGCGTGTCCATCCACGCCGCCGCAGCCCTCGCAGAATCGCACGATCTGGCGGGTCAGTACAAGGGGAAACGACTCGCGCCCTATGAGAACAAGACACGAACAAACTGCACGGATTTTGCACGGATTGGGCCGGGCGACTCTAGACCGCAGTAGACCGAGATAGATCGAGAAGATGCGTGGGTTAGACCCTGCAATCTTCAAAAAACGGCAGTTTTCTGCGGGTGAGGATGGTGGGTGCGACAGGGATTGAACCTGTGACCCCTGCCGTGTGAAGGCAAAGTGACAGCGCGATAAGCGTCTGTTTTATATGTGTTATTTTCCACCATCCAACATAGTGGCCCCGATCTGGCACGAATAGACGATATCTGGCCAGTCAGTCGTGCCAAGCCAGCGAATCACCGCCTCCCTGTGATGGTCCGGCATCTTCTTGGCATAGCGCGTGACCATTGTGATCGTCTGCCACCCGCCATCCTCTTTCAGCTTCAACAGATCTTTGTGCACGCAATAATGCCACGTTGCCCATGTGTGACGCAGGCAATGCGGGGTGAGGCTCGGCACAAAAACCCGCCGCTCCTTTGTCTCCCCCTTGGGTGTCCAGACTCGTTCGCGGCCCGGCAAGCCCGCACGCTTGCAGGCATATGCCCAGGCGTTCTTTATCTGGCCCCCGCCGTTCCGCCCGGTGTCATAATAGGCGTCTCCCATCACAAGCCCCTGAGCCCCTCGCGATGATCGCACAGGGCGGAATACGCGCCCCGATCTGTGTGGAAGGCCCGCAAGCGCCAGCACGACAACGGGTGGCAAGTCTATGTGCCGCTCAGTGCCCTGCTTCTGCCAGACGACCGCGCGTGCGGCTGGCAAATCAACATCAGACCATTCAAGATCCAGAGCCTCGGACATGCGGGCACCAGTGCCGATCAGAAAGACCAGTAACGGCCGGACATGCGGCGCTGCCTCATTCACCAGATCGACCGCTTCATCTGGCCGGATGAAAAGCATTTTCGTCTGCGGAACCCGTGGCATCTGAAACGCAGGCTTGTCGCACCAGCCACGCACGGCTGCGAATTCTAGAATAGCCCGCAGCGGCGTCAGAACGCCACGGGTCTTGGTGGCTGGGGAAGCATTCGCCCCGTCACGCAGGATGGTCTTGCACGCCTCGTCAGCATCACCTTGCCCAATCGAGGTCAGCTTCCGTTTGCCGAAGTGCCTCAGGAGCCTCTCAACAT
Source organism: Asaia bogorensis NBRC 16594 (assembly GCF_001547995.1). NCBI lineage: Bacteria > Pseudomonadati > Pseudomonadota > Alphaproteobacteria > Acetobacterales > Acetobacteraceae > Asaia > Asaia bogorensis. The sequence goes on from NZ_AP014690.1 coordinate 1,694,468, forward strand.
GGTTCAGCGTCGTCTCGCTGCGCTGCTCGGCCTCAAGATAGGCCGTGACAGCCGCTGCGAAGGTTACGACCGCACGCTTGCCATAGACGCTCTCGGCCCAGAGTTCCGCCTCCCGCTTTGCCCGGTAAGCCTCTGCCTGCTTCGGGTCAGTCGTTCCAGTGCTTTCGTATAGGCTTTGTCCTCGGACGGTTCCGCGTATGTAGAGGTCTTGCCTTCCTTTTCGCGCGACGATCTTGAGGGACATTCCAGGCTTTCGATCAGGGTCTTGATATCTTCGGGGCTGAACTTGATCCGTGGCCCGACGCGACGGTGTGTTGGCTTCCCATCATGCTCGGGCACATCACGCAGATGGTGCAGCAGCTTTGTTCGTCCGACGATCCCACGAAGGTCGGTTGCCAAAACATCGAGCATGGGGCGCAGCCGAGGCATTCCCTCACCCATCCGCCCTCTCCTTCCGATGCTCCACAAAGTCGGCATAGATCGCGGCCATGACCTCGGGCGGCGCCTTGAGCGCGGCCATGACGCTCAGGACCGTGTTGATCGTGCTGTTCTGGCCCTTGATCAGGAAGCCCAGCGTGCTCGTGGAAATCCCGGCCTCCACGGCCACACTCTCTTGCGACCGGCCTTGCGCGACGATCATCCGCCGCACCCGCTCGCCCAGGAGACGGTTGAAGGGGGTGGGGTCAGTCATGCGCGTCTTGCTCCAGCTTTTCCGAATAGTAAGTTACGGAAGTGAAGCTCTCCGCGAAAAACAGGCGACCACATTCTCCGCAATCTACCTCTGAGCCGTCTTCTATCTTGAATTCCCAGCTATCTTCGTGTTCGTGCCCACAGTATGGGCAGACTAGCAAACGCGTTCCGCTCGTATCGATATCACCCATGCTCGCCTCCCTCGCGGATGGCTGCGCGCACCGTTACGAGCGCACGCTCGCAATCCTCTGTGACCTCGCTGTGGATGATATCGGCGCGTTCACCGTCACTCATCCTCAGACAGACAAACTTACCGTTGCGCGCATTGTATCCGCCTCGCTCTCCGTCTGTTACTTGCTCAAGGGCGCGTGCAGCTTCTTTCAAGACCCCCTCCAACTCCTTCACCCGAGCCTCAAGCGCGGCGACGTTGGCGGGGCGGGTGAGCTTTGCCGCGATCATTTCGCGCTTTTGTTCATCAGGCGCCGTCAACCTCTTTTTTGCTTTCTCAATGGCGGCAAAGGCTTTGCCAAAGTGCTCTTGTTCCAGAAAACGCATTTCTTGGAGATGCTCTGCTTCAGTCGCTGGCAGGGCCGTTTCCCGGTAAGCATCCTCCAACAGATCCGACGCTGCCTTCAAAAGTTCATCCATAGCCTCGACAAACTCTTTTGTATCGTTGGCGCTGGCCTCCGTGTCCTTCCGGCGCTGCTCTGCTTTATTCAGCGGGAACCTTTTGTCGCGCTCCTGCCACCAATTCAGTTCTTCAGACGCCTCTTCACGGTTAATCCCGTGCCTTCGCATAAGGGCGTTGAGCGTGCTTTCCTCATCCGCATCAGCGAACCGGGCGTTTTCGGCTTCATCCTCGATTTCTGATTTCCGGCGCTGCTCTGCTGCGCCTCGGGCCTCGGCTTCTGATAGTTCTCTATCGGCCCAGGCATTCGCTAGGGAATGGCTCATTCCCTCGTCTTGCCATGCCTGGGCAATGTGCTGCCTATGCGCCTCCCGCGTCCGAAACCTCGCGTTCTCCGGCTTCTGTTCGTGGGTCATGTCCAAGCTTCCTTGATATCTTCGGCGAATGGCCCGATCCCAAACAACAAATGCACTTCGTGAGAGCTGAGATACATGCCGCGCTCTTTACGGTTGGCTTCCTGGCCTCGTGCGATAACTGCCCGGCACTCTTTCTCGAATGTCTCCGGCTCCCGTTTGTGGGTCATCCCAGTCTCTCCCCTGCGCTCCGGTCCTTCACGGCCTCCTGCGCTTGTCCCTGCGCCGCTATCCGGGCGCGAATTGCATCCTGTGCCGCCTGCTCTCTCGTCAGGCGGTCCGCTATTTCCTCGTCGCCGGGGTGGGTCATGCGGGGGCGTGCTCCAGTTCGTCGGCCTCTTGCACCGCATGCGCTTCGGCCAGCTCATCAAGCCGCGCCTCGATCATGCCAGCCACTGCGTTCTGTACGTCCTCGGCTATCGGATTTCCGGCTTCATCGGACTTCGCAACGATCTCGATCCACTTGCCACGCACAGCTACAGCTTGCTCAGGCCTCGTTGCGCGCTCCAGCCATCCCGAAATTCGTGCCGCGTGATCAATGGTCGGAGGAGTGCGCTTCGGTTCGGGCGTGAGGTCAACCGGCTCGCGGCGATCGTCCTGTGCGTCTGCCATTTCTTCCGGCGCGTAAACGCCAAGCATGACTTCCGGCGTATGACGGCGCGCCCAGACGCGGGCTGCGTGGTAAGTCAGCATCTGGTCCGGCGTCTTCTTCCACCACTGATTTTCAGTGCGGGCCTCTGACAGTTTGACCTCGACCGACCGGGCTTTCTTCTCGCCACGAATAAGGCCGGCGCAGATCACCGCTCTGTTATCGCCCTCTCCGGTAAACTCGTAATTCAGCCGCCCTTCCAGCACGCCACTCGTCTGGATCGCCGCGGCGACGAGCTTGCCCTCAAAGCACATCTTGCCTTTGACGACTGCGGTAGCCTGGGCCACGGCAAAGGGTGACATCTGCCAGCGCATGGCCTGTTCGATCACCATCAGGCAATCGCCGGGGCTGCTCTGTAAGTGCTGCGGCACCATGCGAGCGGAGGCCATGGCCTGGGCCAGTTTCATTGCTCCCTGCATGCCCTCGATTACGAAAGATCCTGGGGCGCCGACTGTCGCTACTTCGTTCATTTTCTTGTCCTGATCTGAATGGTTCCAACGGGGGCAGCACCGAGCGTTGCGCCCGGTATCGTCTCGCCGCGTCGGAGGCGTTTCGTGAGCGTGGCTCGATCCAGCTTGTCCGGCTGGGGCGAGAACAGCGCCGGCATGGCGGCTCTCAAGGCGGCTTCATCGGTCACTGTGGCAGCAGGATCGGGGCGCGTTCTCGTCACCAGATACGGGCCGGCCTCGAATGAAACTGTGCCGCTCTCGTCGCATGACTGACGGACGCCTTCCCGCAGTTCATCCCGCATGGCGGCGCAATCCTTGGCGAGTGCATCCAGCGCCTCGATGCACAGAACCGCACCTGTGTCCGGATCATTTGCCGAACGCATCTGCTTGAGCGCGTCGATCATCCGATCAAACGAGGGCTTCACGTGCTCCGCATATGCCGCGTTGGCGATGTCGAGGGTGTTCACGCCCCCTCTCCCTTCGCCTTGGCGAGCACGGCGCGGGCTTTGGCGAAAGAGTCAGGCGCGAACCCTCGCTCCTCCAGGTCATCGGCGTTCAGATCCTGGCGGCCGGCGCACGATGTCGCTGAAACGAGCAGTTCCCTTGCGTCTGCGTATAATTCCTCCAAAGCCTCGGCCAGTTCCGGCGAGGTGGCTATCAGGTGGGCGTCGTCGGAAACTTGTTCACCTTCTCCATGCAGTATCCCTAACTGCGCTCCGGATGCATCGAGGATGGCAATTCCGCCCTCTTCTTCGTCTCTATCAAGACTCCAAGGCCCAGGCGTCCATTTCCCGCTCATGAGCGTGTCTCCCACAATTCAGAAATCATCCGTCGATCTGCCTCAGTCCGCTGAGCCTCCCACTGCTGGATCAGGCTCTTGCGGAGCGGGGTCGCATCGAGCCCCCAGGCCTCGTTGCGTAGGTGCTTGAGGACTGCGTTTGCCTTCGCGAGGTCATGCTGCGCGGGCGTCATTGTGCGGCCTCCTGCACGGCTTCGCGCAACTCAACGTTGCTCCGCATTTTCCAGAATACGCGGTCGGCTTCTTCCTTCATGCCGTCGCGACGCAAACGGCGTTCATGGTGCCCAAGCATCTCGTTCGTTGCCTGCAATTCCTGGCATACGTCCGCGAGCAAGGACGCATCGACTTGACGCTGTTCCATCACCCTGCCCTCTGCTCAAGCACAGCACGGTTCGGCAACGCCTCGCCCAGTCGGCAGAACAGGCAATCAAGCTCGTCCGTATCGAACGCGCCCCGGTCATTCACGCGGGACAGCTTGGCGTTCACCTGCTGCTCTGTGCGCGTAATCAGTTCGCGGATTTCCTCGGCGATCTCTGCGTCCTGGCTGACCGCCGCCTGAAAGTTGCTCATCGCACTGGCGCGATAATACGGGCTGCGGGTATCGCTGCTCCGGAACTGCATTCCGTCTGGATATGCCATCTTCTCTCTCCATCACTGGAAACACTGGCCGGAAACCCGGCTTGTTCGGCCCCGGCGTACCGGGGTCGCGTCAAGCGGGGTCAGAGATAGCGGTTCAGGTTCTCGATGATCTCGGCGACGGTGAACGAAGCGATCCTTTCGTCTTCGCTCACGAGGTCTTTCAGATAGGAGCAAGTGTGCTTTGCGCGATCGACCGATACGCTCTCGCGTTCTTCGCGTGACGCATCGAAGAATGCGTCATGGAAGGCTTTGGCCTTATAGATAGACATCACTTCGCCCCCTGCGCTTCGGCGATCAGGGCAAGGATTTGCTCGGGGGTTTCTTTGACCTCGATGATCCTCACGTCTCCCTCAGAAATGGGGCGAAGCGTCATAGTCGAGTTTTTGGAACCTCTCCCCGAAAATGAGACAATGTCTGATGCTCTGACGCAGGAACGAAAATTCACGTCCCTAACCACCTTGGTCAACATTACGAAGTCTGCCATTTGGCTATTCCTTGATTTGTTGAGGGTCAGTGCTGAGCCAGTCGTGCGTCGAGGCGCGTAACACCGCGTGGCGTGACGTAGACGGTCTGTGTCGCCACCTCCTCGCCTGCCGTGTTCGTGAAGGTCGCGTATTTCATCTCGACGTAACCGGCATCGACTGCGGAGGCGTATGCCTTCCACTTCCCGCGAGCGTCTTTGAAGATCCAGCCGACCTGACGCATCAGTTCGATGCCTTTCTGCGAGCCGATCTTCAGTTCCTTGCCGACTTCGCGCAGGTTCGTGCGGCCCTTGGCGTTTACAAGGCGCTCATGTGATTCAAGAGTGGGTTGCGCTGCTGCGAGTTGAGCTTTTTGGCGCTCGATTGTCGCCTGCATGACGATTAGGGCGCGGGCTGCCAGTTCTTCCGGCGTCTCGTCCGGCGCTGCGACCATGTATCCGCCGCACTTGCGGATGGACGGCAGAACTTCCTCGAAAACCCACTGCTCGAACTGCTGCGCCTCGGGCAGCTTGCTGCGAACGATCAGGCGGAGAACGTCAGGCTCGGAGAGAACGCGGACTTCCTGCATCCCGCCTTCGGTGGAAAGGGGGTAGCGTTTCGCGACCCCCTTGCAATGCTTGGAAATCGCATCTGCTGCGTTCGAGTATCCCAAACGCTCGGCCACGTCCTTGCCGACGAAGTGCGGCGCGTCGTCCAGCATGACGACCCGGATCTCAGCATTTGCAAAAACGAAGATTGTTGGCTCGGTTGCCATCTGGCTTCCCCATCGGTGTTGATGGGGTCAATGTGCGTTGTTTCCGCACGTCGGTCAAGCGTTTTTTCCGCACATGCCGCACAAAAAGAAACCCGGCTGGGCCGGGCTTGCACGATTAGGAAAAGGAATTCTATCTTTCGTAGGTTGGGTTTATTCAACCTGAGATCGGCGACATTACCCGGTCCAAAGTTAGTCTACCTTTTTCGTAAGCCTCAGCCAACCTGATCTCTGCCAGTCATTACCGTCTACAGCAACGAACGACTCTAGTATTCCCGGTTGAGAAAACGAAAACGCCTCTAGAACTATCATCCCATAGAACACCAAGTTTTTACTATCCGGCAATTGATCACTTGGTACGTTGGAGATGTCTTGTACGGTCTCGAACAACTCTTCTCCGTTTAGTGTCAACCTGAAAGATATCTCTTTGGGTTTATCCTCCTCACCGCAAAGAACTATATTTCTTACACAAAATTTTCCTGGTGGCGTCGGGAAAGTTCGTTGCTCCGCCGTTTTGGGATAAGAACCAACGAATGTGAAACGCCCTCCAACTTCGATCCGCAGATCGTCATAGAACTCCGAGAGCGCCGGATAGTCTTTCACTTTCCAACCCCCATCATGATAACAGAGGGCTTAATCTGTTCATTTTTGCCTGCACGGTGATTTTCTTCCGTCAGCTCAAAATTAATCTTTCTGTTGAGCGCATAAGCCATGTCGGCAATAGTCTCGACAGTTATATTTCGAGTGCCGTTAAAGATGCGCGTAACAAAGGATTTATCCTTTTCAAGCTTACGCGCCAGATCTGCCTTGCTGAGCCCGGATTTCGTGTTTTCTTCTGAGTAAGCTTTTTTCAGTTGCAGATCGATATCGCTAAGAAGCTCCAGATAAATCTTTCGACGCCTCGGAATAATTTTCTTAAAGGACATCTTTAAGCCTTCCACTCTCAGAGCTAACTGATTTCTCAAGCCCTAACTTACTACGAAAAGAAAGAACCTCTTGTATTAAAGGTTCGTATGCAGTGTTGATGAGCAGCTTCTGCTTAAGCTCCCAATTTACAAAGAGGAAGTGAGACTTTTCAGGGAACCAGCCGAACAATCTCACATGCGTTGTTTTTAGTTCCCAAACTCCGTGTATTCTGTGCTTGAGATTACTTATTTCCTGGGGATAAAAGATAGGCTTTCCCGCGCAGAAATCATCTAACCGCTGCATCGCTTGCTCAAAGGGTGTTCTATTACATCCTCCAATCCTAGGACGCCGCTCGAGCTCCTGCATTCGAAGCTCGCCGTCTTCTCCATACCAGATATACCTTTCAGGCAAGCCTTCAATATCTGGATCATATTTGGTGATGCCCCTTAGGCTACCGAGTGCGCCGATAATCCCACCAGTTGCCATAAAAGTCAACTTTCTTTAATTGACGCAAAAGCGACGCACTCAAACGCCAAACGTGAGGTACTCCTGAGAGGAAAAGATCTCATTTCCATAGCCACTTGCCTACCACACGCCCATTGATATGGATATCGGTCAGAGCAACCTCGTCGATGGGGTAACTGGGGTTCACACTAATGATGCGAACGCGCTCAGGGACCGAATTGGGAATCAGCTGAAGTTGTTTGATAACCACACCGTGCCCATTCCATAGAACATAGACTCCATCATGACTGAGTTGCCGGTGACGGGTATCGACCAGAACTCGTTCACTGGGGAGGAAATCAGGTTCCATCGAGTTGCCGATCACTCTGACGACTGCCAGCCCAGACGTGTCAGGAAGATAGTTCTCCAGAAAGCCTCTAGGCATAGCCCACGATGCAACGGGAGCATGCCCCTCGCCCCCGCCCGCGCTCTCATCAATCAATGCCCCCGATCCTGCCTGCGGAGAGATGTCGTATTCATTTACGACCACCGCGCCTTGGACTGGGTGCGTGGCGGCCTCTACCCGTTTGGCGCGCTCGATACCTTCGCGAATTCCCATCTCGCCTGGGAAAACGCCAGCAAGTTCCCATACCTCTCGTAGTTCGATAGGCGGCTCGCCTCTATCTACGAGCAAAGGCACGGCCTTCTCTACGAAATCGATCGGTAGGAACGGCTTCTTATAGGTGTCCTCGTAGGTTCGATAAGAGGACTGCTTCTCGCCGTATCCCATAGCATCGGCAAAAGCCCTTACAGTCCACCCAGCGCGGTTCCGGAGAGCTTTGAGCTTGAGGCGGGGTAGTTCGTCGGTCATGGGCGCATCGTGCGACAAAAACGCACAGCAGTCAGTGCGGAAATTCCGCTTGCTATATGTGCGGACATAGCGCACATTCCGCACATGACAATCGCTACCGATATCATAACTCGACTAGGTGGTACGCGCGCTGCGGCCAAACTGCTCGATAAGCCGCCCTCGACTGTCCAGTCATGGAAAGGTTCAGGGTTCATTCCTGCTCGCTATCAGGGAGAAATTCTTGAGAAAGCGCGACACGCTGGGATCGAAATAAATGCTGCTGATCTCGTAGGCGCCCGTCGCACCCCAACGGAGGCCCGCCCATGAGTCTCCTGCACTTCCTCGAAATCATCATCCCCGCCTGCGCTGCCATCCGCCTACTCGTCTGGGCGTCCGGCGTGACGCGGGCCACAAGCTCGGAGGAACGGTCATGAGCGCCCCAGCCGCCAAACCGCCGTTCTCCTTGACCGGCACGGTCTCCGCGCTCGACCTGCAGAGCATCGCAAGCCGCCTCGAACGCAAGGGGGGGCAGAAATGAGCGATACGAAGAACTGCGAATATTGCGGGGCTACGTTCAGCCGTAAGCCGGGTATGCGCCTTTCCAAATGGCTGCCGCGCCGCTTCTGCAGCGTGGCTTGCGGCGCACATTGTGGAGGCAATGCCACCGGGAGCCGAGTCAAGAAAGAAAGAGCGTCTGGTCCGGCAAATATCGACCCGAAGTATGATGATTACTCCCTTGAGGACGTAGTGCGCGATTGTGGGGGCATCGATGCACTCGCGGCGCACTTCGCGATATCGAAGCACGCGATCAGGTATTGGAACCGGGTACCGACCAGGCGGCAATATGAAATCCGCGATTTATCCGGGATTCCGCTGGCCGTTATCGAGCGTGTCAAGAAATCGGAAGTCGTCGCCGAACATCCGCAGAGCAAGCCGAAGATCACGCGCATCGACCCGCTGCCCGCTGGTTCGGCTGAGACCTGGGGCGCAATGATGCCCGGTGTCTCATGGGCCGACGCTCAACGCGACATCGCGCAGATGGGCGCGCGTTGACATGAGCGAAGCACCTTGACCATCAAATGACGACCACGACCCCCACCGCAGCCGCAAACTGCTCGACCAGACGTTGGCGCGTCTGGCCCGTAGCGTGCGGGTGCAGCACCGACCAGAGCCGGGCGGCGCGCATGATGTCGAGAGCGATCACGGGCGTATCCAACCGCTGCGTGAACCTTCTCGCATCTGCCTCGACCAGTGGCTTGTCGTGCTCGTGGGTGGTGGTGTCGTCGTCCATTCTTTGGCTGCTCCAATTCGTCCCTGACCTGACGAACAATGGAGAAAGCCAATGCGAAAATCGCGAGGGAATCACCACCGAGTTTTTCGGTGGAGGACAGGCAACATGATGGATGCCGCCACCTACGCAGACACCGTGTCCGAGATCCTGCGCCGTAATTACGGCCATCTCAGGCACGCAGCGAAACAACTTGCCCGCAGCGTCGGCACCTCGCCACGCACGGTCGAAAACTGGTTTGCCGGTATCAATGCGCCCCGAGGGGCTGAGCTGATCCGGCTCATGCAACAATGTGACGATCTCCGCGACGAGATCTTCCGAATTGTGGAGGAAGGCCAATGCCCAAAGGCGTCGGCATCGACTTCGGATGGTGTGGATTTGGCCACCATTCCGGGCCCCCAAGAACATTCAGGCTGGGTTTTCTATCGGTAATGCTTTTCCCGGACGGCATCGTTGCGCGCTTCGCGAGCTACGAGATCGCGCTCCAGGTGAAGCGGGATGGAGCCGAGAAATGACCCAGCCGCTCCCGTTCGCAAACCTGCGAAATTACTTAGCCGATCAGATCGAAATGGAAGGAAGCCTTTCGCGATGGGCTGACCGGCACGGCTTCCACAAATCGACCGTCTCCGAAGTCCTGAGCCAGAAGCGTGAAATGCCAGACACCATGGCGAACGCGCTCGGTTTTGCTGTCCAGAAAATTGCCATTCCGATGCGAGGCCAGAATGTCTGAGTTCCCGAACGATCATAATTCCCGCGCCCAAGAAGGCGGGGTGGCTGCCGATCGTCTGCGCTCCATTATCGAGCGGCATATCCGGCTTGAGGAAGAGGTGAAGGCCCTGCGCGGCGACCAGAAGGACATAATGTCCGAGGCCAAAAGCGCGGGCTACTGTCCCAAGACGATCAAGCAGGTCATTCGCATCATGAATGCTGATCCGAAGGATGTGCAGGAAGCAGAGCATCTGCTCGACACATACCGGAGGGCATTAGGATGCTAGGTTTCCTCTTCCTCCGCCGATGCCGCCGACTGGAAGCCGAAAACGACAGGCTCGTTGCGTTGCTCGCTGCAACTGAGATCGTCCACACTGGCCAGGATCATGAGTTGTGGAAAGCCAAAGCTGAGGCTGGTCGGGCGCTGTCGCTGCTGGCGGCCAAAGACTGCGAGATCAACCTGCTTAAAGCCGAGATCCGCGCCCTGAAACGGGAGCGGGACCGGGCTGGGAGGTTTGCTCATGAAGCGCCCTGAGGACACCCTGCATGAAGCAGTATGGCTGGCGCTCAAGCTGGCCCTGCCGCCCGAAGCCGTAGCGATCAGCCATGAGAACCGACAGAACGGCCCGCGTGAAGGTGCCCGACGCAAAAAGCGCGGCTGCCTGCCTGGGTGGCCGGATCTGGAGATCGTCCACGCCGGCCGCCATCACCTGATCGAGCTCAAGACGCCCGTAGGGACGCTGAGCAAGGCTCAACGCGAGATGCACGCTCGCCTGACGCAGGCTGGCGGGTCAGTAGCCGTCTGCAGGTCTGTGGATGCCGTGCTGGCGCATCTGGCCGCCTGTGGCGTGCCTGTGAGAGCGAGGGTGGCGGCATGAGTAAACCAGAACCCCTGACGCCCTCAGATTGCGACCTGCGGGGGCTCCCATTCATGCAATTGGACGTGTCCAGGCTGGTTGATAGCGACATGTTTGCGCTGTCCACCGGGGAGGAATTCAAAGCTGCTGTTGCGCTTTGGTGCAAGTCGTGGCTGCAAATTCCCGCGTCGAGCCTTCCGAATGACGACCGAGTGCTTGCCCATCTTTCGGGCGCAGGCTCACGGTGGAGCCGCATCAAAGAGATGGCTTTGCGTGGCTGGGTGCTGTGTTCTGATGGCCGTTTGTACCACCCTACAGTGGCCGAAAAAGCCCGCCATGCTTGGGAATCTCGCGTGCGACAGCGCGAGAGAGCCGCAAAGCGTTGGGAGAAGTCTGACCGCGCAACCGGCAATGCCACAGCATCGGACTCACAAGAGCCACGGGAATGCCACGGCATATCCCACGGCAATGCCATAGAGAGGGAGAGGGAGAGGGAGAGTATAGACTCTTCACTACGTTCAGAGTCTGTCAGCGCTTCCGCGCCTGACGAAAAGCCATCCGTCCGGGTTGTGGGATATTCCGAGCCGAAAGCCCCCAAGGGATGCAGGCTGCCGGATACCTGGTGGCCGTCTGACGATCTCCAGCAGTTCGCCCGTTCGAATGGCTGCAACCCGAACAAGGTGGCCGAAGCTTTCTGCGACTACTGGCGTGCGGTTGCCGGCGCAAAGGGCGTCAAGCTCGACTGGGACGCCACGTTTCGCAACTGGTGCCGCAGGGACAGCGAGCGCGGGGGCAAAGCGGCGTCCGTCCCACGTGAGCGACCAAAATCCATTCTCGCACAACAGGCCGACCGCATGGAGGCCGAATGGCTCGAACGCCAAGGCATGGGGGAGATGCAGCGATGAACAACCTCGCCATGTCTGATCGCCGCCCGGCGATCGTGATCAGCCCCGAATTGCAGGCAGTGATCGGCTCACACTCTGGCGGCTTCTTCGGCAGGCGCGAAACGGACGCCGAGCGCAACGCCCGCTTGCGCCGAGGCGATGTCGCTCCCGGTTTGGTGCTTGGCAGTACGGCGCAGGCAAAGCCGTCAGCCGGGGCTATTGCCGAGGCCCGTCGCGTTCTCCCCCTTCTCGAACGCGAGTTAGACCCTCTCCCGGCCCATGAGCTTTTTGCGGTGGTCAAGCATCTGACCGACATGCTCAACGGCGCCGCCCCAAACCCGCAAGACGAAGGGGCGATGAAGATGCGAAGGCTTGCAATGCTTGCCGCGCTCTCGGACACCCCTGCCGGAGTGTGGGGCGATGAACTGACCAAGGCAGCATTGCGCCGATTCAAGTTCTTCCCCTCTGTGGCTGAGCTTGCGGAGTTGCTGGACGAGGTGGCCGCCCCTCTGCGCGACAAGGTGGCGCATGTCCGCATCGTGTCGCGTCAGGAGGCTCGAGAGCCGGAACGCCCTCGCCCGACCGACGCTGAACGCGAGGCCGTCCGGGAGATGATGGCGGCTCGCCGGGCTGAGGTCGCCAAGCGCGAAGCCCACGAAGCGAAGATCCGCAAGCACGGCACCTACACACCACCCGGCGCTGAGGGTCTGACCGGCTGGGCCCTGCTCGACGCGCTGAAGGCCGATCTGCCGAACCTCGACGGGGATTTGCTGGCCGTGACGCAAGAGCGGGTCGAGGAAATGCAGCGCCGGTTTGAGGCGGCGGAACGGTTCATGACGAGCGAGGCGCAGGCATGAAAAACCCAGCAAATCCGGGCGATTTCGGTACAAACGGGACTCGGGGTGTGGTAGGATCGGGCATGAGCGAAACGACGAAACGGGCGATACCCACGGACCTCATGGACACCGGCACGCGATGGGCCGAACGAGTGGACGCAACGCACCTCATCGCCAAGCCCGTTCCCTATCATGCCGCGAGAGCCAATTTGCGGGCCGCTGAGGGCGGTGCGGAACACGAGACGACAAACTCACCGGCGGAAATTGGAACGGGCTGTACGGGGCGGAAAATGGCTCTTGTGGCGATCAGATGCGCGGCGTTGGTTTTGTCTTTCGCCCTGATCGGCTTCATCGCGTTGTGGATCGATCGCAAGGAAGGCCTCCTGTGCACGGTCATATCCGTGACGATCAGCGCTGCGATATCGTGGTATCTGTGTCCGCCACTGGTCGTGCGTAGGCGTGGTTCTGGTGGGGAGGGGGTTCGACGAGAAAAAGTCACAATAATGTGATTGATGGGCGCGATTGATAGCGAGACTCAGGCCGATGCATCTCGCTACGGTAAAAAGACGTCAAACGCCGCGGTTAAGTCGACTACCGGCCGCCAATATTATTAGGGATTACAAGGCCTTGTCTCTAAATCCCCCTTCATCTCCGGCCACCCCAAAGCAAGGTATTCTAGACCTAGGGATTGAGATCGAGCGCGTCATAGCCGGCATAGAAATGGGCGTGTTGGAAAATGGCACCCCCTACCTAACACAGCGAGGCTTGGCTGGAATGTCAGGCGCCGCAAGATCAACCCTGCAAGAGCTGACCCTCGAATGGGAGACAGCTCATCAAACTGGGATATTTGGTTCTAAGCGCGTGTCTTGGTTCAAAGACTATCTGGCTGAAAAAGCTTACGGCGAACCTAGTCTCTACATTGAGATACGAAAAGACGGATCAGCGCACTACGCTTATCCAGATGTCGTATGCATGGCGGTCATCGAGTATTTTGCATTCGAAGCACAGAGAACGAATGAAACGGCGCTAAAAAGCTTCCGCCAACTTGCGCGTTTCGGCCTCCAAAGTTTCATCTACGAAGCCTTGGGATACGCTCCTCCTGACAAGTGGAAGTACTATCATGATCGCGTATCTTTACTTGTCGGGGGAGCACCTGACGGATACTTCATTGTGTTCAACGAGGTGGGAGGGATGATTGTCGACTTAATAAATGCTGATGTTGGCGTAAATGATAAAACGATACCTGACATCAGCGTTGGGAAGGCTTGGGGGAGCTATTGGACGAAAAACAATCTCGAAAATACTTATGGCCCCCGAGTAGTATTCGAGCACAATTATCCCTCTTACTATCCTCAGGCAGCTAGCAACCCGCAACGCCCTTGGGCATACCCAAATGAGGCTTTGGCCGAGTTTCGCCGGTGGTTTCGACACGAATATCTCACCACTCGTTTCCCAAAATACATATTGACAAAAGCTCACCTGATTGGCGGACAAGAAGAGGCCAAACGTATTGGGCAGATCTATCAGCCCCGCGCTTTGAGCGGTCCATAATCTGGCTAGAACGAGTGGCGCTCCGCCCTTCCCCACCTGGCGCGACCTAGCCGACACGCTCGCCAGCCAAGACCCGGACCAGCGTGTGACGGACGACGATGCGGGGTTCTGGATCGGCGTGCACGAAAAAATCAAAGCTCGTGGCGCAAGTTTTAGTTGATTTTTGAGTCATGATTAACGGAGATTACCGTTACAAACTCAGGATCAAAAAAATGCCAAGAAGCCAGATCCCCGCCCTAATGTTATTCGCCAACTGCTTTGTCATAGTGAGCTTACGGGCGATGGAGATAGACATAGAGTATTACACGGAAGCTATGCTCTATATGTCCGCCTGCCTCATCGGTCTCGCTTGCGTTGCCCAACTGAGTTTGCGGTTGTTCAAGGCGCATCGGCTTCGTCGTCGTTATTGATCCGTAAGAACCGGACGTAGCTGTGCGTCAGGAATACTTTGACGGTGCGGCGTAATACCTGTGAGGGGCAAGCGGTTTTCGTTGTACTGACGGGCTGTTTCTGGTAGAATTTGAGTATGGCCATATCCCAGAAATCGCAGGAACGATCTTCGAGATGTTCAAGCCCAAACCGAAAGATGGGCCTTTTCCCGTTCTTACTGTGAAGCGGCCTGGACACGGGCTGCCTGTTCCGACGCCGGCCAATAAGGCAGATCAGGTCTCAAGCTCTTGCGCCAACACATTCGTCGGTCTGGTTGAAGCGCCAGACGGAAGTCGGTAGCTCGCCCGCATCTTGGTTTACATAACACCAGGTTCCCGTGACTGACGGTTCATCATCGTCCAGGGTCAAAGCGCTTTCGCACCATGTCTGCGCAAGAATGAGCGATTGATAAAGCTGCAAGGCCTCCGCAACGGCGTTTAAGGCTTTCAACTCTGCGATCCGGCTCTCGAACTCGTCCATGCATCGAGGCTAACGTAAGTACGGTTAATCATCCGTTATGCGAGTGTTAAGTAAATTTGAGCATAGAGAAACGTTGCGAGAAGGCGCCATTTGTCTCCTCTCGCGCGGGCGTGCAAACGATTCCTTAACCCTTTTAACATCACCTGCGGAGTTCGATTCAACAGGACTTATCATGTCTAGATGCAATATCATTGGACTGTCTTTATTATTGGCAACCCTTCCTGGTTGTCACAAACAAGACCGGAATATCGCACAAGTGTCTTTGCATGAAGCCCATTGTCATGTCGTCGCTCAAGAAAGCTATTGCGAGGAGGACGGCGGCGGTAGGCGATTTGAAATCGCCGACATCCCCGAGGAATTCAGAAACCAGTTCATAACCGAGTGTAGCGGTAACTTGCACTGCGACGTCGACCTGAGCGTACCGCGAATAGAGGCTGGAGACCGCAAACTGTGCAAGATCGTAGACATCTCGTGGTCCGATGCTCGTGGGGGATCACACTATGAACATATCTATGGCAAGTGGTTAGCCGCGATCCACCTCCCGCAATGGGGAGGCACAAACAAAAAAGCTTGATGAATTGTTGTCGAATCGTAATCGTACCCTTCCGCAATGTTACAATTCGATGTAGTCGCGCACCCATGACGATATCGAAATCAATTTTCGGCGCCGCTGCGTGCGCGTGGGGAGCATTTCTCGTGCTACACTTCCTCGATCTAGAAGGGACATGCGCTTTGCAGGATCATGCTCAAATGATTGCAGACATCATGGCTGTAGCCTGCATCTTCGTGCTGCTCGGTAAACTCGTCAGGATGCATAAATCTCGGGCAACCCACTGACCTTCCTTTAAACTGACCGCTGTAATTTCCTGTGTACTTAGAGGGCGCGGTCGGCGATAATCAGGGTATGACGACAGCCCCAAAAATCCATGAAACTGTTGCTCAAATGGCGAGGCCGAAAGCGGCCAAACGCCCTCCGGCCCCGAGGCATGAAACGGGGCTCGTTGCAACGATGGAGCGCGTGGGAAAGGACGATTACCAAGGCCCTGTCGGCAAGCGCTCGCGATGCAATCACCTCCTGACCCTACGCAAGGCCGGCGAGCTTGATGCTGAGGCCGAAACCTTGGCTGAGCGCTGGTTGAGCGATTACCAATTTGGCGTTCACGGCTATACGGACGCCATGCACAGTCCGCTGCCAAGCGATTACATTCGCGGCGATGCGATCACGTTCGCCACGTCGCGCGGCATCGCCAGTGAGCGGGTGGGTTTGGTGCGCGACAACCTGGGGGATGATGCGCACGATATGCTCGTCCGGCTCCTTTCTCTCGATCAGTCGTTTGCCTCCATTGCGCGCGAGAAGTTTCCTGCACGTAGCAAGACGAGCGCCGAGAAGGCCATCCGGGAACGCGCAGTCGTGCTGCTTCAAATCCTGCCGAGCGCCTATAAATCAGCTTGCCGCTTGCAGAAGCAGCGCAAGGAACAGGCGCGCAGATAACGCTGTACAATGGCCATGCAGACGGATAATATCTGATAAATCCCTAAATCCGCGCGGTCCACAATGCTCCCTCAATCAACGCGATTGTCGGTGGGCGATATTGTGCAGTTCGGCGCGGTTCGGTTTTTCTTGGTTGGGCTGGGCTCTAATTCCGCCGTTCTCTGTGAAATCGTTGGTTCTTCAGCGCCCCACCATAGGGCTGACATCTCCCTGTCGTGGCCTGAGACTTTGCGGATGGGGGTCGCTACGCGCAGTCATATCAGATGCGCGCCACGGCTTTTTCGGAATGCCGGGCGACTTATGAAAATCGGCGCTGCCGATAAGCCCATTTTGACGCGTGTGCGGGCAGCCGTTCGGGTCGAGCTCGACGTGCAGAGACGCGAGGACGAGTGGCTTTTTGCTCGGCATTTTTGTGGCTGAATTCCCCTAAACATAATTGCCTGGAGGTCGCATGGCTGGGCGCAAACGTCCGGTAAAGAGCCGGGCTACTACAAAAACCACAAAGCCAAAGCGCGATGCGCGAGATGTCTTTCTCGACCATCTGCGCAAAACGTCGAATATCTCGGAGGCGGCGCGCGTTGCCGTTCTGGATCGAACAACCGTTTACAGATGGCGCTCGGAAGATCCTGGCTTCGCTACCGCCTGGGACGACGCAATTGACGAGGCGACAGACGCTTTAGAGGCGGAAGCCAGACGCCGCGCAGTCGATGGGCACGAAGAATATGTGGTCTCAATGGGCCAGATCGTCCTCGACCCCAATACCGGCGAGCCCTTGAAGCAAAAGCGTTTCAGCGACTCTCTGACCGCCTTACTGCTGCGCGCGCACCGCCCCGAAAAATATCGAGAGCGGCATGACGTGAAGCAGTCGGGATCGGTCGCCATCACCATCACACCGGACGACAGCGCGCTTTGAGGCATGGTCGCAACGCTCAATCCTGCGCAGGCTGAGGCCAACCGGCTCCTAGGCTCGCCTGCCACGCATATCCTGCTGCGTGGCGGGTCGCGCTCGGGCAAGACGTTCCTGCTGGTCCGGGCAATCGTCATCCG
Source organism: Asaia bogorensis NBRC 16594 (assembly GCF_001547995.1). NCBI lineage: Bacteria > Pseudomonadati > Pseudomonadota > Alphaproteobacteria > Acetobacterales > Acetobacteraceae > Asaia > Asaia bogorensis. The sequence goes on from NZ_AP014690.1 coordinate 1,711,740, forward strand.
AGCAGTCATGGCCCCTGGCTCACGGCACGGGATCTTCAGGCACAGATTCAACGCCCTCAAACACACGATCATTGGCGATACCTTTCCGAAGGTCATGCGCCTCTGCTTTCCCGATCTGCCTTACACGCTGAACAGAACTGATTGGTTCGTGAGCCTGCCAAATGGCTCCGAGATTCTGTTCCACGGTCTCGACAGTTCGGACCGGACCGAGAAGATCCTCGGTCTGGAGTTCACCACGGTTTATCTGAACGAAGCGAGCCAGATCAGCTACGGCGCACGCAACATGCTGCTGACGCGCTTGGCACAGAAAACGAAGCTGGTCGCCAAGGAATATATCGACGCCAACCCGCCAACGACCTCGCACTGGCTCTACAGTCTGTTCGAGCGTCGGATAGAGCCGAAAGGCGGCGAGCCCCTGCCTGATCCGGCGTCTTACGCGACGATGCAGATTAACCCGGACGCGAACCGGGACAATCTCTCGCCTGAGTATCTCGCCCAGCTGGAGGCATTGCCGGAAAAGGAGCGTCAGCGCTTCCTGTTCGGGAATTATCAGACCGCGATTGACGGCGCGCTCTGGACGCTGGATCGGATCAGGCGGGCCCCTGCGGTTGTGGAAGAGGAACGCGCCGTCTTCTTGGCAGACATGAAGCGCATCGTCGTGGCTGTGGATCCGTCTGGCTGTTCAGGTCAGGAAGATTACCGCTCGGACGAGATCGGCATTTCAGTTTGCGGCATCGACCGTGAAGGTTGCGGCCACGTGCTCGCAGATCTGACATGCCGCACCGGCCCGGCCGGATGGGCGAAGGTCGCGCTCGATGCCCTCGACCTCTGGAAGGCCGACCGGATCATCGCAGAACGTAATTTCGGCGGGGCAATGGTTGAGCAGACAATACGATCGGTCAGGGCTACCGCGCCGATCAAGATGGTGACGGCCTCACGTGGCAAATACGCCCGGGCAGAGCCGATCGCCGCGCTCTATGAGCAAGGCAAGGTCACGCATCACGGGCGCTTTCCCGATCTCGAGGATCAGATGTGCCAGTTCTCGGCTTCCGGCTTCCAGGGCGCTCGCTCGCCTGACCGGGCCGACGCGCTGGTGTGGGCGCTGACAGAACTGATGCTTGAAAAGCAGAGCGCCCCGGCTGGATGGGCGCCTGCACCAGTTACTTTTGGACGATAAGGCTCTCGCATGGACTGGCGGCATCTCACCGAGCGATACGTCGCGCCTCAAGGTCTGGCCGCGCGGAGTGCTCGTCTGCTCAATCTCCGCCGTGTGCTCGACGGAACGATGTACGACGTTCTGCCGCACGATTTCTCGGAAGAGTATTCCGGAGCCGGTGAGTATATTCCCCTCTCCCGCCGCCGCCCGTCCGTCCGCACCAATCTGTGCCGAACGGTGGTTGATGACAGCGTGTCGCTCTTGTTTGGTGACACGCATTGGCCGAGCTTTCGGGCAACGGACCAGAACACGAGCGATGCGCTTAATGCCTTTGCCCGGTGCGCAGGGCTTCGGACCCTAATGGTCGAGGCAGCGACGCGGGGTTCGGTCGGTTCTGTCGCGATCCTGGTCGAGGCAATCGACAGCCAGCTTGCGCCCACATTGCTCGACACGGCCTATCTCACGCCACGTTGGGACGCGCTTGGTCGCCTTCTTTCGGTGCAAGAGCGGTTCATTGTCAAAGGTGCTGATTTGGTCGCATCGGGCTACTCGATCCCTGACGATATGGCCGGGGCGCTGTATTGGTGGCAACGAACATGGACGGCGCAAGAATGCGAGGTCATGCAGCCGCAACCCGTCAGTTCGGACAAATCAGCCAACATTGACGCAGAGCGGTCGAGCAAGCACGGCCTTGGCTTTGTGCCCATCGTCTGGATCCGGAACCTTGGTGGTGCACCGGGCGAGGCTGACGGGGCTTGCACGTTCGAGAAGGCGATCGATACCGTCATCGAAGCTGACTATCTCCTGTCGCAGGGTGGTCGCGGCTTGCGCTACGCCTCAGACCCAACGCTGGTGCTCAAGGCTGGTCGGGAAGAGTCCGGCGCCCCAGCCCGGCAAGGTGGTGCGGCCTCAGCTCTAACCCTGCCCCCTGACGGCGATGCCAAGCTGCTCGAGATCAACGGTGCGGCGGCTGATGCGGTCCTGACCCACTACCGGGAGTTGCGGGCCTTGGTGCTCGAGCAACTGCACGGCAACCGCGCCCATTCAGACAAGATTTCCGCAGCGCAGTCCGGCCGGGCCATGGAGATGATGTGCCTGCCGCTCATCTGGCTCACGGATCGGCTCAGGCAGTCCTATGGCGAGAGCGGATTGCTATGCCTGCTCCGCATGGTCTGTCAGTTCTCCGCTGCTCTGGCTGACGGCGTGCTGATCGACGGCGAGCGGCACAAGGATCTCGACCCGACTGGCCTCTGTCTGCACTGGCCGCCGTGGTTCGACCCGACCGAGCCCGAATTGCTGGCGCTGGCCCAAGGGCTCGTGACGGCAGTGGATGGCGGCCTGATCGCGAACCAGACCGCATGCATGATCTACGCCGCCCGGATTGGTGTCGCTGACGCCTCCGAGGAATGGACGGCGATCAAAGCCGAGATTGCGAATGGTGAGCGCGTGGCCAAGCCCGCCGACGCGGTTCGCAAGGATGCCCTCGTTGGCAAGACGCTCTCGCATCAGGTCGAGGCGTAATCGCGGCTGATGCCGCACCCCGAAAAGAGAGACTGATGTCCGAACCAACCGAAATCGACCCGAACACCGTTCGGGAGCTCGAACGCGCGCGCGCCGACCTCAAGACACTGCGTGCCGAACTCAAAGGCGTGCAGGAAGACGCCGATCGCGCCCGCAAGGAGCGTGACGGTTTCAAGGGCCAGATGGAGAAGCAGCGGGCGGAGCATGACGCCAAGTTGGCCGAAGCCACCGCTGCAAATGACGCTCTCCGCGCCGAAAACGAAACGGCCATGACCGAACTGCGCTCGGCAGGCGACAAGGCCCTGATGCACGCGAAGGCCGAGGCAATCGCGACCCGACTGGGTGCTCATGACCCGTCTGATGTGGTGCGCCTGCTCGATCTCTCTGCCGTCAAGCGCGGCGAGGACGGCACGTTTGAAGGGCTGTCCGACGCCCTTGAAGCCGCCAAGGAGAGCAAGGCCTATCTGTTCGGCGAGCCGCCCAAGACCGGCGCCGAGCAAGGTACGACCCGCACCGCTCCTGCGCCCCAGCCGGGCAAGCCCGAGCCGGTCAACGCCCGCACAATGGCGACGCAGGATTACGAGGCGCAGAAGCGCCAGTTCCTCGCACGCTGACAATCCCTTTCCCCGCCTGGCTGATGCTGGGCGTGACTGTGCCTGATGGCACGCCCAACCAATTCAACAGACACAGGGACACGCCCCAATGGGTATCGAAAACTTCCCCGCCAACCTGGCGGCGGCCATTCAGCAAGGCTTTCTCGCTCGTGAATTCCAGAACGGACTACAGTCCAAACTCGGTTTCCGTGCGGTCGCAGATCGCGAGCTCTTCCCGGTTCAGATCGGTGAAACGCTGACCAAGACACGCAAGAGCCTCAAGACACCGGTAACCACGCCGCTGAACCCGGCCGCCAACACCAATTTCGACAACGGCCTTACGCAGAGCGGCTGGAGCGTCGAGCAATACACGCTGACGATCAACCAGTATGGCGATACGACCGACCTGAACATGGTTACGTCTGGCGTCGGTATCGCCAATCAGTTCCTCGCGAACGCCCATACCAATGGCATCCAGGCGATGCAGTCGCTTGATCGTCTCGCTCGGAACACGCTGTTTGGCGGCGGGCAAAACGGTGTCGGCGGCTATCTCGGCGGTAACACGCGTGTGACCACCACGCTTGGGGCTGCTGGCAGCACAGTGAAGGTCGACGATATCCGCGGCTTCCAGAATGTCCTGCTGAATGGCCAGGTCGTGCCGGTCAGTGCGACCAATGGTATGACGGTCACGGTCGGATCTGGCGTCTATACCCTGGTCGGTGTTCTGCTTGATGCACCCTCTGTCTCGACTGCGCCGAACGGTATTTCGGGCTCCCTCGTGTTCTCAGCGAATGTCGCTGTATCTGATGGCACCGCAGGTCAGGCGGTTCGCGCCGCAACTGCGCCGCTGGTGCTGCGCACGAACGGGCGCGCCACTTCCGCAGCATTCAAGTCTGGCGACACGCTCGGCATTCAGGATGTCAACGCAGCCGTTGCTACGCTGCGTTCGAACAATGTGCCGACCATCGATGGTCTGTATAACTGCTATCTGGACCCAATCCAAAGGCAGGCGCTGTTCCGTGATCCAGACTTCAAGGAGCTGTATCGCGGCGCCTACAACTCTGATTCCTACCGTGACGGTCAGATCATCGAACTGCTGGGTACTCGATTCATCGATACAACCGAAGCGCCGCAGCAGGCATCTCTTGGCGCAGGCCCGATCCACCGTGCATTGATTGTCGGAAAGGGCGCGCTGGTCGAGGGCGATTACCAGAACACGGGTCATTCCGACATTCCGGGCATGGAAGAGGGGCTGATCGAGATGATCGATAGCGTCGCAATGGTGACGCGCGAGCCTCTTGATCGACTGAAGCAGATCATCGCGCAGTCGTGGTACTGGATCGGCGGCTTCGCTTTGCCGACCGATACGACCGCAACGCCGGACATTATTCCGACTGCCACCAACAGCTACCTCAAGCGCGGTATCGTGATTGAGAGCCTCGGAACTGACCAGATCGTTTCAGACTGATGGCACGGCGTCCGCGCAATCTGTCACAGCATGAGGAGGCGTCGGAAACGGCGCTTCCTCAGCCTCAGGTCATTCGCCTGACCGCGCCGCACGGCTTTATCGAGAGCGTCCATAACAAGGGCGTCTTTCACTGGCCTGCTGGCGAGGTTGTCACCAATCCCGCCACGGTTGCGCTCCTGATCGAGCGTGGCGCGTCCTGGGAGATTGTGGAATGTCAGGATCACTGACCCCCATTTCAGCGCCGGCTTTTGCGACTGCTCCGCTCACGAGTGATGAACTGGTCATGTGCCGCCGCTTCATGGGCTATCCGGCTCTTGGCGGCATCAGTTCGGGCGAGCAGTCGTGGCGCTTCTTCGCCGCCTACGGGTTCAACGAGTGGCGCTTCCAGAACATGTCACCCGCCGAACTGGCGCAGGTCCGTTCCTACCTGACGAACTGCACCAGCCTCGAACAGGCGATCTACGGTGCTTCCGATAATCTCGATACCGATCAGGCGGCGGTCTGGAGGCACAACCGGTCCGAGGTCGCCGACCGGGTGGCCCTTTACAACTATTGGCGTCAGCAGCTTTGCGCGTTCTTCGGTGCCCCTGTTGGCCCCGGCGTTTACGGGCAGGCGGGGCGCATCATCGTTTGAGGTCGAGCATGGACTACAAAGACGATCCCATCATCACGAACGCCAATGGCTTCGCCCTGCCCCGTATCGCCTGGGCACTGGTCGAGGATGGCACGGTGCGCGCCGTTGCTCATACCTATGACGACCAGGCTGCGCCGTTCGGAGATGCACCCGTGGCCGTAGCAGGTCAGGTGCCGCTTATTGGGCGTTGCGCTCTCAAGGTGACGGGCGCTGGGGCCATGATCGGCCATCTTGTCGATCGCAACGGCAACGTGTCGGCGTCTGGCGGACGCGAGGCGGCCCTCGGCCCAGAGATGGCGGCCTATCACGACGCTTGGCCCGCACCGGTTGCTGCTACTGCATCCGAGGCAGAGCCGGAACAACTGCCGCCCGAACTACCGCCGCCTGACAAGCCTGGAGAGTAAGCGCCATGCCACCCATCAACCAGGGCGTATGCCAGACCGCTATTCAGCGCCATGTAGCGCGCGGATATGGACAGGCCGCAAAGCGCCTTGGGTCAGTGGCACATCAATACCGGCCATCCTGTCTGACGATGCCCTGCGAGCCCGAACCTTATGCGCTCGTGATGGCAACATTCAACGATGACCCGGAATTTGCGTTCCGGCGTCCCGTCCAGTGGGGCAAGCCGGTCGCATATGGCCTTTTCGATACGACCGATGTCGCGCCGGGCGATGTGTTTGTGCTGCCCAACGAGGGCACGTTCTTCATCACACGGTTCGAGCCCTTCCGGCCAGCGCAGGCCATTCTGAGCAATGCAACGGTCACTTTGTCTGGTGCGCCGGGCGCAGGGTCAGGGCCGTCTTCAGGGGGCATCTCCTGCCCGCTCGTTGGGTATCAGCCGGGATATGGCGGGGCGACGGAGGGGGATGTGAGGTTAGCCACCGGCTGGCCTGCCTGGATTGGTGAGCCCGGACGTGGCTATGTGCCTCAGACGGGAACGCCCGGCGCGCTTCCAGCTGCAGCGCTTCTCATGCGGCTACCGGTCATGCCCGGCTTTTCCCCGACCGCCTATATGACGGTCGCGACCCAGGCGGGGCAGGCCTACACAATCACCGGCGTTGCTTCCTCGCAATACGGGCATGAATGCCTGATGGTCACACAGCAGGTCTGACATGTCCGATATTTCGAGCGTAGCAAACGGGCTGGCGCAGCTTTGTTCGAGCCTGCTCTACCCGAACGGCACGAACGCCGCCTCAGTCTCTGGACGCCGAACGATCATCCAGCGTGGGTGGCTGACCGAGTCCGTCATGTCCGGCATATGCGGCCCTCAGGGCGGGACAGACTATGTGCTCGTCATGCCGGTGCAGGGCGCATATCGCACCATTCCCGAGCCGCTGGGCTGGCCTTGGGAAACAGGCCCGATCACGGCCCCCACTGTATCGCTGAGCATCGCAGGCAACACGGCAACGGTCTCGCTCGCCTCCGGATCGGTGCCGGGCGGCAATGTCGGGCTTCAGGTTCGCGCCGATGCGAACGCGCCATTCCCCGACCGCCTGGCCGCTGTTCATGCTGTGCGGTCCTCAGACACGCCCGCAACGATTGCGGCCGCTCTGGCCGCTTTCTTCCCCGGCGCAACGGTGCAGGGGCCGACCCTCACCATTACGAACGCAATCGGGCTGACCCCGGCCACGGGCGGAACCGGCACGGCAACGCGCATCACCCGGCGTCAGCAGCAGCTCTTTCTGGTCACGCTTTGGTCGGGCGCGCCTGAAGGACGCGATGCGCTCGGCTCGGCCCTCGATGGGGCGTTGTCTGGCGTGACATGGTTTGCAGCCTCGGACGGCGCGCAATGCCAACTCAAATTCGCCGGGTCTGCTGATATCGACACGATGCAGGCCCAAAGCCTCTATCGGCGCGATATGCGCTTCAATGTGATTTACGACACCACACAGATCCAGGCCGCAGCGCAGATGCTCTTTAGCGCCGGTGTGGTGCATGTCCAGACGCCTGATGGCCCTGTGATCCAGACATTCGGGTCTGTCATCCCTGACAGCCTGCAATGATGCCTCCTGAGGGACGGCACTGACGCCCCTCGCCTCTTTCAAACTCACCCTTCGAGGATAATTCATGAGCGGCACAACCACGCTATCGAGCGGGGGCAGCGGGGCTGCGTCTGCCGAGCCGGCGGCCAATCCGACCGTATCGGGCGCGACAACCACCAAGCCCGCGACTGTCAGCCCGGCGCCTGACTACGCCTACATCCCCCGCGAGCCCCTGACCGTACTCGGCAAGAACTGCCCGGCTTTTGCGCCGATCACCGACGCTGCGACGATCGCCGAGATCGAGGCGACCGGTCAGGTCAATCACTGCACGCGGGTCAGTGCCGCATCCCTTGGAGGCTGATTCATGTCGAGGATCTATCAAAGCGGTCAGTTGAACACGACCGCACTTACTGTGCCGGATCTCTATGTCTCGATCGTGCAGCCGCAAACGCTGCTCAATGGCGTGACATCGGGGCGCGTGGGCATTGTCGGCACGGCCTCGTGGGGCCCGGTCAACACGCCCGTCATCATTGGCGGCATGGGCGACTATCTCGTCGCCTTCGGCCCCAAGCAGGCAGCCGCGACCGATATGGGGCTGGCGGTCAATATCGCCTCGCTACAGGGTGCCTCTGACTTCCGCTGCGTGCGCGTGACCGATGGGACTGACACGGCGGCCACAGGCACACTGACGGGCTTGCTGAACCTCACGGCGCGATACACCGGCACATCGGGCAACGCCCTGTCGATGACGGTGCAGAAAACCGCCACGCAGTATCAGATCACGCTCAGCGCGCCATTTGCGCAGACCGCCGAAGTCTATTCGGTCGCTATCCAGAGCAGCGTTCTGGCCTCGATGCAGGCGATTGTCAGTGCGGTGAATGCTGCGAGCAAGCTGGGCATCCTTACGGTGGTTGCCTCACCCGGTACGGAACCTACCTACCCGGCGACGGTCGCCCTGACTGGTGGCACCAATGGCAGCGCCCCAGGCACAACCGCCTTCATTGGCTCGGATGGCTCCGTGTCGGGTGCCGGAACAGGCATGTATGCCCTGCGCGGTCAGGGCTGCGCCCTGGGCATGCTGCATGGCCTGACCGATGCGAGCACCTTCTCGACGCAGGCGGCATTCGGCCTCGTCGAGGGCGTTTACATGGTCGGCAGCATGTCGGCCGGCATGAGCGTTTCTGCTGCGGTCTCCGCTATGGCAGCTTCGGGTGGCGCCTCCTACGCGCTCAAGGTCATGCACGGCGACTGGCTGTGGTGGAACGATGACACGAACGGGCTGATGCTTGCGCCTCCGCAGGCTTTTGCGGCTGGCGTGATCGCCAATCTGGGTCCGCAGAATGCCAGCCTGAACAAGCAGCTTGCAGGCATCGCCGGGAGCCAGAAGGCAGGGCAGACTAGTGCGGGCGGTACGACGACCTACTCGACAGCAGAGCTCTCTGCCCTGATCGGTGCCGGTCTGGACGTGATTGCCAACCCCGCGCCAGGTGGCGCCTATTGGGCGTGCCGATCGGGTCACAACACCAGCCTGACAGCCACCGTGCAGTCCGACAGCTACACGCGCATGACCAACTACCTGGCCACGACGCTGGCAGGCGGCATGGGCGTTTATGTGGGCGCTGTCGTCAATGACACGCTGTTCGCCGAGATCCGCGCGACCATTCTCGGGCTCTTGTCCGGTATGTTGGGTCAGGGTCAGCTGGCGACGGTCAATGGCGCCCTGCCCTACACCGTGATCTGTGATCGCACGAACAACCCCGTCACCCGCACCGCACTCGGCTACGTTCAGGCCGATATCGCCGTGCAGTATCAGGGGATCAACGAGAAATTCATTCTCAACCTTCAGGGCGGCGCCTCGGTGCAGATCGCCTCGGCTAGCGGGAGCGTCTGATGGCCAACATGTTCAATGTCGGGCGGGATTGCCAAGTCGTCCTGCTCTGGAACGGCACCAGGATCAATATGCCGATCGTCACTGGCTTCCAGAGCCAGCAGCAGACCCATCAGGTCAACAGCACGCCGCTCAACTCGCCTCCCATCTTCACGGATATCGAGAACGGCTGGCGCGGTCAGTTCGACGTGGACCGTAGTTCTGCCGATCTGGACAGCCTTATCGCTGCGAAAGAGGCCGCGTTCTGGAACGCTGGCACGATCGGTCAAGGAACCATCTATCAGTACATCAACGAAAAGGATGGCTCCACGACGACATGGGAGTACGCGGGTTGCACGGTCAGACTCTCGGATGCCGGTCGCTGGCAGTCTGAAAACAAGACCTCCCAGCGCCTCGAATTCAATGCCAGCACAAGGACGAAAATCTCGTGACTGATACCATCAAAGACGCCAAGGGGCGTGAAATCGAAGTGCGTGAAGTTGTCGGGAGCGCCATGTCCCGCCTGGCACGCCTCAGTGGCGAAGCATTCGGCGCCAATCTCTGGACCACAGCCACGATTGCCCGGGCGAGCGTTGTGTCGATTGATGGCGTTCCCCTGCCGCCGCGCATCTCATCGCTCAACGACATCGACGGCCTCTGGGACAGCGTGGATGCAGAGGCGGCTTCGGCTGCGATCGAGTGGATGCAGGCCCGTCAGGAAAAGGCTGTTGAAGAGGCAAAAAACTCTTCGGCGCCCCAGGCTTCCGAGACCGCCTCTGGCTCGTAAAGAATGGGGTGCCTTACCTCACGGCAACTGAAGAACTGACTGACGCCGAGGTCATGGCCCACGCGATTGCCTTCTCTGAAATGGAGGGCAATCGCTTCGATTGGGACCAGATGCAGTTTGAGAGGCGCGACGATGCGTGATTTCACCCCCGAGGCCTTTGCCGCCTTTCTAGGTGAGGCCGCTCTTGCGGTAGAGCATCGCAAGCGAAGCGCTCTCGAAGAAGCCGCACGCATTGTCGAGCACGAGGCCAAGGCTGAGATTGGGCATTACCAGGAACAGGCCGGGCCGTTCGTGCCATGGGCGGAACTGGCGGATGCGACCAAGGATGATCGTGTTCGACAGGGCTTCACCGAGAACGACCCTGGCCTGCGCTCTGGCACGATGGGCGACAGTATCAACCACCGGGTTGAGGGCTCCGAGGCCCATATTGGCTCCGATGATCAGAACCTTGCCTATTTCGAGCTTGGAACTGAAAAGCAGTCGCCCCGCACGGTTCTGGCCGGGGCTCTCATCAGAAAGACCGACGAGGTGGTCGAGACCCTTGGACGGCGCTTTGTTGCCAGCCTCACTGGTGACGGGGTGGCGAATGGGGCTTTGCCGCTGGATGGGGAGCGGTGAGAGATTGGTCTGTAACGCACGCTAGGCGTGAAAGCGGGCCGGTATGCCGGGACCGCGATCGTCGCCGTGGATGCACACCTCGTCAACCCCATCCTCCAGCGACAGTAAGGCACCTCCGGCAAACCGGATCGCGTCGTTGAGCAGGTTATCGATCGCGTCACGAACACTGTCGTCAGCTTCCACCACGACGATCCGCGCCACGCTATCTTCCATATCTTACCGTAAATTGAGATTTTATTGCGATAGTGTCTCGAAAATGACTTAGGATACTGAGGTGGCACAGGCACAATACATCTACGCCCTAGAGACCTCCAACCAAGGAAGGAAATGCGGGCAAGTGCGTTTTAAAAATCATCGGCAGCTATGGTGTACGATCGCCGGAGTGGCTGGGTGTATCGCCGCTTCTGCATCGGCGCAGTCCATGTCAGGTAGCAGCATGAAGGTGGCAAGCGAGGCCATCACCGAACAGCATGACTTATGTCAGCACGATGCCGGCCGGCTATGGGGGCTGAGCATTTGCGGACCGATCATGCTCGTCGATCCTAAGACGCGAACTCTCTATGCGAACAGGAATACGACTGAGCATGATTTGCGGGCAAAGGGCTCCCTGTTCACCGGGACGCTCCCCCCGGACGTCAGCATCGCCAACACCTCGATCGACTGGGCCGGAATTCGTTGGATAATGGTCTTGCTGCCGCTGCCGTCGGACATGGTCGCGCGTGACACGTTATTGATGCATGAATCGTACCACCGCATCCAGCCCGCACGCCTCCCTCCGCCGAAGGCAGCCCTACCGGATCATCTCGACACGTATGATGGGCGCATGCTCCTTCGCCTCGAATGGCGGGCACTGGCGTTGGCGCTACGGACTAGTGGCGACGCACAGCGTTCCGCGATCTGTGACGCGCTCGCTTTCCGAAAGCTCCGTCGCGGTCTGACAAAGGACGCGGCCGAACGGGAGAATGCGTTGGAGATACTGGAGGGCATCGCCGAATATACCGGCAAGCGTCTCGGCGCCGGCAGCAAGGCGGTACCATCAACGATTGACACCCTCTCAACATACGATCAGCGCGACGGTTATGTGCGGAGTTTCGCCTATGCCTCTGGCCCAGCCTACGGCCTGTTGCTGGACCGCCTCTCTCCTGCTTGGCGGGAAAAGGTGCGGCCGGGAAGCGATCTTGGTGAGATGTTGCATCGTGCCATTGGCAACGTCGCTTTGCCGCAGGTGATGTCGATCCGTGATCATTACGGCTATGCGGACATTCAGCGCCAGGAGACTGCGAAGGCGGACGCTCATGGCCGCCAGGCCGCAGTGTGGCAGTCGGCTCTGGTCGACGGCCCCGTGTTGCGAGTGCCGTTGATTCACATGAAGATCGAGTTCAACCCGCAGACTGTCTTTGCCTTGCCGCCGTCGGGCACAGTCTACCCCACCGCAATCATTCGCGACGATTGGGGCACCCTTACAGTCCGGCAAGGTGTGTTGATTTCGAACGACTGGAAATCGGCATCCGTCGCTGGTCCCTCAACCGTTCAGGGCGACGACTATACTGGAGACGGATGGCTTCTAAAACTTTCGCCTGATTGGATTTTGTCGAACGGCAGTGTTCGTCACCGGTGACGACCAAAGTTTATTTCTTCCATCCCGGCAGCTTTTCACCAGTGGGTCTGAACTCGCCCTTTGTTGTGACGTGCCGGTCGAGGGGTGGGGAGTAGGTTTTTTACGGCGTCTTAGTGAGGATGCATCGCTTATTTTTTCATTTACGGATAAATGGTCCACTCTACCTGACGGAGAAGCGAAAACATGTTTGGCAGGTTACTTCTTGGGGGCGCCGCTATCTTCGTGTCAACGCTATGCGGTCATGCGGAGGCGCAAGAGTTCCGTGTGACTGCGTCACAAGGTAATTGGACAGCTGCCGAGCATACTGCTTCTGATGGTTTGACTGTAGATGTGTGTGTCGCAGGATCACGCGACCGCGGCTTCTTATTGCGGGCCGATAAAGACTATATCGAGCTTCGTAGTGCAAACGGAAGCTGGTCTATGACTGTAGGTGATACAGGTGAAATGACTGTTATCGCTGGTGACTTCAGCCAATCATTCCAGATGACGGCTGAAAACGATCAAGTGTTAGCGACGGACGTTACTGCGGCGGATATGGGAGGTATGCTTGACGCCCTTAGCAAGGAGAAGAGCATCACCCTTTCTTACGGAAAGAAGACGTTACGCAAGCTCTCATTGGCTGGCAGCACAAAAGCGTTCAACAGTTTCCGTGCCTGCGTAACGAGCCATGGTTTCGGCAACCTCGGTAAGGCCGCCGGACCAGAGGGCTCACCATTTTAGTCCTCGCTTATCCATTGATCTACACCGCCGTAATGCGAGTATGTGCCTCGGTAAGGCTAGTTGAAAGTGTAGGAGTCTTCGCAGCAACTTGGCAGACGCTCGGGTTGAGGTACCCGCGTAGAAAGCACAGTTGATTAAATTCGACCCGCTCCACGCCTGACTTAAAAAGGCAAAAGCGTTATCGGTGCTCCCGCGTCGCCCAAGGCAGTTCATAGAAATTCCCACTCCCATCCGAATGTACAATTATAACGTCATGGGCGTATGGAAACGAATGCTGCAGAGCCACTTTTTGCCCCTGAATGTCCTCCAGACGTAAGTATTCTCCCGCGATGATCTGGCCGTCTTTCACGACGACGAGCATCCGACCAACTATGTCAGTCCTAGTCAGGATTACATCGCTTCCGCTTTCGCGATATCGGAAAACCCTCAACTCACCCTGTCGCAGAGCTGACTCCAGCCCGCGCTCAATATGCCAAAGCCGATCGTTCATCCTTTCAAAAAGCGTATTACGTGCGCTCTCCGCCTTTTCGAGTTCCGTAAGACGGTCAGATACATCAGAGAACGTTTCGTCTATCCGTCGCAAAATCTCGCCGGTTAACGTTAATCCGCGCTTTGCAGCCTCCGCCTCGAGTCTCTGGCGCAGCTGCCCTGTCAGCCTTAGTTTAAACAGTGAATCGGTGGCGTTATCGGTCATGGCTATTTATGGCCCATTATAGTCCTTGACGCCTATGGGCACGATATGGCCTTATTGTGACCATAGGCAAAATCGGGGAGACGATGAGACAGCAACTTCACTTCAAAATTCCCATGCCTGACGATGTGCGAGCATGGCTCGACAGTTCAGCGCCGAAAGCACAACGAAGTCGGGGAGCGCACATAATCTTTCTGCTTCGGCAGGAAATGGAAAGAGAAAAGGCGACGGGAACACGCCTGGCAGCAAATCCCGTCGCCTCAACCACCGAATAAGGAAACAATGGTTATGACCGTGGATATCATAAGCACGCCTGTAATTTCCAGTCAGCTTTCAGGCGGCAGCAAAACCATGTCGAGCCGCGAAATTGCCGAGCTGACAGGCAGTTCGCACGACAATGTTCTCAAGACTGTCCGGGCACTCGTGAAAAGGAGGGTCATTTCTGGAAACGAGACCCCATACACGCACCCGCAGAACGGACAAACATACACGGAGTTTTTGCTAGACTACCGGAACACGATGGTCGCCGTCTCTGGATATAGCCCGGAGCTTCGCGCCAAAATTATCGACCGATGGTTAGATCTGGAAAAAGGTGTTGCTGTAACAGCAGCACCCAAACGCCCGCGCAAACCGGCCTTCGACACGACCTACACGCGCCTTCTCAGGATCGCCCGCACCCTCCCCGGCTTTGACGAGAACCAGCAGTGCCTCCACGCAGCGCGTGGCACTTTCAACATGACTGGCGTTAACCCGCTCGAAATCATGGGCGTCACATCCATCGCAGCCCCGAACAATGACGCCTACCTGACGGCAACCGAGATCGGGAAAGAAATCGGCCTCAGTGCCGTGGCTGTGAACAAGCTGCTTATCGCCGAGGGCTATCAGGTCAAGGTCCAGGCATCGTCATCGGGCTCGGATTATCAAGCCACGGAGAAGGGCGCACCCTTCGGACGTATGTTCGACACGACGCGCAAAGGCGGCAAGGGATCACAAGCAACCCTGAAATGGTCCAACCGGATCGCGAAGCATCTGCGCCCTTTCTCCCGCCCGAAGGATGCAGCGTCATGAGCGCGCTGACACTGGCCGGCGTCGCGGGGTCGAACAACCACGTCAAGCGGATCGATCATATGGGGCTGTTCCCGACGCTGCGCCGGGGCGACTATGTCATCTGGCAGGACGTGGCGGGCTTTGTAGAGGAAGGGCTCTATGTTGTCTCGGCTGGCGGCGCGGATCAGGTCTATCAGGTGCAGAACTGCGGCGGTCGGCTCCGCTTGCTTTGGCCCGAACGCGACATCGACCCGAGGACACGGGCGCTGAAGCCGACCGCGAGGCCACAGGAAATCGAGATGGAAGCGTTCGCGATGTGCTGCCGAGGCTTTGTAGTTGCCTCAGTGGCTGTTCATAAGGAGGCGGCGCTACTCGGGCGAGAGGCGTTGGCCCCGGTGCAGCGAATGCGCCCTGCCCTCGCCTAAAATCCCAACCAGGCAGTGATCGCGTCGTCGAGCAGCCAGTAAGCGAATACTGCAAACACGACCATGAAATAAATCACTACTGGTCCGCACACGATCAGCAGGAGCGCCGCTGAAGAAACATCGTGCGGCGCCATCCAGCGCCCATGAGTTGCTTGTTTGGGCGCGGTGGTAACAACACGCCTCACTTGGCCGGTAGGTTTTCGCGCCGAGGCCTTTTCAGGTTTGCGCTCCCGCAGTTGCGGCATCTCAGCGACCATATCTGCCTGCATCTGACGCCACATAGGCGTTCCACCATCATCGAATTCGTCGTCTGTTTCGTCACGAGATGGGCGCATGCCCGGAGTATAGCATATGGCTGACGTCTATCGCATCGGTGTTGCGATCGGCATGACCGACAATGCCACGCAAGCACTGCAGACGCTGGCATCAAAAGTGCTTGGCCTCAACATGGCGGCGAAGGATCTGGAGCGCGGGCTGAACCGCGCAAAGCTTGCCGCAGTTGGGCTGGTGGGAGTTCTTGGTGGCTCGGCAATTCTGCGCGGCGTCAACTCAATGGCCGAAGCAGGCGCCAAGCTTCAGCGCGCCCAGACCGCCATGCTTCAGGCGGGTATGACCCAAAAGCAGATCGCGCAGGAAACGGCGGTCGCCTATAATTCGATGAGCCAGGTGCGTGGCCCGGACATCACCGAGCGTTTACAAAAGATCATCGAACTTCGCAGCATCGTCGGAGCTGGAAAGAGCGGTGACGATTATAGGGAGATCAACGCGGCTTTCCCCGACTTTCTCCGCGTGGAAAGTCTTTATGGCAAGGGTGGCGCGCAACAGATCTTTCGAACGGTCGAAATGCAAGGCGGGGCGCGTTACGATGCCAATGGAAATTTCGATAAAGAGCGGCTGACCAATTATCTTGATGCTGCGCTTCGTACCCTCCAGGCGTCTGGTGGGAATCTCAGACCGCAAGATCTCCTGAATGTCATACAGATGAGTGCGGTCACGGCCCGTGGCATGACGCCTGATGCTTTCTGGAACATGATGATGACGCCCGCACTGGAGATGCGCGGGCATCTTGCAGGAACTGCCGTGAGTGCGATGTCGCGTGCTTTCTACGGCGGCATCATGCCTGATCACGATGCGCGGGAGTTGGAACGGCTCGGTATCTTGAGCGGTGGCTCAATTAAAAAAATGGGTCATCTGACCCCGGAACAGCGGGCCGACCTCAAAGCGCATGGCTACCACGTAGGCCGTGGAGGGGTCGTCACTGTCCGGCGTGATGGAGTCAAGGGCGCAGACGAGCTGAATGACCCGAACCGCGGATTTTTCCCGTGGATAAGGGACGTTCTCGCTCCTAGCCTACGCCACGACTACGACACTAATGTTGCCACGCGCCCAGGCAATACTGAGACTTACGATGCTTTTGTGAGAAGGGAAATTCTACAGGCGCTGCCAACAGAGACGGCGCGAAGGTTCTCAGCACTGATGGTCCAGCAGATCACAAGCGTCGAACGTGATGCGACCCTGAGGCAGCAGGCTTCAGGGCTTAGCGCCTACGATCTCGCACAGCAGAACTACACCCAACAGCTTGAGAATATGCGGCACTCGTGGGCGTCTCTCATGGAAACGCTCGGCCTCCCAGCCGCCAAAGATGCTGCGAGCATCATGCAGGGGATCAGCCACGGGCTTGATAGTCTTACAAAGGCTGCGGCATCGCACCCTGAGACAGCGCAATGGATGCTGCGTGTAGGAGCGGGCCTCGGCGTTTTGTTGGCGTTGGGAGGTACGGCCGCTATTGCCGGTGTCGCATTTGGAACCATGGCCGGAGGTATCCGCACGATCGGCGGTGTAGCAAGCCTGGGTGTGAGATCGTTAGGGCTACTCAGTTCTGGACTGAGCAAGATCGGCCTCATTGCCGAGGGTGGATCTCTGATTGTCGCGGCAACGGGCCTGACGGCTCTCGCGGCTGCGATCGGCGGTATCATCTTGGCTGTCAATCTGTGGAACCGACAGGATCAGATCAAAGCCGACCACGCTGCGCAACTGAAAGCGCATCCAGAAATGCAGACGCCCATCTACGGTGATGCACCGCTGAACTGGTCAGATCTGAATCCTCGCACTTTCATGCGCCACTATCTCAACCGTAAGCCGATTTGGGAGCATGGCCATTGGGTGATCGACCCTAAGGCGCAAACTGCTCAGAGCGATCTATCGTCGCTCACAGGCTACAGCGGCTACACACCAACAAAGCCCGGCCCACGCCAAGTCTCAAACGAGAATGTTCCAATCATCGACCGACTGAATGCGGCGCGGGTCTTCCCTGAGAACGCCGGGTCAACGCGCCGTAGCGATCGGACATCGAGCGGCGCATCGCCCTCGGGATATGGAACGGAACAGCGCACCCAGAGCCAGACGCTCCACCTCACAGTGCCCCTCACCCTAGACAAACGCGAACTCGGCCGAGCGATCCTGCAGATCAACCTGGACGACGCCCGGCGCTCCAACCGGGCTCAGTCGGGCGCGTTCGACGGGCTGGCGAGTGCACAGGTGCCGGGGATGAGTGTGGGGTATTAACCTGACCTACGGCCGACTAACGCTGTACTCATGCACGTGGACAAAGCTAATCTAGAGAAGTGCTGCGCCGATGGAGACAACGCGACATTGGACTGTACAATTTTGTCGTGACCGGTGACACCCCTCCGCCAGTTCTCGAGCCTGTTGAGCGTGCGCTCGATGCGGTTCGTCAGCTTGCAAGCGTGCCGGTCAACGCTCACTCCGCTTCCGTCGCCCCAATCGTATCGTCCAATGCAACCTCCGGATAACAGCATTGAATCAAACCCGCTCATCCGCATCAAGTTTGTATACGAGCGTTAATAATGTAATTTATTACAGGTATATGTTGCTGTATTCAATAGTTATTAATTTCTACAAATAAAGCGTATCATATATTGTTTTTTATACTTCTGCGTGGTCTTATTCCATTGTGGTTTCTTGTAATATGCATTCTATTTACCATAATGCAAACTAACTTGCCAGGTGCTATATTGTGTCAAAAAAATGACAGATTTCAGAGGTTTATTGCGCAGCCATCTTTCAAAAGGAGCCTCTGTATGCCCAGCCAAATTTTTGCCCCAGGCGAATACACTTTTTCAGGCGTATATTTTACCACCAGTGGTGAGACGGGGAGTTTCGACAATAGTGATATTCATGATGACGTTACTGCGACGATAGATGGCTGGAAGATAAGTTTTAATGACCCAAATAACGGTGGTTCTATTGTTTGGGATTACGACTATACATGGGGTAACCCAAGTTGGGGATTTTTAATTCTCGGATCCACCAGCGGTGCGTATCATATCATTTTCCTCGGGGATCAGAAGGTAGATTGGAGCAAGGTGAAGATTTCTTATCCTGGAGCTGGAGAATCAAGTGGTGTCGATAATCGTTTTACCGTGACAGTAAATGGCGTCACGGCTGATCTCTATCAGGATGATTCTGGAACTGCGCCAGATCGTTACACGCCATGTTATCTTGCTGGCTCGAAAGTATCCTCGCCGAAAGGACTTATCCCCGTAGAACAACTTAATATCGGTGACGAAGTATATATATTCAGGGACAGTCAGAAAATTATAGCGCGTATCGTTTGGTGCGGAACATCTACCGTGAGAGCATGTATCGGAAAACCTCTGGATCTCGCAAAATATCCGATTATCATCGAACCGGGCGCACTTGACGACCAGGTCCCTCTCGAGCCTCTGCGCATCACGGCAGAGCATTGTCTGTGCATTGACGATAGGCTCATTCCAGCTCGCATGCTCGTGAACGGTCACTCAATCCGATACGATACTGATATGACGGAATACAGTATCTACCATTTTATGACAGGCGATCATGCCATTATCGAGGTCAACGGGGCACTCTCCGAGACGCTCTGCGTGGAGGGCTTAGGCAATTGGAGATTCGACAAATCAAAAACGGCTGTGAGCATGGACCAACTCGCAGTTGCCGAGGGCAACAAGCGAGCTCGCCCTCTAGATACGTCTCGACATTTCGTCGAAGGCGTTTTCAAACGCATCATCGGGCGGTGTGGGGGAGAGCACGCACCTGATATCATCGCTTCTTCGATAGATAGTGAGTCTGAAGATGTCACCATCATAACAGACTGCGGTGACGAAGTTCGTCCCGTCCGTGCGTCCCAGAACCGTCTCACCTTCCAAATTGGGGGGCGTTCCTCGAAGATCATGATAAAATCGTCTTCTGCTCGCCCATGTGATCAACTCGGGCCATTTGTCGATGATCGCCGTGAGCTAGGTATCCTTGTACAAAAAGTTATTATTTACGGCGCAGAAGTCGGTTGTTGTCGGGAGTTGGATATAGCGGATAAGGCGCTCAAAGGCTGGAATATATGTGACGTATCCAATATGCGATGGACGAGAGGTTGCGCTGAGCTACGCATACCTCAAGACATCGCAATACATCCTTTCGTTCTATCTATTGAATATATGAGTCGTCGGGAATGTCTGAGTGGATACGGTTCACAAGGTTAAGGTCTCATAGCTAGTAAATGACGGTAGCGGCCAGGCAGATGGCTGAGAAGATGGTGGCCGACCTTTACCGGCGGTAGCCTCGCAGCTTTAGAGACGCCGTTCCCTTCTCCTTGGAATCTGCTCGAAGCGAGCAGCATATCGGTAACTACCATGGTAGCCATGAGCGCGCCCTGTCAGGCGTATGACGACGGGACTAAGCGTACGGACGCGACGGGCTTCGCCTGACCGTTGCCCTTTCCCATTCCTCACGCTATCGTGAGGCGTCTGTGGTAGACATTCGCCCCCGTGTCATCCGCGGGGGCGTTTTGCGTTCTGTCTCAGTTCGTCGGGTTCTCGGGGGCGTCGGGAAGCGGTGCGTTCTCGCCCGGCTTGGGCTCAGGTGCCGGATGGCTGGGATCGTATGTCGGTGTCGGTTTCGAGGTCATGCGGGCTTTCCTCCATCCTCGGGATGATCGGGATGTTCAGGCGCGTCATCCTGCTGCGGGCTCGTGTCGGGATACGGCTCAAACGGCTCGTCGCTCCCCGGCTTGGCTAGGTTCGGCTTGTTTGTCATCGTCGTTTTCCAGAGGTGAGATGACTCAAGGCAGGCGGGGCAGCAGAGTTGCATTCCTCGAAAGCGGCATACCTAGAGTGGCAGCTGCTCAAATTTCCCGTTTTTCCCCATTGGCAATTTGAAGAGCGACCCACCCGCCGTTTTGCTGATGAAATCCTCGATCTCCGGCCAACGCCATATCAGATTGGATGCGATTTGATGCACCTGAGTCTTTTGATAACTCGACGCCAGGACAAACCCGCGCAACCTTGCCTGCCTAAATGCTACTCTCTCAGCGCGGTTTTTTTGAATGCGTCCATCGCCGGTCATAACTATCCATGCCTCCTTCTCCCGTTGAAGGAAAGACATCCATTCCAGATCGGAGGCGTGTCTACCGCAGGGCAGGTCACGGATATGCATCGCTGCGTGACCGCGGTGGATTAGAAACCCGTTCAGCGTTTCGGCAAGCACCGGCGAAGTACAATTGTCGAAGAAGACCTTCACGCAGCAATAGCGGGCTCAGACAGCCAACGCTCGAATGCGATGGCGCGGCGCACTGCACGCACCGGAACGTCCCAGAGTTTAGCGACAAGCTCGGCAGAACCCTCTGACTTAACTGCCGACACTAAATGCTCGGTAGGAACGGATGTCTCTTGGTCAATAGGTTTGCCGAAAGACCGTGCAGGATCAATGAGGATTCCTGCTTTCTCACCTTGGGGCCACCAAGCTGCAGGATATAACCCGTCAAACTTGATATCTTTCAGGCTGCCGTTGACTATTCTTGAGAACGCATATTGATTTTTGAAGAGATCCAAGCACTCTGGCTCGCCCTCATCTTCTTCATCTCTAGCAAGCTGCAGGAATACCGAACGTCCATCAGTTTTCAGCCACTTGGTCGCCAAGGGCCGCTCGCCAACAACTTGCTGAGCTATCTCTATCGCTTTTCTGAGTTTTTTCGCACTTAAGCCGTTAGCGATAAAGCTAGACGCGACCCGAGCTTCCAACATATCGCGAAAACTCAGATACGTCTTGCCGTCGTCGAGGTCGATCTCTGACGCCCATAATGGCTCGTAGTGCTTGCCATTAGCCTCGTGTCCCTGAAGCCACCTACGGATCTTCGACGGGCGAACACCTATCAAACGCCCAGCTTCGGCAGGGGTATACAGCCCTATGCCGACTAGGGTTTGCGCGCTCGCGTTCACTGATGCCACTCCGGTTCCTGATAAAAAATCACTATGCATGGCGTTTTCACAAATGTCATCTCAACAAACATTACGATCTGCATGATCGCTTCTCCTTGCCCCGCTTGACCAAACTTCCTACTGCGATCTGGTCTGATGCCAGACTGACGCCCCCATGGGTCGCCCTGGGGGCCGGCAATATCGTTGACATAGCCCCTGCCCCAGCGTCAGAATCTCCCCCATGAAATCCTCCCGCGCTCTGCTGCTCCTGGCGACGTTCCCCCTCCTCAGCGGCTGCTATTTCCACAACAAGAGCCCCGGCGAGACCGACGCGCGATGCGTAAACCGGCTTCTCGGTTCAACGCCCTTTGCAGAGGTCGCAGCGAAATGTGCCTCAGGCCCGATGACAGCGAGCGGGCAGCGGATGCTCGATGTATGGCAGGATGGCTATGCGACCAACGTTGCCGCCTCGCAGCATTGGCCTATGGTCATCCCTACACACGAGCAGATCAAAGCATACCTGGATGGCCGTTACGGTGTGGCGCCAGGCGGCTTTCGACCTTCCTCAGAGGAAAGCTGGGACAAGCACCTCATGGCTGTCGAGGCAGGCGAGAGCGCGTTCTGATCCTGATTTCCTTGTACTGCATGGCCATATGGGATAGGGATGTGTGGTTCGTGAAAGACCTGCGCCCATCGCCAAATGCAGGCTGCCCGAACAATCGGGCCTCTCTGAATGACAGGCTGGTTCAATGCTGAGATACCTCCCCGCTCTGGCGCTTGCGACGCTTCTCTCCGGTTGCGCTGGCCTGGGTCGCCTTCCGGGTACGACCGACGCCCAGTGCGTGCGCCAGCAAATGGCCCATGGCAGTTCAACGAATGGTACTTTGCCCTTCGACATGGCGGCAAGCGCATGCATTCAGGTTGCCGGTCCTGATGGCGGCAGTATGGGCGGTCTCGGTGCGCGGTATCAGCCTCTCGATCTGCGGTCTGACCCGGAACTGCAGCGGATGGTCGAGACCCCAACGCTGAATACGGCCGGTTATCCTTATATTCCGCGCAATTCATCCGCGCCGCCTGTCGGCAGGCGTTGGCAGTTGGTGCAGTAATCTTCCAGGCCGCTTTCGAGCGGCTTTTTTATTGGACGCATCATGGCGAACACGCTCCTGAACATCGAGACGATGCTCGGTTCCTTGTCGCGCCTTGGAGCGACTGCGCCGGTAAGCATTGGTTCGGTAACTCTCACTGGCATGGAAGTGCCAAGCGGCGTCACGTTCGGCGGCCAGCAGCAAATCACCATCCACCGCCTACCTGGCGGCGACCGGGTGATCGATCTGGGCGGCAATGACCCCAACCGGATCGAGATGGAAGGTGTTTTCCTCGGCCCTTCTGCCCAGACGCGCGCAGAGTCCCTGGCGAAGATACGGCGTGCAGGGCAGCCAGTGAGGCTCCAGGCCGCCGGCATGTCCATTCAGGTTTATGTGCAGGCCTATCGTTACACCTACGAGGCAAAGGGCGCGATTTGCCGCTATTTCCTTGTGCTCGAGCTTCCCGGTGAATCAGCCAACTCAGCCGCCGTATCGACCTCGGCACTCTCGGGCCTTATTGGCGACGATGCAACCAGTGCCTTGTCCTCCATCACCAGCACGGTCAGCACGATCTCCCAGAGCGTCTCAAATTTCGTCGGGCAGGTTCAGACAGTTGTCGGGCAGGTTGCCCCTATCGCCAATCTGATTGGCGCTGGTGGCGTGCTGGCTCAGGTATCTGACAAGCTGCAGATCGTACAGGGCGCGGCCACGGCCGGAACGAACCTGTCAGCCCTGCCGAGTGCTGCTTCATCCGTTATCGGGGGGCTGCAATCTGCTGGAAGCGGCCTGATGGATCTGGTCATGCAGACCGGACAGAACCTCGAGGGGATCACCCTCAACAATTCTGCCTCGCTCACGGCTCTTTCGCAGAATGCCCAGCTGGCCAGCACAGCTATTGATGCAGGCAGTGCCGTCAACAGGGCCGCGATCAACGCCGCAACCGCGACAAATGCGGCCATTCCCTCTCCCGCCGTTCATGGCTGATCGGGCGCACCATGCAGACAATTCAGGTCACGGCGGCAGATGTGTCGCTCTACCATGTTGCGGCCAGCCGGCTGAATGATGCCACGCAATGGTGGCGCATCGCCCAACTGAACGGGATGACTGATCCCGACCT
Organism: Asaia bogorensis NBRC 16594; assembly: GCF_001547995.1. Taxonomy (NCBI): domain Bacteria; kingdom Pseudomonadati; phylum Pseudomonadota; class Alphaproteobacteria; order Acetobacterales; family Acetobacteraceae; genus Asaia; species Asaia bogorensis. The sequence goes on from NZ_AP014690.1 coordinate 1,735,320, forward strand.
TACATGGCTCCCCTCTCCCGTCTCTCTGCAGATCCCCAACATCGACCCGACGCAGAACAGCGGCGTGCCGGGACTTACCTCATGAGCGAGACGATCACCGTTTCTGCCGGGCGCAAGATGGCCCGCAAGCTCAGGGCGCAAATTCTGGTCAATGGCCGCGCCGTCCCGGAGACGCGTCTTGAGCGGTTCGCACTCTCGCGAACGCGCTACAGTCGTGCCGATACGGCAGAAATCAACCTGGCGGTTGATCGTGCGGCGCTTGCGAAGATTACCGGCAATTACTGGTTCGATCAGGCACTGACCTCGGGTGGAGCAACAGCAGATACCGATGTGCAAATTCAGATGCGGGACGAGGCCACGACAGGCGCGCAATGGGTGACGGTTTTCCAAGGCCTCATGGATCACGTCGAGTGGACCCCGACCGGGACCGCCCTCGTTGTCGAGTGCCGGGACTATCTTGCGAAACTGCTCGACCTGCGCGTTCAGGATGCGTGGCTGAACAAGACCGGCGCCGATCTCATGACGACGCTGATCTCGGCTGCCGGGCTCACGCCTCAGGTGTCCTTTCCCGCCAGCATGACCGGTCAATACTGGCAGATCGAACACAAGCGCCTGTCACATAGCGCGCATGGCCGCTTTCAGACGGCGTTCGATCTCGCCCGGTATATCGCCAACTCGGCGGGGTGCGACCTGTATGCGTCGGGCAAGACGATCATCTGCAAGCCGTACCCAACCAGCAATGATGGATCGGCGACGACGCACACGCTGAGATATCAGGATTCCGGGCCAAACCAGGCGATCGTCTCGAATGCCATGTCCCTGAGCTTCAAGCGTGACTACCAGATCGCCAAAGGCGTGGTCGTGCATGTCATGTCGTGGGACAGCCGGCAGCGGGCCAAGTTCGAGTATTACTGGTCAGCCGAGGGCGGATCGCCGAAGAAAGCTGCGAACGCTGGCACGCTGCACTCCTTCAAGGTGCCAGGCCGCTCAATGCAGGACGTGCAGAGCACCGCCAAGCAGAAATACGATGAGATCGTGGCTCACGGGCGCGAGGTCCATATGACGATCCCTGGGCGCATTTCGCTTCAGCCCCGTGATTTCTTCACCCTGACCGGAACCAACTCGACATGGGATGGCCAGAGCTACACGGTTGACGCTGTTTCAAGCACGTTCTCTTGGGAGGGCGGCTTTGAGCAGGATGTGACGCTGCGGAACCGTGATGTGACACAGGACGAGGCAGACAGCGATGCATGACGCAAGACAGATCGCTGCTGCTGCGAGCGGCATGATTGCCAAGACCGTGCATGGCATCATCACCTCGATCGACCCGGTGAACCACGCAGCCAAGGCGCTCGTGCAGCCAGAGGGGATCGAGAGTGGTTGGCTGCCAGTTGCCGCCTTGGCTGCCGGTGATATCCGGATCGCCCGCCTGCCGAATATCGGAGAGCATGTCCTGCTTATCCCGATCGAGGGCGATGCCGAGCATATGCAGATCAACGCCTTCCAGTACGATACGGCGGTCACGCCTCCTGTTTCTCCGCAGACGAGCAAGCCCGCCCAGGCTGGTGAATTGCTGATCATGGCCGGATGCGGCGCTCCGCCCTCTGCCACGCAAACAGGCACAAGCTCTCAATCAGCAGGCGGCGCCACTCAAAACGCGCCCTGGTGGCATATGACGGCCCACGGCCTTTTCTCTGGCGCAGGGCAAACGACTACAACGATGACGAATGCGGGGCTGGTCTGGCAAGTTGGGAGCGTATCGATGACGCTTGGCCCGTCTGGCCTTGCGGTGACTGGCGGCACGGTCACATCGGATAGAGACGTGCTTGCTGCAGGTATCAGCGGCAAGTCTCATATCCATACCAACGGCAATAACGGCGGCAATACGGGGGCGCCAGTTGCATGACAGCTATCTCACATTTCTGCGGTGGTGATCTGAACCTCAATACTGCCGGTGGTCTCGCCACGGTCAGCGGTGCGGATCAGACCAGGCAGGCCATTATAAGACGGCTATGCACCAATGCCGGCGATTACATCTGGCAGCCGGATTACGGCGCCAGCCTGCCGTCGAAGATCGGCTCGCCAGCCAGTCTCGGCGAGATACAAGCGCTCGTTGCGGAGCAGATGGCACAGGAGGCGGCTGTAGATCAGACCCAGCCAATCAGTGTCACGATCAATAATCCAAGCGTCGGTGTCTATGTCTGCAACATCCAGTATGTGGACCTGGAAACGCAATCTGTGCAGGCGCTACAGGTCACGAATTAGCTTGTACATGGCCACATGATATGAGATTTTCCGCAATCATGGCCGTTGCTGGCCGAAAGGCGTCCTTCGGGGCGCTTTTTTTGTTTCTGAGGCTTTGATGGCGCTCTCGCTTCGCTCTTTCACGACGACCGTTTCTACGGCTGTCACGGCGGCGCAGGGCGCGGCTTCGTCGCTGCTCGATCTGTCGGTCGGAACGCCCGGGCGTGCAATCCTCGAAGCCGCATCGGGAATGGGTCTGTGGCTGCAATCCGTCGCCCTGCAGATCCTCACCCGCAACCGTCTCTCCACATCGGAGGGCGCAGACATTGACAGCTTCATCGCCGATTTCGGCCTGACACGCGAGCCCGGCGTGGCCGCAACGGGCAATATCCTGTTCTCGTCGTTTTCGCCCGCGACGGCCTCCGCCACGATCCCGGTTGGCGCGCTCGTGCTGACCATCTCCAACATCAGCTACGCAGTCGTTGCAGATAGCACGAATGCCGCCTGGAACAATGCTGCCGATGGCTACATTCGGCCTGCTGGCGTTCAGTCCCTGACGCTGCCGGTGCAATGCACACAGACCGGAACAGCAGGCAATGCTTCCGCAGGAGCGATCTGCCTGCTCGGTACAGCCGTTTCCGGCATTGATACCGTCACGAACCCGGCTGCCTTTACCAATGGCGGTGACGGGCAAACCGACGCCGCAGTGCGCGCGGGGTTCGTGACTTGGCTAAATTCCCTGAACCGGGCCACGCTTGCGGCGATTGAGGGCGCGGTCGAGGCGATCGCCACCAATATCATGGTGCAAGGCGTTGAGAACGCTGACACAGCGGGCAATTTTCTGCCCGGTAACATCGTCCTGTACGTCGATGATGGGTCCGGTGCCGTTTCAGACGCCTCGATCGCTCAGGCCTATGCGGTCGCGAATGAGTACCGCGCCTCGCCTGTATCGATACAGGTCGTCAGGCCCTCGGTCTCGACTCCCACCGTGAGTATGACACTGACCCTGGCACCAAACAGCAATGCGTCGTCGGTGCAAGCACTGATAACTGCTGCGATCAGCGGATACTTCAATGCGCTGGATATCGGGCAAGGCGCAGTTTATTCGCGCTTGAGCGTCCTGTCCTACGGCGCCTCGTCTTCCGTCGTTTCCATCTCGAATTTGCTGCTCAACGGCAGAACTTCGGACATTACCGGACAAACGGGCGTGGCCATCCGCGCCGGATCGGTGACCTATGGCTAGGCTGGGCAATGTATCGCAGGGACAGTTCGCAAACAGACTGCGGGCGCTGCTTCCAGCAGGATGGTTCCCCGGCGCGCCAAGCAAAGGCGAAGCCGAACAAGCGCCAATTCTCAACGGCATGTTGCAGGGTATTGCTTCGGTGTTTTCATGGGCCTGGGGGCAGCTCCAGGGCGCCTACGATCAGCAACGCCTTGCGACTGCGACCGGCGGGATGCTGGACATCTACGCCGAGGATTTCTTTGGCGATGCGCTGCCTCGGTATGCGAACGAGAGCGACGACGATTACCGCGCCCGCATAAAAGCGGCTCTATTCCCGACCCTGGGCACCAGACAGTCTCTCGAGCGCTCGCTTGCGACCAACTGGGAAGCAGGCTGGCGGGTCGTTGAGCCTCGAAACGCATCAGATACCAAGGGCTACGGTTCTGCAGCCTCTCCCGGGGCAGGCGGCGGTTACGGATACGGTGCTGCGGATCTTCGCTACGGCACACGCCTCTCACCATTCCAGGGCTTCGTGCTCCTGAGCGACAACCCCGCATCCACACCACCTTCAAGCGTACTCACCGGGATCGAAGAGATCCGGGCGGGCGGCGTTGTGATCTGGGTTGGTAACGCTGCGCCCTGACATAAGGAAATCTCATGGATCGGAAGATCATTTACCCCGGCCAGATTCCGATGGTCGAGGACCAGCTTCAGGCTGCCCGCTTTACACAAATCGGCGTCGGACGTTTGGCTGGCGCGCTGTATGACGAGAGCGGGACCGGAGCGAGTGGCTTTGCTTGCACACCCGGATCAGGATTGTCCGTTACGATCTCGCCCGGGCAGATTATCCAGCCCGGCATGGTTGATGCCTCGGAATTCGGGGTGCTGCCCGCATCGGCAAGCGCGCTTCCTCGTCAATACGTTTTGACCGACCCCGTGAATATTGTGATTCCCGGAACGGGTGCGACCTATATCGTTTACGGAACAGTGAGCACGGCCGACACGGCGAACGCGGTCCTGCCCTACTACAACTCTGCCAATCCGTCACAGACCTTTGCCGGCGTAGGAAATAACGGCCAGAACCAGCCTACGGTCCGTGCAGACAGCGTTACTATCGGTGTCGCGACATCGGTCCCGAGCGGAAGTATCCCGCTGTGGAGCATCGTCATTCCAAGTGGCGCAACGGCGATCACATCGGCGATGATTTCGGCTGCCTCGGGCGCGCCGCTTTACCCAAGCCTGCGTGGTCTCGCTATGCGGTCAGTGGCACCGTTCAACGCCAATCTTGCTGCAGCCTTCAAAGGATATCCATCCAAGGCGATCGTAGCTGACCCCACCACCACCGGCGTCTTCTGGGTGTCCACGGCTGACAACAACCTGACCACGCCGGGTGCGTCCGGGGCGTCGTGGACTTCGCTCTTTGCTGGTCTGACGCCTACGCCTGTCGCAACGTCTGGCAACGGATCGCTTGGCGTTCTCTCGCTCTATTCTGCGAACGCCGGGCGCATGTACGCGCAGACCTACAACAGCGACGGAACGAGTTCTGCGAAGATTCTGGCGGTTGCTGATTCCACCGCCACCTCGACAACGGGCAAGATCGGCTACACGATCAACGGTCTTACGGCAACGCCTGTCGAGGTATCGGGCACCGTAAGCCTGAAGATCAGCAACCTTTATACCGCTGGCAGTGATGGCCGACTGCTTGCCGACACGTACACGAGCGGCGGCGCTTCGATCACACAGACAATCGCTCTGGCGGCTTCAGCTACGAAATCCTCGCTCGGAACTCTCTGCTTCTCCATCAACGGCGTTACAGGCACGGGGATCGAGATTTCGGGTACGAGTAGCCTTCAGGTCAGCCGTTTATACACTGCTGGCAGCGACTCCCGTTTGCTCGCTGACACTTATACAAGCGCAGGCGCATCGGTAACGCGCACGATCCCTTATGCCGCATCCTCGTCTAAATCCAGCACTGGCGTTCTCGGCTATACGATCAACGGCACCGTGCCAACCTCACTCGAAACGACCGGCACCGGCGCGCTCAATGTAAACTACCTTTACGCACTTGGCAGTACGGGGCGGCTGTGGGCGAATACGACAAATAGTGCCGGAACTTCGGTATCAAAGCAGATCATCACGAGCGACCAGTTCACGATTACAGACAACGGCGTGAGTGGTTACCGGATCACTCCTGACGGTTCGGTCGAACAGTGGGGGATTATCACGCTGGCCGCCTCGAACCAGGTTACAGCGTCGGGTACGATTACTTTCCCATTCAATTTCCCGAACAGGTGCCGAAGCATCTGCTTCACGCCTCTCGATCCAGCGAATTCATCTACCGGCTGCTGGCCCTCGGCAGGATCGAATGGCCTTCCCGGCAAAACTTCCGTCACCGTTTCTGCGGATACCTTGAGCCAGGGAAATTCATCTCAGGTCGTCTTTAACCAGTCCGTAAGAATCATGTGGGAGGCAAGGGGTCTTTGAGATGAACTACTATTATTCGCCCAGTGAAAACGCGTTCTTCCTCTATGCGCTCAGAGACCGCTACGACGCCGCAGGCTCCTGGCCCTCGGATGCTGTGGGTGTCTCGGATGACGTATTCTTGGAATATGGCCTCGGCCTACCACCCGCCGGAAAAGAGCGTGCGGCGGTAAACGGGATGCCGGGGTGGGTAGATGCCCCTGCGAGAAGCACGACCACCTCAGACGCATCCGCCACTTCATAAAGGCAATCACCCATGACCTGGCGCCCATCAGCGCGGATCGTACGCCCTGGCGGGTGTGCGACTGCGAACCTGCGCGGCATGGCCCTGCAACCTCTGCTTGCATGGCCTGACAGCAACATCAACGGCGGCGCTGATTACAGCGTCGATTTCTCGGGGCTTCTCGGATGCGGAGAGGCCGTCCTTTCCTACGACTTCGATCCGGGCACCGCCGGGGCAATAGGCTGGCTATCCTCTTACGGCTCGTGCGTTACAGCGTACATCACCTGGCTTGCAGCCGGGGCCCTGGCGGTCAATGTCGCTGTGCTTTCGACGTTGGGCAACACCTATCAGGTCACGGTTGGCGTCACAGTAAGCGCCATTCCGGCACTGATACCCAGCAACCCGCAGCCAGCTCCGGGGCCGATCGCACCTTTCGTCGATAGCGGCGGAATGGAAGGATGGATCGCCTGCCTTGGCACCCAGCAACCCACCGGCGACGGCTGGTGGCTCAATGCCGGCGTGCCGACCTTCTCGGGCCGCCCGGACTTTGGTGACGCCTCGATACCGGGGCTGATCCTCACCAACGCCAATATGGGGGAATGGCTGGCAACGCTCCCCATCACGCCCCCTTCATCCGGGTGGTGGAACAATGCCGGCGTAGCCGCTTTGGTCGGCGTACCTTCCCGCAGACAGACGCCCATCAACAGCGCGCAGATGGCTGCATGGCTGGCATCACTCCCGCTCGTGGCCACGAATGGCGGCTGGTGGAACAACGCAAACATTCCCACATTCAAGGAAACTTCAGCATGAAGCGCCTGGTGGCACTCGCTGCATTATTGCCTTCGCTTGCCTGGGCGCAGTCGTCAGGCGCGCAGTTTGTCCCTCCGGGCGGCTTGCCTGCATCGACGCCGGTGGGAACGGGCGGAAATTCATTGGCGACCATGCAGAGCGGTATCACGCAGAATGCGAGCGATATCGCAAGCCTGACAGCGACCAGCGTGACGCAGGCGGCTTTGGCGTCCAGTCTTGCGCCTTACATGACACAGTCTCAGGCAAACTCCACCTTCCTGCCTCTTGCTGGCGGGACGTTAAACGCCGCGTCCGGGGGTGGCCTCAAGCTGCTTAACCCTTCTCCGCAAAACGGCGCTTCGCCGGTCGTATCGCTCGATTTCTCTGCGTTTTGGAATGAGCTGACACTCACTAGCACCGCCCCCGGCTCAAACCTGCTAACGCTATGGAACAAGGCCCCGAATGGCTTCACCGCAGCGACGTTTCGTGGCTATGACACTGACCTCAACAGTCAGTTCGAGCATTACGCGATTGGGTATTTCCCCGGTCTGAATATCGGAGGGCTGCGCGGTTACTCGGGCATGGAAGTGTCGAGCTATGACATGACCAATAACAGCCGCGAGCGCGCCTCCCCGTTCGTACATCAGGAAACCGGGGCGCATTTTGATGGAACGGGCATAGATTTCTACGGGGTTATCCCCCAGAGTGCCATGAGCACGATCACCTGTCCTGGTGGATGCACGTTTCCGGCGGGGATCAACGGCGACATCGTAGAAAGCCAGCAGGTCTATGGCTTGTACCCGAAGAACACGACGATTGTATCCGGTGCCGGGACATCGACGCTGACCATGAGCAGCCCGGCAAACTTCTACTCCAGCGATACTGTAAACGGCCAGCCTCTCGTCACGGGCGGAACAGGCTATACGCAGACCGATTGGGAAATAGAGGTGCCGACCGGGAACGTTGATGATTTCCGGTTTGTGGATCTCCACGACAACACATTCTTCAATGGGGCCATACCGTTCTTCTCCCGAGACCGTCGCCTGGGACGCCTGGGGATCTGGACCCAGCGGCCACTTGCGGAGCTGGACGTTCAAGGTAACGCGATCTTTGGAATTGCTGGCAGTGCGAGCGACCGCACTAAGTACGTTAATCTGGGTATAATCAATTCGGCTTGCCAGCCTGGTAGCGGGGTGAGAACCCAAGTCGACCGCAACATTTTCCTCAAGGGTGTTAACACCCTTCAGACCCTTTGCCTGACCAATCCCGGACGCTATCGTTGGGTTGACCTCAACGTAGGCAATGCCGGGGCAGACGGCACGATTTCCGAACAGTACCTGGACGGATCGCGTGCCACCCGTATTGTCGCACATCCAGTCACCACAGCGAGCGCAAGCCGACAGCTTCTCCTTACGGATTGCGGCACCACGATCGCCGTGTCGGGATCGACCGCGCTGACATTGAACATCGGGACCGGGCTTGCCGCAGGATGTCGTATCACGGTGACACAACTCGGTGCCGGCGCAGTCACTATCGCTGCCCTGAGTGGCGAAACCGTTGGGTGGTACGACACGCAGGCCGAGACAGGCCCTTACACCCTCGCTGGGCAGTACGCTTCGGCTGTTATCGAGGCCAAGAGCGGCTCGGTCGCAACGGTAGAGCGCGCCCAGTGAGGCTGCCCTTAAAGTTCCATCCCCCTCAAGCCGCCCCTCACCGGGCGGCTTTTTTATTGGAGGCGACATGAGCCCCCCTGGTGATTTCATCACGCGCGGCGAGTTTTCCGAGGTGAAAGCTGAGCTGAAAGAGGTGGTGCTTGATGTGCATTCCCTCAGAGCGGCTCAGACAGCCTCGAACGCCAAGCTCGACAAGATCCTTGCTCAGGTAATCCGGCAGGGAAGCATCAAGGCATGGGTCGGCTGGGCAATTGTCACAGCCACTTCCGCCGCCGTTGCCACAGTCCTCACTCATATCCCCATGGGGCACCCATGACCGGCATCGACATCGCAATCGCGCTGATCTCGCGTGACGACTTCGAGGGGCTGAGCCTCAAGCCCTATCTCTGCCCGGCCAATTACTGGACCATCGGCTACGGCAATCGCTTCCTAGCTGACGGCACGCCTGTTACGGCGACGACGAAGCCGATCACCCAGGCGCAGGCCCTCGACCTGCTGCGGAACACAGTCATGACCCTGCAGGAGAAGCTCCGCTCGTTCGTGACCGTCCCGCTGACAGATTACCAGGAGGGCGCCCTGCTCTCCTGGCAGTTCAATGTCGGCACCAACGCAGCCAAGGGCTCGACCCTAGTACGACGCCTGAACCAGCGCCTCTACAACTCGGCCGCACAGCAATTCCTCGTCTGGGACAAGGCCACGGTGAACGGACAGCTTATCGTCCTTCCCGGCCTTCAGCGCCGCCGCAAGATCGAAAGCGGCGTGTTCCTCGGGCGCGGTATCCCCACAACCGGAGCATCCGCATGAACTTCGACTGGCAGACGATCTTTCAGACCGTCCTTCCCTTCCTGCCCGCCTCTCTTGCCGGCGACGCGACGACGATCCTCACCTTCATCGTTGCCCTGGCCGCCGTGATCGCCCGCTACTGGCCGCGCCCGGCTGACGGGTCGAAGTGGCTCCCCCTTTACCTGCTCGTCAACAGCGTCGGCATGAACGGCAAGCACGCCACCAATGCGGACGACGCCAAGCCCTGACTGACGACACCGGCAATCGGGCCGGGATCAGTCCTCATTATCCAGAAGGAAAAGACCATGACCACCAGCGCGAACACGCTCGTCACCAAGCTCATCAAGCTGATTACCGATGCGGCCGGTAGTTCCGTCAGCACCGCCACCACGGCCAAGCTGACAGCAGCCGCAGCCATCATCGGCGAGGTCGGAGATCTGATCATCCCGTCGCTCGAGAACTCGAACAAGGACCTGTCGGCCATTCTCGACGCGATCAGCGCGATCGAGGACGATGCCGACAAGCTCGATACCGACATCAAGACGCTCGTCGCCGCCTTCAAGGGCACGAGCAGCACTGTCGCGCAGGCCGCGTGACGGCTGACCTCATTGCCGGGGCCGTGGCGTTCATCGTCGCGGCTCTCGGTGCCCTGATCTGGTACGCCAACCGGGCGGGGAAGAACGCGGCGTCTGTCAGCACGTCCGAGGCTGCAAAGACCTCTGCCGATGCGACAACGCTCAAGGCGCAATCCATGGCTCAGGCTCAGGCCGATAAGCCAGCAACGGAAGATGCCGTATTGCAGCGGCTTGGGGACGGCACGGCATGAGGAGGATCGCTCTCGGGGCGCTGCTCGGGCTCTCCGCCTGCTCCTCGGTGCAGTATGTGCCCTGCCCTACCCTTGTGACTTACAGCAAGGCCGATCAGTCGGCGCTTGCAGCTGAGATCAAGGCGGGCCCGAAGCCCGAGACGGTGCGCTGGATTGGAGATTATATCGGGCTGCGGGACCAGGTCCGGGCTTGTCAGAAGTGAGGCGGCTCGGCCTTGAAAAGCACCGATTGCGAACCGAACCGCCCGCGCTTATGCATCGCGCCGCTCTCGTTACCGTGAGTTACGGAGTCGAGTAACGTTAAAATAACGACACGTCGAGGGCTCGATGATCCCGGCGACGTCCCAACATTACGAGTAGATTGCGGTAACTATACGTTTCGATATCGCATCGTTAATAGGTCAATAATGGCGTTCACACGACTTTAACCGTCTATGTTGAACGTTTAACAGCGCTCCATGACCAAGAACCTGACCCTGGCAGCGGTGGCTGCGGCCTTCTGGGCCCTATCGACTACGACGAACTCGGTTGAGGGTCTGGGCCCCGCTTCAGATTTTCTGGCATTCTCAGCGCAGGCTATGTGCGTCATGTGGGTGCTACACGGGCTCTTCCTGATTTTCAGACAGTCCGAGGATCACGACTTATCCTGATTCACGCACCGCCTGATCCTGGCGTCTCTGTGCTGTTGTCGCGATCTACATTCCCCCGCCAAGCCACCGAGTAATCCGGCGCCTGATGCGCGGGCGCTCCTGGGCCCCGATGCGGCCACATATTCGAGCGCTTCAACTGCTCGGTAATCTTTTGGGCCAGCGCGTCCATCTCTGCCCCGGTCATCTTCGCGTTTACACGCCTCGGCTTGCCCCGATAGTCGAGGCAAATCGACATACGGATGGCGAATGTCACATCTTCTTCGGAGGCTGGGGTCAGGTCTGTCATAGAAGAGAACAGAACGTGAACAAGGGCGGAAGTCAATTAAAACCGCCCGCACAAGCAAAGGGCGGCCCGAAAGCCGCCCCGCCTATCACCACCACGATGAATCGAATGCCAGAAAAAAGCAGGTTTGCAGTCCCGCCCTTTTCAATCTCACCAAGCGTTCGAACCGCCCATGAGAACACCTTCCGTACGACGCAGAATCGCACGATCTGGCGGGGCAGTACAAGGGAAAACGACTCGCGGAAAGTGGCACGGATCTGGCACAGCTTGACACGATATGACTCGGCTCAGAACGTACGGGAATGAACCGAAACGGACCAAGCGCCGGAATGGCCAATCGTCAAAAAACGGCTGATTTCTGCGGGTGAGGATGGTGGGTGCGACAGGGATTGAACCTGTGACCCCTGCCGTGTGAAGGCAGTGCTCTACCGCTGAGCTACGCACCCATCCTGCGGTGCCGCGTCTCTAGCAAAGGCCCGATGACGCGGCAAGGCGGAAAATGAAAAAAAGATCAGAAGCCAAACATATGGTCGAGCGAGAACCCTGCCGAAGCATTGCGCTGCCCATGATAGCCGAACAGACGGCAGCTCAGATCGCGGATCAGCACATAGCCGCCAATCCCTGCCTCGGCCAGCTTTTCAGCGCCAAAGATCTCATGCGGCCAAACCATATAGGAGCCCGATGGATTGATGCTGATCCTGCGGCGCTCCAGTTCGACACCATCGTTCGAATAGAGATGCAGAATCGTCTCTGAGGGCGCCGTTCCCTCAACCGAGGCCGGATGGATCAGGCAGGAGAAGCTTTCATGGCCCTCCTGACCGAGCTTGAGAAAAAGACGTGTCGTCAGACCCGGCGGCGGACCGGCGTAAGATTGCGGCTCGCTGCGCCACGTCATGAGCGTGTTGAAGATATGCCCGCCAAAGCTGGTCTCTGCCGCGTGACCATTCTCGCGGTTCTCATAGCGCATCAGGGCATGCATCCAGCCATCGCCCTCGCCACCGTCGCGGAAATCATACACGAGGTCGGCATGGCCAGCGCAGTCAGTCAGCTCGTGCAGGGCAATCGCTGTTTCATGATTGCGCGGCAGATTGCCCAGAAACTTCTGTGTGATGAGCGTCCCTTCATCATCGAAAACATCGAGACGCAGCGGGAGGCTGGTGATCTTTTCCGACATCGGGTTCGGCTGCACCACGCTGGTGAAGCGCTTGGGGTCGAGAATGGGGAAAGGCAACACAAACCCACGGCCCATCGAAGGCGGCAGCTTGCGCAACGCTGGTTCGGGTGCGAGGTCACGGCGCTCCACGTTCAGATGGGCAATACGGGTCAGGGCACCTTCGGTAATCTCGTAGCGTGGCCGTACGATGTGATTCCCCGAACGCAACTCAAGCTGGGCCGGCCAGGGGATATCCTTAACAAGCGCGCCCACATCGAGCGCATAGGTGGAGAATGGGCCAACCTCGACCGTGACCGGGAAATGCGTCTCCTCGCCCATCTGATTGAGCGTGATGGCACCCGCCGGAATGGGCGTTGCATGGCTGTTCTGGATCCAGAGGACCAGCGTCTCACCGGGCCGCGGTGCCGGCAGCGTCGCGAAACGCGGTGATGGCCAGGCATTGGCGTCATGGGTGACCGAGAGGCTGGGCTCACCATTCTTGCCGTAAGTGTCGAGCGCATATTTCACGACATCATGCCCACGCGCACCGAGCACATGAACGAAAAGCTGACCGCAGAAAGCCGGCAGATCGAAACGCGCTCGCACCACGGCACTGTCTACAACAATACCGGCAGGCGCGTCGGGAATTTCCTCTTCCCACTCAGCCAGGATCTCGCCCTTGTCGTCATAAAGGCGGAACCAGTAACGCACATCGGTCGCGTCGTAATTGCACCAGTAATTCGCCGTGACGAGCCGCGTGCTGAAGCGCTCATCATCACGGAAGAACGCAAAGTTCGTCGCGAAATTGAGCTTGTCGAGATAGTTGCGCGGATTGCTCAGCATGGAGTCCGGCAATTTTGCAGGCTCCAGAGAGAAAATCTGCTGATCGGCATGGGTGACGCGCGCGAGGCGCGACAACATCTTTTCATGCTCGAAGGATAGGGCAAGCACCTGCCTGGCCTCGGAGGATGAAAGATCCGTCAGGGCCAGCTTCTCGCCGCCCAGCCCATCATCCTTGCCCACCTGCTCGCTGTCATGCGTGTAGACACCGCAGGAAGGCGTGAGTCCGGGGTACAGGGCGACCAGCGTACGCAGCACATTGCCCGGGTCATAAACCGCAAAGCCACCTCCAGCCGCCAGTGTCGCTTCCAGTCGCCTCAGAGCCTCGCTCGCCAAGGGATGCGCAAGCGCCTTGTAGAGGATGTTTCCGCCGCCCTGAGCGTCGAAGGTGATGATATCGAGCATGGTCGTCCTGTACCCGTTTTCTTTATTACGGACCCCGCAACTCCTTGTTCAGAGAGCGAGACGCCGACGCATTTCATCGGCCGCTCTGCCGGTATCGTCAAGCGGCGTTATAGCCCACGGCTCCCACGCCCCCGTGAACGGACGGACGCGCCCGGCCTCGGCCAGCGTCTCGACAAAGGTCCGGATACGCCGTGAACGCCCCGGCAGATCAATGATCAAGACCGGCGCTGTCGTGGCGGCGGCCTCCGAGATCATCGACACGCTGTCCGTCGTCACGGCAATCATATCGGCGCAGGCAAGCATACCGAGATAGGGATTATCGCCCTGCCCGTCCCATATCATGGCGCGTGACGGATCCAGCGCCTCGCGCAACACCGCCAAAGCTGCCGGATCGGTTCGGCGTGAGGGTGTAAGGGCAATCGTCACATCCTGCGTCCGGACGATCCCGGCAAGCTGTGCGCCGAGTGTTGCGGCTTCATTGACGCCAAAACTGAACCGGCCATTCGCGCCGCCAATCAGAACGGACAAGAGGGCCTTTTTGCCTGTTCGCAGCCTGCTCTCCCACAGGATCCGGGCGTCGGACAGCTTCGCGGGGGTCACGCCATGCAGGGCGGTTCGGGCCGCCACGACATTGGGTCCGGCCATGCGATCATGAACATTGGCCACAATCAGGTCGAAGCGAGCCGCATCCATGCGGGGGTTCTGTATCTGCACCAGCGGCAGGCCGGTGCGCTTTTTCAGCGCTGCCCCGACTGCCCCGCCTGTCCCGCCAACGCTGACAAGCAGGCGGGTGTCGCCCGGCAGCACGATCGGTGCCGTAGCACGCAGCGGATCGGGGCAGAATCTCGTGGGGATACGGCGCCAGACTCCCCCGATCCGCACGGGGTGAAAATGCCATTCCAGCCCCGCACGCTCGACAAGACCGCTCGCCTGGGCGCGCATTCCGGCAAAATCTTCAGCAATGATGGCTACACTCATAACTCGGTAATTCCTTCACCGGCAGAACTTTGGCAAGAAGCATCCATGAGTGATGTTCAAGATCCTGCCGCCTTTCCATTCGACCCGCTGGTCAGCGCGGGCCTCAAGCAAGTGGGCATAGAGAAACCCAATGAGGTGCAGACCCGCGTCTGGCCCGAACTGAATGACAGGCGCGATGTGCTTCTTGTGGCACAGACCGGCTCTGGAAAGACCGCAGCTTATGCGGCGCCCGCCTTCCAGCGCCTTCTGTCGCTCTCCGCGGAACGGCAACCCGGCGCACCCCGTGTACTGATTCTGGCCCCGACCCGTGAGCTCGTGACCCAGATCGCCGGTGTATGCCGCCAGATCGGCAGACGCCTGCCCTTTCGCACGCGTCTGCTCTGCGGCGGCCTCCCCAAGGATGCGCAGATCGAGGCGCTGGCGGAAGGCGTGGATATTGCGGTTGCAACCCCTGGCCGCCTGATCGACCTCCTCGCCAGCGGCGCCTGCAGGCTCGACCTTGTCAGCATGCTGATCGTGGATGAGGTAGACCAGATGCTGGACGAGGATTTCCTCGCGGCAATGGATGATATCATCCTGCATTTACCGCAGGAACGTCAGGCCATGCTGTGCTCTGCCACGCTGCCGCCCACGGGCCGCGCCCTGGCCAGTCGCCTGCTCCACAAACCCGTCACGCTTGAATTCGAGAGCCAGACCGTCACGCCGCGTCGCATCAAGCAGCGCGCCATGTTTGTTGAGGCCGAGGAAAAGCTGGCCACCCTCACCCGCCTGTGTGCCGAAACCGAGGGACGCCAGATCGTGTTCCTGCGCACGAAGGCCTCGGTGGACCAGATCGGCAAGCATCTGCGCAAGGCAGGTCTGCCCGTCACAACGCTGCATGGCGATCTGGCACAGGGCGCTCGCCAGAAGGCGGTGGAGGCCCTGCGCAGCGGGCGCTCCATGATCCTGCTCACAACGGATGTCGCAGCGCGAGGGCTCGACATTGATGATGTGGCGCTCGTCCTCAATTACGACCTGCCCGAGAAGGCCGAAACCTATGTGCACCGCATTGGCCGCACGGCGCGGGCAGGCAAGCGCGGCGCGGCGCTATCCTTTTGCACGCGTGATGAGCGGCTTTTGCTGAGGGCGATCGAAAAGGAGATCGGCTACCGTATCAGCATCGTTTCCTGAGTTACACGGCCTTGAGGTTTTCGACAGGCAGGGTCTAAACTCTCCCCATGACCGCTCCCAAGGCCCAGACGATGGACATCATTGCGATTCTGGAAAAGCTTGTCTCGTTCGATACGACAAGCCGTCATGCCAATGCGCCCCTCATCGACTGGATTACTGCGCTGCTCGATGAGCAGGACGTGCCCTATACGCGCAGTCGCGGGCCAGAGGACGGTAAATGGAACCTGCATGCCATCATTGGCCCGGTAGCGCCCGGTGGTCTGGCCTTGTCTGGTCATGTCGATTGCGTGCCCGTCGAGGGACAGGACTGGTCTCGTGATCCTTTCAGCCTCACCCAGCAGGATGAGAGACTCTACGCACGCGGCGCCACCGACATGAAGGGGTTTGTGGCCGCCATGTTGGCCGCCATACCCCGCATGCAAAGCCTGCCCCTGCGCAAGCCTGTCCATCTCTTCTTCACCTTCGACGAGGAAATCACCTGCAACGGTGCCCGCTATCTGATCGAGGATGTCATCTCACGCGGCCTGATGCCCGATTTATGCGTGATTGGTGAGCCCACCATGCTCGCGCCGATCATCGCCCATAAAGGGCGGTTCACGGTGCGCGTGGATATCCGGGGCCGCCCCGCCCATTCCTCCCAGCCTGCGCTGGGCGTCAACGCGCTTCACGCCATGGGGCATGCCATCGCAGCACTTGCGGATATGAGCGACGCTTTCGAACGCGATGGCCCCCATGTCAGCGGCTTCCTCCCCGATCACACGACCATGCAGGTCGGGCTCGCCAGTGGTGGCAGCATTCTGAATATCGTGCCCGAACAAGCCAGTTTCGAGCTCGAATGGCGTGCCGTACCGGGTGACGACAACGCCGCAATCTTCCAGTCCATTACGGAGCGTCTTGCGCCAATCGACGCAGCCCTGCGCGAGGCCGATCCATCTTGCGGGCTGACACTGACGCCCCTTGTCGACCTCCCGCCCCTGAACCTCTCACCCACATCGCCCCTGGTCTCGCTTTTGCAGCAGATTACGGGGCGCAACAGTGCGGGTTATGTCTCTTATGGGACGGAAGCCGGTATCTACCAACAGGCCGGGCTCGAGACGATCGTGTGTGGCCCCGGTGATATCGCCCAGGCGCATAAACCCGATGAATGGATCACAATAGACCAGCTGGCTCGATGTGAAACCATGATCGACCGTCTTGTCAGACAGGTCTGTCTTGCCGCATGAGTTGCGGGGCATCACCGCGCGATCATCACCCTGTCCGCAGGCGGCGGCAGCGCCTCCTGCCGAGCCTGGCGCTGCCGCGTCGCCTTCCCGAATTCCCAATCCTGATCGACCCACCTGATCTCTCACAGTGGAGGGCCGGCAATAACGGGATACCCGGTGTCATCGAGCGCGAGAGCCCTGTACCGGGGCCGGAAATCGCCGTGATTTCCCTTATTCATGGCAATGAGTTCGCGGGCGCCGCCGCTGCCGACCGTCTGCTCAGGGAAGATATCAGGCCCCTTTGCGGCACATTGCGCATCGTATTTGCCAATATGGCCGCCTTCGAACGTTTCGACCCGTCAAACCCGACCGCTTCGCGCTTCATCGGTGAAGACCTCAACCGTGTCTGGTCCAATGACAGGCTGAGCCAGAAGCCTGGTTCGGTTGAAATGGCGCGGGCACAGGAGTTGCTGCCCGTCATCCGGCGCAGCGACATGCTGCTCGATCTTCATTCCATGTTATGGGACTCGTCACCTCTCTTCATCTCGCCGCAGACAGAACGCTCGATCACACTGGCGGGCCTCCTCTCGTCGCAGGCCGACACGCCTTTTCTGACCCTCACCGATCTCGGGCATGTTGGAGGCGCAAGGCTGATTGAGCAGGAGGGTTTCATGGCACCCGGCGGCACAGGGCGCAGCGTGCTGCTTGAGGCAGGTCAGCACTGGCGACCGGAAACGGTCGAGACCAGCGCACGCGTCATTCGTCACTTTGTTGAGAATGCGGGGTTTGTGCATTGGGGCAGCCGGGGCGAGCCGGTTACCGTCTCACGTCAGGCAATGGTGACCGACAATGTCGTCGCCAGAAGCGCCAGTTTCGGGTTTACCGAGAGTTATCTCGGTGGTCAGGTAATCGAAAAGGCGGGCACGGTTATCGCGCTGGACGGTGATGATGAAATCTGTACGCCCTACGACCAATGCGTCCTCATCATGCCCAATCTGTGTGTGCGCAGAGGACAACTGGCGGTGAGGCTTGCACGCAGGCTATAGGCCCGATCCGGTCGCGGCAGCCAGACGACACTCTGGACACGATCGCAGCGAAACCCGGTCATACGATCCACCGCAATCGCCCCGCGCGGGCAAAAAAAGGGGGGCTCATTGCCCCCCTCTTTTATCCTCAGGCGCCGGGATAGGCGACGTCATAGATGGGGAAGCGACGGCAAAGCGCCTTTACCTCGTCATGAACGCGCTGCTCGACCCTGTCCTGCTCCTGCGTTCCGTAGGCACTCAGCACTTCATCGATCATTCGAGCGATCGTGCGGAATTCTTCAACGCCAAAACCGCGTGACGTCGCGGCCGGGCTGCCCAGACGGATACCGGAGGTCACAAACGGCTTTTCAGGGTCGAACGGGATTGCATTCTTGTTGGCCGTGATCCCGGCGCGCTCGAGAGCCGCCTCGGCAATCTTGCCCGTTACCTTCTTGGGACGCAGATCGACCAGAACGAGGTGGCAATCCGTACCACCGGTCACAATGTCAAAGCCGCGTGCCACAAGTTCCTCAGCCAGAACGCGGGCGTTCTCAGCCACCGCGCCCTGATACGCCTTGAACTTCTCGCCAAGGGCCTCGCCAAAGGCCACAGCCTTGCCAGCAATGACATGCATGAGCGGACCACCCTGAAGGCCCGGGAATACGGCGGAATTGACCTTCTTGGCGATGTCCGGATCATTCGTAAGCACAATGCCACCGCGCGGGCCGCGCAGCGTCTTGTGCGTGGTGCTGGTCACGATATGCGCGTGGGGCACGGGGCTCGGGAAAAGACCAGCCGCGACGAGACCGGCGAAATGCGCCATGTCCACCATCAGATAGGCGCCCACCTCGTCCGCAATGCGACGGAAGCGCGCAAAATCGATATGACGGGGATAAGCCGAGCCACCTGCGACAATAATCGTCGGCTTGTGCTCACGTGCAAGGCGCTCCATTTCCTCGTAGTCGAGGGTTCCGTCCTCGGCACGCACACCGTACTGCACCGCGTTGAACCACTTTCCTGAGTAGTTCGGTGCCGCACCATGCGTCAGATGTCCACCAGCGGCGAGGCTCATGCCCAGCACGGTGTCACCCGGCTTGCCGAGCGCCATGAACGCGGCCTGATTGGCGTTCGCGCCAGAATGGGGCTGCACGTTGGCAAACTCGACGCCAAACAGCGCCTTGATACGCTCGATTGCCAGATTTTCCACGCGGTCGACATCGACGCACCCGCCGTAATAGCGCTTGCCGGGCAGTCCTTCAGCGTATTTGTTGGTCAGGACCGAGCCCTGTGCCTCAAGAACGGCAAAAGAGGTGATGTTCTCGGATGCGATCAGTTCAATGCCATCCTGCTGACGGATCAGTTCGGCGTTGATGATTTCTGCCACCTCGGGGTCTGCTTCATTCAGACCGCGATGATAGAAATCGTGCTGGGGGGACATGTTCTCGCGAGTAGTCATTCTTTTCTCTCCCGGAGGGGGCGCACAGACGCGGAAAATGGCGTATCACGATGGGCAATATCCCAGATTTCCCCCCGCCGCCAACCCGTTTAGCGCGGGAGAGTTGTTTTAGAGGAAGACTGAATGGCCCAGCCCCTCGCCGCCCTGTGGCGGCGCAAACCGATTGACGTGGCAACCGACGGAAAAGGCGAACACGGGCTGCACCGCGTTATCGGACCGTTTTCGCTGATTGCCCTTGGGGTGGGCACGACCGTCGGGGCTGGCCTGTTTTCATTGACGGGCATTGCTGCGGCCCAGAATGCGGGGCCAGCAGTCATACTCGCTTTTGTGGTGGCTGCCATTGCCTGCGGGTTTGCCGCCTTCTGTTATGCCGAACTGGCCAGCATGATCCCGTCTGCCGGCTCGGCCTATTCCTACAGCTATGCTGTGCTTGGCGAGCTGGTTGCCTGGGTTATCGGTTGGGACCTTGTGCTGGAATACACTGTAGGGGCAGCAGCCGTAGCCTCGAGCTGGTCAAGCTATCTGGCCTCGATTCTGGGCCAGTGGAACCTGCATCCGGACCCGCGATGGATGGCATCCCCCATGAGCATGGTGAAGCTGCCGGATGGCAGCATGGCCCATGGCTGGATCAACCTTCCCGCCATGGCCGCAATCGTGTTCATCGTCATGCTTCTGCTGCGCGGCATTTCCGAGTCCACGCGCATCAATGCTGTGGTCGTGGTGCTCAAGCTCGGGGTGGTCGGCGCCTTCATCATATTCTGCTCGCCCTTCATCAAGCCCGAGCATTTCACCCCTTTCATTCCCCCGAACACGGGCGAGTTCGGCCATTTTGGCGTCTCGGGCATCATGCGAGCTGCTGGCATGATCTTCTTCGCCTATCTGGGCTTTGACATCATCGCCACCACCGCGCAGGAGGCCCGCAATCCAGAGCGAACCATGCCTATTGGCATATTGGGCAGCCTGCTCATTTGCACCATCATCTATATCGCCTTCGCCTTCGTGCTGACCGGCGTCGTTGATTATCGCCAGCTGGAGGGCGATGGCAGCCCTGTGGCAACGGCCATCGATATCACCCATCTGTTCTGGCTGCAGGGCGCTCTCAAGTTCAGCATCCTGTTTGGCTATATCTCGGTGCTGATGGGGCTCATGATGGGTCAGGTGCGCGTGTTCTACGCGATGTCGCATGATGGCCTGCTACCAGCGATATTTGGCCGCCTCAGCCCACGCACGCGGGCACCAGCCGTGTCTCACCTGATCTTTCTCGTGGTGACCTGCCTGCTGGCAGGGCTGGTGCCGATCTCCGTGCTCGGCAACATGACCTCAATCGGCACCCTGCTCGCCTTCGTGCTGGTCTGTGTGGGTGTCCTGATCCTGCGCATTCGTGAGCCAAACCGCCCCCGCGCGTTTCGCGCACCCGGCGGGCTGTTCACCCCGGTCTGCGGTATCCTGAGCTGCCTCGCGGTCATGGTGTCGCTGGATGCGCTCACCTGGCTACGCATGGTGGTCTGGCTGATCGCCGGACTGGTCGTTTATGCGCTGTATGGTATCAAAAAGAGCAAGCTTACTGCCGAGGGAACAACGCAATGATCACCGGATCCTTTCCACTCAGCCGTCCAAGACGTAACCGTTTTGACGGTTTCACGCGCCGCCTCGTGGCCGAAACGACGCTGACGATCGACAATCTGATCTGGCCGATCTTCGTGTGTGATGGCAAAGGGCAGCGCAGCAGTGTCGCCTCCATGCCCGGGGTCGAACGCGTGAGCGTGGACCTGCTTGAGGCTCATCTGGCCGAGGCCATCGGGCTCGGTATCCCCGCCGTGGCCCTCTTCCCGATCACCCCGACGGACATCAGGGATGCGACGGGCCGTGAGGCCACCAACCCGGACAATCTGATCTGCAAGGCAGCGCGTGAAATCAAGCGCCTGTACCCTGACCTTGGGCTGATCGGTGATGTGGCGCTCGACCCCTACACCGATCATGGCCATGACGGTCTTATCGAGGGCGATTACGTCGTCAATGACGCATCGGTAGAGATTCTGGCCCTACAGGCCATCAACCAGGCCGCAGCCGGGATCGACATCATTGCCCCGTCTGACATGATGGATGGTCGCATCGGCGCGATACGCACCGCTCTTGACAAGGCAGGGCACGACAACGTGCGCATCATGTCCTATGCCGCCAAATATGCTTCCGCCTTCTATGGTCCGTTCCGTGACGCTCTGGGGTCCGGGGGACTGCTCAAGGGCGACAAGAAAACCTATCAGATGGACCCTGCCAATTCCGATGAAGCGCTGCGCGAGGTCGCGCTCGACATCCAGGAAGGCGCAGATATGGTCATGGTCAAACCCGGCATGCCCTATCTGGACATCATCCATCGGGTACGCGAAACCTTCGCCGTTCCGACTTTTGCGTACCAGGTGTCAGGTGAATACGCGATGCTGATGGCGGCTATCCAGAATGGCTGGCTGGACCGCGATCGCGCCATACTTGAAAGTCTGCTTGCATTCCGGCGTGCCGGTTGCAATGGCGTCCTTACCTATTTCGCAGTCGAGGCTGCAAAGTTGCTCCGTAGCAGGCTGTGACGACCGCGCGCCAAAGGCGCGGCGGCAGGGCTTTCGCCGCCGGAGTGGCGGCGGAGGCTCACGCGCGCGAAACGCTTGCAAATGCGGGCTTCGTGCTTTTTGCCGAGCGATGCCGCACCCCATATGGCGAGATCGATCTCGTCGCGGCGACTGACAGTCTCATCCTGTTCGTTGAGGTCAAGCAGCGCCGCACACTGGATGAGGCCGCCTACGCCCTGAGGCTCCCCCAACAGCACCGTCTTCTGGCCGCCGCGGAGTATCTTCTTCAGACACAGCCGTCATGGCGACGCGAAAACACCCGGTGCGACCTCATGATATATGACGTCGCTGGGAATGTCGGATGGATCGAGGATATTCTGAGGGACGGTTAGTCCAACCGTCGAACAGCGCTGTTGCCCCTGCCCCGGACCCGCCTTAGATGAGAGACAGGAGTCTTCGGGGAGCGACCGCGGCTGCATGGCATGGCGGTCGGGAATGGTCGGCGGGAAACGCCGGGAGCACGGTCTGATTGGCTAACGGAGTTCATTAGCGGAGACCGGCTCCGATAAGATTCCTTGCAGGGGAAATCAGATACCAACCGCGCAGGAAGGCAGTTTAAGCGGGGCGCAATAGCGCCCCAGTCGATCAGCCGTGACGGCGAGCGTGATGCTTGCTGCTTGCCGGTGCCTTGGCGTGATAGACCACGGTGTGGACAAGGGCGCGACGTGACGGCGCTGACACGTGACGGGCGGCCACCTGATGAACGGCTGCACCGTGGTGATGCGTATAGGTTGTGACGGGGCGGTGATAGACGGGCGTGGCGGTCAGTGCATCAAGCGTCAGCTTGGAGGCTTCCCAATCGGTGATCTCTCTTGCGCTTGCACCATGAGAGGCAAAGGCTGCCCCAACGGCGACGACTGAAGCTGCAAGTTTGAGACCCGATAGGCGCCGCATTTTTTCTTCCCTCTGAGTGACTTCCGCCACGTTAGTCAGGACTGCGAAAGTACAACAAGAGGTCTCGGGAAGAATTTTTTACAAGAAGATTTACCGTTGCAATACTGCCACAGTTTAAGACGAAACCGTGGCAGCGCGCAGAGTTTATGGCTTAATCAAGGCAGATCAGGACACCTTTTTGGCGATCTGCTTTTCCTCCAGCAGAGACTCCAGTTCGCCACTCTGGAACATGTCGGTCACGATATCGCATCCGCCGATGAACTCACCCTTGATATAAAGCTGCGGCACTGTCGGCCACTGCGAAAAGTCCTTGATGCCCTGGCGCAGTTCCGGGCTAGCAAGCACATTGGCCGTCTCGAAATCGACGCCCATGTGCCCGAGGATCTGCACGACGCGTGCGGAAAAGCCGCATTGAGGGAACAGTTTGTCACCCTTCATGAAAAGCATGACGGGATTGTTGTCGATAAGCTGCTGAATCTGCTGAAAAGTAGCTTCGGCCATGGATCGCTCCTGTGCGCGAGATGCGCGTTGGGTCAATAATCGCTTAATTATAGACCCAACTGGTCTCGATTGTCAGGGGGTTTGTGTTTTGAGGGCCAGAGCGTGCAGCTCTGTCCCCATACGACCACCAAACGCGTCATAGACGAGCTTGTGCTGGCGCACCCGTGGGAGCCCCGCAAAAGCGGTACTGGTCACGGTTGCAGCATAATGGTCCCCGTCACCCGCGAGATCATGAATCTCGATCACGGCATCGGGCAGGGCAGCCTTGATGGTGCGTTCGATTTCTTCGGCGCTCATCGGCATGGTTCAGCGCTCCATCAGCTTGGGGAAGAACTCGGCATTGACCTTGCGCATACGCTCGGCCGACAGGCTCATACCGTCGGTCAGAACCAGTGAATCACCCCCTGAACGTCCGAGATGACGCACTGGCACATGAGCCTTTTCAGCTGCATCGATCAGCGCGGTAGCATGCCTGGTGGCCACCACGTAGCAGGCCTGGTCCTCGCCGAAGTAATAGGCATGGAGGCTCGTGCCGTGATGCGGCTTGTCAAGATGGCAGCCAACGCCGCTCGCCATGACCATCTCCGCCACGGCCACAAGCAATCCGCCATCGGCGATGTCGTGGCAGGCCTCGATGCGCCCTTCCCCGATCATCTTGCGCACGAAGTCACCGTTGCGACGCTCGGCGTGAAGATCGATGATCGGCGGGGCACCATCTTCGCGATGGCAGATCTCACGCAGCCATAGCGACTGGCCGAGCTCACCACGGATCTCACCGATCAGCACAAGCTCGCACTGCTCAGGCATGCCAAGACCAATCGCCTTGGTCACATCGTCGATCACACCGATAGCGCCGATGGCCGGCGTCGGCAGGATCGGCTGGCTCAGACCGCTCGGATGGCTCGTCTGGTTGTACAGCGAGACATTGCCACTCACGACCGGGAAATCCAGCGCGCGGCAGGCCTCACCCATGCCTTTGATGGCATCGGCGAACTGACCCATGATCTCCGGCTTTTCGGGATTGCCGAAGTTCAGGTTATCGGTCACGGCCAGCGGCAGCGCACCCGTTGCCGTGATATTGCGCCAGGCTTCTGCAACTGCCTGAGCCCCACCCGCATGCGGGTCAGCCTGACAATAGCGCGGCGTGCAATCGGTCGTCATGGCAAGACCGCGCTTCGTGCCCTCGACGCGAACGATGGCAGCATCGGCCGCACCGGGACGACGGGCCGTCTGGCCGCCGACACCACTGTCATACTGGTTCCAGACCCAGGCGCGCGAGGCGAGATCCGGGCAGGCCAACAGGGTCAGCAGCGCATGTTCGACACCCGCAGGATCGGCCACTGTGCCCAGACGCGCCGGCTTGGCAGCGTGCGTCATGGGACGATGGTAGAGCGGTGCCTCATCAGCCAGTGGCGCAAGCGGAATATCCGCCTCCGTCTTGCCAAGATGCTTGACCGTGATATGCGCCGTATCGGTCAACACGCCGACGATCGCGAAATCGAGGTCCCATTTTTCGAAAATGGCGCGGGCTACGTCAGTGCGCTCAGGCTTGAGCACCATGAGCATACGCTCCTGGCTCTCCGACAGCATCATTTCGTAAGCCGTCATGCCGGTCTCGCGCTGCGGCACCTTGTCGAGATCGAGCTCGATACCGACACCACCCTTGCCCGCCATCTCGACAGCAGAGGATGTGAGGCCAGCCGCGCCCATATCCTGAATCGCCACGATAGCGTCGGTCGCCATCAGTTCGAGACAGGCCTCGATCAGCAGCTTCTCGGTGAACGGGTCACCCACCTGCACCGTCGGACGCTTGGACGCCGCATGTTCGTCGAATTCCGCCGAGGACATGGTAGCGCCATGGATGCCATCGCGCCCGGTCTTGGAGCCGACATAGACCACCGGATTGCCGATACCCGCAGCAGCCGAAAGGAAGATGCGATCCTGGCGGGCAATACCAACGGTCATGGCGTTGACGAGCGGATTGCCATTATAGGCCGGGTGGAAGTTGATCTCACCGCCTACCGTGGGCACACCAACACAGTTACCGTAGCCACCAATGCCACGTACCACGCCATCAATCACGCGCTGCGTCACAGGAAGCGACGGGTCACCGAAGCGAAGTGCGTTCAGATTGGCAACGGGGCGCGCGCCCATCGTGAACACATCGCGCAGGATGCCACCCACGCCTGTCGCCGCGCCCTGATAGGGCTCGATAAACGACGGATGGTTGTGGCTTTCCATCTTGAAGACAGCCGCAAGACCGTCTCCGATATCCACAACACCGGCATTTTCACCGGGGCCATGAATGACCCAGGGGGCCTTGGTGGGCAGGGTCTTGAGATGCACACGCGATGATTTGTAGGAGCAATGCTCCGACCACATGACCGAGAAAATACCGAGTTCGGTTAGGCTGGGCACGCGGCCCATGATGTCCAGAACCTTCTGGTATTCCTCGGCAGAGAGACCGAAGCGGGCGGCGAGTTCAGCGTTGACGATCATGCTCATGCGACGAGACTCTTCACCAGACCCGAGAACAGCGGCACGCCATCTGTCGCGCCAAGATCGGGATCGACCAGGTTTTCAGGGTGGGGCATCAGGCCACAGACGCGCTTATTGGCGCTCAGAATGCCTGCGATGGAGCGCTGGCTGCCATTGGGGTTACTGACGCGGTTCGCGGCATCAAGCGTGCCCTTGGCGCAGACATAGCGGAAAGCCACGCGATCTTCACCCTCGAGGCGATCGAGCTCGGCTTCCGAGGCCGTGTAATTGCCGTCACCATGAGCCAGCGGCGCACGGAAGACATCGCCCTTGGACCAGTCACGCGTGAAGGCCGTATCCTGCGTCTCGACACGGAGGAACCCGTCCTGCGAAAGGAAACGCATCCCCGCATTGCGCAGGAGCGCCCCTGGTAGAAGCTGGGCTTCGGTCAGGATCTGGAACCCGTTGCACACGCCCAGCACATACCCGCCGCGCTCGGCGAAGGCACGCACCTCGCGCAGGATCGGCGAGTGTGCGCCCATGGCGCCCGAACGCAGATAGTCGCCGAAGCTGAACCCGCCCGGAAGGACAATCAGGTCCAGATCGGGGAGGCTCGTATCACGATGCCAGAGCATGGTGGGCGCCTTGCCGCTGACGAGACGAAGCGCCTGCTCCATGTCGCGCTCACGGTTCGTGCCAGGGAAAACGACGATACCGGCCTTCATGGCTTCCCTCCCTGGCCCGAACACGGATAGGCTTCGTGCAGAGCCGCAAAAACGGATTTGCCAACAGGGAATTTCAGGACGTCCTGATGAGCCTTGAGCCAGGACAGCACCTTGCCACGCATGGCATCGGTGGTTTCGGCGTCAGGGACGCAGAAACCGGCCACCGTGCCACTATCGCCATTGCTCTTGGCGTTCAGGGCCGAAAGCGCACCTGAATCGGCCATGCCGGCAATATAGGCATCACAGACGGCCTTGCCCTGGGGCTTGGAGCAGATGGCGCCAAAGCGACCCGCCTGCATGGAAGAGAGACGATGCTCATCAGCCTGAGCCACACCGGCCAGGCCGCCTGCTGGCAGTGCAAGAGCAACTGCCGCCAGAAGAGCCAGCTTGCGGGTCATCCAACAACCTCGACAGCGAAATCTTCGATCACGAGGTTCGCCAGAAGCTCACGGGCCATCGCCTCGCCCTGGGCGAGTGCCTTTTCACGATCTTCGGTCGCGATCTCGAGTTCCATGGTCTTGCCCACGCGCACTTCGCCAACATTGGCAAAGCCCAGCACCTCAAGGGCGTGACCAATGGCCTTGCCCTGCGGATCGAGCACGCCTTCCTTCAGCATGACATTGACGCGAATTTTCATTGCATGACCTCCGGTCCTTTGAGATCGCCGTTGCCGGCCTCGGGCAGAATGCCAAGGCGGCGGGCGACTTCCTGATAAGCTTCCTCGACACGGCCCATATCCCGACGGAAACGGTCCTTGTCGAGCTTCTCGCTCGTCTTGGTGTCCCACAGGCGGCAGTTATCGGGAGAAATTTCGTCGGCGAGCACAATACGCATCTCGTCGTTTTCCCACAGGCGACCAAATTCGAGCTTAAAATCGACAAGCTGGATGCCGATGCCTTGGAACATGCCCGTGAGAAAATCATTGGTACGCAGCGCATAGGCATTGATCTCATCGAGATCCTGCGCATTAGCCCAGCCAAAGGCGGTGACATGCTCTTCCGACACCATCGGATCGTTGAGCGCATCATTCTTGTAGTAATATTCGAGAATCGACCGGGGCAGACGCGTGCCTTCGGCAAGGCCAAGGCGCTTGGCAATCGAGCCCGCAGCCACGTTGCGCACAACAACTTCGAGAGGGATGATCTCGACTTCGCGGATCAGCTGCTCGCGCATGTTCAGGCGACGAACGAAATGGGTCGGGATACCGATTTCATGCAGGCGAAGCATGAGGTGCTCGCTGATGCGGTTGTTCAGCACGCCCTTGCCGGTGATGATCCCCTTTTTCACGCCATTGCCGGCGGAGGCATCATCCTTGAAATACTGGACGAGTGTGCCGGGCTCTGGCCCCTCGAACAGGATCTTGGCTTTTCCTTCATAGAGCTGACGACGGCGTGCCATGACGATCTTTCAAAAACGGTGAACGGCGTTGTCCCGCATATAGCAGCGGAGCAACGCCGTTCATACCCATGATCGTCCCCTGTCGTCATGACAGGAGAGCGCCTGTCGTCTTATTCGGCAGCAGCAGCCTTGGCGCGAGCGATGGGCGCGAAGGTGCCGTCACGCAGGGATGCCTCGAGCTGTTCGAGCGAACGGCCCCGTGTCTCGGGCACATAACGCAGCACGAAGAAGAACGAGACGGCATTCACGGCTGCGAAGAGCCAGAACGTACCGCCAGCGCCGAGCGCCTTCACCATGCTGAGCGTCGTGAGAGAGATGATCAGATCTGCGCCCCAGTGGCTGGCAGCAACGAGGCTCATGCCCGTGCCACGGCAGGACAGTGGGAACACCTCTGCGCCCACCAGCCAGATCGCCACCGACAGACTGCCGACGTTGAACACGACATAGCCCACCACGGCAGCGGCAGTCACAAATGCACCCCAACCATGCGTCTGGCCAGTGAAGAACATGAAGCCCAGCAGAACGAGCGAGACAACAGCACCGGGGATCATGCGAAGCATCAGGGTACGACGCCCCCAGGCATCGACAGCCCAGCCGCCGAACGCGACCGTACCAACCATCGAGACACCGACCGCAACCGAGGTCAGCAGAGCGGATGACTGACCAAAGCCAGCATCGGCAAAAATGGTCGGCGCGTAGTACATGACCGCGTTGATGCCAGTAAGCTGGCACAGCAGCGCAATACCAACGGCCGCAATAGTAGCCGGACGAACCCAGGGCTTGAACACTTCGGAAAGCGGGGCCTTCTCGTCGTGCTGATCCTGAATTTCCTGCAGTTCGCGGTCAGCCTCGGCATCGGTGCGACGCACGCTACGCAGCACGGTGCGAGCACGCTCGAACTCACCCTGCATGGCCAGCCAGCGCGGGCTGTTGGGCAGGAAAAGCATACCGACAAAAAGAATGACCGCCGGAATGACACCCAGGCCGAACATCAGGCGCCACGAGTAATCCTGCAGCAGATAGCCGGTCACGAAGGAGATAAGCTGACCAAAGGCGATGGCAAACTGGAACGCAACCACGAGCGAACCGCGACGCTCGGGCGGCGCGATCTCGGCAATATAGATCGGCACGATCTGCGAGGAGGCGCCGATGGCAAGCCCGAGGATCAGACGGGCAAAGGTCAGGATGGCGACCGTATGCGCGAAAGTCACGATCACGGTTCCGATGAGGAACAGCGTCGCCGCAGCAATGATCGTACGACGACGACCCAGACGATCCGAAAGCGGTGCTGCCGAGATACAACCGATCAGCGCACCGAGAATAACGGCCGAGGTAACGATCTCGGCGCTTTCCGTGGTGAGCTGGAATTGCGGGGTGAGCTGAAGCAGGGCGGCCGAGATGATGCCAGTATCATACCCGAAAAGGAGGCCGCCCGTCGCCGCGATAACGGCGATGAAGTTCGTTAGTGCATGCCCTCGTGGGCGCGATGTGGAAGCCATTGGTCAGCTTTCGTCTTGGTCCGGATGAACGTGCTTGAGATTACAAACACGTTACTTCCACAATTAGACGCCACAAGGTCAACACATAATGTGGGATCTCAACCAAAAACCTTGTCATATATGCGGTCTACGGCAACAAGATGTCGTGTGCTGTCCATAGCCTCATCCAGCACCGTTGAATCGACCCGACCAGCGACCTCGGGATCCGCATCCAGATTCTCACGGAAGCTCCGACCTTCAGGTGTCCCGAGTTTCGTCCAGGTCTCCATCGCATTGCGCTGCACGATACGATAGGCGTCCTCGCGCGAAATGCCCGAGCGGGCAAGAGCCAGCAGAACCTCGCCCGAATGGACGACACCGCCCAGCGATTCGAGATTGGCCATCATGCGCTCGGGATAGACCACCAGCTTGTCCATCATGCCTGCCAGACGCATCAGCGCGAAATCGAGGCCGATCGTGGCATCGGGACCGATGTTGCGCTCGACAGAGGAGTGGCTGATATCGCGCTCATGCCAGAGCGCCACGTTTTCAAGCGCCGGGATGACGTGAGAGCGGATCAGACGCGCCAGACCGGTAAGGTTCTCTGAAAGCACCGGATTACGCTTGTGGGGCATGGCCGAGCTGCCCTTCTGCCCAGGATGGAAGAACTCTTCCGCCTCGCGCACTTCCGAACGCTGGAGGTGACGCACCTCGACAGCCAGACGCTCGATACCGCTCGAAATCACGCCAAGCGCACAGAAGAATGCGGCATGACGGTCGCGCGGAATGACCTGTGTCGAAACATCCTCAGCAGCAAGGTTAAGACGCGCCGCCACAAACTCTTCCACACGGGGGTCGATATGGGCGTAGGTGCCTACAGCGCCCGAAATCGCGCAGATGGCAATTTCCTTGCGGGCCGCCAGCAGGCGCTCACGGTTACGCGCGAATTCGGCATAATGGCCAGCGAGCTTGAGCCCGAAGCTGGTCGGCTCGGCATGGATGGCATGCGAGCGGCCGATCGTGACGGTGTTCTTATGGGCGAAAGCCTGCTTCTTCAGTGCGGCCAGCACGGCATCGAGATCTTCGAGCAGCAGGTCGGTTGCCTGAACGAGCTGGACCGAAAAACACGTGTCCAGAACGTCAGAGGACGTCATGCCAAGATGCACGAAGCGGCTCTCGGGGCCAATCTTTTCGGCCAGCCATGTCAGGAACGCAATTACATCGTGACGCGTCACGGCCTCGATCTCGTCGATACGGGCCAGATCCTCGTCCGAGAACGCTGCCATGGCGGCGTCACCACGCTCGCGAATGACCTGCGCCGCTTCCTTCGGCATGTCGCCCAGCTCTGCCATCGCCTCACAGGCCAGCGCCTCGATCTCGAACCAGATACGATAGCGATTGGCAGGCGACCAGATGGCGGTCATTTCAGGGCGGCTATAGCGTGGCACCATGACGGTAAGGCTCCTTCGGGAAGAAAACGCTGCGAGAGCGGAAAGTCCGGATTGCGCCCTCTTACCGCAATACGCACGCCACGAACACCTTCCAGGCGAACAC
Source organism: Asaia bogorensis NBRC 16594 (assembly GCF_001547995.1). Classification (NCBI taxonomy): domain Bacteria; kingdom Pseudomonadati; phylum Pseudomonadota; class Alphaproteobacteria; order Acetobacterales; family Acetobacteraceae; genus Asaia; species Asaia bogorensis. Next base: position 1,766,372 of record NZ_AP014690.1, read on the forward strand.
CCTGCGTTGGGGTGCGTATAATTGCGCGCACCCCGTCTGGCCGCTAGGCTTCGGGCCCTGAAGATATGTGGAGGATAATGTGGCGCCTGATCTCACCTGGCACGCCCTGATCGCGCTTGCCCAGGTTGTCATGATCGACATCACCCTGGCGGGCGATAATGCCGTCGTAATTGGCATGGTGGTGCGCGGCCTGCCCGCAGCCCAGCGGCGCAAGACCATCATCGTGGGGGTCGCGAGTGCGGCGCTCATGCGTATCGTGCTTGCCCTTGTGGCGTCGCAGCTGCTGGCCGTTATTGGCCTCACCCTTGCGGGCGGGCTGTTGCTGCTCTGGGTTTGCTGGAAAATGTACCAAGAGATGCGCCACCCCGAACCCGCCGAGGGGGAAACGCGCAGCGGCACACTGGGTCAGGCGATCTTCCGGATCATCCTCGCCGATCTGTCCATGAGCCTCGACAATGTGCTGGCGGTTGCAGGCGCCTCGCTGGGTCATCCCTACGTGCTTGTGACTGGTCTCGCCTTCTCTGTCGTGCTCATGGGTGTGGCGGCGACGCTCGTGGCAAAGCTGCTCGAACGTTATCGCTGGATTGCGTGGCTGGGTCTCGCCATCGTGGCCTTCGTCGCCTGTGAGCTGATCTATAAGGGGAGTATCGAGGTGGTGCATCATGTCGCGGGCTAGATCCCTCCTTCTGACCAGCACGCTTCTTCTGCTTGGCGGCTGCAGCACTCACGCCCAGGAGCCCGCCCCACCGATTGCTGACGCCACATCTCCGGATGAGGGCGGCGATAGCGCGGCGACATCGGCGATCGTGCCTCCTGTCACCAGCGCACCGGGGGATGTCGCCTCACGCCTCGACTCCTGGCTTGCTTTGATCAAACCGGATCCCGGCATTTTGGCGCGCGCCTATGCCGATTTTCTGGATATCACCCCCGCTTGGCCCGAACGCTCCGTCATGTTGTCGCGCTATCAACAGGCACTGGCAACGCGCACGAGCGACAGCGAACTGGCGTCACTCTGCCCACGTGAGCCACTTACCGGCGTACAAGCCTTCATGCGTTGCGCGGCCCTTCTGCCCGACGCTGCCAACCAGGCACGTCGCATCTGGCGTAACGGCGCGGATCGAGAGACCGATTCCAGCCTTATTCTTGCGGAATACGCAACGAGCCTGACCCCTGACGATCATTGGGCGCGTTTCCAGCGCCAACTGCGCACACGCCAGTTCACAGCAGCAGGGCGACAGATCTCGCTGCTGGCTCCCTCCCGGCAGGGAACAGCGCGTGTGCTGATCGCGCTGCTTTCCAACGCCCCGGATTCAGCCGCGCAATTCGCATCCCTTACCGACGCACAACGCGCCGAGCCACAGATCATGCTGGCGCGCCTGCGGCAGCTTCGTCGCTATGAGACGCCAGATGTCGCTTTTGCCCTCTGGCAAAGTAACGGCTTCGCCGTTCAGAAACATGCACCATCAACCGACTGGACCAATGAGCGCCTCGGTCTGGCGCGCGCTTTCCTCATGCAGGGCAACGTACCGCAAGCGCGTATCCTGGCCGATGACACGACATTACCCCTCAGTGCTGCGCCTGCGCTGGAGGCCCGCTTCCTGCGCGGCTGGATCGACCTGCGTTTTGTCAAAAACCCAGCCCAGGCACGGGAGGCGTTTTCTCCCCTCACCCGTCAGACGAGCCTGATCACCAGAAGCCGGGGCTATTACTGGCTTGGACGCGCCTACGCCGCGGACGGTGCACAGAGCGAGGCCAATGCCGCGTGGCGACAGGCGGCCACAATGCCCACGACATTTTATGGGCAACTGGCACAAGCCGCGTTGTCAGGGAAAAGCGATACACTGCTCCCCGATGGCGGTGACGTACCAGGTCTGGCTCAGGCCCTCGCGCGCGTGCCGTCGCTCTCCAGCGGCCCGGTCTCGCGCGGTGACCTTATCGAAGCTGCCCGCCTGCTGCATGAGCGCGGTGACGACGACCACGCTCGTGAATTCCTGATGATGGGCTATGCCCAGGTACAGGATGCCGCCGGTCAGGCGGCACTCGCCCGGTTCAGTCTGTCCATCGATGTGCTCGAACCTGCTGTGTTCGCCGCGCGTCGCACAGGTCGTCTGGGCGCCGCCCTCTATCCCGAAGGCTGGCCCGTTCTCGATGGCGTTCAGGCCGAAGGGGACGGTCTGCCACATGGGCTCGCCCTTGCGGTGGCGCGTCAGGAAAGCAGTTTTGACGCGCATGTTTCGAGCCCAGCCAAGGCCATCGGCCTGATGCAGCTTCAGACCGGCACAGCACGGGATGTCGCCCGCCGTGCAGGTCTTGCCGGAGTCGATACGAGCGCCAGTGGCCTGCGCGACCCTTCAACAAACCTCACACTGGGGCGCGCCTATCTGGCCCAGCTTCTACAGCGCTTCGGCAATGTCGTGCCGGTTGTTCTCTCCGCCTATAATGCGGGGCCTCATCGCACCGACCAATGGCTGGCCAGCCTCCCCCTGCCCCAGCCTCTCACTCAGGAGGGCATGGTCGACTGGATCGAAAGCCTGCCTTACGAGGAGACACGCTCCTATATCCAGCGCGTCGAGGAAAACATGGCGCTCTATCGTGTTCTGGAGGTTAATCACCGTGGCTGAATCAGCTCTCGTTCCAACCAGCCTGACAGAAAAGGCGCAAGCTGTTCTCGACTTCCTGCGTCAGCGTGGGGCCCGCCTTGTGACAGCGGAAAGCTGCACAGGGGGGCTGATTGCGGCAATGCTTACATCGCTTGCAGGATCGTCAGACGTGATCGAGGGCGGGATCGTCAGCTATTCCAACACCATGAAAATGGATGCTTTGGATGTTGCCGAGCGTACCCTCGAACGTCACGGTGCCGTCAGTGAGGCTGTCGCAACAGAGATGGCCATGGGCGCCCTCGATCGTGCCGAAAACGCGACCATCGCTGTTGCCGTCACCGGTATAGCCGGTCCGGCGGGCGGCACGGCGGACAAGCCCGTCGGCACGGTCTGCCTGTGTGTTATGGAAGGGACCAGAAATCCCGTTCTGGAAACGGCTCATTTCTCCGGTGACCGCAATGATGTGCGCGCGGCCACGGTCGAGCGTGCCTTCGACCTGATCCTGACCCGCCTCGGCGCATAAGCACCCGCCGTGCAGATGCCTGATCTCGTGCGTGGCACGCGCGAGATCAGGCACCGCAACGCGTCTTGCGATAGTCTCCGCATCGGTTCGCATAGCGTACCGCAGGCGAGAGATCCCGAACCGGCATCAGACAACCATGCCGGTCAGAATTTTCGCCTGGAGGCACCAGTTTCAGTTATCGATATGCTGGACGACCTCGAAGCCCTCGAACACCGGCGGCCCCAGTGTCAGGGGCTTGTTGCCACCCGCACCGGCATGCGCCTTGCGGAACTGTTCAGACTGAGTCCAGTCACGAAATGCCTGCTCGGATGACCAGATGGTGTGGGATGACCAGAGAATATGGTCATCCTTGACCGGCCCGCGCAGCAGCGAGAACGAGACAAACCCTGGCACAGTCGTCAGCAGGACCTCGCGGTCAAGCCAGCGCTGGCGGAAGGCCTCCTCGCTCTCGGGCAGGACCTGAAACCTGTTCATGGCGATATACATCGACGATACTTTCACTATCTTATTGATATTACTCATGAGAAACGGGGCGGAACGACATCATGCGGCAGCAGAAATGGCCGCCCTGTCTCACGATGGCGCCCCGGAACAACATCGGTCAGACCGAATACGTCCCGGAGCATGGAAGGTGTTATGACGGTCTCAGGAGGGCCGGCGTCGTAAATCCGCCCTCGTGCAAGCACCACAACCCTGTCGGCAAAAGCGGCGGCCCAGTTCAGATCGTGCAAGATGGCGAGACAGCCATTGCATGCAGCCTTTCTGCCATTGCACACGCCGTTCTTGCCCGTATACGCCCGCGCGAGAGACAGAACCTGCCCCTGGCGAGCGATATCCTGTGCTGAAACGGGCTCGTCCAGCAACAGGTATCCTTCATGGCCCTGCCAGCGCAGCTGCACCAGAATACGGGCAAGATGCGCGCGTTGACGCTCTCCACCCGAAAGACTGGTGATGTCACGCTCACTGAACTCAGCCAGACCGACTTCCTCTAGGGTCCGGGCAACGAGCGCGTCGAGGCTCACGCGAGACGGGCCCCGGGCCTGGACACCGAACCTCACCAGTTCATCCACCGAAAAGCGGGCATCGAGGCTCTGGTCCTGCGTCAGCATGGCGCGTCGGGCAGCAAGGCTGGCGGGAGAGAAACGATGAAGCGGCGTGCCGTCGAGCGTGACATGGCCCGAACTTGGCGCGAGCAATCCGGCAGCAACACGCATCAGGGTCGTCTTGCCTGCCCCGTTGGGCCCGATCACCGCAATCATCTCACCCGGCGAGAGCGTGAGAGATACGCCATTGAGCAACGAACGCCCGTCATGAACGACAGCGACGTTATCGAGCATCAGGCTCACGCCGGAATCTCCCGATCACTGCTGCGCATCAGAAGCCAGATGAAAACAGGTGCACCAAGCGCCGCCGTGATAATACCAACTGGCACATCCGAAGGAGGCGCAATGATTCGGGCCAAGGTGTCGGACAGAACCAGCAGAATGGCGCCAAGCATGGCGCTGGCCGGGATAAGGATCCGATGGTCAGGCCCGCTTGCGAGGCGGACAAGATGAGGCACGATCACCCCGACAAACCCGATCACGCCTGAAAACGATACGGCCGGCCCCACTGCAAGCGTGACGGCGAACAGACAGAGATATTTCACCCGCCGCACATGGCACCCCATGAGCGCGGCATTCTCCTCACCGGCCAGCAGCAGGTTGAGCGGTCGTGAGAGCGCCCAGAGCAACAGGAGAGAGACAATGGTGAGCGGCGCCAGAATTTCGATCTCGGGCCAGCGTACCCCAGAGAGACTGCCCATGGTCCAGAAAGTCAGATCCCGCAACGCCGTATCATTGGCCCTGTAAAGCAGGATGCCGGTCGCGGACGAGGCGAGAGCGCCGAGTGCCACACCTGCAAGAACGAGACGACTGGTCGAAAGACGCCCCTGACGCGTTGCAAAGGCCTGAAGCCCGGCAGTCATCACGCAGGCACCCATCATGCCACCGGCCGGAATGCCCCAATGGGCGAGAACGGTGTCACCAAACCACAGCGTGCCCTGAACGATCATCAGCGTCGCTCCCAGCGCGGCGCCTGACGACACACCAATGAGGCCGGGATCGGCCAGCGGGTTGCGGAACATGCCCTGCATGACCGCCCCCGCCGCCCCGAGCCCCGCCCCGACAAGTATGGCTAGAACGATACGCGGCAGACGGATGCCCATGACGACAAGCCGCATGACCTGCGGATCGCTCAGGCCGTGGGGTGAAAAGCCGAAACCGGTCGCGCCAGACGCCAGAGCGAGAAGAAAGCTCGACACAAGCCCGAGCCCCAGCAGGACGAAGGCCGACACCGGATTGAGGCGTCGCACATTCATGCAGGCAGCGTGTGGCGGGCAATTTCCTGCGCCAGCTCAAGCGCGACTTCGGCAGTACGCGGCCCGAAGCCAAGAAGCTTCTCGCCCTCCATGTCGATAATCGCCCCTTTTTGCCCGGCGGGTGTGAGCTTGACGGCCTCATCCGCAAGGAGAGCATCCCGCATGGACTGCCCGCCCTGACTCATCATGAGAATGACGTCCGGTTGCAGCCCGATCAGGGCTTCGGGCTCCAGCGCCTTGTAGCCCTGCATGCCGCTTCCAGCGTTGATACCGCCCGCCAGCGTTATGATGGCATCGGCCGCCGTCCCGGTTCCAGCAGCCATCGGTCGCCCGTTGACCACACGCATGACAAACAGCACGCGGGCCTTTTTGGGGTGCAGTTCTTTCCACGCCTTGAGCGTGCGCAGCTGATTGTCGAAACGCACCACCATCGACGCCCCCTGCTCCTCGGCACCCACGATGCGCGAGAGCGTCAGGATACGGTTTTTCACACCTTCAAGAGATGGCGTGGAATCGATCATAACGATCGGGACAGGTGATTCCATAAGCTGATCTAGCGCGTTGGGCGGCCCGGAATCATTCATCGCGAGCACCAGATCGGGCCGCAGGGACAAGACCCCTTCCGATGAGAGCTGCCGCATATAACCGACCGATTTCTTCTCGCGCAGGGCTGCAACCGGGTAGGTCGAGGTAATATCGACCCCGATGATCCGCTCTCCGACACCCAGCGCATAAAGCGTCTCGGTAATCGTGCCACCGATGGAAACCATGCGCTGCATCGTGCCCAGAGTGACATGACGACCGCGGCAATCCTCCACGCGTATGGGGCGGGCCTCACCGGCCCGCGCAGCGCGCGAAGCGGCTCCGGAAACGCCGGTTGCCAATGCCGAGAGCCCGAACTGACGCCGTCCAAACAACCTGATGCTCATGGTTCCTGACCCTTTTCTGCGGGGACATGGGGGCTGTGTGGCCGGTTTCCCTCACCCGATGGAGCGGTGATTTAAAGGATGTTTTTACGTCTTGCAAGTGCGAGTCATTCTCAATAACCGTTCGCAACATCATTCACCGACTCGCAGGGCTAACGCCATGATCACTACCCGCCGGGTACTTTCTCTTTCGACGTCACTCGCCCTGATCACCCTCGCTCCGGTTCAGGCACGCGCCCAGACAGGCAATGCCCCGTCTACCGGTCAGGATCTGGGACCTCACGCGCCTCAGAACGTGCAAAACAGGCACACGCCGACTGGCAGCGCACACGCTTCTCCCCCTTCAGCACGTGCGGCAGCGAGCACAACGACCGCGACCGGAGCCGCGCAACTGGCGCGCGCAGAAGCACGGTCCGGCACCGTAACCCGCAGCAACGGCAACGAGATCACCCTGCCGAGCGTGAAGGTTCATGGAACGAACGAAATCGCCGTGCCGCAGGCGAGCTCAACACTGACCCGTAATGACATGCTCCGTGTCGCCCCTACCGAGCCCTACATGATCCTCACCGGGCTGCCGGGCGTCTATTTCCAGAATGATGGCTCCCCCTCCCTCGCGATTTCCATACGCGGCATGCAGGATTTCGGGCGTGTAAATGTCATGGTGGATGGCGCTAGGCAGGACTTCCAGACCAGCAGCCATGGCGCGAATGGCAGTGTCTATGTCGACCCGGCTCTGCTTGCAGGGCTGGATGTCTCTCGTGGCACGGTCTCGACCGCTGATGGTGCGGGTGCCATCGCAGGCGTTGTGAACATGCACACGCTGGGCGTTGATGATCTGGTCGATTCAGGCAAACGCTACGGTGTGATGGCGCGCGCACTGGGCGGCACCAATAATTATGATGGTTCGGGCGTGGTCGGCGCGGGTGTCAGGGTACGCCCCTGGCTGGGTCTGGCCGCAGCCTTCAGCATGCGCAGCTCGGGCGATTACGAGGATGGCGCCGGCACGCGCATTCCCGATACCTACCAGCGTATGCAGTCCGGCCTGTTCAAGATCGACATCAAGCCCGGCATGGACCAAAGCCTGACCCTGGGGACAGTGATCTATCACAATGAATTCGGACAGGGCACCGAAGGCATCTATGCGGGCAACAAGATACAGAACAACCAGGGCAATCTGGAGTATCGCTTCACACCGCACGACAACAAACTCATCTCGCTGCACGTCAAGGGCTATGTGGTCTCCACCGGGCTGGACAATGCCATGCCGGCCTACCGCGCCATCACCCTCGCCGCGGCCAATCTGACGAAATACAACCTGACCACGCTGGGCTTCGAGGCGGACAACACCTCGCAATTCCCGATTGGCCCCGTGCTCGCCTCGCTCAATTATGGCGGCGAGTACTATCATGACTCCGTCAAGACAAAGGACCAGACCGGATATGAAGGGTCCACCCCCTCCGGCGGGCGCGGGGTTGGCAGCGCCTTCACACAGCTCGCCCTGAACTGGAAAATCGTGCAGCTGACGGGCGCCCTGCGCTACGACACCTATCATGCCTCTGGCAGCGGGGTTAATGAGGCCTCAGGCTTCACGTCAGTCAATGCGGGTGCCTTCAGCGCCTTCCGAGGCGCCGATGCCGTCAATCCCAAGGTGACATTGGCTGTCACGCCGGTGCATGGCCTGCAGCTTTATGGCAGCTACGGTCTCGGTTTTCGCCCGCCCGCCGTCACCGAGATGTTCATGGCCAGCTCGCATCCGGGTCTTGGCTTCCTCAAATTCATTCCCAATCCCAATCTCGCGCCTGAGCAGACCTATGGCTGGGAAATTGGTGCCAAGCTACATTATCGTGACGTGCTGACGGATGGCGATAAGGTAACGTTCGACGGCGATTATTTCGACACGCGCATCAAGAACTATATCGCCCAGACGCGTGTGATCGGGCGTCCGGCGGCTGGCTCCTATATCCCGACCTACGGGTATTTCTACCAGAACATGGCGGGTAACACCTTCACGCACGGCTTCGAGGGGCAGGCGCGCTACGATAACCGCCTGGTCTTTGCAACGCTGTCCTACACCAATACGACCACAAAGCTGCCGCGCGCCGATTACACCGGCTTCGGCGCCATGCTCACCACGCCGCCACGTTCGGTTCTGGCAGGGACGGTCGGGCTGCATCTTTTCGACAACAAGCTCTCGCTCGGTGCCCGTATCCGGGCCGCCACCCAAACGCTGGGCAGGCCCTCAAGCAGCACGGCGCTCTACCCCAAGCAAGGCGGTTATGTGGTGTTCGACATGTTCGGCTCTTACCAGATCACCCATCAGATTCAGGCGTTCATCAATGCCGACAACATCACCAATCGTCGGTATTACACGAGCCAGATCTCGACCATTCCCAATCAAGGCCTGACCGTCATGGGGGGGCTGAATTTCGCTCTCTCCCGCTGAGCGCAGCTTCCTGCCCCGCTAGGTATTGAGAGCGGAGGATGCGCCTCTTGCCTTTGAGTTCGGGGTGCGGCAATGGCGCGGCAAACGACAAGGAGCCGCGCCATGAACGCCCCGTCCCAGCCCCATACCAGCGCTACAGCCAATCTCGAGCACAAACTCGGGCGTGTGGTCAGACGGTATCTTCACGGCTTCTCAGGTCTGTTTGTTCTCTTCGTCCTCAAGCAGGGCTGGGCCTGCCTGTTCGGAGGGCTGATGCTGGCGGCCATTCTGGTCTCACACTGGGTTTGGTCACCCCAATGGGTGATTGCCCGTTACGACGCGCTTTTCCTGTTCGCCATCGCAACCCAGATCCTGTTTCTTGTCTTCAGGCTCGAAACCGGAAGAGAAGCCCTGATCATTCTTGCCTTCCATATCACGGGCACGGCCATGGAATGGTTCAAGGTGTCCGCCGGATCATGGACCTATCCCGAGCCCGGTTTCTTCAAGATCCTTCATGTGCCGCTCTTTTCGGGCTTCATGTATGCCTCGGTGGGCAGTTACATGGCGCGTGTCATACGCCTTTTCGATATGCGCTTCGAACCTTATCCGGATTTCAGGCTTTCACTGCTCCTGGCGCTTGCCATCTATGCCAATTTCTTCACGCACCATTATCTTCCGGACCTGCGCTGGCTGCTTGTTCTCGCGACCGTTCTTCTTTATCGGCACTGCGTCATCCATTATCGGATCATCGATTTTTTCTGGCGCATGCCCTTGCCTTTGGCCGCCTTCTTCTCAAGCGTTGCCCTGTGGATTGCGGAAAATATCGGCACCTTCACCGGAACATGGCTCTACGCAAAGCGTGATTTTACATGGGTCGTCCATCCCCAGAAACTCGTTTCCTGGTATCTGCTGCTATACGTCGCCTTCATCACGGTCACACTACTTCTGCGGCCTGATCGTCCGCGACATCTCGCAAACGCGGTGGAGACAGGAGGGTAGTGAGACCGACGGAGAAAAATTTGCTCCCCCCTCGACATGAAAGCCTGGGGCGTCTGCACTCAATGGGGCTGTGTCTGCTTGTCGTGACGCTAGGTCTGTGTTGCCGCCTTGCCCCTCTTGGCTTGCCTCTAATTGTCAGGAAATGGAGCGGATCCATCCTCTGGGGGGCCATGTTCTGGTTCCTTGCCCTGCTGCTCACAGGTGGGAAATCCTTGAGGCGCACGCTTTTTCTCGCCGCCCTTGGAGCCGGCACCAGCGAATGTATCAAGCTGGCTCATTGTGAAGCTCTGGAAACGTTAAGGCGCAATAGTGTGGGACATTTCCTGCTGGGGCAGCAATTCTCGTGGCTCAACCTAATCGCCTATATCACGGGAATTGCGTTCGCGCTGGCCGCAACCCGCGCACTTAAAGCGAGATCAGAGAGGCCTGTTTAGAGTTTTACTATATGACAGAGTGATGAATGTTTTGTTTCCGATCTGATTTTAATAAAACCATAATACTTTGACACGTCCTGTCACGATAATGACCAGCCGCATCGTGACCCTCTCGGACGAAACGGCTCCTTTCAATGAAACTCAGACATCGTCTCATTATCTCGGCCAGCCTTCCGGCCCTGCTTGTCGCAACGCATCCCACGGCGATGGCCCAGAATGTTACGGTTGCACAGCGTGACGCGGCTCAGCCCGAGCAGAAAAAAACGCGAAAGCTTCAATCAGCAGGCAGACGTGCAGTCCCAACAGCTGTCACGCCAAAAACCTCAGTCGAGGCAAAATCGCCTGAGTCGATCATCGTGCTTGGCGCTGGTCAGGCCCGCGAAACACAGACGATCTCCCGTACGGCCATTCAGGAATACACACCGGGTACGAGCCCGTTCAAGGCGCTGTCGAAACTGCCGGGTGTCATGTTCACCTCGTCCGATCCGCTCGGCTCCTATGAATGGTCGCAGCAGATCATCATTCGTGGCTTTGACCAAAGCCGGCTTGGCTTTACCTTTGATGGCGTCCCGCTGGGCAATCTGGCCTATGGCAACGATAACGGGCTTTCCATCGGTCGCGCCTTGCAAACCGAGAATAACGGCCCCGCCACGCTGACGCAGGGCGCAGGGGCTGTGGGTGTTGCAGCATCCAACGACCTCGGTGGTGCGCTTCAATTCACCTCCATCGATCCGTCAGACAAGTTCGGCGCCGATGTCAGCGGTACAATCGGCTCTGCCTCGACCTGGCGGACCTTCGCTCGCATTAATAGCGGTCTGCTCAAGGGCGGCGGCAAGTTCTACGTGTCCTATGACCATCAGGATGCGAATAAATGGAAGGGTGACGGCGTGCAGCGCCAGGACCAGGCCAATGCGAAATATGTCCAGCCTCTGGGTGATAACCTGAAACTGACTGTTTTTGGTGACTGGTCCAAGCGCGCCGAGAACGACTATCAGGATCTCTCCCTCGCCCAGATCAAGACCTACGGCTATAATCTCGACAATATCACAGGCAACTACGCCCGCGCGAAGCAGATTGCCTACGCCTATCAGAATGGCACCGCCTTTCCCAAGGGCATCGAAAATCAGGATACCGTCTATTATAACGCAGGCGGCCTGCGCGAGGACGCCATGGGCTATGGCAAGCTCGATTTCCGGGTCAATAATCGCCTTTCCGGCTATGTCATGGGTTATGGCCACACCAACACAGGTGAAGGCGTGTGGGTTACGCCCTATACGGCAACACCCGCACAGCTTGGCGGCTCCCCTCTTTCCACCCGCACGACGGAATACGATATCCATCGCGCCGGTTTCATTGGCAGCCTGACATACAAGATTGCCAACCATGCCATCGAGGGCGGCTTCTGGTTCGAAAACAACAATTTCAATCAGGCACGCCGGTTCTACCCGCTGGCACTGGATGGTTCGCCCTCCTCGACGCACTGGTATCGTGACAACGCCTTCGCTACGCAGTGGCAGAGTGCCTTCAACACCAAAACCTATCAGGTCCATCTGGGTGATACCTGGAAGATTACACCGAAGCTGAAGGTCAATTACGGCTTCAAGTCGCTGATCGTGGACAACACGGCTCGCGCCATGAACGGCAGCTATCTGGGCACCCCCATGCCCACGGCTTATCCCTCGGGCTCGCTCAACGCCACCAATGGCTTCCTGCCTCAGGTCGGTGCGAATTATCGGTTCAACCATAACCACGAAATCTTCGTGGATTATGCGCGCAACATGGCTGCCTTCGATAGCGCCCAGACCTCGGGGCCTTTCTCGACCACAGTTGCCGGTTTCCAGGCGCTTCAGGGCAAGCTGAAGCCCGAAATGTCCAACACGGAAGAACTCGGCTACCGCTATCACACCAAGACATTCCAGGCGACCGTGACAGGCTACTATGTCGAATTCGGCAATCGCCTGCTGGCTGTGACGCAGGGTGTGGGTATTCAGGGTAACGCCTCTGTTCTGTCGAATGTCGGCGGGGTGATCTCACGCGGTATCGATACAGCCGTGAACTGGCAATTCGCGCCCAACTGGTCGATTTTCGCTTCCTATGCCTTCAACAACTCCTTCTATGAGGATGATGTGATGGCTGATGGCAAGGTCTCGGCCGCCATCAAGGGCAAGAACGTGGTCGGCATGCCGCGCAATCTGGCCAATGTGCAGCTCGGCTATGATGACGGGCAGATCTGGGGCAATGTGCTCATGCAGATCCAGGATCGTCGTTACTACACCTATACGAACGATGCCTATGTACCGGCCAATGACGTGTTCAACCTGAATCTCGGCTATCGCTTCAAGAGCCATAATTTCTGGCTCCGCGGTCTGGATACGCAGATCAACGTCTCCAACCTGTTCAACAAGCGCTATGTGGCGACAGTGGGCAGCAACGGCTTTATCAATTCCGATCCGTCCGGCACATTCCAGACGCTTCAGGCCGCAGCCCCGCGCATGGTTTTCTTCACGATCCGCAAGCACTTCAACTGAGTTCCGGAGCAGTCAGCATGAAACCCAGCCGTCGGCATTTCCTTCATCTCGGTGCTGCCGCGCTGGCAGGGACCATGTTGCCAGAAAACCTGCGTCAGGCCCTCGCCATCCCTGCCAATCGTGAAACCGGCACGATCAGGGATGTCCAGCATGTCGTTATCCTGATGCAGGAAAACCGTGCCTTTGATCACTACTTTGGCACCTTGCGTGGCGTGCGTGGTTTTGGCGACCCGCGCGCCGAGAAGCAGGCGGATGGGAGCCCGGTCTTTGCCCAGAAGGACGCAAAAGGCCGGGCCATATGGCCTTTCCTGTTTGATACGATCCATACCTCGGCGGCCTGCCTCAAAAGCCTTGACCATAGCTGGAAAGGCACCCAGGCCGCGTGGAACGAGTGGGATGGCTGGGTCCCTCATAAAAGCCCGATGACGATGGGGTATTTTACCCGCGCAGAAATTCCCTATTACTACGCGCTGGCCGACGCCTTCACCATTTGCGACGCCTATCACGCTTCCATCTTCGGCCCGACCAATCCCAACCGACTCTATTTCTTTACCGGTACAAACGGCCTTGCCGTCGGCGCTGATGGCAAACAGGCGGTCGAGAATGTCGATGACGGCAACTGGTCTGCCGATATGGCGCACGACAATCCTGCCTTCACACCTTTTGACTGGACGACCTATCCCGAGCGCCTTCAGGAGGCCGGGGTGACCTGGAAATTCTACCAGGAATACGACAATTTTGGCGACAATCCCCTCGCCTCCTTCAGGCAGTTCCGTAATCTCGACAAGCAGGACTGGCGCTATCGTCAGGCGCGCGCTGTCGTTCCGGGCTCAAACAAGGAGAACATGCACGAACTGGAAGGGCGCTACCTGCTGGAGGCTTTCGAGAAAGACATTGCCGATGAAACGCTGCCTCAGGTGTCGTGGATCGTCCCACCGGCGGCCCTTTCGGAGCATCCCGAAGCGCCGCCCGGCTTTGGCGAGCATCTGATTTCCAAGCTGATCGACATTTTCGTTCGACATCCCGACACATGGGCCAAGACCGTTTTCATTCTGAATTACGATGAGAATGACGGGTTTTTCGACCATGTACCGCCGCCTGTTCCCTCAACGCAGACAGCAACTCGCCAGCTTCCGGACGGTGAGGCCTATCACGGCGAGCCGGTCGGCCTCGGGCCTCGCGTACCCGCCCTGATCATTTCGCCCTGGACAAAAGGTGGGTGGGTCAATTCACAGGTCTTCGACCATACGTCGGTCATCCGGTTTCTGGAGCAGCGGTTCAATGTGCCCTGCCCGACCATCACACCCTGGCGCCGTGCGGTTTGCGGCGATCTGACCTCTGCCTTCGATTTCAGCAAGCCTGATGCGAAGTGGTCCGTGGCTCTTCCTGATACGAGCGCGTATCTGCCCCAGACACGAATTTCCTGTGCACACCCACCTCCGCTCGTACCTGAGCATGGTAGCCTGCCCCTGCAGGAGGCCGGTCAGCGTCCGAGCCGGGCTCTGCCTTATCGCTTCGCCGTCACAAGCCACGCCGATGCGCCGACGAAACTGGTCTTTGCCAACACGGCCGAGCAGGGTGTGGTTTTTCGTATCCGTCAGACGGGTGAGGCAAGCCAACATCTGACCGTTGCAGGCAAGACAACCACTATGTTCCACTGTGCCGCCTCAGGCACGGTCGAGATCTATGGGCCGAACGGGTTCTACCATCTCCATGATCCCGAGAGCCGCATTGGCCTGACTTCACAGGCGAACGGAAACAGCCTGCATCTGTCCTTGAACTGCGCGGGACAGGGGACCGGTGCAGACGAACCCGTCGTGCTCCTGCTCATCGATCACTACACCGGGCAGCGACAGGACCTTTCCGTACAACCGGGGCGGATTTTGCACCTTACCATACCGGTTGCCGTGAGTGACCACTGGTACCATGTCGATTGCGTCACCCGTTCGGGCAAGCTTGTTCTCTCTCTCGCGGGTCATGTCGAAAACGGATCGCCCAGCCGGTCGGACCCGCATTTCGGGCGTGGGAACCCGGCCTGAAAGCCTGTCTCTTCGGGATAACGACGTGCGTAATCGTTAGCGAGAACGACACAGCCATAGTCGCCAGAACAGGGACAGGGCCTCATGAAGGCGCGACCCTTTCGCTCCCGAGCGCGTGGGGCACGTCTGTGCCGTCTCACGCCTGCGCACCCGAGCCTGTCAGCGCTGTCGCAAAATAGACGCAAGGAAAAGCCAAACTATAGACCAGGACCCGCGCAGCATTGACAGCACGGGTCGGAAAGCTAGGGTCCAGTCCGATGGTGTCCCGGAGACGGGATGAAAAGGGAACATGGTCGAACGCCATGACTGCCCCCGCAACTGTAGGTGAAGAGTGTGCGAACGTGGACCCGCCAAGGGTTCAGCCACTGGGACTATCCCCCCGGGAAGGCCAGTTCGCACATCATGACGCACAAGTCAGGAGACCTGCCATCACACGGGGTCACGGACGAGAACCGGCGGGCGGGGTGTCCTGCAGGTGGCAGGGGAAACGCTGCCCATCGTAGTGACGTGAACACGGGATAGAACACATAACATGCGCCCCATGCGCTCACTCAGGGCTTGTCTTCTGGCCGGCATCTCGCTCGCGCCTGCACTTGGCCTTCTGCCGCTTTTACCTGCTGCCCTCGCTCAGGAGCAAGGCAGCAACGACGAGTACATTACGGCTCATGGTGAGAGTACCGGCCTCAAGGCACGCCCAGCCATAGGCGGCCGGCTCGGACTCAGCCTCCAGCATAATCCGGCCTCGATCTCGATCATCGATCAGAAGATCATCTCGCAGCGCGGCTATGTGCATGCCGAAGATGCTGCCGATTTCGCACCGGGTGTGACCTCCGGTGGCTCGCCCGGCAATCCGGCCCAGCTCATGATGCGCGGTTTCAGCGGCAACCAGGTGCTGATCCTGCGCGACGGTTTCTATTTTGGTCCCACGACCATGGTGAACCGGCCGCTCAACGCCTTCAACCTTGAGGCGGTCGAGATCCTGAAAGGCCCCTCCTCCGTTCTTTATGGCCAGGGTGCCGTCGGCGGTACCGTGGATATGCGCACGCGTACGCCGGACATGGATCATGTGCGTGCCAACGCCCTGCTCTCCTACGGGAGCTTCAATAGCTGGAATGCAGGCATTGGCGGGTCAGTGCCCCTCACCCGTACCCTGGCGATACGAAGCGACTTCAGCCGGACCTCGTCTGATGGCTATGTCAAAGGCGCCAACCCGCGCAGCAATGACTGGACCACCACGCTCCTGTGGCATCCAGACGCGAAGTTCACGGCACGTTTTACCGTCGATTACCTGACCGATAATCTCTCGACCTATTACGGTGCGCCGCTCGTACCGGGCTCTGCTGTAAAAGACGCAGCTGGTGGGCTGCTCCATTCAACTCAGGGACTTGTCATCAGCCGCGCGTCGCTGTGGCGCAACTACAACGTGGCCAACCCACGGGCGAGCTCCGTCAATGCGACGCCAACGCTGCATCTGGACTGGGCTGCCAGCGACCACATCTCGCTGCATGACAAGGCCTATTTCCTTTATGCCAAACGTCGCTGGGACAATGCCGAGACCTACAGCTATATCGCGTCACCCGGCGCCACTAATGCGAGCGGACAGGCAATCACGCCCGGCCGGGTCGGCCGCGATCGCTTCTATGTCTATCAGAACCAGCATCAGCTTGGAGACAGTGTCGATGCCCGTTTCGATTATCCCCTGTTCGGGTTACGCAATCGCCTCGTGATTGGCGGAGATGCCTACTACATTCGCTTCATCCGCAATCGCGGCTTTCCCGATGCGGATTATGCCGACAGCGTCTCATTGACGAGCCCTGAAGGTGGCGCACTCGGGTCATTTGCCGGGGAGTATCCCTACCGTAAATCTCCCACGACCATGATCGACGCGGGCCTCTTTCTTGAGGATACCCTCTCGATCACCGACAGGCTGCGGCTGGTGGGAGGGTTCAGATATGACTGGCTTTCACTCGACAGGCAGAACTTTAACCAGAATGGCGAGTTCAATGCGTCCACCAGCTTCAAGGGGCATTACAATCCGGCCAATTTCCGCATAGGTCCGGTTTTCGACCTGTTGCCCAATCTGAGCCTGTATGGGGTTTATACCACGGCTGAAGACCCACCGGGCTCCAATCTCTTCCTTGCCAATCGAGGGCAATTCTCCCGATTGAGTCACTCACGTCAGGGAGAGATTGGGCTCAAGGCAAGCGCTCTCTCGGGACGGCTCGTCACAACCCTGTCCTTCTTCGATATCCGTAGGACGAGGGTGCTGGTCCAGACCGGACAGGACAGTGTCTCGACAGCCGGCAGCCAGAAATCGCGCGGTCTGGAGTGGCAGGCCGATTGGCGCATTGACCGGCACTGGAGCGTCTCGGGGAACGTGGCCTATACCTATGCCCGTTACGGCACGTTCTTCCCGAATGCCGCGACCGATGCGAGCGGCAATCAGGTTCCGGACGTCCCGGCGGTAACGGCCAATCTATGGGGCGTATGGTCGAACGTTTTCGACCTGCCGCTCGATCTGGGCGCGGGCATGCGTTACGTCTCTGCACGCAAGGGTGATTACGCCAATACTCTCACGCTCAAGAACTATGCACTCGTAAACGTGTTTGCCGGCTGGCACGTCTGTGAGGGGATCACCCTGTATGGCCGGATCGATAATCTTGCCAACAAGCATTACGTGCAATGGGCGGACACCAGCTATCCAAGCGAGGTCCTGATCGGCGCGCCGCGCTCCTTCACGGTCAGCATGCAGGCCTCCTTATGAAAGTATGGGAGGCGTGATGCCTCCCTCGTCATCCAGACGGGGACCACCTCCCCTTGCTGAACGTCCCGTGTGTCATCCAACCCAATAACGCTTGTCTATAGAACGCGACGGGTCAGACAGCGCCGTGTTTCCGTTCGGGTGTTGCGAAAAGCGCGATGAGACGTGAAACGCGTCGCGTGAGGCGCGGATGGGTAGACATGATCTCCACCACAAAGCCAGCCATGCCCGGCACCTGTGCCTCCTGCTCGGCAAAAGCCTCAGCATTCATCGACGTATTGAGGCGCCGTGCTCCGCAAGCGAGCATCTGCAAGGCCCCTACACCGTCACGATAATCCGGCAGTATCGAAGCGCCTACGGCATCGCAGCTATACTCGCGTCCGCGCGAATAGGCATGGTAAAGGAGCGGTACCAGATAGGCCGGCGCACGAAGGAAAGTCTTGAAGCCATCAAGATGCCCCAGCACATGATGGGCAATCTCATGACCCATGATGAAGCGGAGCTGCGCATCTGTGTCTGTCTCGATGATAGCCGATGTCAGGAACACATAGCGCCCACGAAGCAGGCGTATGGCAAAGGCGTTCGTGATACCGTGCGAGTTGTAGATGAAGGCACGAGGCACCTCTTGCAGGCCGAGCCTTTGGCTGACTTCAGCAAAGGTCGCATGGAGTTCAGGGAACTGCCTCGAGGAGAGGGCTACCATGTTGCCAAGCGCATAGGCCCGATAAAGCGCTGCTGCGACAAGACTGATCGCGCCGAGCACGCCGAGATAGAGAGCGATCACCACGAGTTGGGCCAGACCGTTCGGGCGCACAAGCGCAACCATGACAAAAGCAGCCAACAGAATGAGCCAGACAGCGGTCCCAAGAACTGTCAGGGTCCCACCGTAAAGTCTTTCCTTGGCATGGCGATATTGTTTTATGTCAGATGTCATGGCTGTGTGATGCCCTTCTTCTCGTTATAGTTCTATGAGCAAGACAAGCAGTATCAACAGGCGGAATAATCTGCATGTGATTTACCGTTTCATCCAGGTTTGCGAGACATAATGCGTCTGGGGGGACCATCGACCCTTGTGATCATTTCCCTTGGTTCAGGTATTAAGCTATCTTTTCGTGCGAAACGGAAAGGACAGGTATGAACGATTTTACGGCGCTCATTGCGGATCTGGGTTTATTCGTCTGTGTTCCCTGGATCCTGTGGCGTCTGCTCGGTCGCGCCATACCCATTGCCGTGATCCCGATCCTCATCGGCATTCTCGCCGCCGTATGGCATCTGCCTCTCAAATCCGTCGGCGTCCCGTCATTCTACGGTGATACGATAGGCTGGGTCGCAGTTCTCGTCCTCGCTTTTACCGCGGGGATGGAAATGTGGCAGCATCCTGAGGGCGACAACCGTGAAAGCCAGATACCGGCACCCAGCCTGCCTCGCCTCCTGGGAGGAGCAGCTTCGGCGCTGGGCGGTCCCTTTCTCATCGGCACGGTACTCGTTTATTACTTTTTTCTGCCACTCCCAGGCTGGCATGCACCAGCCGTTTCCCCGCTCATTGGCGCGGCTTCCATCGGATTGTGTATCGCCGTCAGTGCGCTTCCAGTCCTCATAGGCATCGTTCGCGAGTTGCCCGTTCGAGACAAGCCAATCGGGCAGCTCGCTCTGAAATTGGCCGTAATCGATGACGCAACGCTATGGATCGGTCTGGCTCTGCTGCAATTCGCTGCGGAACGACAATCAGCGATGCACAGCTGGGGTCTCAGGCAATGCGTTGCCTTGCTCCTTCTGATTGGCCTCGGTCTCGTCGGCTCACTCGCGTCACGTCACGTCCGCAATCCGCCAAAAGCCCTGATCTGGGCAGTCGTACCGATTTATCTCAGCCTTGGTTCCTGGGCCAGCATGACGCTCGGTTTACACGAATTGATCGGGGCGTATTTCGCAGGAGCCTTTATGCCTCCCTCATGGGTAAGGCGTCTGCCGTTCGAAGCGATCTCGACCTTTTGCCTTATCTGGATTGCACCGCTGTTCTTCGGACATAGTGGTCTGCGTATCGATGGCGACGCCCTTACCTGGCCGTCGGTTCTTGCCTCTCTCTCGCTTGTGGCCATATCAATCGTCGCCAAGATTGGCTCGATCTACGCCTTCCCCCCCTCGTCCAGCCTTTCGAGGCGTCAGACACTCGGGCTTGGCGCACTCCTGCAGTGCAAGGGTCTCATGGAAATCGTCGCAGCAACCATACTCCACGAGCAGGGTATGCTCTCGGAATTTGCCTTTGCCTCGCTCATGGTTCTGGCCGTTATCTCCACGTTGCTGACTGGCCCGATGTTCCACCTTTTCAAACCAAGATCCGTCTGATCAAGCGGAGGCATCGCCGGCGTTTCAAACTGGCGCGCCACGGCCTTCGGCGGTGAGGCTAGTCGTCACAACTGGTGGCGCTTCATTGCCTGAGACGGGCCAAGCGCACTCGCGCAGGTGATGGTTCGGCCGCACGGATACCGCGCCAATATTCCGGTTTCTGCCATCTATTAATGGTATCTCGATTCCTGCGGCGCAGACGTCGTGCGCCATCCTCCCTCGCCCGGACGAGAAGAGAAATCGCGAACGTGACGACCGCCATCAAGGCAGAGATCTGCAACCGAACCACAGATGCCGAATGGGTCGCTTGGGAAGCACGGCGTAAACGGCGATGCGATGCTGCGACACAGGTCCAGACTTTTACACGGGCCCTGTCGCCTAGTCTGGCCGAGCTCTACCGTGCGACGATTACCAGACTTGACGAGAGCCCAAGCCACCCTTCCGTTGTCCTGCACTCTTTGGGAACCAAGCGGAGGATCTCATCGGCCACATTTCCATTACCTGGGACACTAAACGTGTAGATCACCAGAGCACCAGAGCACCAGAGCACCAGAGCACCAGAGCACCAGAGTACGATAGGGGGCAGATTGAATGCGCTGTCAAACGCGGGCTTTGGGTGTAAGGCCTGGAACGCCAAAAACGCCTCGGGCACTGAAGCTGAGGCCTTGCGTCTGGATTGTGTATTGTGTGGGTATTTTGGTTGCGGGGGCAGGATTTGAACCTGCGGCCTTCAGGTTATGAGCCTGACGAGCTACCGGGCTGCTCCACCCCGCGGGGGTGGTGGTGTGTTTTGTGGGGTGGATCAGGGGACCTGGCGGCGACCGACTTTTCCGCATCTTGAGATGCAGTATCATAGGCGCTGGGGCGTTTCACGGCCGAGTTCGGGATGGGATCGGGTGGAAGTCTCCCGCCATAGCCACCAGGTCTTCTGATCCACCCGACAACTGTGTGTCGGTGTGGAGGTTGGTGTTTGTGTATGATGAGTGTGATTGCGTGGATGATTGCTATGCATGTGTATGCTCTCTTTTGGAGAGCGTTGTGTGAGCGATATGGGCGATTAGGACCGGTTAGCTTCACGTGTTACCACGCTTCCACACCCGGCCTATTGACGTGATGGTCTTTCACGGCCCTGTGAGACCTAGTTTTGAGGTGGGTTTCCCGCTTAGATGCTTTCAGCGGTTATCCCGTCCATACTTAGCTACCCGGCTGTGCCGCTGGCGCGACAACCGGTACACCAGAGGTATGTTCATCCCGGTCCTCTCGTACTAGGGACAAATCCTCTCAAGTCTCATACACCCACGGCAGATAGGGACCGAACTGTCTCACGACGTTCTAAACCCAGCTCACGTACCACTTTAATCGGCGAACAGCCGAACCCTTGGGACCTGCTCCAGCCCCAGGATGTGATGAGCCGACATCGAGGTGCCAAACCTCCCCGTCGATGTGGACTCTTGGGGGAGATCAGCCTGTTATCCCTAGAGTACCTTTTATCCGTTGAGCGATGGCCCGTCCACGTGGGACCACCGGATCACTATGGCCGACTTTCGTCTCTGTTCGAGCTGTCACTCTCACAGTCAGGCGGGCTTATGCCATTGCACTCGACAGTCGGTTTCCGACCGACCTGAGCCCACCATCGCGCGCCTCCGTTACACTTTGGGAGGCGACCGCCCCAGTCAAACTGCCCACCATGCAGGGTCCCGGACCAGGCTAGACTGGTCTCGGTTAGACATCAGAAAAATTCAGGGTGGTATTTCAAGGACGGCTCCACCGGTACTGGCGTCCCGGGTTCGTAGCCTCCCACCTATCCTACACAGGATGTCTCTGATGCCACTGCAAAGCTGCAGTAAAGGTTCATAGGGTCTTTCCGTCTGACCGCGGGTACCCCGCATCTTCACGGGGAATTCAATTTCGCTGAGTCGATGCTGGAGACAGTGGGGAAGTCGTTACGCCATTCGTGCAGGTCGGAACTTACCCGACAAGGAATTTCGCTACCTTAGGACCGTTATAGTTACGGCCGCCGTTTACCGGGGCTTCAATTCAATGCTTGCACATCTCCTCTTAACCTTCCGGCACCGGGCAGGCGTCAGGCCGTATACGTCGTCTCTCGACTTCGCACAGCCCTGTGTTTTTACTAAACAGTCGCTACCCCCTGGTCTGTGCCACCCGCCTATGGTTGCCCACGGACGGGTCTCGCTTATCCCGAAGTTACACGAGCAATTTGCCTAGTTCCTTCAGCATCGTTCTCTCAAGCGCCTTGGTATTCTCTACCAGTCCACCTGTGTCGGTTTCGGGTACGGTCTATACGCCAGAGCTATTTCCTGGAATGCTCCAAAAGCCTGGTCAATCCAATAAGACCAGACAACATATCGCATTCGTCACTTCTGGCAGGCCCAGTAATATTCAACTGGTTCCCATCGACTACGGCTTTCGCCCTCGCCTTAGGGGCCGGCTCACCCTGCGTGGATTAACCTTGCGCAGGAACCCTTGGACTTTCGGCGACAGTGTTTCTCGCACTGTTTGTCGCTACTCATGTCAGCATTCGCACTTCCGATATCTCCAGAGAGGGTCACCCCGTCTCCTTCGCAGACCTACGGAACGCTCCGCTACCGCGCATATCAAAGATATGCACCCACAGCTTCGGCACGTGGCTTGAGCCCCGTTACATTTTCGGCGCAGGGTTTCTATTAGACCAGTGAGCTATTACGCTTTCTTTAAAGGATGGCTGCTTCTAAGCCAACCTCCTGGTTGTTTTGGAATCCCCACATCCTTTCCCACTTAGCCACGATTTGGGGGCCTTAGCTGGTGGTCTGGGCTGTTTCCCTCTCGACAATGGACCTTAGCACCCACTGTCTGTCTGCCACGCTCATACTCCTCGGTATTCGGAGTTTGGTTAGGTTTGGTAAGACTTTGGGTCCCCCTAGCCCATCCAGTGCTCTACCCCCGAGGGCAATACGTGACGATCTACCTCAATAGATTTCGCGGAGAACCAGCTATCTCCGAGTTTGATTGGCCTTTCACCCCTAGCCACAGCTCATCCCCGACTTTTTCAACAGGCGTGGGTTCGGCCCTCCAGTGCGTGTTACCGCACCTTCAGCCTGGCCATGGCTAGATCACTCGGTTTCGGGTCTTCTGCCAGCAACTCATTCGCCCTATTCAGACTCGCTTTCGCTACGCCTACACCTACCGGCTTAAGCTCGCTGCAAACAGAAACTCGCTGACCCATTATACAAAAGGTACGCCGTCACCCCATAAGAGGCTCCGACTGCTTGTAGGCATCCGGTTTCAGGTCTCTTTCACTCCCCTCATCGGGGTGCTTTTCACCTTTCCCTCACGGTACTTGTTCACTATCGGTCATCAGGGAGTATTTAGGCTTGGAGGGTGGTCCCCCCATGTTCAGACAGGGTTTCACGTGCCCCGCCCTACTCAAGAACCATCATGAACACTACGCATACGGGGCTATCACCCATTATCGCCGGACTTTCCAGACCGTTCTGCTTCTTTCACAATGATTACTGGCCTGCTCCGCGTTCGCTCGCCACTACTAGCGGAATCTCTGTTGATGTCTTTTCCTCCAGGTACTGAGATGTTTCAGTTCCCCGGGTTCGCCTCATACCCCTATGTATTCAGGGCATGATACCTATCGCTAGGTGGGTTTCCCCATTCAGATATCCACGGATCAAAGCTTGCTCGCAGCT